>CAZEEQ010000013.1:0-72081 GCA_964511255.1 uncultured Paraperlucidibaca sp.
GCCTGCACGCTCAATGACGGCTTCGGCGCGGTCACCATCGGCAACACCGAAAAGTACATTGTCGATACCGCCTTCGCCATGGGCTGGCGTCCCGATCTGTCGCACGTGAAGCCGACGGGCAAGAAAGTCGCCATCATCGGTGCCGGTCCGGCCGGTCTGGGCTGTGCCGACATTCTCACCCGTGCCGGCGTCAAGGCGGTGGTGTTCGACAAGAACCCGGAAATCGGCGGTCTGCTGACCTTCGGCATCCCCGAGTTCAAGATGGAAAAGACGGTGATGAGCCGTCGTCGTCAGATTTTCACTGACATGGGCATCGAGTTCCGGCTCAATACCGAAGTCGGCAGCGATGTCAGCTTCGAGAGCCTGCAGAACGAGTTCGATGCCGTGTTCCTCGGCATGGGCACCTACACCTACATGAAGGGCGGCTTCCCGGGCGAAGACCTGCCGGGTGTCTACGATGCGCTCGATTTCCTGATCGCCAACGTCAATCGCAACCTGGGTTTTGAAAAGAACCCGGCCGATTACATCGACATGGCCGGCAAGCAGGTGGTTGTGCTCGGTGGTGGTGATACCGCCATGGACTGCAACCGCACCTCCATCCGTCAGGGTGCCGAGAGTGTGAGCTGCGCCTATCGCCGTGACGAGGCCAACATGCCGGGCTCGGTGCGCGAAGTGAAAAACGCGCGCGAAGAGGGCGTGGAGTTCCTGTTCAACCGCCAGCCGATCGAAATCGTCGGTGATGGCCACAAGGTGACCGGCGTCAAGGTGGTCGAAACCCAGCTTGGTGCCGCTGATGCCCGTGGCCGTCGCAGCCCGGAGCCGATCCCGGGCTCCGAGCAGATCCTCCCGGCCGATGCCGTGGTGCTGGCCTTCGGCTTCCGCCCGAGCCCGGCACCGTGGTTCGCGAACTTTGGCATCGAGACTGATGCCTCCGGTCGCGTCAAGGCGCCGGAAACCGGCAGCTTCAAGTTCCAGACCAGCAACCCCAAGGTCTTTGCCGGCGGCGACATGGTGCGCGGCTCCGATCTGGTGGTGACCGCCATCTGGGAAGGCCGTCAGGCCGCTGAAGGCATCCTGGACTTCCTCGACGTCTGAAGCCGTTGCGGCGCAGTCCACAGGCCGGGCATATGCCCGGCCTTTTCACATCTGGGTGGCGGCGCCTGGCCTATTGCCGGCAGTCATTGCCCTGGATGCGCCAGGTCAGGATGGTTTTCTGCCGGTCGACTTCGAAATAAGTCTGACAACGAAGGACACGCGTGTAGCCGCCGAAACCGAAGCCGAGGCTGCTGCCGTAACCGAAGCGTCCACCGCTGTAAATGCCTGTCGAGATGGCCGGATCCACGTCATAGGTCGCCTGACGGTCCCAGACATAGACCAGATTGCCGTTCGGCGCCTCGAAGCTGCCGGAGGGGTAGCCCCAGGCCTCCATGACAGCGCTGATGTTGGCGCCGACCCATTGCTGCAGATGGTTCTGGTAACGCTCACGGGTGGCGCAGGCGGCCAGACTGAGTGCCAGCCCCAGCACGGCAGCGGTGCGCAGCATCGAGTGCTTCATATCAGGCTCCCGACCCCACAGGCGGGGTCTCTTTCGGTATGACAGGCCACAGGCTGACACCTCGGCGATCGAATGTGCAGGGGACAGCCTTGAAAACGTTCATGACGGCCGTTGCGAATACGTCTCCGCCTGCCTGCTACAATACGAATCCTGATGTTGCTACACCATGACCCGTTTGCCTTCTGCGAGCCCAGCCCCATGTCCGACCTGAAGAACGATCGTTTCCTGCGTGCCCTCCTGCGTCAGCCCGTCGACCGCACCCCGGTGTGGATGATGCGTCAGGCCGGTCGCTATCTGCCGGAATACCGCGCTACTCGGGCCCAGGCGGGTGACTTCATGAAGCTCATGATGAATCCGCAGCTCGCCTGCGAAGTCACGCTGCAGCCGCTGGACCGCTATCCGCTGGATGCCGCCATCCTGTTTTCCGACATCCTGACCATTCCCGACGCCATGGGACTGGGCCTGTATTTCGAGACGGGTGAAGGCCCGCGCTTCCGCAAGACCGTGACTTCGATGGCTGATGTCGCCGCACTCCCGATACCTGATCCGGAAAAGGATCTGGGTTACGTCATGGAGGCGGTGCGCACCATCCGCCGCGAGCTCAATGGCCGTGTGCCGCTGATCGGCTTTGCCGGCAGCCCGTGGACGCTGGCAACCTACATGGTCGAGGGCGGCTCCTCGCGTGACTTCCGCGCCGCCAAGACGCTGATGGTGACGCAACCCGAGGTGCTGCACGCGTTGCTCGGCAAGCTCGCGCAGTCGGTGACGTCCTACCTCAATGCCCAGATTCTGGCCGGCGCTCAGGCCGTGCAGATCTTCGATTCCTGGGGCGGGGCGCTGTCGCATGCGGCCTATCGTGAGTTTTCGCTGGCCTACATGCAGCAGATTGTCGACGGGTTGATCCGTGAGCACGACGGTCGCCGTGTGCCGGTGATCCTGTTCACCAAGGGCGGAGGCCAGTGGCTGGAAGCCATGGCCGACACCGGTGCCGATGCCCTCGGCCTGGACTGGACCACCGATCTGGGCCTGGCGCGCCAGCGCGTCGGCAGCCGTGTTGCCCTGCAAGGCAATATGGACCCGGCCATGCTCTATGCGCCGCCAGCCCGCATCCGCGCAGAGGTGGATCGTATTCTGGCCAGCCATGCTGGCGTGTGGACGCCAGAGCTGGGTATCAGCGCCGGCAGCGGCCACGTGTTCAACCTGGGACACGGCATTGAGCAGCATGTCGATCCAGCCCATGCCGGTGCCTTCATCGAGGCGGTGGTCGACCTGTCGTCACGCTATCACGAGGCGCGCTGAGTTCCGCTACACTCGGGGCATAACGACAAGAATCGGAATGCCCTGTCATGAATCTGTTTTCCAGTGCCCGTGAGTTCACCCGTCTGCGCGAACTCATCGGCATCCTGCTCAAGTACGGCTTCGACGACATTGTCCGCTGGCTGCACCTCGAAGGCAGCGTTGGCTGGCTGAGGCGCTGGGTCCGTCAGGATCTGCCGCCCGAGATCCGCCGTCTGCCGAGCGAGGCGCGAGCGCGTCTGGCGCTGGAGGAAATGGGGCCGACCTTCGTCAAGCTCGGGCAAATTCTGGCCACCCGCGTCGACCTCCTGCCCGCCGAGTGGATCACCGAGCTTGAGCGGCTGCAGGATCAGGCCGCCGCCGTGCCGTTCGCCCAGCTCAAGCCACAGCTGGAGCGGAGTCTGGGCGCCAAAGTCGGGGCCTGCTTCCGTGAAATCGATGAGACGCCGGTGGGCACGGCTTCGATGGCACAGGTCTACCGCGCCGTGACACCGATCGGTCAGGAAGTGGTGCTGAAGATACGCCGCCCCGGTGTCGAAGAGAAAATCCAGGCTGACCTCCGTCTGCTGCGCAAGCTCGCCGAAATTGCCGAAGCGCAGTCGCCGGAGTTGCGCCGCTATCAGCCCATGGAAGTCATTCAGGAGTTCGAGGCCTCGTTGTTGCGCGAGCTCGACTTCAGCATCGAGGCGCGCACTGCCGACCGCATGCGCGAGAACCTGCGCGGACTGGACTGGCTGGTGATTCCCAAGATCTACTGGGAGTGGACCTGTGATGACCTCAATGTCCAGGAGTTCATTCGTGGCATCCCGGCCAAAAATGTCGACGCCATTGATGCCGCCGGCCTCGACCGCAGGCAGCTCGCGCGCCGCGGTGCCCGCTCCGTGTGGAAAATGATGCTGGAGGACGGCTTGTTTCATGCCGATCCGCATCCCGGCAATTTTCTCATCCTGCCCGGTGGCCGTATCGCCATGCTCGACTACGGTATGGTCGGGCGCCTGACGGCAACGCGTCGTGATCAGCTGATTCGCCTGATCCGGGGGGTCGCGCTGCAGGAGCCGGAGACGGTGACGCAGGTGCTGGTGGAGTGGTCGGCGGGGCGCTATGTCAATCGCGAAGGGCTGGTCGCCGAAGTCACCAACCTGATCGAGCAGTTCGACGGCATTCCCATGGCCGAGATGGACATCAATGCCCTGCTCAATGCCATCGCCGCGATTTTGCGCAATTACTCGCTGCGCCTGCCCAGCGAGCTGACGCTGCTGGCCAAGGCCTGCGTCACGCTGGAGGGCTTCGGGCGTCTGATCGACCCGCACTTCCAGTTGATGGAAGAGGCCATGCCGTTGCTGCGCAAGACCCTGGCCAATCGCTACAGCCCCAAGGTGCTGGCGCGCGCGGTGCGCTCACGGGCGCTGGATGCGGTCGAGCGTCTCTATCACCCGGGCACGATGCCGAGCAATGGCAACGGTCATAGCGGCTATTCCGGGCCGCCGCCAATGCAGGTCGAAGAACTGTCCAAGCTGGTTAACCGGCTTGAGCGCGCCAGCCATCGCCAGGCCCGTGCCGTGCTGCTGGCCGGTCTGTTCCTGGTCAGCGGCATGATGCTGCAGCTGGAGAATGGGCCGCACATCCTGGGCATGCATGTGCTCGGACTGATCAGCCTGCTCGGCTGCACCGGCTATTGGTTGTGGATGCTGACCCAGCTCTGGTGGACCGAGCGCGGGCATCGCGACTAGAGGCTGTGCTGGCGCGACACCATGAAGAAGGCCGCTCATCGAGCGGCCTTCTTCATGGCAGTCATCGTCGGCAAGCCGGCCTGGACTCAGCCTGACCAGCTGCGCACAGTCGGTTCCGGGAAAATCATTTCGAAATCCGGAATCTGGATGGCGGCGATGCAGCGGCCCCGGGCGAGGTCGGGGAACTGTGCGGCGTCGAACTCCCAGTCGAGCACACGGGCCCAGCGCAGCTTGCCCTTGGCACTGGGCGCGAGGGTGAAGTGCTTGCCTTCCCAAAGCTGGGAGATGGTGCGCAGGCCGGCGGGCAGCCAGTGGCCGGGCATGGGCAGACGCGGGCCGCGGGCAGCCAGGGTCAGGCGCGCAATGCGGCGTCCGTCATTGGCGGTGAGCTCGGCACGGTCGATGCCGTCATCCTGCCAGTCGATGCGGAAATCGCAGCGGTCCTTGGGAATACCCCAGTTGCGCCGTCCATTGATCACGGAGTCCATGGTGGACACGAAGATGCGCGAGATGCTGGGATGGCGCCGGCCATTGAAATCGAAGGTGCCGGGAATGAACAGCAGCTCCTGATAAGGGCCGGCCGGGCTCTCGGCATAGTCGACCAGGATGGCCAGCGACACCGGGCTGCGCAGGCTGTCGCGCAGGGCGGTGGGCGTGAACGGGCAGGCCGCGAGCACATCGGGGGGCATCTTCACGGCCAGGATGTAGCCGCGACCCCGCAGCGTCCAGGGGGCCGGTGCATCGATAACAGACGTTTCCGTGGCCGTTTCGGCCGGGGCATAAGTCATGGGCAGGCGCTCCACGTCAATGAACGACGCAGGAGCGTGCCCTTTTGTGACTCATGGGTCAAGGCTCAGTCGCTGAGGACTTCCCAGCGCTCCAGCAGCTGCAGCAGACGCTCGTCGATCTCGCTCAGGCGCTGAGTCAGTGTGGTTGCGCGCGACAGATCGCTGACGAACAGGGAGCCATCAGCCAGCTCGCCCTGGGTGATCGCCTGCTCGGCTTCGAGCGCCGCGATTTCCGCCGGGATGGCATCGAGTTCGCGCTGCTCCTTGTAGCTGAGCTTGCGTTTGGCCGGCGCCGGGGCTGCCGCTGCGACCAATGGCGCCGCCGGCTTGCCGGGCAGCGATACGGCGGTCTGCGTCGGACGCTGGCGCAGCCAGTCATCGTAGCCGCCGACGTATTCATTGATTTCGCCGTTGCCCTCGAACACCCAGGTGCTGGTCACCACCTCGTTGAGGAAGGCACGGTCATGGCTGATCACCAGCAGCGTGCCCTGATAGCTCACCAGCAGCTCTTCGAGCAGCTCCAGCGTTTCGACATCGAGGTCGTTGGTGGGTTCGTCGAGGATGAGCAGGTTGGTCGGCCGCGTGAACAGCTTGGCCAGCAGCAGGCGGTTGCGCTCCCCGCCGGACAACGCTTTCACCGGCGTGCGCGCACGCTGCGGCGAGAACAGGAAGTCCTGGAGATAGGAGAGGGCGTGTTTGCGCTGGCCGTTGACCTCGATGAAGTCCGAGCCTTCGACGACGTTATCGATAACGCTGGCCTCAGGGTCGAGCTGGGCGCGCAGCTGATCGAAATAGGCGACCTGCAGCATGGTGCCATGGCGCACGCTGCCGGCATCGGGCTCGATCTTCTGCAGCAGCAGGTTGATCAGGGTGGTCTTGCCGACGCCGTTGTCACCGATCAGACCGATCTTGTCACCGCGCATGACCACGGCGCTGAAGTCCTGCACCAGGTTGAGTCCTCCCAGCGTCTTGGCGAGGCCGGTGGCCTCCAGCACAAGCTTGCCCGAGCGCTCGGCATCGCTGATCACGAGCTTGGCATTGCCGGTGCGCTCACGGCGCGCGGCACGGTCACGACGCAGCTGCTCAAGGGCGCGCACGCGGCCTTCGTTGCGGGTGCGGCGGGCCTTGATGCCCTGACGGATCCAGACTTCTTCCTGCGCCAGCTTCTTGTCGAAGACCGCGCTCTGATGTTCCTCCGCGATCAGCTGGGCGGCCTTGTGATCGAGGTAGGCCGCGTAGTTGCCGGGGAAGCTGCGCAGCGTGCCGCGATCTAGCTCGACGATGCGGGTCGCCACGGTACCCAGGAAGCTGCGGTCATGGGTAATGAACAGCAGCGTGCCGTTCCAGCCCAGCAGGAATTGTTCGATCCAGGTGATGGATCGGATGTCGAGGTGGTTGGTCGGCTCGTCGAGCAGCAGGATGTCCGGCTCGGTGATCAGCGCGCGCGCCAGCAGCACACGACGCTTGCGACCGCCGGACAGGCTGGCGAATTCGTCGTACGGGTCGAGCTCCAGACGGGTGGTGATCTTGGCGACCTTAGTCTGGATTTCCCAGTCCTCCAGATGGCCGACCATGTCCGGATGTTCCTGCAGGCCGGCGGCGACGATGTCTTCCACCGTGCCACTCCAGTCGCGCGGCACTTCCTGCATCATGGTGGCGATGCGCAGACCCTGCTGACGCACGATCTCGCCGCTGTCGGGCATGATCTCGCCGGCAATGACCTTGAGCAGGGTCGACTTGCCCTCGCCATTGCGGCCGATGATGCAGACGCGTTCGCCGCGATCGAGACTGAATGCAGTCTTGTTGAGCAGATGCGGACCGCCGAAAGCGACAGAGACATCACGCAGGGAAAGCAGCGCCATGAAAGACCAGCCTGAGCAGGAAACGGGGGCGCGCAGTCTAGCAAATGCGCAGGCGCGGCGCCCGGGCTGATTGCGGGCGGGCCTTCAGGTGGCTGTCGGTGGTGCGGAGGCCGGCAGGTTGGGCGTCGGGACGGGCATCTTCATGCGATAATGTGCCCGGATAAACAACCGGAGACTCATCATGGATGCTCGCCTGACGAATCTCGAGGTCAAAGTCGCTTTTCAGGATGACCTGCTGGAGTCCCTCAATCAGGTCGTGGCCTCGCAGCAGCGCCAGATCGACCTGTTGCAGGCTGAAGTGCGCATGCTCTACGAGCAGATCAGGACCCTGCAGCCATCGCTGAGCGCCATGCCCGTTGAAGAGGCACCGCCACCTCATTACTGAGGTGGTCTGGTGCTGTCGCGCTGGCGTGCTGCCGGCGACCGGGGCGACTTACTTCTTCTTGCTGGTCCAGGCCCAGAGCATCTGACACTGCACCGGCTCTTCACCGGTGGCATCGGTCAGCGTGACCGGCACCAGCACCTCGCCTTTGGGCTCGCTGCGGATCTTGGCGATCTGCTCGGCGCTGAGGGTGGCGACCGCGCGCAGGTCGCCGCTGGAGCGGCGCTTGTAATCGATATGCAGCGTCTTGATCAGCGGCATCTTGTCATCCGGCAGGTTGGCGCCGACCACAAAGCCCGAGGCCGTTTCGGCCAGCAGCGCCATGGCGGCGGCATGCACGCTTTTGATGTGGTTCTGGACCTTGCGCTTGTTGCGAACGCTGACGACCACGCGCTCGGCGGTGATCTCTTCGTAGAGCAGTCCGGAGGTGCCGACAAAGGGCACGACATTGCCGAAAATCAGCGAGATGGCGCGGCTGCGCAGTCCGGCGGGCAGCTTCTCGAACGGACGCAGGGCGCGGGTGATGTTGTTGCTGAAGCTCACGGGGATGTCCTCTGAAGGGGGCCGAGTCGTCGGGCCGATGGCGGGAGCATGCCCCAGCCGTGACCTGAAATGTAGGCCGAAATGACACGATCGCACCCGCGTCGGGTCAATCCGGCGCGAAATATGCCGGATTGACATCATTAAGCCGGCGCGCCGGCAACGGCAAGTTTATGTAATCCTCTGCTATGCTCGCCCACTGAGTGTTTCGGCTGTAAGCTTTCGTCATGCCACATGTGCAAACCAGCAATCGACAGGTCACCATCGCAGCCTATCCGCGCAAGCTGATACAGCTGTTCGAGTCCGAGTGGCAGATCGGTCCGGAGAAGCTGCTGGAAGGCAGCCGGCTGACACTGGATCAGCTGGATCTTCCGGATCGCCTGGTTTCTCTGGCCGACGTCTTTCTGGTGTTCAACAATGCCGTCCGTCTGAGTCCCGAACCGGATCTGGCGTTGCGTTATGCCCGCCATCTGCCGCCCAGCAGTCACGGTCTGCTCGGCATGGCTACCCTGACCGCCGCGTCGTTGCGGGATGTCATCGGGATCTACTATCACTACATGGCGGTGGTGGCACCTTTCATGCTGCTGCATCAGGAGCAGCGTAGCGGTCAGCAGCGGCTGGTATTTGAAATGATGACCGCGTTGCCGGCGCACGAGGCGTTTGTCATGGAGCTCATGCTGACGGCGGCGTTCAATATCGCCGAGCGCCTGCTCGGCGGCGCGCGCGTGCGCGAGCTCGGCCTGCATCTCGCCAGCCCGCCACCTGCCTATGCCGCACGCCTGCAGAGCTATTGTCACGGCACGGTGAACTTCAACGCCAGTTTCAACGGTCTCAGTATCCCGCTGCATTTGCTGGATGCGCCGAATGTCTCCGCCGATGCCGAGACCCATGCCAGCCTGCTGCAGCAAATCAATGAGCGCATGGATCAGCTGTTGTCACGCGGCTCGTTTGTCGAGGCCGTGCGGCAGTATCTGCAGCGGCATGAAGGGCCGTTGCCGCGCATGAACGCGGTCGCCGAGGACTTCCATCTGTCAGTGCGCACCTTCCGCAACCGTCTCAGCCAGCATGACACCAGCTTTCAGGTATTGCTCGATCAGCAGCGGCAGGCGCAAGCGCGCAGCCTGCTCCGTGACAGCGACATTTCCGTGAAGGAAATTGCGTACCGGCTGGGCTTTCGCGAAAGCTCGAATTTTTCCCGCGTGTTCAAGCGCTGGACCGGAATGACGCCGCTGGACTACCGACTCTCGATCGTGAGTCCGGCGGCGGAACAGCCACCAGCAGCCCCTCAGCCCTAAAGGGCATCGGCACGGCCCCGGTCCGCGCGCGCGGACCAGCCTTCAGTCCTTGAAGTTGTTGAACTGCAGGGGCAGGCCCAGGGTCTGCTGGCGGAGGAAGGCCATGACGTCCTGCAGGGCATCACGCTTCTTGTCCGTGATGCGGACCTTGTCACCCTGGATGCTGGCCTGGGCCTTGAAGTTGTTTTCCTTCAGCAGCTTGACGATCTTCTTGGCGGTATCCGAGTCCAGGCCATCCTTGAGTTTGATGACCTGATGCATGAGTTTGCCCGACGCTTCGATTTTCTGCGGGTCCAGCACCTGGGCGTCGACCTTGCGCTTGAGCAGATGGCTCTCCAGCATGGCGCGCACCTGATCGACCTGAAAGTCGGATTCGGCGCTGATCTTGATTTCCTTGTTCTTCTCGTTGAAGTCGACTTTCACATCCGAGCCACGGAAATCGAAGCGGGTGGCGATTTCCTTGGTGGTGTTCTGGACCGCATGATTGACCTCGAAGGCTTCGAGTTCGGAGACGACATCTAAAGACGGCATGGTAAATTGGCTCCCTGAAAACAGGCGCCCATCATAACCGAGGAGATATCCGTGCGAGCGAGTCTGATGTCACGCTTCATGAGGTGGTGGCTGAATCTGTATGGTCCCTATGTCGGTGCGGGTGTCAGCGTGGAGCGGATCAGTGCGGACTTCAGCGAGGCTGATGTGGTGATGCGTCTGCGGCCCTGGAACCGCAATGCCGTCGGCACCCACTTCGGCGGCAGCCTCTACAGCATGGTTGATCCCTTCTACATGCTGCTGCTCATGCGGACGCTGGGAAAGGACTACATCGTCTGGGACCAGGCGGCACAGATTGACTTTGTCAGCCCGGGGCGCGGCAGCGTGCGCGCGCATTTCCGCCTGGATCCCGCGCGGGTCGAGCAGATCCGCCGCGAGGCCGCCGCGGGCCAGGCCGTGCGCCCTGAACTTGTCGTCGAGGTGCTGGGCGAGGAAGGCCAGGTGGTCGCCCGCGTCCGCAAAGTGCTTTATGTGCGTCTCAAGCCGGCACTGCGGCCACCCGCGGCGGTCGAGATCAGCTCCCCCGCCAACCTGTCCGTACCGGAGTGACCTGAATGGCCCTGCGTTTCCGCATTCTGCCGGTGACTGCTTTCGAGCAGAACTGCAGTCTGATCTGGTGTGACAAGACCCGTGAAGCCGCGCTGGTCGATGCCGGCGGTGATATCGACAAGCTGCTGGCGCTGGTCGAAACCGAGGGCGTGACACTGACCAAGCTGCTGGTCACTCATGCCCACATCGACCATGCCGGCGCCGTCGCCGAGCTGGCCGAGCGCCTGCATCTGCCCATCGAGGGGCCGCATCCGGGCGATCAGTTCTGGATTGACCGCCTGTCGGACCAGTCGCGCATGTTTCGCTTCCCTGACTCACGCCCATTCGAGCCGACCCGCTGGCTCGATCAGGGCCATGAGGTCGCGCTGGGTGCCGAGACGCTGAGTGTCCGGCATTGCCCGGGGCACACCCCCGGACATGTGGTGTTCATATCCGCAACGGCGGGCGTGAGTTTTGTCGGAGACGTCCTGTTTGCCGGCTCCATCGGGCGCACGGACTTCCCGATGGGCGATCACCAGACCCTGATCGATGCGATCCGGCGCGAGCTCTGGTCGCTGCCTGATGAGATGCGCTTTGTGCCTGGTCATGGCCCGATGTCAACCATAGGTCACGAGCGGCGTCACAATCCTTTCGTAGCCGACCGTCGCGGTTGATCACTGGCCGCCGCGTGACTCGTGTATGTTGAACGGGCAATAACAGGAGATTTCCCATGAACAAGTATCTGCGTGCATCGACTGCCGGTGTACTGATGCTGTCGACCAGCTTCTGGAGTGTCGTGGCGGCTGCTGCCCCGATATCCGCTGATCAGGCCATGCAAATGAGTGTCACCGCCGCAACCAGCCAGCAGCGTGCTGATGTGGTGACGTGGCTGCAGCGTGACGATGTGCGTCAGCAGATGACCCGTCTGGGTGTCAGCAGTGATCAGGCGGTTGAGCGTGTCGCCGCGCTGTCCGATGAGGAAGTGCTGCGCCTGCATGGCCGGATTGATCAGGCCCAGGCGGCAGGGAGCGGCCTGGTCGGTGCCCTGGTGTTCATTTTCGTGCTGCTGCTGGTCACCGACCTGCTCGGCCTCACCAAGGTGTTCCCGTTTACCCGCTCGCGTTGAGCGCCATGATCATGCGCCGTCCGGGAGCCCTCCTGGCGGCCATGCTCTCCCTGATGCTGAGCGCCTGCATGACCCCGCAGGCGCTTACGCTGCGTGCGCAACCGCCGGTCTCGGTTGAGCTCAGCGATGTGCCCTTCTATATCCAGCGTGACTTTCAGTGCGGCCCGGCCACGCTGGCCATGGTCATGACCTATCTCGGCCAGCCGGTTACCCCGGATGCCCTGGCTCCCGAACTGTATCTGCCCGGCCGCCAGGGCACGCTGACCGATGAGCTGGTGGCGCAGGCGCGGCTGCGCGGCTTCATCCCCGAAAGACTGCCCAAGACACTGCGGGCGCTGGCGGACTCCCTGGCCGAAGGAGCACCGGTCATTGTGCTGCAGAACAACGGCTTGTCCTGGTATCCGGTCTGGCACTATGCCGTGCTGATTGGTGCCGATGCCGCGCGCGGCGAGGTGGTGCTGCGTTCAGGGGATCAGAAGCGCCTGGTGATGTCCTGGTCGGTGCTAGATCGTACCTGGGCGCGCGGAGATTACTGGGCGATCCGTCTGCTGCCGGTGGCGGGGCCCTGGCCGGCATCGGCATCAGAAAACGAGGTCACGCGTCAGCTGCTGGCCATGACCAGGCCGGCACCGGCGTCAGCGCGGACTGGCCTGCGACAGGCGGTGCAGCGCTGGCCGCAGGGTTTGCCGCTGTGGCTGGCGCTGGCGGATGTCAGTGAGCGACTGCATGGTCTTCCGGCGGGCGAGGACGTGCTGCGGCAGGGTCTGCGGGTGCTGCCGGACCAGCCCTGGCTGCTGAATAATCTGGCAGACCTGCTGCGTCGCGCCGGACGCGCCGGTGAGGCGCTGCCGCTGGTGCAGCGTGCGCTGACAGCAGAGGACCGGCCAGAAATACGGGATACACTCAACGCGGTTCAGGCGGCCTTGCGGTAGCTTGGCCGGCGTCGGCTGATCGGGTGCGCAGCCCAGGGTTGCATTCGGCGACTTCGCCCTTCTAAGATGCTTTCGCTGGCTCTCCAGTGCATAAGGATCAATCATGGCGCAGGGGCGCTTGCGGGATGAAATCAAAGCGGCCGGGCTCCTCTTGCCGTTGCTGGCGATCAGCCCTGCCGCCATGGCAGATGACACGCTCCAGCCTTCGGCGCAGGAGGGCGGTCTGACGATCGTCGTGACTGCGCGTCGCATCGAGGAAAGTCAGCAATCTGTCCCGATCTCTGTCGTCAGCGTGCCGGAAAAGGCGCTTCAGGATCGCGGCGTGACCAGCGCACAAGGCCTTCAGGAGGCTGTGCCGGGCCTGTTCGTGACGGTTCCCAATGCCCGTCTCTCGGCGTTCTCGTTGCGTGGTCTCGGCTCCAGCCCCTTCAATGAAGGGCTCGAAAGCTCGGTGGCGCTGTTCATGGACGGCGTTTATCTGGGGCGGCCGGGCATGTCGATCGGGGACTTGATCGACATTGAGCGTATCGAAGTCGCGCGCGGGCCGCAGGGCACGCTGTTCGGCAAGAACGCCACGGCCGGCACCATCAGCGTGATGACACGCAAGCCGCTGTTCCGGCCCGAGGCCCTGCTGGAGACCAGTGTGGGGGATTATGGCAGCCGGCAGTACCGTGGCACGGTCACCGGCCCGCTGAGCGCAACCCTGGCCGGCCGCCTGACGGCTTACCAGACATCACGCGACGGGCTGATACGCAACCGGCCGGATGGAGCGTTGTTCAACGATACCTTCCGCCAGGGCGTGCGCGGCCAGTTGCTGTGGACGCCCTCCGACACGCTGTCGATGCGCATCATCACCGAGCTCGGCGAGGTGGATGAGGACTGCTGTGCCTTTCCGCTGCTGGGGACTCCGCGCGCATCGGTGCGTGCCAGCGATGAATACATGGGGTATGTCCGTGTTTCCGGCAACCCAGCCGATCGCGTGGCGGACAGCGATATTTCGCCGCATAGCCGGGTGACGCAGCAGGCCGTATCGGCCGAAACAACCTGGGACCTCTCGGCCAGGCATCGTCTGGTCGGCATTACCGCCTACCGGAATTACGACTTCGTGCCGATAGCGGATGACAATACCTCGCTGAAGCTGGTCATGGGGGGGACGACAGCGGGTCACACCCAGTTCAGCCAGGAGCTGCGACTGGATTCCCGCTGGCGCCATGCGGACACCACGGCCGGTCTTTTTCTGCTCGATCAGACCACGCGCGGACAGGAAGATGCCACGCTCGGCAGTGAGCTTTCGGACTGGCTTTTCGGCGGACTCATCCGTCAGCGGGTGCCTGGCGCCAACCGTAACAATACCGGCCTCCTGCTGCATCTTCTGTTGCCGCAAAGGACCCTGGATGGCATGCATGTCACCACGCCATTCCGTCAGCATACGACCAGTCTGGGCGGGTTCGGCTCGCTGAACTGGCATGCGACGGACCGCCTCGACCTCACCGCCGGCTTGCGCCATACCACGGAGTGGAAGGCGACCGAGGTGAATCGATACCGCAGCGGTGGCGACCCGTCAGCCAGTCCGCTGACGCTGACCAACAACCTGGCGTCGCTGGGCAACTTGCTGGGTATCAATCTGGCCGGGGTGACATTTGAGCAGTTGCTGGATGACTCGGTCGGCGGGCCGTTCCATCGCGACCTGAGCCTGCGTGAAGACTCTCTGTCCGGGCAGCTCGGCGCGAGCTTCCGCTGGGCTCCCGAACTGATGACCTATGTTGTCGCGAGTCGGGGTGTGAAGAGTGGCGGCATCAATCTGGGGGTTACGGGCAACAGCACGGATCCGGTGTTCCGGCCGGAAGTCGCGGACAGTGTGGAACTGGGCTTCAAGTCACTCCTGTTCGATGAGCGTCTGCTGTTCAATCTCGCGGTCTATTACACGCAAATCAGCGATTATCAGGCGCTAACTTTTGACGAAAGTCCGACCATTATTCCCAATCCACGGCTGAACAATCTGCTCAATGTCGGCCAGGTGAGTTTACGTGGCGTGGACCTCGACTTTCAGGCGGCACTGCCCTGGCAGTTCAGTCTGCGTGGCGGCATCGCCTATAACCAGGCCATCACGGACGAGTTCACCAATGCCCCGGATGAAGACTCGCGCCAGAATACGCGTGACCTCAGCGGCCAGCCGCTGGCCAATGCGCCGCTCTGGCAAGGCAATATCGGCTTGCGCAAGGACTGGGCGCTCTGGGGGAGTGTGGCTGCCTATGCCGCGGCTGATTACTGGTTCCGCAGCGGCTATAACGCCACCATCGAACGCGGACGCACGGCCGAAATTGACGGTTATGGCGTGGCCGGCGCTCGTCTGGGGTTGCGCCAGCATCGTGATGCCTGGGATGTGTCGGTCTGGGGGCGCAATCTGACGGATCGTGAATATACCAGTGCGGTCACGGCACTTTACGGTGTGGGTGATTACGGCGCCTATGCCGGTGAGCCGCGTATCATTGGCAGCACGCTGCGTCTGAAATGGCGCTGAACCGCTGTAAAGTTATGCAAGATTGGCGTTGAACACCCCGTTACCATAGCAATAATTTTTCTGGGCGCTTCTGCATATGGACGCGTGGCGCAATATTCCCATGGCGCGGCTGCTGTTGGTCAGCGGCCTGCTGATACTGGCCATTGGCGGGCTGTTCAGTCTGCCGATGAATCTGCGCTACGACGATCTGATTGTGGCGCGCGCCTACTATGCTGATCCTCAGGGCCGCGAGACCATCGCGTCCGTGCAGTCGCGCGAATTCAAATCATTTTCCGGGCCGCTCTTTCACGGCAACGACGCCAGACCGCTGTGGTTGCGTCTGACGCTGGCACCTTCTGCCGACCCGGATTGGGTGCTGCTGTACCAGCCCAACTTCACCCACCATATCGCCACCTGGTTGCGGCAGCCAGATGGCCGCTGGCGTGAGGTCGTGACGGGCAGCCAGCATGCCTTTAGTCAGCGCGAGGTCAAGACGCTGGCGCCGGCTGTGAGGGTCAGGCCGTCAGCAGATCGGGTGACAGTCGTCTATGCGCGGGTGTTATCACCGACTACCCCGATTTATGCCCGTGCGCTCAGGTATGACGACAGTGCGGCCTTTGACTCTCTTGTGCACATGGTGGCGGGTGCTTTCATCGGCATCGGCCTGATCATGTCGATGATGTCGTCCATGGTCTATGTCAGCACACGTGACAGTTTGTGGGGATTGGATGCTTTGTTCAATTTGTCGGGGCTGGTCATGCTGGCGCTGCAATTGGGGCTGGCATCCCGTCTGGTATGGCCTGACAGCGTGAATCTGGTTAATCAGATCAGCATGGTCGCCTTTTGCATCTATGTTGCCATGGCCGTGATTCTTTACCGTGCGCTTTTCAGGCTGTTCGGGCTGCCGCGCTGGGTTTTCTGGCCCTACTATCTGAGCATGTTCATGCTGCCGTGGCTGCTCTGGCTGATCGCCAGCGGGCACGGTGATCTGGCCATGCTGCTGAACAACGGCATCGTCACCTTCTTGTCGTTCTGGGGGTTGCTGGTCGTTTTCAAGGCGCGCCATCCTGACCCATTGATCAGCGTCGTCTTCCGGGTGGCGTATGCTGGTGCTGTGCTCTATACCATCGGGTGGTCACTGTCCGTTATTTTGAAGCTGCAGACGGGCAATCTCAGCACGCTGTATCCCAACCTGCCCATCACGCTGTTTACTATGCTCATGCTGATGCTCGTGCTGGTGCGCAACACGCAGCTCAAGGCGCTGAATTCGCTGCGCCTGCTGCAGGACAAGCGCGAAGCTGAGCAGCAGTTGCTATTCGAGCGGCAGCGCCATGAAGACACCCATAGTTTTCTCGGCATGCTTTTGCACGAAATCAAGAATCCGCTGAGCACCATACGCATGACGGTCAGCAACCTCGAGAATGAGCTGGCGGAGAGTACAGACTCTGTGCAGCGGCGCCTTGGTCGTGTACATATCGCAGTGGATGACATCGATGATGTGCTGGAGAGAGGCATCGAGATCGACCAGCTGGAACAAAGCGGCCTGGTGCTTGAGCTGGCCACGGTCAATGTGGCTGCGCTGATTGACGATTTTTGTGCTGGTCACACGCACAGCGAGCGCCTGCAGCTCAAACTACCCCCCGTTTTGCTGGCCTGTGTCGACAGTCATCTGCTCGGGTTGATGTTGCGCAACCTGATCGACAATGCCCTCAAGTATTCGCCCGCAGCCTCGCCTGTGCTTGTCTACCTGAGCGCCGAAGACAGGTATTGGCTGCTTGAGGTACGCAACTTGGTGGGTGCCGCTGGCTTTCCCGATGCCGGGCGCGTGTTTGCCAAGTATTATCGTTCTTCGCTGGCCATGCGCCTCAGTGGCATGGGGTTGGGGCTGTACTGGGTGCGTAGTGTGGCTCGCCGCATGGGCGGCGATGCCTCTTATGCCCGCGACAATGATGATGTGGTGTTCAGGCTATGTCTGCCGATCTGATGATTGTGGTGGTGGAGGACAACGAGCTGCTGCGCGAGGAAATGGTCAGCTTCCTCTCCCGGCCGGGCTGGCACGCGCATGGCGTGGACTGCGGCGAGGAGCTCAGTCTCTGGCTGCGCGGCGAGGTGCCCGACATTGCCGTGCTCGACGTCAATCTACCCTATGAGGATGGCTACAGCATCGCCACCCGCCTGCGCGAGACCCACCCGGATATGGGCATCATCATGCTCACCGCGCGCACCCGCCACGGGGACCGCTCCAGCGGTTACCAGTCCGGGGCGGATGTCTACCTGACCAAGCCGACCAACACGGCCGAGTTGATCGCGGTGATCGATAACCTGAGCCGGCGCATGCGGCGCGAGGCGCCGCGACTGTTCATGCTCGACCGCGCCAGTGCCATGCTGAGCAACCCCTCGGGAAGCCGCTGCATGCTCACGACGGGCGAGCTGCGTCTGCTGGAGCTGCTGGCGCTGGCGCCCGGGCGCGAGGCGGATCTGCAATACCTGCAGGGCGCCATGATCGGCCGTGACGACCGGCCAGTGACCGCGGCCGCCCTGGCAGTCCTGATCAGTCGCCTGCGCGGAAAGTGCCAGCAGGCGCTGGGTGTGGACAACCTGGTGATCGCACACCGCGGCGTGGGTTACCGGCTCAGCGTGCCGGTGCGGCTGGGGTAGGGATACCGCTCTCCTCGCCATGTAATGTTCTGAAATGTTCGGCGCATAGCCGTCGATACACTCGAATCGAAGCCTTCTTTCAACGTCGCGCAGGCAGGCGAAAACCTCGCCGGGATCAGGCCGTACTGAGGCCGGTCGTGCGCGACGCGAAGCATCGAATCTCAGCACGAGGACAGGATATGAGCCTCCCTATCGTTGGCAGTCAAATGTCATCCAGTGGCATCAAGTCGGTGAGCGTGTGCCTGAATCATATCGAGGCATGGCTCACGATATGCGACGCCGGACTCAGCTTTCATGCCATGCGCGAGGCCATGGATCAGGAACCGGACCGGCCATCCCAGGCCAGGAAGCTTATTCCGGGTGTGCTGGCACAAATTCAGCTGGAAAACATTTCCCTGATGCACATGGAGAAGGCGCTGTTCGCCGGATTGCGTGCACTCGGCGAAGGTCCGGGCTCTGACTACCACGCATACTGCGAGGCTGATGCCGCCCTGCAGCACGATGTGCTCTTCGAGAACGTTTACAAGATCAAGTACAAGGGCGCCGGGACCCAGGGCAACGACAATCAGAGTCGCGCAGGTGAGGTTGCCCTGCTGGCCGCCATCGACAAAAAAATGGTCATCCTTGAGCGGCACCCGGTGTTGCAAGACCATGTTGCCGCGTTCAAGGAAGCACACCACACGTTTGGTTTCATCGCGGTGCTCGATAATCGCGGCACCCTTGCCGCTCACCATCGCCGCATGGCCAGCTACCTGCTGTCCCGAAACAAGGACTTCTACGCGAGTGTGAAGTCGATCATCGAAAGTGAGGCGACCTTCTTCAAGGCCCATCAGCAGTTCATCTTCAAGGCGGTTGATCAGGGTTCCTGGTTCGACATGGCGCAGCTTGAGGCCCTGCTTCGGGAGTCAGGGAAAAGCCATCCGGCCCTGAAGGCTGAGCAAGGTATCTCGGAAACCTACAGGAAGTACCAGGATGAACTGAAAAGTATCCGGTCCCAGATCCAGGATCATGCCTTCAATGCCGTGTCGCCGACGGACACGAGTCCGGCGGGTCTGGTCGCACGCGAGGCATATAACAAGAAATACATCGAGCTGGTCACGCAGCGGGACATCAGCACGCAGATCCTCGCCAGTCAGCGCAAGGAGCTGGACTGCTACAGCAGGATCAAAGAGTCGATCAAGGACTACGCGGCCGAGAATCTGCTGGACAAGAAGGCGGCGGCAAAGGATTTCGGTAAGGTCCTCGCCGTTACTGCAGGCAAGAGGCTCAGCATCGCGATATTCAACGAGATCCGAGGGCAGGGCGGGAAGAACGACTGGAGTGACATTGGCGGACAGCTGGGTATGGATCTGCTGGAGGCTGGCATCAAGGGGGCCGCCAGGTTCTTCCTGGGGCCCGTGGGCGGCTCGCTGGGCACCTCGCTGATGGCTTTCATTCGTCCGACGCCAGACCCCTACATGGATCAGCTCAAGGGGATCAGCGACAAGATCGACGCCGGCTTCAGCAAGACCCACAGCAAGCTCGACGACATCAGCGCCAAGATCAGCGACCTCAGCAAGGAGATCAAAGATGATCTGAAGCACTGGGCTGACTACATCGTCATCAAGTCAGATCAGAACACCAGGGTCACCGAGCTGGAGAGGCTGATCACCAGCGCCAGGGATATGATCTTCTCGATCGACGACTATGCGCTGAATTTCTCGGCGCGCGACAGCGTCGGCGTGCAAGAGCTGATAGACCTCGATGACAGGATCATCAGCGCCATCCAGGCGATCATCCGTGAGTTCTACAATGAGCAGTACAGCCTGCTGGCCGGTGTATATGACGATGCCAGCGAGACCAGACAGCTGCCGCTCAGGAAGGATTCGCTGGCCGGGAAGATCATTTCCGCTGCCAGCGATCCGAATGCCAAGGCATTCCAGTCCTTCAGTACGACCATAGGCCAGCTGAGCCGTATCTGCGAGGCGATCCGCCTGTTGGTCTCGGCGTTCATCCAGAAGCGGGAGCGCTACATCCAGAGCCTGGCCATTTCTGCGGTTTTCTTCACCAGCGAGAAGATGCCCGGCTCGGAGGTATTCACGAAGATATGCGACATCGGCCGCTGGCGCGACAGCTTCACGGGCGAGCTCTTCGCCGTGGCCTACCAGCTCGACACGTTGATCTGCGGCCGCGACATCCTGACCCTGAAGAAGAGTTTCGACCAATCGGCCGCGACGCCAGCCGCCTTCAACCTGCTTTCCGGCTTTGCCCTGCTCCGCAAGAAGGCCCGCGGTGCCGACGCACAGGTGCCAGCGGAGCAGCTCGCGTTCGACATCGGCTGCCTAAAGCGCTCGACGCATGGCACCTGGAGCAGGCAGGCTGACGCCGGCGCGGACGAGACCGTCTTCTGGAACCCCCGGGACTTCCGGGGCTGGCGCGAGGACGCTCCGATCGGCGATCACGTGCACAGGTACTATCTCGTCCCGGATCATGACGACCCGGAGACACAGCAGCTGTTCTCCTTTCAGAAGTCCGACCTGCCAGTCTTCCTTCGCGTGCGGGTCGCGCTCGGCCTCGACCAGAGCCTGATGCTCCATCATGGCGAAGGCTTCGGGAAAAGCATCTCCGCGCGGGTCGCGGACCTGCACGATCCGATGTTCAGGAATTCGCTCGAGCAGTTGTTCCTTGAAGCGGGTTCCGTGACTCTGGCGGGGGGTGGGCGAGCCACCGTGTCCGACTCTTACAGCATGCCGGACCCCAATTACCGCGCATTTTTCTGGTGCGGCACCGTGATCCTGGGCGGAGGCAGCTACCCACCCGCCGGACTCGCCATCAGCCGGACACGAGAGATGGCTGGCAAGCCCCTGGCCGCCGCGCTGGTCGGATTGAAAACCGGTCACATGCCGGCGGGTGAGAAAGTCAGGATATCGCTTGGCGTGAGCGCCAGCGGCGCGCCGGAAATAACGCTCGCCAGAGGCCAGGAGGGCGCGTTCAAGGAAGTGTCCTCGGTCACGTTCCCGGAGAGCCTGAAGAGCAGTCTCGACTTCATCAGCCCCTACCTGCGCAATATCCGGACCCGTGATGGAGAGTATTGTGTCAGCAATATCCTGCTGGCGCCGTTGAGCAACATCATTGCGCCTGGGGCCGAGTTTGAGGACTTCGACGGCAGCACGATCTGCCAGTCGAAGAATGGTGCCTACGCCATCACGCTCGACAGGCGCTACAAGTTCGATCCCGTGGTCCAGCTACGTGGCCCGAGCGGTGTGAAGTCAGTTTTCGAGAAATATGCGCTGCGAAATTGCTACCGCTTCGTCCTGCGTCTGCAGGCGCAGGACGGGCACCTGGTGATCTATGAAAACCCCAAGGAGTACGCCCGCGAGCAGGCCGTGACCGCGACGAATGTCTTTGACAAGGTCAAGTACGCCAAAAGCCACATGGTTCTCTCCGACAACGGTTATTTGCTGCAGATCGCCCAGGATGGCAGCTTCATCGCAGAAATTTCCTGTCATGACGCGCCGGTCTTTAGCTATGGATATGACAAGAAAACCCAGAGCCACCTCAAGAACAGGTTGCTGCCGGGCGATGTGCTGAGGGATTCCCAGAGCATTGTTTCTGAAAATGGGCTGTACAAGCTCCAGAAACTGGATCTGCGCTATTCCTCCCTGATTTTGTGTGCATATCCATACAGGGGTGCCGAGGCTGCCTCGGGCTCCAGGCACCTGTTCTACCACAATGACCAAGACATCAAGCTGGTGGACAAGGACGACACCCGCTACGTCACCATGCAGAAAGACGGAAACCTCGTGGCCTATGCGTTGGAGGACCCCGGCTTTTGGTCCAAGAACAGGGAGGTTGCCGTGACCGCAACCGGAACGCACAAAAACCCGGGTGCCTTTCTGGTGCTGACCGACGAGGGGCAACTGGAAGTCTGGGACAGCGCATGCAGCCAGGTGCTGCACCGGATCAAGACCTATGAAAGCTGAAGGATGCAGCGGCCTGTCGTCATCGTGCGGTCTGAGCCCATGACTGTCCGGGCGCCCGGGGCCATCGCATGAGCGCTATTGCAGGCCTCATCCATTTGGATGGCAGTCACATCGGCGATGACCTGAAGCATCGTCTCAGGCTGGCGATCGCGCCGTTCGGGCGCGATCGCCAGCGCGGCCTGGACTGGGGGCAGGGCCACTTCATTCACGCGCTGCTCCGGACCACGCCGGAGGACAGCCTGGATGTCCAGCCTCGGGCGCATGCGGACTCGCGTCAGCTGCTGCTTTTCGACGGGCGCTTGGACAATCGCGTCGAACTCGCCGACCAGTTGGGTATCGAGCCGGTCGCTTTGAGCCGCCTGGCTGACAGCGATCTCGCGTTACACGCCGTGCTGCGCTGGGGCAGTGATGCCACCAGACACATGGTGGGTGATTTCGCGCTTGCCTGCTGGCAACCGGAACGCCGCCGGCTCTGGCTGGCGCGAGACCCCCTGGGCCTGCGTCCGCTGTACTGGACTGCTAGCGGTCAGCGCATCGCATTCTCCAGCAGTGCCCGCTCGCTGCTGGTTCTGCCCGGCATGATGCCCGCGCCTGACCATGGTCGTCTGCATGATCACTTCTGGTCGCTGCCTCAACAAGGTCCGGAGAGCTTCTTCACCGGCATATCGCGCGTGGAGCCGGGCCACATCGTTAGCTTCAGCGACGGGCGCTTGGAGGCCAGCGAGTGCTATGAAGACTTCAGCAACATAGAAACCCTGCACCTGGCGCGTGATGAGGATTATGTCGACGCCCTCGATGAGTTGCTTGCGCGAGTCACCCGGGATCACCTGCGCAGCTGCACACCCGTCAGCAGCCGGCTCAGCTCTGGCTTCGACAGCGCCACTGTCACCGACTATGCCGCGCGCGCGCTCGCCGTAAGCGGCCAGCGGCTGACCGCCTACACCGCCATTCCCCGTCCGGGCTATGACGGCCCTGTGCCGGCAGGCATGCACGCTGACGAGTCCGTCGCGGCCCGAGCGCTCGTGCAGCGCCACGCCAATATCGATCATGAGCTGGTGGATGTGCAGCATCTGGATTGGCTGGCCGAGACGCGGCGGACGGTGGGCGCCATGGATTTGCCACTACTCAATGCCAGCAATGTGTTGTGGTTGAACGAGATCGATCGCCGGGCCGTGGCGGCCGGGTCGCGGGTTCTGCTCACCGGACAGATGGGTAACATGACCATTTCCTATCTTGGCCATGAGCTGTTCGGCGAATTGATTGGCCGCGGGCGGTGGCTGGACTGGTGGCGGGAGTTCCGGCACTGGAAAGACCGGGGGCAGTGGCGGACTCCGATCCGCCGGGGCGTGCTGGCGCATCTGCCTGGCAGGTTGCAGTTGGCGCTGCGCTGGTTGCGCCATCCACAGGCGCGCAAGCCCGGCGACGCGTCGGCGCTGAGCCCGGTGCTATGCGCAGGACTGGACACTGACGCCCGTGCCCGGGCTGTCCGCTGGGGTCGGCATGATCTGCCCTGGACGGACAGCCGTGCCAGGCGCATTGCCTACCTCCGGCGCCATGACAGAGGCCCCTACCTGCTGCAGGCGAATAAGCACGGACTGGAGTGGCGAGACCCTACCGCCGACGTGCGTCTGATCCGCTTCTGCCTGTCCGTGCCCAGCAGCCAGTACCTCCGTAACGGGAGGGTGCGCTGGCTGCTGCAGAGACTGGTTCGGGACAGGCTGCCGCCGGAAATTACGCAGGCCCGGACGAAAGGGCTGCAGCAGGCGGACTGGCATGAGCATCTGGCCAGGTCGCGGCCGGAGGTCTATGAAACCTTGCGTCATTTGCGTGGCCAGGCGGCTGTCGGCGAAATGATGGATATCGACAGGCTGCTGGCCTGGCTGCATGGCTGGCCGGAGGGAGGCTGGGGGCTGCCAGAAATCAGCAGGCGTTACCGCACGACCTTCATGCGCGCAATATCGCATGCTCTCTTCGTTGGTAGTATGACGGCAGAGCGCATGCACCCTGATAAAACGCCAGCAAGCCCGTACGGGCGCGTCATGATGTGACTCATTCAACAACCAGAGGTGAACACCATGCAAGAAAACAAGCAGCCCTATGAGACCCCCGAGCTTTCCGTACTTGACCTGAGTGTCACGGCGGAAGGTGGAGATCTTGCGGATGATGGAGATACTGGCGCATTTGCAAGCTGAGAAGGGCTGGGTGCCAGATCAAGCCGCTGAGAAACAGCGCATCAGGCCATGATGGCCTGGTGCGTGTCGTTTCTGGCAGGGCTATGAAAAAGAGGGCATTTCTCCATCCGTAGCACACATGCAGTAATTGAGTGACAGGTAGGGCGACATATTGTCGTGGGCGTCAGCGCCTCCCACTTCGCCCATCGACGCTTCAGCCATCATTTTTGTCGGCGCAGTGGTCATGGGGACCCACATTTCATAAGACGCGGCGCTTCCCGATGGCTGGACCTGAAAGCAGGCCGCTGGGCGGCTCAGTCCGGCCTTGGGTGTGACGCTGAGATGTTGCTGAGCGTTGGCGAAAGTCGCCGTAGCGAACGCCACAAAAGCATGCCGGTGGGCCGGCAAATGTGCTGCTGACAGGGTTTCGGCCGCCGTTCCGACTTGCTGCCCGAAGCCGAATACTACGCCATCATCTGTTTGTCCTGCATGCGCCAGGGCCCGACCCCTCAGATCCGGCAGGCAGACCGGCTTGTCGCCTTTTCCCGACTGAGCCAGGAGTGCGTGAAGCTTTGGATAACGCAGGGCATCAATTTGACGGCCATCGCAACACAACCAGCCTTTAGGGGCATGGTTAAAGGCAAACAGCTTGATCTCACCAAGCATCGCCATATCTATTGACCTCATTATGTATTTGGGAAGACGCCGGATGCGCAGATCATGTAGTGCAATGCGAGCGTCGGCATGACGTTGACGTGTGGCGCGCCGACACCGGACACAGCGACCACGGTTGGTGAGATCGGCATATCCGTGGCCTGCGGGTACTCCTTGCTCAGGTAACCGCGGAAATCGCCATTGTCATTGGCAGGTGTCGCAAAGAGGCTGTTCACCGGCGAGAGCGCGTCGGCCACCAGGGTCGACGCGTAGAGCGGATGCCGGTGTGGCGGCAGATGGCTCTGCGTCAGGTTCGCCAGCCCGTATCCGCCACGCTCGCCCTGGAAGTAGCGCTCTCCGCCTGGCAGCTGGCCTTCGCAAACGATGATTCGCGCCCTCAGATCAGGAACGGCGAACGTGCTGATGCCGTCTCCGCCATAGAGCGTGCGGATGACCTCGAATAGTTCTTCGTACTCGTCGATCCGCAGCAGAGCGCCATCGCAAAGGATCCAGCCGGTGACTGGCCTGAGGAAAGGGACGGCGACAATCTCGCCCGTGTAGTAGTTGCTCATGACGATTCTCTCTACGCCTCGTCTTTTGTCGGAAAAAGGCCCGTGAGTGAGATGCAGTGGCGCATGACCAGATAGGGCTGCCTGTTCTCATGCGGCTTGCCCTGGCCCTCCTGGCTGATGAGGCCCTCTTCGAGCGCCACCAGATGAGGGCCGCTCTGCCCGGCAGTCCGTGCACTCTGATGCAGCTTCAGCCGTGATGGTGACCCGGGCGCAGGCCCCCTGACCACGCTGGAGGGGACCGACCGGGCTGATGGGGCGCCGGTATTGATCATGACATTGGCGGTGTCGTCACACATGACGTGATGCCGGTGGCGTGGCATTTGGCTCTCCCGGAGCGCAACGGTCTCCGCTCCGCCCTTGCTGCCGACACCGGAGTCACTCATCCCGATGGGCGTTCTGCCACGCATGTCAGGCAGATGAAATGTCTCCACGCCATCACCGCCATATTGGGTGCCCAGCAGCTGGAACAGCAGCGCGTGTTGCTTGATCTGCAGCTTTTGTCCCTCGCACAGCGCCCAGCCGCGGGGTACATAATTGCTGGAGAAGACACGAATCTCCCCCAGATAGAGATCGTCTAGCATTTTAAGCGTCCTCCCTATAGTAATTTTCCCGGGCATTATTTCTGGCAGCAAATGAATACCATCATCTGCACGAAAATGACCGTGGTATCTGATAGCACATCTGATTTTGTCAAAATTACAAAATATTACAGGCGTTATTGGGCTTGAAAACTATCTGTAGGCTCGCTTAAAAATATAGTGAAATAATCTAATATAATCGTAAATAATTATTTTAACGGGCCATAACCCATGTCCGTCATCAAGCCTCAGCTGGTTGGTTTGCGTGATCTGAGCAGCTTGCTGCGCCTGATGCCGCGCAGGCGATTGCTGTTGCTGATGGCACTCATGCTTGCCTGCGGTTTGACAGAAGGGTTGGGGCTGCTGTTGCTCGTGCCCTGGCTGCAGTGGATGCAGTCCGGCGTTGTACCTGCCGGACTGTCGGCATGGCTGCCGCTGCACTCCATGCCCATCATGCTGAGCGGCCTGCTCTTGCTCGTGGTCTTGCGCGGACGGATTCAGTTCGCGCGGAATTTACATGCAGTAGAGCTCCAGCATGCCGTGGTTGACGCCCTGCGCGAGAATGTCTTCTCCTCCTTGCTGAGTGCGGAGTGGCAGTGGCTGAGCGCACGCCGGCAAAGTGAGCACGCCAGTCTGCTCATCACGGATATCCAGCGCATTGGCATGGGTGTGCACTATCTGCTCGGCTTGCTGACCAGTCTTGTCATGCTCGTTTGCTATGGTGTGGTGGCGTTGATGCTGTCGTGGCCTATTACCTTGCTGGCGCTGCTGTCGGGGGGCATTACATTGCGCATGCTGGTGCGTCAGCGCAGCCAGGCCACGGCCCTCGGGCATCAGCTTGGCGAAGCCTCGCGCCAGCTGCACGCCACCATTCATGACAACTTGTCCAGTCTCAAGCTGGGTAAGCTGCTGGGTAGCGCCGCCGCACAGCAGCAAGCACTGTCTGCCAGCATGCGGGCATTGCGTTCGCGGCAGATGGCGTTTCATTGCAGTAACGGGCGGGCGCAATGGTTCCTGCAGGTCATCGCCACTGCACTGCTCTGTGTCTATATCAGTATTGGTCTGACGTGGCTGACCCTGCCCATCGCGGATCTGCTGGTGCTGGTGCTGGTTTTCGCCCGCATGACCCCCATGCTGAGCGCGCTACAGCAACAGCTCTACGGCTGCCTGCACGTATTGCCCGTGCTGACGACGACCCTGCAGGTACTGCGCGATAGCGCAGCCAGCGCTGAGCCCGATGCCACGGCCACCATCCCCGCCGTCATGGCCCTCGGCCTCCAGCTGGACAATGTCAGTCTGCATTTCCCTGGTCGTGACAACGCGGCTTTGAGCGATGTCAGGCTGACGCTGCCTGTGCGCAGCACCACCGCGCTGGTGGGCGCCTCTGGCTCTGGCAAAAGCACGCTGGCTGATCTCGTCAGCGGTCTGCTTGTGCCGGATCAGGGTTGTGTCCTGCTCGATGGGGTGCCCCTGTCAGGGTCGCTGCGCATGGCCTGGCGCAAGGCTGTCGCCTATGTACCGCAAGAGGTCAGCCTGCGGCACGACAGTATTCGCAACAACCTGCTCTGGGGCCTGACCGAGATCAGTGAGGACGCACTTTGGAGTGCATTGCAACGCGCTGCCGCTGACTTCGTTCACGGCCTGCCTCTGGGGCTGGACACCGTGATAGGCGACCATGGCATCAGGCTGTCCGGAGGCGAGCGGCAACGGCTGGGGCTGGCACGTGCCCTACTGCGGCAGCCGGCCCTGCTGATCCTCGATGAAAGCACGAGCGCACTCGATCATGCCCATGAGCAGCGTATTCGCGATGCCGTGAGAGACCTCAGGGGCGACCTGACGCTACTCATCATTGGCCATCGCCTGACTATGCTGGAACACGCCGACCAGGTGGCTGTGCTATCGCAAGGACGGCTGATCGGCGTCGGCCCTTGGGCTGACGTGGGGCATCTGGCCGGCATACCCTCACCGTGCCTGCTGCCTGTCTCTACGCTTTCCACGCCGGCATTCCTTGCTTCAGATGACCTGCAAAAAGGCATTCCCGAGGTAAACATCACATGAGTACAGTTGTTTTCTATCAACGTCGCGATGATCTGGCGGCGGTCAGCATGGGCGCCGAAACGGTCATGATGGACTTGGACAGCGGCGCCTATTTCAGCCTGAACGGCAGCGCCGGTCTGCTGTGGGAGGCGCTGGCAACGCCACAGAGTGTCGATAACCTGAGTCAGCACTTGTTGGCTCACTATCAGGTCGATACCGTCACCAGCCTGCGTGATGTCTCCGCATTCCTGGCGCAATTGGCCGACAAGGGCCTGATCCGGTCATGTCAATGATCCAGGATGAGGTGCTGCGCGGGTATCTGCTCGATTGCCTGGCCTGTCGGACGGGCACTCTCCCGGCAACACCAGCACTCAGTGACGAGGACTGGCGCACTTGGCTGAGGCTGGCCACCATGCACCGCGTCGGGCCGTTGTTGCACTGGAAGCAGGCGCAGGCGCACGAGGCCGGCTGGCCGGACTTTCTTTCGCAGGCGCTGGCCGGTTCGCGCCGGACGCATGCGCTGCGCGCCATGCAGATGCAGCGGGAGCTGCTGCATGCGCACCGACTGCTGGAGACCGCCGGCATACCCTGCATGGCGCTGAAAGGCGCCTTCCTGGCCTGGCATGCTTATCCCCAGCCTGACCTGAGGCCTGTTCGTGATCTGGATTTGCTGGTACCTGTCGATCAGGTGCTGCGTGCCTACGACATCTTGCGGGCCGGTGGCTACGAGTGCTTGCTCGAAGAGCATGGAGAGCTGGATGCCATCCTCAAAAAGAGCAAGCATCTGCCGGGCCTTCAGCGTCCGGACAGCAGCGTCAAGCTGGAGCTGCATGCCCGCCTTTTCCACTCCGATGCGACGGGAGGGCAGGGGTATGAGCTGTCACAGCTGCCCGGTTTCTGGGAGCGTGCCATACGGCGTGAGCTGGGTGGCAAGCACATACGGTATCCGGCACCGACAGACCAACTGCTGCACCTGCTGGTTCACGCCATCGCCGATCACAAGTTGAACAACGGCCCGCTGATTTTCACGGACATTCATTATTTGCTTGAGACGCATGATATTGACTGGTTGCTTTTCTGGCAGCAGGCCGATGCGCTGCAGCAAATGTCGGCGCTAGTCCTCGGTTTGAGACTGGCCGAGCATCACTGGGGTAGTTTGGGCATCGTATGGCCTCCTCAGCCGCCCGCTTTGCCGGATGAGGCTCTGCTCGACGCTTTGCGTTACTTCAGCCTCTGTGATGTCGACGCGCGTAGGCATGTATCCGCGATGCACCATCTGCGGGCGGGCTGGTTGCACCGGCTGTCCTGGCTGCGCAGGAAGGTATTGCCCGGCCCCCACCGCCTCGCTTTGCGTTATCCGACCCGGAACAGGTTGTGGGCACTGCCTTACTGGTATGGGCGTAACTGGCTGGACGGCCTGCCGCGCCTGGCCGTGATACTGCGCGGGCCACACAAGGCGGCCACTCGCAACGAATTGGGGGTCCTGCAGCGGCTGGAGTCTTGGCTGCTGCCTGCCTCCGGACCGGAGCGGTCGGGCCCGGACAAGTCATGAGGCGGCTCTGGCAGAAGTGGCGCAGCTTCAACCGACTGCCGGCTGCCGATCGGCTGTTGTTGCTGCCCATCTGGCTCATGCTGGGCATGGCGCGGTTTTGCATCATTGCACTGCCATTCTCCGTGGTGCGCCGCTGGTTGAGCGGAGAGCGTCATCCCTTGCCGTGGCTGCATCTGCTGCCAGCCGACCAGGAGCAAAGAGCGCTTCGCTTGGGGCGTCTCATCCGCCTCGCTGCACGTTATACGCCCTGGACTGCGAACTGCTTCCCGCAGGCGTTGGTCAGTCGTTCCCTGCTCACGCTGGCCGGTTTGCCGCACACCGTTTTTTTCGGTTTGCGGCGTGAGGCCGGCCGCATGCAGGCTCACGCCTGGGTCATGTCCGGGCGCATAGCGGTCACTGGCGGGCACAGCTTCGAACAGTTCAAAGTTGTCGGCTGCTTCGCCTGGCCACCCTATGGAGCTTCCGCTTGATGTACCACTATGCCTGTTACGGTCTGCACATCGCCAGCGAGCTGATCATGCCGGAGATGTCTCCGTGCAATTCTGCCGCCGCCGTGCCCGATGTCCATATCCGCCTGGCCGGGCTCTCGGCGACGGGGCCGGCGAATGCCCGCCAGCTGCATGCCCGCCTGTGGGTCGGCGACAATGTCCTCAGATTGCACATCCCCGGGATTGCCCGTTATGAAGTCCGTGATGGCCGGGAAATTCTGCTGGATGCGCACCCGGATGCCGACCCGCTGTCCCTGCGGCTCTTCCTCCAGGGCTCGGCGCTGGGTGCGCTGCTCATGCAGCGCAACTACCTGGTGCTGCATGGCAATGCCATACGCGTTGGTGATGTCTGCATGATCTGCGTTGGTGACTCAGGGGCGGGCAAGTCGACACTGGCCGCCGCCTTCCTGCAGCGCGGGCATGACATCCTGGCCGATGATGTCGTCCCTATCGACGAGAATGGTTTCGCCATTCCCGGATTTCCGCGCATCAAGCTCTGGCAGGACGCCGCTGAGCATCTGGACATCGCGACGACTCATCTGGCGCCTATTCAGCCGGGCATGGACAAGTTCAATCTGCCCCTGTTCCGCGATGAACAGGCTCTGACCCCCTTGCCTGTGCGCTGGATTTATGTACTCGACTGGCATGAGGCGGGCGATTTGCGGCTGGAGCCCATTCAGGGTCTCGCCCGCTTCACGCTTCTGCACAAAAACACTTATAGGGTGGGCTTTCTGGCCGACCCGCCCGCGCGTGCACGCCATATGACAAAGTGCGTTCGGCTGGCTGAACGAGTCCATATGAGGCGCGTCATGCGACCGGCCGACAAGTCGCTGACGCCGGCCCAGACGGCAGCGCTGCTGCTGGCTGACATGGCCGCCGCTGCGCAGTCATCTCGCTGCATCTGACGCGCCCGCGCTTCAGCTCATGGCGTTTACCCTACGGGTGACTCAGCGGTCGTTGACCGACAGCGGCAGCGTGCCGCCCTGTTCGCCATCAATCAGCACTTCGACGCAGCCCGCGCCGCTGATCGGCAGGGGCGGCAGGAAAGCGGGTGCACCCGGCATGCGCGCAACGCGCGCCTGGCGGCCTGTCAGGGTGATAATGCCAACGCGGTCACTGCGCAGGCGTAACCACAGCAATTGCCAGGGCGTGGCCGCCTGCAGCAGCCTGGCTTCCAGGCCGCTACCGTCTGGTCGGTGGCGCAGACTGACGCTGGATGCCACGCGATATTCGCCATCAACCTGGACGAAGTAGCGCGCCAGACTGACCTGATGCCAGCGCGCCAGCCAGAAACGCAGGCGTTGCCAGCGTCCGGCCCCGGGTGGCAGCGCGGCGCGCCAGGCCGCCCAGCCTACTTCCACGCTTGCCGCCGGCACGACGGCGTCTGCCATGCGAACCTGAAGGCCGCCGAAAAGATCGGCTGTGGTGTCATGCCGGCTGGCGAGATTGTCGACGCGTCGCGTCATGTCCTCTCCTGATGAGCGGTTCAGCGTGCTGACCCCGGGCTGATAATGTCTTCTGTCTGACTATAACGCGGGCAGGCGGGGAGCGCGTACCGATGGCAGTATTTACAAACTCGCCGGCAGGTGGGCGAAGCGCAGCAGGGTATGCGGCCAGTCCGGCCACACCCAGATCAGGCTGGTGATGACCAGACTGGTCAGGATGATGACCGGAGGCTCCCAGGATGACAGCAGCAAGCCCTCTCCCCGGTACCAGGCCCAGCGCAGCAGCGCGAGCGCGGCCAGACCCAGACTCATGCCGGCGACGATATCCGTGCTCCAGTGCATGCCCAGAAATGGCCGGGAAACGGCGGTAAACAAAATGATGACCAGGCTGACGCCCAGTGCCCAGGCACGTCCGCTTTCATGCATATGGCGTCCGGCGAGGACATAGAGAAAGCCCCATATCACCGTGACGTTGAAGGCATGCGCACTGGGGAAGGCCCAGGAGGCGAGCGCGTGCCCGGCGGACGATGGACGCGGCACGGCGAACAGAAGCTTCAGGGCATTCGGCAGAGTCAGGCAGAGCAGGGCGATGATGGCGAGGAAGCCCAGGGCCCGCCACTGCCGGCGGGCTGTCAGCCATAGCGAGAGCAGGGCCCCGAATGTTAGCAAGGCGTGACGGTCACCCAGCAGGGAGAAAGCCTGAAAAATGTAGTCAATGGCAGGCTGCCGTATGCGCAGGAGTTCTTGCGCGATCGAGTGATCCCAACCGCGCAGGGCTGGCAGCGAGACGGCGATCGCAATGAATCCGATCAGTCCGGTCACGGCGAACAGGCCTGCCATGACCTGATTCTCGGGACGGCCATCCGCGGCATAGTAAAAGCCGACATTGCGCGGCGCATGACTCTGGCGCCAGTGTCTGGTGATGGCCTTCAGCCAGGGCAGCAGCCAGAGCAGGATGGCCACCGCGATCAGGATGCCGCCGACAAAGGCGAGCTGATGACGTCCCGGCATGTAGGGATGCGTCACTGCTGCGCCGGCAATATAGCCGGGCAGAATATTGGGCGGCGCCCAGGCCACGGCGGACACGAAATTGAACCAGATGAAGCGCCGGAACGGCATTTGGAAAATGCCCGCCGCCAAAGGCACGAAGGCGCGGATGGGGCCGATGAAGCGGCCAAAGATCAGGCTCTTGCCGCCATGTTTCTCGACGAACGCCTCACTCGCTGACAGCCATTGCGGGTGCGTGCGGAACGGCCAGATGTGCTCAATGCGATGCTTGAAGTGATGGCCGATGGCATAGCTGATGCCATCGCCGAGCATGGCGCCGGCAACGGCCACCAGGAGGATGGTGGGCAGGTGAAGATCGGCGCTGCCGGCGAGCAGTGTCAGCGCCAGCATGATGGGCACGGCCGGAATGATGGAGCCGATGACCGCCACGGCTTCGAGCGCGGCCAGGCCGAAGATCAGCAGCAGAATCCAGTCAGGATTCTGCATCAGCCAGTCACGCCAGGCCCACCACGTCTCGCTCAGGGACATCGCGAGCGGTTACTGTGCGGCAGGCAGATGGGTCTGCACACTGGCAGCAGGGTCCGGCGCGGAATAGGGCGCGACGACATCTACCCCGGCAAACTGCAGGTCGGCATGATAGGACGAGCGCACCATCGGCCCACTGGCGATGTTACGGAAGCCGAGCTGGCGACCGTAGGCGGCATAGCGGGCGAATTCGTCCGGGTGCACGAAGCGGTCGACCGGTGCATGTGTCTTCGAGGGCTGCAGGTACTGGCCGATGGTGACCAGATCGACATCGTGGGCCTTGAGGTCATCGAGCAGGGCCATGACTTCCTCTTCCGTTTCGCCGATGCCGACCATGAGGCCGCACTTGGTGGCGATGTCCGGGCGATCCTGCTTGAAGCGCTTGAGCAGTTGCAGCGAGTGCTGGTAATCGGAGCCCGGGCGGATGGCCTTGTACAGGCGCGGCACGGTTTCGATATTGTGGTTGAACACGTCGGGCGGGCATTCGCTGATCAGGCGCAGGGCAATGTCCATGCGGCCGCGAAAGTCCGGCACCAGGATTTCCATTTTCGTGGTCGGGTTGAGCTTGCGCACTTCGGTGATGCAGTCGACAAAATGCTGCGCGCCGCCGTCCTTGAGGTCATCACGGTCGACTGAGGTGACCACGACGTACTTGAGCTTGAGGTTGGCCACGGTCTCGGCGAGGTGACGCGGCTCATCGGCATCGAGCGCGTTCGGGCGGCCGTGGGCGACGTCGCAGAACGGGCAGCGACGGGTGCAGATGTCGCCCATGATCATGAAGGTCGCGGTGCCGCCGCCGAAGCACTCGGCGAGGTTGGGGCAGGCCGCTTCTTCACAGACGGTATGCAGCTTCTGCTCGCGCAGCAGGCCCTTGATGCGTTGCACCTCACCCGGATTCTTCACGCGTACGCGGATCCAGTCGGGTTTGCGCGGCAGCTCCTCGGTCGGAATGATCTTGACCGGAATGCGCGCCATTTTGTCGGCGCCGCGCAGTTTGACACCGGCTTCGATGGGGGCGGGACGGGCCGGGGTGCCGGCAGCCGGGACGGAATTGATCTGTTCGCTCATGACGGACCTCGCTGATGGCGCGAGTGTAGCGCATTCATCCTGTATTGGCCGAAAAGACGATGGCCTTGCTGCTACAACTTTGGCAAGGCTATTGGTCGTATCCGGCCGGACAAAGGCGCTTCAAATCCGTAACCTATGGGCATGCAAAGGAGTCATGACATGCTTGCGCGTTACGATGTGGTGGTGATCGGGGCTGGTCCGGCGGGTGAAGGGGCGGCCATGAAGCTGGTCAAGGAGGGGCGCCGTGTGGCCGTCGTTGATGCCCTTGGCGAGGTTGGCGGCAATTGCGCCCATGTCGGGACCATACCGTCCAAGGCCCTGCGTCAGACAGTCTACAACCTCATGCGCTTTCGTCGCGATCCGCTGCTCTCGCGCATGGCCGATATCCGCAGCGTACCGCTGTCGCAGGTGCTGGCGCGTGCGCACAAGGTCATCGAAACCCAGGTCAGTACGCACCACCGTTTTTTCGAGCGCAATGATGTCGATCTGTATTACGGACAGGCGCGTTTTGAGGACGAGCACACCCTGTCGGTGCTGACCAGCGAGGGCATCAGCGAGCGCATCGGCTTCGAGCATGCCGTGATCGCGACAGGGAGCCGGCCTTACCAGCCGAAGGACATTGATTTCAGCCATCCGCGCGTGTTCGACAGTGACAAGATCCTCAAGCTCGATTATCCGGTGCAGAAGCTGATCATCTATGGTGCCGGCGTGATCGGCTGTGAATATGCGTCGATCTTTGTCGGACTCGGCTACAAGGTCGATCTCGTCAACACCCAGCCGCAGCTGTTGTCTTACCTTGATGATGAAATCGCCGATGCGCTGTCGCACTATCTGCGTGACCTGGGTGTGCTGATCCGCAACCAGGAGGAGTACGAGCGGGTCGAGACGCATCCCGATCATGTCGTGCTGCACCTGAAGTCGGGCAAGAAGATTCGTGCCGATGCCATCCTCTGGTGCAATGGCCGCGCCGGCAATACCGAGACACTGGGTCTCGAAGCCGTCGGCCTGCAGGCCAACAGCCGCGGCCAGATCACGGTTGATGACCAGTACCGCACGGCGGTGCCGCAGGTGTTTGCCGTGGGCGATGTCATTGGCCCGCCGGCACTGGCGTCCGCGGCCTATGATCAGGGCCGCTGTGCCGCCGCGCATATTTCCGGGAGCCAGGATGTGCCGCGGGTGGAGGAGGTGCCGACCGGCATTTACACCATTCCGGAGATTTCCTGTCTGGGCAAGACCGAGAAGCAGCTGACCGCCGAGAAGGTGCCTTATGAGGTGGGGCAGTCCTTCTTCCGCCATCTCGCGCGGGCACAGATCTCCGGCGATACCGTCGGCATGCTCAAGATCCTGTTCCATCGCGAAACGCGCGAGATCCTCGGGATTCACTGTTTTGGCAACAATGCGGCCGAGATCGTGCATATCGGTCAGGCGGTGATGAATCTGCCGGGCAACTCCATCGATTATTTCGCCAACACGACGTTCAACTACCCCACCATGGCCGAGGCCTATCGCGTGGCGGCGCTCAACGGCCTCAACCGGTTGTTCTGATCCCGCCCTGTCACGCCGGCTCAGTGGCCGGCGTTACGGCTGTGCATCCATTTTGCGAACGCGCCTGCCGTGAAGAACATGAAGACCCCATAAACGGCGGCCGGGATGATCATGGCCGGGGCCACCATGGCGCCGACGGCCATGGCCAGCGTGGTGTTATGCACACCCAGCTCGATGCTGATGGCGGTCGATTGCGGGCCGTCGAGGCCGGCCAGCCGGGAAATCAGGAAGCTGATCGCCATGGCCAGGATATTCAGGCTGATGACCGCTGGTCCGACGCTGCCGATGTTGCCGAAGATATGCCCGCGCTCTGCCCAGAGTGCGGCAAAGACCACCAGCACGAAAAACACCATGGCGACCTGCTTGGCCTGCTTCTCATGGCGCAGCGCCCAGCCCGGCGCTTTGGCCCGCACGATCATGCCCACTGACAGCGGAACCAGGGTGATGAGCAGGATTTTGACAATGATGGGTCCCATGGCCAGCACATGGTGGGTGTCGGCCTGCAGGAAGTGTGCGCTGGCCAGCGCCAGCAGCAGAGGGACAGTGAACACGGCGGCGACGCTGCTGATGGCCGTCATGGTGACGGATAGCGCCGTATCGCCGCGGGCCAGATGAGTCAGCATGTTGGCTGTCGTGCCGCCGGGCGAGGCGCCCAGCAGCACCATGCCGATGGCCAGTTCGGGTGGCAGGGAAAAGGCTTTGGCCAGCGCAAATGCCAGCAGGGGCGAGATCAGCAGCAGGTTGATCAGACCGATGGTCACGCCGCGGGGAAACACCACGACCCGGCGAAAATCACCCAGAGTCAGCGCCAGCCCGAGGCTGGACATGATGACAAACAGGGAAATGGGCAGAAGCAGGGTGATGAAGAGGCTGTCACTCATGAAGGCATCCGGGTTCTTGTTGTCCCGGGATCATGCGCCTGCCGCCAGCATGACTCAACCCGCGCGGTGCGTATGCGTTCAGCTGGCCTCGCGGATGGGGTCCGGCACCGGCGGGAGCGGGCCGATCGGCATCTGCTTGCCCACCGGCAGCAGCAGTGAACGACGGCCGGTGACGGCTTGCACCACGGCATGCTTGGCGCTGTAGGGGGCATGAATCACCGGGCCCCAGATCACCTCGTCATTTTTGAGATGCAGGCCGATGCGGCCGTAATCGAACAAGCGTCCGAGCGTGCTGCGGGTAGCCCACACGGCATCAATGTCGGAGTAAGGCACATGACGGTCGCGATGGCCGGCGACACCATCGCGCAGGGAAACGCCGTAGGTGCTGATGGTGACCTGATTGGAGGCCTGGCGCAGGCAGCCGAGGAGGCCGAGACAAAGCCAGGCCACCCAGCCGCCACCGCCGCCATCGGCGATCATGACGGCACTGATCAGCACCCAGGAGGCCCAGGCAACGGCAATCGCCGCCGAGCCGCTGGCGGTGCAGATGATGGTGGGCTTGTCGTCGCTGTGTGAGGCGTCCCGGGGGCCCAGGCGCTGAATCGCGGTGCGCGTGTTCAGCGCCGGACTCTTGCCGGAGGGCGGGCCATCCGTCAGCGTGTCAAGGACTCGCAGGCCTCGGTCGGCATGTTGGCGAAGTTTCTGCATATCCGTATACCGGTGTGTATCTTCAGCTGATGGCTCCAACGTAGACGCAGTTCAGGACGCTTGCCAGCCCCATGCTGTAGGCAAATTGTAAGTTTCGGATGACTGGAGCGGCGCGATTTCGGAAGCTGCGGAAAGCATTGCAAAAAAAAGCCCCGCGAAGGCGGGGCAAGCTGCTGAGCGGTTGTATCAGGCACATCGTTCAGAGGCGTTATCCGGTCTTGCGCCTTGTCCTGGGGGGCGCCAGGACAGGGCATGCGGCAGGGATCAAAAGCTGTGTTTGGCCATGAACTGCAAACGGTCCATGCTGCCGTCGGCACCGCCTTCGACTTCGCGCGTGGCATGCATGGCCTCGACACCGACTTCCAGTTTGGGTGTGACGTTGTAAATCAGGTTGACCAGGCCGGAGCGCACCGACTGCGTGGCATCAGCCGATGCCGAGGCCGGGTTGCTGGCTTCGAAACTGGCGACCTGGAAGCTGGAGCGCAGCTTTTCGCTCCAGGCGTGACGGTAGCTGATGTAGCCGGCCGTGATGTCGATGGTGTCGAGATTGCCGGCCGCGTTGACCACGGCATCATTGGCCGAGTTGAGCCCGACATAGCGGCCGATGCCCTGGCCATGTGTGATCATGAAACGCACGTCATCTTTGCCGAATGTCTTGACCTTGCCGGACAAGGAGATGCCATAGCCGTTGGCGGTGTCAGAGATGACATTGTCCTTGTTCTTGATCTGGCGCCCGAGGGCCGCCAGCGAAACGTGGCCGAAGTCGCCCTTGTGGGTATAACGGGCGACCAGATCCGGCATGCCGTTGTCATTGCTTTCGGTGGCGGTGGCGGAGGCCGATGTCCCGGTCACGGTCTGGCTGTTTTCCACGGAGAACTGCCAGGGGCCACGGGTGTAGCGGACCTGGGGCTGGCGACCGAATACCGAGCCGTCGGAAGAGCCCACGAAGTCCACGGTTTCCGGCAGCGCACCGAGGTCCTGGAATGTTGTCCAGGACTGGCCGGCCAGCCAGTTGCCGTAGGTGAAGAAAGCCTGGCGCAGCTCCGGGCTGTAACCATTGCTGACATTCTCGTTGCCCTGGGCCGAGCTCAGGAAGTCGATTTCGATATGGCCCTTCAGCGATGGTCCGCCGGTGGTTGGCGTATCGGTGTTGATGATGAAGCGGGTCTGCTTGGCATGCATGTCGTAGAAGTTGCGCGACTTGCCGTTGGCGCCGGCCGTTGCGCCGCTGCCAGCGCCGCCAAAGACCGGAATCGCGTTGGGCACATAGAAGTCACGACCGGTGACGCGGCCGACCTCGCCTTCCGAGAAGCTGCTGGACAGGGCATCGAGCTTGACGTAGCCCTTGAAGCTGATTTTGGTGTCGCCCATCGTGGCGGCCATGGACTGAGCGGCCGGGGCCGCCACAGGCGCCGGCTTGGCGGCGGCTTCCTTGACCATCTGTTCGAGCTGAACGAGGCGGGCTTTGAGTTCGGCAATTTCGCTGCCGGTGTCAGCCCAGACGGCGGCGGGCATGAGCGCGAGGGCGAGCGGTGTGAGTTTCACGAGTTGGGTGATGCGTTTCATCTTGTTATTCTCCAGCGTCCTGTGTGAGTGGCTCAGGTATAGCGCCTCACAACAAATCCCTTCCATTAGCCATTGGTCTCTACGACCATAGGGTCACGACCAATGGCTAATGCTGCGTGCCTTGACGCACGCGCATACTCGGCCCGTGAAACAAGAACCCCAAGAAGGGAGCCACCCCATGTCTGAAGTCAAAACCTATCCGGTGCCTGCGAGCGCTGTCGTGGGTACCCGCAACACTGCCGCCGATTATGAGCGTCGCTATCAGCTGTCCGTGACCGATCCGGATGCCTTCTGGGCTGAAGAGGCGCAAATCATCGACTGGATGAAGCCGTTCACGACGGTGAAGGATGTCTCCTACGACGCCGCCGACCTGCATATCCGCTGGTTCGAAGATGGTCAGCTGAATGTCTCTGCCAACTGCCTGGATCGTCACCTGGCCACCCGGGGCGACAAGACCGCCATCATCTGGGAAGGTGACAATCCGGCTGAAAGCCGTCATATCAGCTATCGCGAGCTGCATGCCGATGTCTGCCGATTCGCCAATGTCCTGCTCGCCAAGGGCGTCAGCAAAGGCGATCGCGTCACGATCTACATGCCGATGATCCCGGAAGCCGCTGTGGCCATGCTGGCCTGTACCCGCATCGGCGCCGTGCATTCGGTGGTTTTCGGCGGGTTCTCGCCGGACTCTCTGGCCGGTCGTATTGAAGACTGCCAGTCGACTGTCGTCATCACGGCTGATGAAGGCCTGCGCGGCGGCAAGTCGGTGCCGCTCAAGGCCAATGTTGACAACGCCATCCGCACGCCGGCCGGCGCCGGCGTCGAAACCGTGATCGTGGTCCGTCGCACCGGCGGCTCGGTGAACTGGGCAAGCGGTCGCGACCACTGGTATCACGATCTCATGGCGGGGGTGTCGGCAACGCATGAGGCTCCGGCCATGGATGCCGAGGATCCGCTGTTCATCCTCTACACCTCCGGTTCCACCGGCAAGCCCAAGGGCGTGCTGCACACCACCGGCGGTTATCTGGTCTACGCCGCCAGCACCTTCGCCAATGTCTTCGATATCCGTGAAGACGATGTTTACTGGTGCACGGCCGATGTCGGCTGGGTGACCGGTCACAGTTATCTGCTGTACGGGCCGCTGGCCAGCGGCGCCACCACGGTCATGTTCGAAGGCGTGCCGCAGTACCCGGACTGGTCGCGTGTCGGCCAGGTCGTCGACAAGCACCAGATCACCATCCTCTACACGGCGCCGACGCTGATCCGCGCGGTCATGCGCGAGGGTGACGCGCCGGTGCTGGCCAGCTCGCGCCAGTCGCTGCGCCTGCTCGGTTCGGTCGGCGAGCCGATCAATCCGGAGGCCTGGGAGTGGTATCACCGCGTTGTCGGCGACCATCGCTGCCCCATCGTCGATACCTGGTGGCAGACCGAGACCGGCGGCATCCTGATCACCCCGCTGCCGGGCGCCACGGCGCTCAAGCCGGGCTCGGCCACGCGTCCGTATTTCGGTGTGCGGCCGGCCATCCTCGACAACGAGGGCAACATCCAGGAAGGCGCCTGCGAGGGCAACCTGGTGATTCTGGACTCCTGGCCGGGTCAGATGCGCACGGTCTATGGCGACCATCAGCGCTTCATCGAAACCTATTTCAAGACCTTCCCCGGCACCTACACCACCGGTGACGGTGCCAAGCGCGATGCCGATGGCTACTACTGGATCACCGGCCGTGTCGACGATGTGCTCAACGTCTCCGGCCACCGCATGGGGACCGCTGAAGTCGAAAGCGCCCTGGTGTCGCATGATGCCGTGGCCGAGGCGGCCGTCGTCGGGTTCCCGCATGACATCAAGGGGCAGGGCATCTACGCTTATGTCACGCTGCAGTCCGGCGCCGAGCCCAGTGACGACCTGCGCAAGGCACTGGTTGCGCATGTCCGCAAGGAAATCGGCCCGATCGCCGCACCGGATGCTATCCAGTGGGCGCCGGGCCTGCCCAAGACCCGCTCCGGCAAAATCATGCGCCGTATTCTGCGCAAGATCGCTGCGCATGAGTTCGACGGACTGGGCGATACCTCGACGCTGGCCGATCCGGCCGTGGTCGACAGCCTGATCAGCGGCCGCATGGCCGGTCGGCCGGGCGGCTGAGTGGCGGCGAGGACGGGAGCCGGAGTGATTGCTGGAACAGCCAGGGAGCAAGTGACATGAAATTCGTGATTGCCGATGACCATCCGCTTTTCCGCGATGCGCTCAAGCGCGCGGTCTCCAGTCTGTTTCCGGATGCCGCGATTACCGAGGCCGACACCACGGCCACGCTGCAGACCGTGCTGGAGCAGGTTGATGATCCTGACCTGCTGCTGCTCGACCTGCATATGCCGGGCGCCTCGGGTTTCTCCGGGCTGGTGCATGTGCGCGCCCGCTATCCGTCGTTGCCGGTGATCGTGGTTTCCGGCAATGAGGAGCCGGGCGTCATGCGGCGCGCGGTGGCCCATGGCGCCAGCGGCTACATCCCCAAGTCCTCCTCGCTGGATGACATGGCGGCCGCGATCGGACAGGTGCTCGACGGCGAGGTCTGGCTGCCTGCTGGTGTCGCCGGCGCGCAGCCGACGCATCTCGCCCAGGATGAAGCGGACATCGCCAGGCGCCTGCGCGATCTCACGCCGCAGCAGTTCCGTGTGCTCATGATGCTGGCCGATGGCCTGCTCAACAAGCAGATTGCGTATGAGCTGGGGGTGTCGGAGGCGACCATCAAGGCGCATATGACAGCCATTCTCAAGAAACTCGGTGCTTCCAACCGGACCCAGGCCGTGGTGGCGGCAGCACGTCTGCAACTCGATCCCAGCATGCGTATTGTGGATGTGGTGGAAGAGGACTGAAGCGGCCGCGTATGCTCGCGGTCTCTGCTTGTTCTGACCGAGTTTCTCATGACGGCTTCTGCCTCCTCCGGCTTCTTCATCAACCGCGACTTCTTCCTGTACTGGTGTATCCGCGTCTGCGCCATGATGGCGTTCCAGATGCTCGCCGTGGCGGTGGGCTGGCAGGTCTATGATCTGACCGGCAGCGCCCTGGCGCTGGGCTATGTCGGGCTGGCCGGCTTTCTGCCGGCAGTGTTGCTGGTGCTGGTATCAGGGCAGGTGGCGGATCGTTTCGACCGCCGCCGTGTGGTGCAGGCCGGGCATGTGCTGGAGGCGCTGGTCGCATGTGCGCTGGCGCTGGGCAGCCTGCAGGGCTGGCTGACGGAAGTCTGGATCTTCGCCGGCGTGTTCCTGCTCGGCGTCGGCAAATCGTTCTCGGCCCCCACGCTGTCGGCACTGCTGCCCTCGCTGGTGAGCACGCAGGCGCTGCCGCGGGCGGTGAGCGCATCAAGCGCAGCGATGCAGACCGCGATCATCCTGGGTCCGGCCATCGGCGGCTTTATCTATGTCGCTGGGGCCGCAGCGGTCTACGCCACGGGGGCGTTGCTGCTGGTGGTGTCGATCATGCTGCTGGGCCTGATCCGTCGTCGTCCGGCGCAGCGGCCGGCGACCGGCAGTGCGGAGGACCGCTCGGTCTTTGCCGGCTTCCGTTACATCCGCAGTCAGCCGGTGGTGCTCGGGGCGATCTCGCTGGATCTGTTCGCGGTGTTGCTCGGTGGTGCTGTCGCCATGCTGCCGATCATCGCCAAGGATCTTCTGCAAGTCGGACCGGAGGGGCTGGGCATGCTGCGTTCGGCGCCTGCCGCCGGTGCCCTGCTGGTGTCGTTCTGGCTGGCCCGCCATCCGATTGAGCGCCGCGCCGGCCATATCATGTTTGCCGGCGTCGTGGTCTTCGGCCTGGCCACCATCGTGCTCGGCCTGTCGCAGTCTTTCCTGCTGTCACTGGCCAGTCTGCTGATCCTCGGTGGCGCCGACATGCTCAGCGTGGTGATCCGGTCATCCCTGATTCAGCTGGAAACACCCGATGCCATGCGTGGCCGCGTCAGCGCGGTGAATTTCGTGTTCATAGGCGCCTCCAACCAGCTCGGCGAATTTCGTTCGGGGGTCAGCGCAGCCCTGTTCGGGCTGGTGCCTTCGATTGTGCTCGGTGGTGTCGGGACGGTGGTGGTGGCCGCGTTGTGGATGTACTGGTTCCCGCAGCTGGCCCGGCGCGACCGGCTCGTGATCGGGCGCGAGACGACCGCGGCCGCCAGCTGAGGGCGGGCGAGGGTGAACCGTATTTAAGGCAACGGACAGGCTGGGTTAAGGGTGCGGTTGCCATGATGGCCGGACATCCTCAGTCGAGTACGCCGACCATGTCATCCTCCCCCGTTCCGATGCCCGCGCGCAGCCCTGGGCGCAAGCTGGCGCATCTGTTGCTGGTGCTTTCAGTGGTCAGTCAGCTGGTCAGTGCGGAGTTCATGGCGGAGCCCCTCGAGCGCACGGCAACGGCGCTTGAAAGTCTGCTCTATGAAGTGCATGAGTGGGTGGGGCTGGTGGCTGGGGCCTGGCTGTCCGGGCTGATCATCAGCTTGTTGCGCGTACCCGGCGAGTGGCGACGACTGTTTCCCTGGTCTGCCGAGGCGTGGGCAGGTGTCACGCGGGCCATCCGTGCCCGGCTGACCGGGAAGGCTTCTGAGACGGAACTGCATCAGCTGGCGCGTGCCTGGCAAGGTGCTGGTCTGCTGGTCATGGTCTGGATGTGTCTCAGCGGAGCCCTGCTCGCGTTTTTGCCGCCGGCTTCAGGCGTTGCTGAAGCGGTTCGGGAAATTCACGAGCTCGGGCAGGGCGCACTCTGGACATATCTCGCAGGGCATGTCGGCATGGCACTGCTTCACAGTCTCAGCGGACAGCCGATTTTCCGGCGCATGTTCTGGCGCTGATGGCGGGGCGCTGGCTCACCCTGCCTGTGCGCTCAGGAATGCCCGCAGTGCCCCCGGCTTGACCGGCTTGCGCAGCAGACTCAGCCCGGCTGCCTTCACCGCCGCCGCCACGTCATCGGTGTGGTCCGCCGTCACCAGGGCTCCGGCGCGACCTACGGCCAGCTCCTTGAGCAGCAGCAGCCCGTCTTCACCATCGGTCAGATGATAGTCGGCCAGCACCACCGCCGGGTCGTGCGCCGCCACCAGTGTGCGCGCCACCTCGCCGTTGCCGGCCGTGATGACCTGGCAGCCCCAGCGTCCCAGCAGGGCCTGCATGCCGGCGAGGATGTCGGGCTCGTTGTCGATGCAGAGCACGACCAGCCCCTGCAGGTTACCGCTGCCCTGGTTCTGGGTCTCCGCTGCCGATGTCGGACGTGCCACCGCTGTCGTCGCCGGCAGGGTCAGCGTGAAACAGGCGCCGCGACCCGGTGTCGAGGTAACGCGGATGTCATGGCCGAGCAGACGTACCATGCGGTCGACGATGGCCAGGCCTAGCCCCATGCCTTTTTCTCCCCAGGGCGAGGCTTCACCACCGCGCTGGAACTCCTCGAAGATCTGGGCCTGCTTGCCGGCCGGAATGCCCGGGCCGGTATCCCGCACATCGACACGCCAGCACGCGCCGGCGAGTTCGCCGTTCTGGCCGCGGGTGCGCCGGATGCCGATCAGCACGCCACCTTCGCGCGTGTAGCGCAGGGCATTGCTGAGCAGATTTTGCAGGATGCGGCGCAGCCACTGACGGTCGCTGAGCACCCAGGCATCGGGCGGAATACGAACGCGCAGATCCAGCAGGCGCTGTGCCGCGACCGGGGCGACCAGATCGCTCAGTTCACGGACCAGATCGCCAAGGTTCAGTGGCTCCGGATTGGGTGACAAGGCGCCGGCATCCAGACGCGAGATATCCAGCAGGGCAGACAGCAGCTCTTCGGCGCCGCGCAGCGAGCTGTCGACCTGATGCGCCAGTTGATGGGCATCGCGATCCAGGCCCGGGTGCTGGCTGAGCGCCGAGGAGAACAGGCGGGCCGCGTTCATGGGCTGCAGGAGGTCGTGGCTGGCGGCTGCAAGGAAGTGCGTCTTGGACTGATTGGCCTGCTCCGCCTGTTGCTTGGCCTGTTTCTGCGCCTGCAGGGCCGTTTCTAGCTCGACGGTACGCTGTGCCACACGCAGCTCCAGCTGCTCCTTGGCGTCGGCGAGGGTGCGTTCGGCGCGCTTGAAGTGCGTGATGTCGGCATAGCTGGTGACAAAGCCGCCGCCGGGGATCGGGTGCCCGCGCATCTCCAGCACCTGGCCATCGGGGCGGATGCGTTCGAAGGTGTGAGGATTGCCCTGACGCATGTGGGCGATCCGCTTGTTGACATGCGCTTCGATGTCTCCGGGCCCGCATTCGCCGCGCTCGGCGTTGTAACGGATCAGGTCGCCAACCGGACAGCCTTCGTAAACCATGCCTTCCGGGTAGCCGAACAACTCCAGATAGCGACGGTTCCAGGCCACCATTTTCATCTCGGCATTGACCACGCTGATGCCCTGTTCAATGTGTTCCATCATGGTGCTGAGCACGCCACGATTGAAGCGTTGCTGCTGCGAGCTCTGGTCCAGCAGGGCGACCACCTGGCCGATCTCTAGGCCACTGCCACGCAGGGCCGTGGTCAGCAGCGCGCGCGCCGATGCCGTGCCCATGGCAGCCGCGAGCAGGCGCTCCGAAAACTGCACCCAGGCGCGGCTGGCCGGCCGGCGCAGGTCCAGCATCTGCATGCGGCCGCGGGCGAACTGGAGAAACGCCTGATGAGTGGTTTCCTCGCCCAGGATACGCGCGACCAGATCATGCAGCTCGCTCAGCGGCAGGCGTTGCCATTCCGCGCTTTGCAGCTCCTGATCCTGGCTGCTGTAAGGATCGAGGAACTGACTGGCCTGCAGTTGTTCGCTGATCCCCGGCCGGAAGCGCAGTGACACCACCACGAACAGGCTGATATTGACCAGCAGTGACCAGAACACGCCATGAGTCAGCGAGTCCCAACCGGTGAGCTGGAACAGCGCCTGGGGACGCAACCAGGTGATGCCCAAGGGGCCCGTCTGCAGCCACTCGGTGCTGCCACCCATCGCCGGCAGGAGCGCCGGCAGCATGAGGGTGTAGATCCAGACGCCGAAGCCGGCGACGAGGCCGGCGGCAACGCCCTGATGGCTGCCGCCGCGCCAGAACAGACCGCCAATCAGGGCCGGCGCGAATTGCGCCACGGCCGAGAAGGCGAGCAGGCCGACGGCGGCCAGCTGGGCGTATTCCTGCAGCAGGCGGTAGTAGCCATAGCCCAGCAGGGCCAGACCGACAATGGCGAGGCGACGGATGAGCAGCAGCAGTTTCGGCACCGGCTGACGGCCGAAGCTGCGGAAGCGCATCAGCAGGGGAATGATCAGGTCATTGCTGATCATGGTGGAGAGGGCGACCGTGGCGACGATGACCATGCCGGCGGCGGCCGAGAAACCCCCGATGAAAGCCAGCATGGCCAGGGCTTCGTTGCCACTGGCCAGCGGCAGTGCCAGCACGGCGCTGTCGGGGTGGCCGCCGGCGAGGCGCGGATCAAGGAGTGCCAGGCAGGCAATCGGCAGCACCGCGAGAATGATCAGGATCATGTAGCCGCCGAACCAGAGCGGCGCCTTGCGCACCTGTCCGACGTCATTGCACTCCACCACCCCGACATGGAACTGGCGAGGCAGACAGATCATGGCCAGGAAGGCCAGCAGGACCTGAGCCATGAAGCCGGTGGGGAGGTTGTTCGGGCGCAGCAACTGGTCGAGGCGGGGATCGTGCTGCCAGCCTGAGGGCAAGGCATCGAGCTGGTAGCAGGCAAAAACCGCGAGCGTGATCAGTGCCAGCAGCTTGACCACCGACTCCAGTGCGATCGCCAGCATCAGACCCTGATGGTGCTCGGTCGCATCAATCTGGCGGGTTCCGAAGAGGATGGCCAGTGCGGCCAGCAGCAGGCTGGTCCAGAGTGCCGTATCGCTGGTCGGGAAGACACTGCCCAGGCCGGCATCAGACAGCACTTTCACGCTCATCGCGACGGCTTTCAGCTGCAGCGCGATATAGGGCAGGGCGCCGACGATGGCGATCACGGCAACCATGGCCGCGAGGTGCTGGGCCTTGCCGTAACGGGCCGCGATATAGTCGGCGATGCTGGTAATGGATTGCGCTTTGCTGGTCAGCACCAGGCGTTCCAGCAGCGACCGGCCAAAGCAGATGAACAGCAAGGGGCCGAGATAGATGGGCAGATAGGCCCAGCCGCCGGTGACGGTGGCGCCAACCGCACCGTAGAACGTCCAGGAGGTGCAGTAGACAGCCAGGGTCAGGCTGTAGAGCAGCCCCTGCTGGCGGTTGCTCAGGCGCGGGCTGTGGTTATCCCCCCAGTAGGCGACACCGAAGAGCAGGGCGATGTAGAGGATGGATACAACCGGGAGCAACCATTGCGGCATGCCGGACTCCGCGAAGGGGGTGGCTGCGACTATGGTCCAAGGTGACGGGGGCGTCCAGACTCAGGCGTCGGTCAGGCGCCCTGTCTGCGACCAAAGTCGAGTTCCGGGAACTGCTGTTGCAGCCCCCCGAGCACGGCCGCACGGGTTTCAGACATCAGACTGTTCCGGGCCGGCACGAAGTCACGCAGCTGGCACATCTGCAGACCGGCATAGCCGCACGGGTTGATGCCGCGCCAGGGTGCCAGATCCATGTCAACGTTGAGCGAGAAACCGTGATAGCTGCAGCCGCGGCGGATGCGCATGCCCAGCGAGGCGATCTTGCGGCCATCGACATAAACGCCGTGGGCATCACGGTTGGCGATCGCCGGCACGCCGAAGGCCCTGAGGGCCTGCACCAGGGCATCTTCGACGCGTTCGACAAAGGCCCGCGGACCGAGACCCATGCGCTGGATATCGAACAGCAGGTAGCCGACCAGCTGCCCCGGGCCGTGGTAGGTGATCTGCCCGCCGCGATCGGTCTGCACCACGGGGATGTTGCCCGGCAGCAACAGATGCTCGGGCTTGCCGGCCTGGCCCTGGGTGTAGACCGGCGGGTGCTCAAGCAGCCAGAGCGCATCCGGCGTGGCGGCATCGCGCGCGTCGGTCAACGTCTGCATGGCCTGCCAGGTCTCGGTATAGTCGGCCTGGCGGTGCCACTGGATGTCGAGCGGGCGCAGCGTCATCAGAGCGCCATCTTGACCATGGGGTCGGCCGCGAGGTCGGCGTACAGCCCGTTGACCTGTTCCTTGTTGTAGACCCGGAAAGTGGCACGCACCGACACGTAGGTTCCCTTGGACGAGGGCTGCACCGTGATGACCGCCGGGTTGAAGTCAGGGACATGGCGCAGCACGATGGCGGTCACGACCTCCGCCATCGGAAAGCGGGCCTCGCCCATGACGGTGAGCGGGAAGTCCATGGGAAACTCCCAGAGTTCCTCGTTCCCGATATCGGTCGGCTTGCGGCTCATGGCAACAGTCCTCGCATCAGTCCGGTCAGAACAACTGGCTCAGGAAACGCTTCAGGTGATGCCACAGGCGCACCACGAAGTTGGCTTCCTCAACCGCCTCCATGGCGACCACCGGCTGGGTGGCAATGGTCTTGCCATCCAGCGTGACGACCACTTCACCGATCTGCTGGCCCTTGACCAGCGGGGCTTCGATATCCGGATTGAGTCGGGTCACCGCCTGCACGCCATCCTTCTTGCCGCGCGGCAGGGTGATGGCGAGATCACGGTCGAGACCGGCCTTGACCGTGGATTCGGTGCCGAACCAGACCTGGGCATCGGCCAGGATCTTGCCGGCCGACAGCGGCTTCACGGTTTCGTAGCTGCTGAAGCCCCAGTTGAACAGCGCGCGCGTCTGGTCAGCGCGGGCCTGCATGCTGCTGGTGCCCATGACGACGGTGATCAGGCGCATGTTGCCGCGCTTGCTCGAAGCCGTCAGGCAGTAACCGGCATTTTCGGTGTGGCCGGTCTTGAGGCCGTCGACCGTCGGGTCGGTATAAAGCAGGGCGTTGCGGTTGCCCTGCTTGATGCCGTTCCAGGTGAATTCCTTTTCCGAGTAGATCGGGTAGTACTTGGCATTGTCGCGGATGATGGCGCGCGCCAGCACCGCCATGTCATGCGCCGAGGTCAGATGGGCCGGGTCAGGCAGACCGGTGGCGTTCATGAAGTGGGTGTTCTTCATGCCCAGACGCTTGGCTTCCGAATTCATGATTTCCGCGAAAGCCGGTTCGGAGCCGCCGATGTGTTCGGCCAGGGCCTTGGAGGCATCGTTGCCGGACTGGATGATGACCCCGCGCAGCATGTCGAGCACGGAAGCCTGGCTGTGCAGCGGCAGGTACATGCAGGACTCGGCGCTGGTGCCGCGGCACCAGGCATATTCACTGACACTGACCGGGTCGGTTTCCTTGAGGCGGCCGGTGGTCAGGGAATGCTCGACGATGTAGCTGGTCATCATCTTGGTCAGCGAGGCGGGCTCGAGCTGAGCATGGGCATTCGACTCTGCGAGGACTTTTCCGGAGTCGAAGTCCATGACCACATAGGCCTTGTTTTCGAGCACGGGCGGTGCCGGGATGACAAAAGCGAAGGCCGGGGCGGTGCCCAGCAAAAAGGCGAATGACAGCAGCGGAAGGCGTTTCATCGTGAATCCTGGGGCGATGCGTTAAAGGGGGTTGCGCGCCGGCCGTGGTCCGTCGGACCGCGCGGATGGATGCCATTCTAATGCAGGTTTGATCGTGCATGGCACAGCGATTGCTTGGCTCCCGCAAATTCCTTTTGGATTTTCTTCATGCTGCGTGTCCTGTTGATGGGAGAGCCAGGCACCCGATCCGACGATCTGGGGAAGCTGCTGGTTGACGCCGGCCATGAAGTTGTCACGTTGCCGGCTTCCCGGCTGTTGCATCTCGAAGCGCTGGTCACCCAGATGCGCCCCAATGTGGTGCTTGTTGATTACTCGGACCCGTTGCGCGACAGCGTAGAGCAGCTTTGTTATGCCCCGTTCGGCCTGGATACGCCGTTGCTGCTGCTCGGTCAGGGGCTCGACAAGTCGCTGGCGCAGCGCGTTACACGTGCCGGTTTTGCCGTATACGCCGGATTTCAGTCCGATGTGGTGCACCTGGCGGCGCTGCTGCCCGTCCTCGATGTCCTGGTGTCGCGCGAAAGCAGCTTGCGCGAAGAGGTCAGCAGCCTCAAGCAGGCGCTCAGCGACCGCCGCGATATCGAGCGCGCCAAGGATTTGCTCGCACTGCAGCAGGGCTGCACACCACAGACGGCCTTCGAGGCCATGCGCGGACTGGCCATGAAACGTGGCTGCAGCCTGGGCGTGGTAGCGCGCGAAATCCTGCGCCCGGGCTGAGTTTCAGGGCACTTTGCCGGGGCCTGGCGGGGCCGGAATTTAAAAGTTGGCATATTTAATGCTTTGTTCCTGATGTCACCTCGAATGAGCGGGTGACACACAATTTGATCTGTCGTGTTCTCACTGAGAGCCGACTTCGGACAACGGCGTCCGTATCGCGAAAGCGGTGCGGGCGTTTTTTTTTGGTTTGCGAGCGGAGAGCGTCATGAGCGAAGACAGCAAAAGTACCGGGCAGGGCGTGAGCAGCCGTCGTGACTTCATCAAGGGCAGCGCACTGGTCAGCGCGGCCACACTGGCAGGAGGCGTCAGCATGGCAACCTCGGCGTCAGCCTGGGCCGCCGGCAGCGACAAACCGGAGAAGACCCAGGTCAAGGTCGGCTTCATTCCGCTGACCGACTGCGCCTCGGTGGTGGTCGCCGCCGCCATGGGCTTCGACAAGAAATACGGCATCGAGATCATCCCGAGCAAGGAGGCTTCCTGGGCTGGTGTACGCGACAAGCTGGTCAATGGTGAGCTGGATGCTTCGCATGTGCTCTATGGCCTGATTTATGGTGTGCACCTGGGTATTGGCGGCCCCAAGAACGACATGGCCGTGCTCATGAGCATCAACAACAACGGCCAGGCCATCTCGCTGTCGCGCCAGCTGCTGGATCTTGGCGTCAAGGATGGTGCTACGCTGGCCAAGCACATCAAGGCCAATCCGCGTGAATACACCTTTGCGCAGACCTTCCCCACCGGCACCCATGCCATGTGGCTCTACTACTGGCTGGCGGCGCAGGGCGTGAACCCGTTCAAGGACGTCAAGACGATTGTGGTACCGCCGCCCCAGATGGTGGCCAACATGCGTGTCGGCAACATGGACGGCTTCTGCGTCGGCGAGCCCTGGAATGCCCGCGCCATTGCCGACAACATCGGTTTCACCGTCGCCACCTCGCAGGACATCTGGGCGGATCACCCGGAAAAGGTGCTCGGCACCACGGCCAAGTGGGTCAAGGAGAATCCCAATACGGCGCGCGCGCTGACCGCGGCCATCCTGGATGCCTCGCGCTGGATCGACAACCCCAAGAATCGTCCGCTGGTGGCCAAGCTCATCGCTGAGAAGTCCTATGTTAATGCGCCGGAAGAGGTCATTGCGGGCCGCTTCCTGGGGCATTACGACAACGGCATCGGGCGCAAGTGGGAAGACAAGAACTACATGCGCTTCTACAGGGATGGCCTGGTCACTGCGCCCTATCTGTCTGACGGCATGTGGTTCCTGACCCAGCACAAGCGCTGGGGCCTGCTCACCGAAGACCCGGATTATCTCGGCGTTGCCAAGCAGATCAACCAGATCGACATCTACAAGCAGGCCTGCTCGCAGGCACGCGTGCCGGTGCCGAAGAGCTTCATGCGCAGTAGCAAGCTGATCGACGGCAAGGTCTGGGATGGCAAGGATCCCAAGGCTTACGCCGCGAGCTTCGCGATCAAGGCCTGACCGCCGGTTCTACCCGTTTGATTGAAGACGCCGGGGCGTTACCGCCCCGGTGCAGGAGAGACTCATGTTGAATTTCACGCAGACCCCCAAGGTTGTGGCTGCTGTTGCAACAATCCGCAGCCCGGAAAAGATCCGTCTGCGCCGCCGCCGCCTGCAGGCTATCTCGCTGCAGGTGGTGCCGCCGCTGCTCGGCATCATGCTCTTCCTGCTGGGTTGGCAGATGCTGGCCAATTTCCGCACCGAGCTGCCAGGGCCGGGCGAGACCTGGGCCTCTGCCGTCGCACTGTTCTCTGACCCGTTCTATGTCAACGGCCCCAATGACATGGGCATCGGCTGGAACATCCTGCATTCGCTCGGCCGTGTCGGCCTCGGCTTCGGCATGGCGGCGGCCGTCGGCATTCCGCTCGGCTTCCTGATCGGGCGCTCGGCCTTCGCCTCCGGCATGCTGAGTCCGATCATGGGCATCCTGCGTCCGGTGTCGCCGCTGGCCTGGCTGCCGATCGGCCTGCTGGTGTTCCAGAAAGCCGAGCCGGCGTCGATCTGGGTGATTTTCATCTCCAGCATCTGGCCGATGGTCCTCAACACCGCCGCCGGCGTGCGCCAGGTGCCGCAGGACTACCTCAACGTCGCGCGTGTGCTCAACCTGAGCGAGTGGAAGGTGCTCACCACCATCCTGTTTCCAGCCGTGCTGCCTTACCTGCTGACCGGCGTGCGTCTCGCCATTGGGGTGGCCTGGCTGGTGATTGTCGCCGCCGAGATGCTGACCGGGGGAACCGGCATCGGCTTCTGGGTCTGGGACGAATGGAACAACCTCGACGTCGCTCACATCATCATCGCCATCTTTGTCGTCGGTTTCATCGGGTTGCTGCTGGAGCAGGGCCTGGTGCTGCTCGCCCGTCGCTTCCAGTACTGATCGGAGAACTGTCATGAGCCTCAGCAAGAAATTCGTCGAGATCGCCGGTGTCGGCATGAAGTTCGATACCCCGAAGGGCAGCTTCACGGCGTTGCGCGACATTGACCTGACCATCCAGCAGGGCGAGTTCATCACCCTGATCGGCCACTCCGGTTGCGGCAAGTCGACGCTGCTCAATCTGATCGCTGGCCTCACCCTGCCGACCGCAGGTCACCTGATCTGCGCCGGCCGTGAAATCGCCGGGCCCGGTCCGGATCGCGGCGTGGTGTTCCAGAATCATTCACTGCTGCCCTGGCTGACCTGCTACGGCAATGTCTACCTCGCCGTCGAACGCGTTTTCTCGGCGACCGAGGGCAAGGCGAAGCTGAAAGAGCGTACCGAGGCCGCGCTGGCCTTGGTCGGCCTGACCCATGCCGCCAACAAGCGCCCGCACGAGATCTCCGGCGGCATGAAACAGCGCGTCGGCATTGCCCGTGCACTGGCCATGGAGCCGCGCGTGCTGCTGATGGATGAGCCCTTCGGCGCTCTTGACGCCCTGACGCGCGCACATCTGCAGGATGAGCTGCTCGGCATCGTCGCCAAGACCCAGTCGACGGTGGTCATGGTGACGCACGATGTCGATGAGGCGGTGCTGCTCTCCGACCGCATCGTGATGCTCACCAACGGCCCGGCCGCGACCATCGGCGACATCCTCACCGTGGATCTGCCGCGTCCCCGCGAGCGGCTCGCCCTGGCCGAAGACCCGGCCTATCACCACCTGCGTTCCAGCGTACTTGAATTCCTCTATCAGAAGGAAAAGCGCCCGGCCGCATGACCTTGCTACGCCCTTTGTCCAAGACCCCTGGAGTTGTGAACATGAAGAAGATGCTGCTGAGTCTGTCGCTGCTCTCGCTGGCGATCGCTGATGTGCAGGCTGCCGACGCCGTCACGCAGGCCATCAAGGATGGCAAACTGAGTTTTCAGGTCCGCCCGCGTTACGAATTTGTCAATGACGATGCCATGGCGGCGGCTGATCCCGCCAAGGCGCTGATCGTGCGCACCGTCCTGGGCTACAAAACCGCCCCGGTTTCGGGCATTACCGGCTATATCGAGGCTGAGGATATTCGTGCCCTGGCGGATGACTACAACGTGCCGGTGGTCCAGCCCCATGCCAAATACGCGACCGTAGTCGACCCTGAAAACACTGCGATCAACCAGGCCTGGCTGGCCGGTTACGGTTTCAAGGTCGGCAAGCAGAAGCTGGTGTTCAACAACGCCCGCTTCATCGGAGACGTAGCCTGGCGCCAGGATGACCAGACTTTCACGGCGCTGAGCTACGAGAAGGCCAAGCTGCTGCCCTGGCTGGATGTGCAGGCTGCCTATGCCACCAAGGTCGCCATGATCAACGGCCAGACGGGTGACATCCGCTTGCCAGTGGTCAACGTCAAGGCGCGCACTCCGGTGGGCGCCAATATCACGTTGTTCTGGGCTGGTCTCGAGGGCGAGGAGGCCGTCGGCCTCGCGCCTGCTGCCGTGGGTCTGGTGGCCAACACCGGCAGCGACAAGAGCCGCGAATACCGTGTCGTTCGCGTTGACGGCAAGAAGGGCAAGTTCCTCTATGACGCATCTTTCGGTGAGCAGGCCCGCTACGCTGATGGCACGACGGCGAATGTGCCGGATGCCGATTATCTTGATGTGCAGTTGGGCTACGACTTCGGGCCGCTGGTGGTGAAGCTGCAGCAAGAAAAGCTCGAGAAGGGTTTTCAGACGCCGCTGGCCACCCTGCACGCGTTCAATGGCTGGGCTGACCGCTTCCTGGTTACGCCGGCCTCCGGCCTTGTCGATACCAACGTCAAGCTCAGTGGCAAGGTGGCAGGTCTGGGCCTCGCGCTGGCAGTGCATCACTTCGAAGCCGACACTGGTGGTGTCACCTTCGGCAACGAGATCAATGCCAGCGTCAGCAAGACCTTCACGCCCCATTGGTCGGGCATGATCAAGGTCGCCCATTTCGACGGCAGTGGCGAAGTCGTCGCGCCGGCCAGCCAGGTGGCCTATAGCAAGGATCTCACCAAGGCCTGGGTACAGATCGACTACAAGTTCTGACGCAACGGCTTCATGGTGTTGGCCGCTGTCTTTGACAGCGGCTTTTTTCATGGCCGATGCAGAGGTTCAGCGCATGATGGCGGCGGCCAGCCAGAGCAAGTGGCCGGTCAGTGCGATGAGTGCCAGCCAGCGCCAGAACCGTACCGGGTCGCGCTCGATCCAGGGCAGCCGTTGATTCGGCGTCAGCGCCGGGTTGGGGCGCTCCAGGTCGAGCAGCAGCTCGCCCAGCGCCTGGTAGCGGTTGTCGGGATGGACGGCGCAGCCCTTGCGCAGGGCCGCATCGAGCCAGAGCGGGACATGCGGGTTGTGACGGCAGGCGCTGACATAGCGCAGGCGATGGAAGGCCGCGGGTGTCTGCGTCTGAGCATAGTCTTCGCCATACGGGTGCTGGCCGGTGAGCAGTTCGTACAGTGTCACCGCCAACGAGAACTGATCGGCGCGCTCGTCACGGGCAAGGCCTAGCGCGTATTCGGGGGCGGCATAGTCGGCCGCGCCTGGCCGGTCGAGGACATCTCGCGGGCCGTTTTCCTGCAGGCTGGCGACGCGGGCCGAGCCGAGATCGATCAGCTTCAGGATGCCATCCCGGCCGTACAGGATGTTGTCCGGCTTGAGGTCCTGATGCAGGGTGTCACGGCGGTGCAGCGCACGCAGACCGGCCACGATCTGGCGGGCGAAACCGACCACAGTATCAATGTCTACGCGCTCCTGGCGCGAGCGCCAGCCGGCCAGAGATTCGCCCTCGACCCAGTCCATGATGTGGTACAGGCATTGCGGCGAGCGGGCCGGGGCATGGATGCGGATGATGTGCGGATGATGGATGCGCTGGCCGACCCAGCCCTCGATGGCGAAGTGGGCGCGGTAGTCCTCATCGTTTTCGAATTGCGCGCTGGGCGCCTTGAGCGCGTAAACCTTGCCGCTGCGGATATCGCGTACGCGGTAGAGCTGACTGCGCGGGCTGGCATGCACTTCGGCCTCGATCTGATAGCCGTCGAGGATCTGCCCCGGGCGCAGCAGCGGCGGCACCGGCAGACGCGCCGAATGCAGCCCCATCTCGTTGCGGTCGTCGAGACCCGTGCTGTCTATGCGCGCCAGCTGGCAAGAAAGATTGTCCTGGCTGCCTTGCGCCAGTGCGGTCGTCAGCAGGGTGTCGCAGCAGGCTTCGAGATTGTCGCCGGCCGCGTTCAGCAGGCGCCGCAGATCGGCGGGCGGGATATGGCCATGCACGCCATCGCTGCTGGTCAGGAACAGGTCGCCGGGCAGCAGATCGGTGTGGCGGTAGTCGATGTCGATGCGCCAGTCCATGCCCAGCGCGCGGCTCAGGTAGGTGGTTTCGGCGTTGACACGGGTGCAGTGATCCTGGGTCAGCGGCTCCAGCACCCCCTCGCGCAGGCGGTACACACGGGTATCGCCGATATGCAGGATGTGTGCGCTGCGTCCGCGCAGCACCAGGGCAGTGAACGTCGTCAGCCAGCCCTGGTTCTCGGCGTGTTGCTGGCCACGGCCGTGCAGCCAGCGGTTGATGGCGGTCACGACACGTTCGCCGGCGGTTTGCACGGACCAGGTGTCCGGCGTGGCGTAATAGTCGCTGAGGAAGCCCTGAACCGCGGCTTCGGCGGCCTGGCGGCCGGCATCGGCGCTGCTCACGCCATCGGCAATGACCAGTACCGCCCCTTTGCCACGCTGGGCCTCGCCCGGGAGGCGTATACCCAGTGCGTCTTCATTGCTGGCCTTGCGGCCGGCCAGCGAACGCTGGGCGACCGTGACACTCAGGGTGGCCGACATGTCACTCCACTGCGATCATCTGGACATTGCCATCTTCGTCGATTTCGACCATGTGTCCACGCGGTTCGTCGAGAAACTGGGCGGCACAGAAGGCCAGTGCGGAGACCCCGGCGATGACGAAGAAAAAGGTCATGGGGCTGACGAAGGAGAGTACGGTCAGGAAGAACACACCGCCGACATTGCCATAGGCGCCCGCCATGCCGGCGATCTGGCCGGTCATGCGACGCTGGATCAGCGGCACCACCGAGTAGACGGCCCCGCAGGCGGCCTGCACGAACACCGAGGTGGCGAGCGTGACGACAATGGCGAGCGCAACGCCCCAGCCGGCACTGACCTGCGAGAGCAGGGCATAGCCGGCGGTCTGGATGGCCAGGCAGGTGGTCAGCACGGTGCGGCGACCGATGCGGTCGGAGATCAGGCCGCCGGCCGGGCGCGCCACCAGGTTCATGATGGTGAATGAACCGGCCATCAGACCGAGCATGGCCGGTGACAGGCCGAAGGTCTCGCCGTAGAACATGGGCAGCATGGACACGACGGCGATCTCGGAGCCGAAACAGGCCAGGTAGGCGAGGTTGAGGATGGCCACCTGCTTGAATTTGTAGCGCTGGGTGGCGGGAATGTCCTCGGTCATCAGGTGCTTGTTGACGTGCCAGATCTTCCAGGTCTGCCAGACCACCAGGAAGGTGATGATGCCGTAGCAGATATTGGCGAAATCCTGGCCAATGATGTTCAGGCCGCTCGGGGCCAGGCGCCAGGCCAGGACATAGAGGATCAGATAGATCGGCAGGTTGACCAGCAGGTAGAACACCAGATCACCTTTGCTGGTGACCTCCAGCCCGCCGGTCTTCTTCGGCTTGAAGTAGGTGGCCCCCTTGGGGGTGTCACGCACGCCGCGATAGAAAAAGAAACTGTAGACGATGGCGATGATGCCCGTCAGCGCGATGGCATAGCGCCAGCCGAATTCGCCGCCGAAGACGCTGACCGCGATGATGGGCATGCTGATCTTGGCGACCGCTGCACCGAAATTGCCCCAGCCGCCGTAGATGCCTTCGGCGATGCCGACTTCACGCGCCGGGAACCATTCGCTGACGAGGCGGATGCCGATCACGAAGCCGGCGCCGGTGAAGCCCAGCAGGAAGCGCATGACCGCGAGCTGCTCGAAGGTCTGGGCGGCCGCGAAGCCGAGGCAGAGAAAGCCGCAGATCAGCAGCAGCAGGCTGTAGCTGCGGCGCGGACCGTATTTGTCGACCAGAATGCCGATCAGGATGCGCGCCGGGATGGTCAGCGCCACGTTGAGGATGAGGAAGGCTTTCACCTGGGCATCGGTGAGATGCATGGTTTCCTTGATCATCGGCATCAGCGAGACGTGGGCGAACCAGATCAGGAACGTAATGAAAAACGCCAGCCACGTGTAGTGCAGGGTGCGGATGCGTGGTTCCTGCCAGTTCAGCAGTGGCAAGGGAAAGCGGAAGGCCATGGCGCGGATGCTCCGGATAACGAGCCTGTTCAGGCGGTGCAGCCCTCTAGCACAAACCGTGCCATGGAGCACCATTTCAGTGCGTGGCATGGCTTTTGCTTGGGGCAGTCCATCGACAGGGTTTCCAGAGGTTGGCCAGATGGCCCGAATGCAGCTGGTAGTCATAGGCAATGGCATGGCGGGGATGCGTACCGTCGAAGAGTTGTTGCAGCTGGCTCCCGACAAATACGACATCACCGTCATCGGCCGCGAGCCGCATGGCAACTACAACCGCGTCATGCTGTCCCCGGTTCTGGCCGGTGAAAAGCGCTTCGAGGACATCGTCATCCATCCGCTGAGCTGGTATCAGGAGCGCAATATCACGCTGCTGGCCGGCCATACCGTGCATGCCGTCGATCGCGTCAAGCGTATCGTGCATACCGATCAGGGCGGTGCCATTGCGTATGACCGCGTGCTGCTGGCGACCGGCTCGGTGCCATTCATCATCCCCATGCCGGGGCATGATCACGCTGATGTCGTCAGTTTTCGTGATATCGCCGATGTCCACCGCCTGCTCGGCGCCGCCGAGGGCAAGCCGCGTGTGGCGGTCATCGGTGGTGGCCTGCTCGGTCTCGAGGCCGCCAATGGCCTGGCTCGCCAGGGTGTCGACGTGACCGTGGTCAACGACTTCGCCTACCTGCTCAACCGTCAGCTCGACGAGGAGGCCGCGGCCCTGCTGCGCGCCGCGCTGGAGGCCAAGGGCATCGCTTTCAAGGTCTCGGCACTGAGCGCCTCCATCGAGCACGACCCGGAAACGGGCAAGCTCAAAGGCATCCATTTCAAGGATGGCAGCTTCCTGCCCTGCGATCTCGTGGTCATGGCCGTCGGCATCCGCCCCAATGTGGCGCTGGCCCGGGCCATGGGACTGCAGGTTGACAAGGCCATTCTGGTCAATGACACGCTGCAGACCTTTGATCCGCGCGTCTATGCAGTGGGAGAGTGCGTGCAACATCGTGGTGCACTCTTTGGTCTTGTTGCACCTTTGTATGAGCAGGCCAAGGTCTGCGCCAACCATCTTGCCGGTCTGGGGATTGGTCGTTTTGTCCAGAAGCCGACCGCAACCACGCTCAAGGTCAGTGGTGTCGAGCTGTTCTCGGCCGGCGACTTCAATCATGCCGAGGCCGATATCCTGGTTTTCCGGGATCCGCGGCGCGGTGTCTACAAAAAACTCTGTCTCCACGAGGGCCGGCTGGTCGGCGCGGTGCTCTACGGGGATGCCCAGGATGGCCCCTGGTACTTCGATCTGATTCGCGCCGCGACCGATGTCTCGGCCTGGCGCGACCGGCTCATGTTCGGAAAGGTTGTCGAGGAGAGCAGCGATGCCATTGCAGCCTGAACGGCAGGGCGGCCAGGTCGTCCTCATGCAGGAGCGCATCCAGCTTGAAGCGGTGCGTGACGAGCGCAGCGTCCAGTCCACCTGCGCCTATTGTGGTGTCGGTTGCGGTGTGCTGGCGACCGTCGAGGATGCCGATACCCGCCATGTCCGCATCGAGGGTGACACCAGTCATCCGGCCAATCTCGGCCGGCTCTGCTCCAAAGGCTCGTCGCTGGGCGAGACCATCGGTCTTGAGGGACGCCTGCTGCAGCCGGAGGTCTATGGCCATGCCACCCGCTGGGATGACGCCATCGCCACCGTAGCGGCCGAGATCTGCCGTGTTCAGGCCACTTATGGTCCGGATGCCGTGGCCTTTTATGTCTCGGGTCAGTTGCTGACGGAGGATTACTACGTTGCCAACAAGCTCATGAAGGGCTTTCTCGGTAGCGCCAACATCGATACCAACTCGCGCCTCTGCATGTCGTCCAGCGTCGCCGGACACAAGCGCGCTTTCGGTTCGGATACCGTGCCGAACTGCTATGAGGATCTGGAGCTGGCGGATCTGTTGATCCTGACCGGCTCCAATACGGCCTGGTGCCATCCCATCCTGTTCCAGCGCATCAAGGCCGAAAAGCAGCGGCGTCCGTCGCTGCGCGTGATCAATATTGATCCGCGCGCGACGGCGACCAATGAAATTGCCGACCTGCACCTGCCGCTCAGGCCGGGCAGTGATGTCTGGCTGTTCAACGGTCTGCTGGTCTGGCTGGCGGAGCAGGGGGCGATTGATCATGACTATCTGGCGCAGTACACCAGCGGTTTTGGTGTCGCCCTGGCCGAGGCGCGACTGAGCGCCGGCACGCTGGCCCAGGTGGCCAACGCCACTGGCCTTGCTGAGTCGGCGATTCGCACCTTCTATGAGTGGTTTGTCGGCACGGCGCGCACCATGACCCTGTATTCGCAGGGTGTGAATCAGTCCAGTGCCGGCAGCGACAAGGTCAACAGCCTGCTCAACTGCCACCTCGCCACCGGCCGTATCGGCAAGCCCGGCAGCGGACCGTTTTCGCTGACCGGACAGCCCAATGCCATGGGCGGACGTGAGGTCGGCGGTCTCGCCAATCAGCTCGCGGCGCATATGGAGGTGACGGATCCGGCGCATCGCGATGTTGTGCAGCGCTTCTGGCAGGCGCCCGCCATGGCGCAGGACAACGGTCTCAAAGCCGTCGACCTGTTCGACGCCGTACACAGCGGCCAGGTCAAGCTGGTCTGGATCATGGGGACCAATCCCGTGGTTTCCATGCCCGATGCGGATCGCGTCAAGGCGGCACTGGAGAAGGCCGAGTGCGTTATCGTCTCGGACTGCATCGCCGACACCGATACCAACCGCCTCGCGCATATCCGCCTGCCGGCACGCGGCTGGGGCGAGAAGGATGGCACCGTCACCAATTCTGAACGCCGCATCTCGCGTCAGCGCGCCTTCCTGCCGGCGCCGGGCGAGGCCATGCCGGACTGGTGGATCGTGGCGCAAGTGGCCAGGGCCCTGGGCTTCGGCGAGGCATTCGCCTTCCGCAATGCCGCAGAAGTCTTCGCCGAGCATGCCGCACTCTCTGGATTCGAGAATCATCCCGGCGGCATTCTGCGTGACTTTGATATCAGCGCGCTGGCCGGTCTGAGCCCGGCGGACTATGACGCGCTGCGACCGGTACAGTGGCCGGTGCGTCGCGGTCGTCCCGACGGCCAGGCGCGCCTGTTCTCCGAAGGCGGCTTCTTCACTCCGGATCGCAAGGCCCGGCTGCTGCCGATCAAGGCTCGCGCGCCGAAGCATGCCACCAGTGCCGAGTTCCCGTTTGTGCTCAACACCGGCCGCATCCGTGACCAGTGGCACACCATGACCCGCACGGGTCTGACGCCGCGCCTGCTGGCACACCTCAGCGAGCCTTTTGCCGAGCTGCATCCGGATGACATCGAGGCGCTGGGTCTGGCGAGTGGCGGGATTGCCGCGCTGCATACCCGCTGGGGGCGCATGCTGGCCCGCGTCCAGCCCAGTCCCGGGCAGTTGAGGTCGACGGTGTTTGTGCCCATGCACTGGACGGGTGCGCTGAGCCGCCAGGGGCGTGTCGGTCCGCTGGTCAATCCGGCCACAGACCCGATTTCCGGTCAGCCGGAAAACAAGCATACGCCGGTGGCCATCAAGCCCTGGACACCCGCCTGGCAGGGCTTCTGGCTCAGTGCGGATGCGGTGGCGCTGCCGGCTGCCGACTATGTCGTGGCCGTGCGCGGCGAAAAACACTGGCGCTACGAACTGGCGGGTGCCGACAGCGCGAACTTGCGGGCTTTGGCAGATGGCTGGCTGCCCGCTGAAGGCTTGGATTGGCTGGAGTACGCAGACTTGGCACGCGGTTTGTATCGCCGGGCCTGTCTGAAGGATGGCCGCCTGCTGGGGGTGCTGATGCTGGCACGAGAAGCGTCATCGGTACCGGAGCGCGCCTGGCTTTCCAGCCAGATGGGCCTGGTGCTCGACGATCAGACACGGCGCGGGCTGCTTTCGGGCATGCCGGCCGATCCTGCCAGCGATGTCGGACGCACGGTGTGCGCCTGCTTCGCGGTCGGGGAAAAGACCATCCGGCGTGCGATTGCCGCCGAAGGTCTTGATAGCGTGGCCGCGATTGGCCGCTGCCTCAAGGCAGGCACCAATTGCGGCTCTTGTCAGCCGGAGCTGAAACAGATTCTGGCCACATGCGGAGAGAGTTCATGAGTAGCAAGCAGCGTGTTGTTGTCATTGGTAACGGCATGGTCGGTCACAAGTTCCTGGAGCAGCTGGTCGAAGACAGCGCCGGGTTTGCCGGTATCGAAGTCACCGTCCTCGCCGAAGAGCCTCGTGCCGCCTACGACCGCGTCTATCTGTCGGCGTACTTCAGCGGCAAGACAGCGGAGGACCTGAGTCTGGTCAAGGGCGACTTCTTCGCCGAGTCCGGCGTCTTTCTGCATCTCAATACCCGTGCGGTCGCGATTGACCGTACTGCCAGGCTGGTCCGGGTTGCCAGCGGCGAAACCGTGCCCTACGACAAGCTGGTGCTCGCTACCGGCTCTTATCCCTTCGTGCCGCCGCTGCCGGGCAAGGACCGTGAGCACTGCCTGGTTTATCGCACCATCGAAGACCTTGAAGCCATCAAGGCCGGTGCTGCCGAGTCAAAGGTCGGCGTCGTGGTGGGTGGCGGCCTGCTCGGTCTCGAAGCCGCCAAGGCCCTGCGTGATCTCGGTCTCGACACCCATGTTGTCGAATTCGCACCGCGCCTGATGGCCGTGCAGATCGACGACGGCGGTGGCCGGGTGCTACGCCACAAGATCGAGTCGCTGGGCGTCAAGGTGCATACCGGCAAGAACACCCAGGAAATCGTTGATGGCAAGACGCATCGTCATGCCATGAACTTTGCCGACGGCAGCTGCCTCGAAACCGACCTCATCCTGTTCTCTGCCGGCATCCGTCCGCGTGACGAACTGGCACGCCAGTGCGGCCTCGCCATGGGCGAGCGCGGCGCCATCGTCATCAACGACCAGTGCCAGACTTCGGACCCGGACATCTACGCCATCGGCGAGTGCGCGCTCTGGGGCGGCAAGGTCTTCGGTCTCGTGGCTCCGGGCTACCAGATGGCCCAGGTTGCCGCCGACCACATCACCGGCAAGGACCATAACGCCTTCCGCGGCGCCGACATGTCGACCAAGCTCAAGCTCATGGGTGTTGATGTCGCCTCCATTGGTGACGCTCATGGCGCCACCCCGGGTGCGCTGTCCTACACCTATGTCGACGAGGCGGCTGAAACTTACAAGAAGCTCGTCGTTTCTGCTGACAGGAAGCTGTTGCTCGGTGCTGTGCTGGTGGGTGAGGCCGAGGCCTATGGCACGCTGCTGCAGCTCATGCTCAACCAGATGGAGCTGCCGGCCAATCCGGAAAGCTTCATCCTGCCGGAAAGCGCTGGTGGCGCTCCGGCGCTGGGTGCCGACGCGCTGCCGGACACGGCCCAGATCTGTTCCTGCAACAGCGTCAGCAAGGGCGATATCTGCGCGGCCATCGAGGCTGGGGCCTACGAGATCGGTGACCTCAAGTCGGCGACCAAGGCCGGCACCTCCTGTGGCGGCTGTACTGCGCTGGTCGGCCAGATCCTTAAGTGCGAGCTGGGCAAGAAGGGTGTCGAGGTCAAGAAGGACCTCTGCGAGCACTTCGCCTACTCGCGTCAGGAGCTGTTCCATCTTATCAAGGTCGAGAAAATCACGACCTTCGACGCGCTGCTGGAGAAGCATGGCAAGGGCGATGGCTGTGATATCTGCAAGCCAACCACAGCCTCTATCCTGGCCTCGACCTGGAATGATCACATCCTCAAGCCGGAGCTCGCCGGTCTGCAGGACACCAACGACTACTACCTTGGCAACATGCAGAAGGACGGCACCTACTCGGTGGTCCCGCGCATGGCCGGCGGTGAAGTCACGCCGGACGGCCTGATTGCCGTCGGGACGGTGGCCAAGAAGTACGGCCTCTACACCAAGATTACCGGCGGTCAGCGCGTCGACCTGTTCGGCGCCCGCGTCGAGCAGCTCCCGGCCATCTGGGAGGAGCTGGTGGCTGCCGGCTTCGAAACCGGTCACGCCTACGGCAAGTCGCTGCGGACCGTGAAATCCTGTGTCGGCTCGACCTGGTGCCGTTATGGCGTGGGCGATTCGGTCGGCCTCGCTGTCCGCCTCGAGAACCGTTACAAGGGGCTGCGCTCGCCGCACAAGATCAAGTTCGGTGTCTCCGGCTGTACCCGCGAGTGCGCCGAAGCACAGGGCAAGGATATCGGTGTGATCGCCACCGAGCGCGGCTGGAACCTCTATGTCTGCGGCAACGGCGGCATGCGTCCGCGTCACGCCGAACTGTTCGCCAGCGACCTTGATGAAGAGACTCTGGTGAAGTACATCGACCGCGTACTGATGTTCTACGTGCGTACGGCCGATCGTCTGCAGCGCACCAGCGTCTGGCGCGAAAACCTGGAGGGCGGTCTCGACTACCTGAAGCAGGTCGTGATCGAAGACTCGCTGGGGCTGGCGGCCGAACTCGAAGCCGACATGCAGCATGTCACCGACACCTATCAGTGCGAGTGGAAGACGGCCATCGAGACGCCGGAAGTGCGCGCCCGTTTCGCCAGCTTCGTGAACAGCGATGCCCAGGACGAAAATATTGTGTTTGTCGAAGAGCGTGGCCAGATCCGTCCTGCCACTGCGAGCGAGAAACGCGCCGACCTGATCTCGACCGTGCCGGTCTGAGGAGAGCCAAATGACTGATTTCACCACCGTCTGCAGTGCAGACAAACTGATTCCCGGCATCGGCGTTGCCGCACTGGTCAACGGCCGGCAGATCGCCATCTTTCGTCTCCGCGATGGTTCGCTGCATGCCATCGGTAACTTCGATCCGTTTTCCGGGGCCAACGTGATGTCGCGTGGTCTGGTCGGAAGTCTCCAGGGCCGTCAGGTCGTGGCAGCGCCGGTCTACAAGCAGCACTTCGATCTGGTCACGGGGGCTTGTCTGGAGGATGACACGGTCGCGCTGCCGGTCTATCCGGTCACCGAGTCTGAAGGCTGCATCCAGGTCGCCGTGACAGTGGCTTCGCACGCCGCCTGAGCCGGCGCGCCGGTCATGGGAAACGCCCGTCAGGCCTGCTAGTCTGATGGGCGTTTTCATTCACGGAGCTCAGGTCATGTCAGCAGTTCGGGTCGAACGTCACGGCGATATCGCCGAAGTCATCCTCGCGCGTCCGGAGAAACACAACGCCGTCGGCGCCGATACGCTCAGCGAGCTGATCGCGATCGGACGTTCGTTGCGCAAGGACCGCGGGCTGCGTGCTGTGATCCTGCGTGCCGACGGCGCCAGCTTCTGCAGTGGCCTCGATATCCCGTCCTTCATGAAGCAGCCGGTGCAGATCCTGCGTCATTTCCCGCGGCCCTTCTGGCGCGACACCAACAACTTCCAGGAAGTGGCCTGGGTCTGGCGGCGTCTGCCGATGCCGGTGATCGCCGTACTGCATGGCCGCTGTTATGGTGCCGGCCTGCAGATCGCGCTGGCGGCGGACTTCCGTCTCGCCACGCCGGACTGCGAGTTGTCGGTCATGGAGGCTAAGTGGGGATTGGTGCCGGACATGTCGGGCACCGTCACGCTGCGTGAGGTGTTGCCGCTGGATATGGCCAAGAAGCTGGCGATGACAGCGGAAGTATTTACGGCCGAGCGTGGTCTCGCGCTGGGCGTGATCACCGAGACCCATGCCGACCCACTGACGGCCGCGCGAGAGCTGGCGGCCCTGCTGGCAACGCGTTCGCCGGACTCGGTGGCATCCACCAAGCTGCTGTTTCAGCGGGCCTGGCCGGCCTCTGTGGCCAAGGCCTTCCGACTGGAGCGCTGGTACCAGTTGCGATTATTGTTGGGCAAGAACCAGCGTCAGGCGGTGAAAGCGGTGCAGAGCAAGTCTCCGGCCAGTTTCCTGCCCCGTCGCGTGCAGCGCTGAATCAGCGCCCCAGACGCACTCGCGGGACGTCCACCACCAGCCCCGAGCGCACGGCCCGGAGGCTGCGGATGAGCAGATTGACCTCGAGGTTCGAGAGCAGTGGTCCGACCTCGACACGGCTGATCTTCAGCGGCCCCGGCAAGTAAGCGATATTGACCGGGATGCCGGGCGGGACCTTGGTCATGATGCGTGACTGCAACTGGTGGGCCTGGTCCTCATTGTCGAACTCGCCCAGCGTCACGCTGTAAACCGTTTCCTGCTTCAGTGGCGTACCGCCGCGGTGATGTCCGGTCGGCCCGCCTTCGACTGGTTCAATGGCGACGCGGGCTGTGCCGGAGATGCCCAGCCGGCGTGCCGCCGCATAGGACAGATCAAGGATGCGGTTGCTGTGGTAGGGCCCGCGGTCATTGACCTTGACGATGACACTTTGCTGATTGCCGAGGTGGGTCACGCGAATGAAGCTGGGCAAGGGCAGCGTGCGATGGGCCGCGGTCAGCTGGTGCATGTCGAACAGCTCTCCGCTGGCTGTCCGCCGGCCATTGAAACCGGGGCCGTACCAGGAGGTCTCGCCTTCCTGTCGGTGGCCTAGGGTCAGGGTGCGCACTTCATAGCGTTCACCTTTGACCAGCCACGGCGCACGTGCGCCATAGAAGCCGTCCTCGCGATTGTCATAGTCCAGCAAAGGCAGTTCAGGGTAGTCGTCCGGGACCGGATCGGGCAGCAGGCCATGTGTGCTGACTGGCGTCTCGACGAGCTGGCGTGCCGACTCGGCCGCCTCGCTCCATTGCTGCCAGTTCACCGGACTGATCTCCAGCGGATCGGGAGCGAAGGGGACAGTTTCGGCCAGAATGGCGTCGGCGATCGGGTCGCCGGCCAGTGCGGGCACTGGCGCGGTGAGGGCGGCGGCTATCAGAGCCAGCCGATGCATAGGGGACATGCCTTCTCCTGCGGACTCAGGGCAGGAGGCTGGCTCCCTGGGCGGCGGTGGCCACGACCTGGTCTCGTTCTTTTTTGGCGGTTTCCAGTGCTTCAGACAGCTGATGTGCGGCCATGGCATAGAGAATACTGCGGTTATAAGTCGTAATGACAAAGAAGTTGTTGAATCCTATCCAGAATTCACCGCCATTCGTCCCCTGCAGGCGTAGCCCGGAGACCGGCGTACTCCCCGGTACCGGCTGCTGCAGGGGGATGCGCGGGGCGAGGCCTTGGCGAGCCAGCTCGGCCAGTGTGGTCGCCGGCTTCAGCTCCTTGCTGGTGGCATTGTCGTAGTCTTGCCCCTGGATGCGGGCACGCACGACAACCGGCTCTCCCTGGCGCCAGCCATTGGCCTTGAAGTAGTTGGCAATGGAGCCAATGGCGTCGACCGGATTGTTGATCAGATCGATCTGGCCGTCGCCGTCAAAATCAACAGCCAGACGGCGCCAGCTCGACGGCATGAACTGAGGGAAGCCCATGGCGCCGGCATAAGAGCCCTGGACAGCCAGCGGGTCCATGCCGTTCTGCTTGCTGAGCACGAGGAATTCGCGCAGTTCCTTGCGGAAGAACGGGGCCCGCGGCGGATAGTCGAAGCCCAGCGTGGACAAAGCTTCGATGACGCGATAACCCCCCTTGTTGCCGCCGTACTTGGTCTCCACGCCGAGAATCGCAAGAATCATGCTGGCGGGCACGCCATAGGTCTTTTCAGCGCGTGCCAGTGGCTCACGATACTGATCCCAGAAGACCAGACCGCTCTGCACGCGGGACTCGGTCATGAAAATCGGACGATAATCCTTCCATTCCTTGCTTTTCTCGGCCGGTCGGGCGATCAGTTCGAGAATCTTGTCCTGTCGCGACACCTTGTCGAAGAGACCGGCCAGTTCGCCCGGGGCGTAGACCTTGTCGGCTTCGAGCTGCTCGATCATCGCCGTCAGCTCTTCGTATGACGAGAAGTCACCGGCCTGGCTGTTGCCGGCCACCAGAGACAGCAAGGCCAGACCGGCCTGCCACATGCGCTTACTCATCCTGCTGCTCCTGAAAGTCAGCCCATCAACTTGCGATGGGCCTGGATGGACATCAATACACCGAAGCCGGACATCAGCGTGATGATGGCGGTGCCGCCATAGCTGATGAAGGGCAGAGGCACTCCGACGACGGGAAGAATGCCGCTGACCATGCCGGCGTTGACAAAGACATAGACAAAGAACGACAGCGTGATGGCGCCGGCAAGCAGGCGCGCGTACGAGGTCTGGGCCATGGTGGCAATCTGGAAGGCGCGCAGCAGAATGGCGAGATACAGGGCCAGCAGCACGATCACGCCGATGTAGCCGAACTCTTCCGAATAAGCCGCGATAATGAAGTCGGTATGGCCTTCCGGCAAAAAGTGCAGATGCGACTGCGAGCCATCCAGCCAGCCTTTGCCGAAGAGGCCGCCGGAGCCGATGGCGGTCTTGGACTGAATGATGTTCCAGCCGTTCCCGAGCGGATCGGATTCGGGGTCGAACAGGGTCAGGATGCGGCGCTGCTGATAGTCATGCAAGAAGTGCCAGGCCACCGGTGCGATGGCAGCAAAGAGCGCTGCCATGCCCCCCATCAGCTTCCAGGGCAGGCCTGCCAGGAAAAGCACGAAGAAGCCGCTGGCGAAGACCAGGATGGCGGTGCCCAGGTCCGGCTGCTCGGCGATCAGGGCTGCCGGCAGCAGAATCAGCAACAGACTGACAGCGATATCGCTGGCACGCAGCGGTTGCGGCCGGTTTGACAGGTACCATGCCACCATCATGGGCATGGCCAGTTTGAGGAACTCCGAGGGCTGCACACTGGTCACGCCGGGGATGCTCAGCCAGCGCTGCGCGCCCATGCGGACCTCGCCGAAGAGGGCCACGCCGACCAGCATGACGACGCCCAGACTGTAAAACCAGGGCGAGACATAGGCGTAAGTCGAGGGCGGGATGCGGGCGAATACCAGCATGACCCCGAGTCCGATGAAGAGGCTGCTGGCCTGCTTGAGCGTCATGTCGAGGTCGGCGCCGCTGGCACTGTAAAGCGCAATCAGACCGACACTGGCGGCAATCGCCAGCAGTGTCGCCAGCGTCGGATCGAGGCGCAGGACACCCCAGATATCAGCGCTCTTGTGAAACTCGGCACCACTGTGCGGCGCCTGTCGCAGGAAACGGTTCTGCTGCTCTTTCATTCGGTGGCCCCGTCTTCCCCGGTCATGGCCGGTGGTGGCGCGATGATGCCGTTGATCTCATAGTCGAACAGCGCGCGGGCAATGGGGCCGGCGGCGCTACCGCCATGCTTGCCGTTCTCGACCAGGACCGCCACCGCGATGGTGGGATTGTTCACCGGCGCGAACCCCATGAACCAGGCGTGATCCCAATGACGCGGATCCATGCGCGATTCGTCATATTTTTCATTTTGCTTGATGCCCTTGACCTGGGCCGTACCCGTTTTGCCCGCCATTTCGTAGCCGACCAGGCCGCGCCCCAGGCTGGTTGCGGTGCCGGCGCCGTGAACCACACGCCGCATGGCTTCATGCATGCGGTCCCAGTCAGCCGGTTCGCCGTTGAACTGCACACGCTCGGTGCCCTGCTTCAGGGGTTCAATGTGCGTCGGGCCTTGGCTGGACATGAGCAAGTGCGGTGTCAGTTTGTGGCCCTTGTTGGCCACGATGGCGGTGGCCAGCGCAAGCTGCAGCGGGGTGACAGTAAAATAGCCCTGACCGATGCCGACGGACATCATTTCGCCGCGATACCAGGGGGCGTGCAGTCGCTTGCGCTTCCACGCCACCGAAGGCAGCGAGCCGGTTTTCTCGTTGACCAGATCGATCCCGGTCTTGTGACCGAAGCCGAACTGATCCATCCAGTCATGGAAGCGATCAACGCCCATGCGGTCGGAGAGCTGGTAGAAATAGATATCGCAGGAAATTTCGATGGCACGGTATAGGTCAACAATGCCATGCCCCCCCTTTTTCCAGTCGCGGAAGCGGTGGGTGTCGCCCGGCAGCGTGAAGAAACCAGGGTCGGCAATGCGATAGTCCCAGTCGACCAGGCCGTAGTGGACGCCTCCCAGGCCTGCGAAGGGCTTGATGGTGGATCCGGGCGGATAGATGCCCTGCAGTGCCCGGTTGTACAACGGGCGGTCTTCGTGATCGCGCAGGCCACGGTAGAGGGGGCCGGGGATGCCGCCGACAAAGAGGTTGGGATCGAACCCCGGGTTACTGACAAAGGCCAGCACGCCGCCGTTGCGGGGATCAATGGCAACCACGGCACCGCGGCGACCGGCCAGTTGTTCGTGAGCAATCTGCTGCAGCTTGCTGTCGAGGTAGAGCTTGAGGTCGGTGCCGCGTACCGGTGGGGTGCGCTTGAGTACCCGGATCTGCTTGCCGTAGGCATTGGTCTCGACGTGCTGATAGCCGACCCGGCCATGCAGCGCATATTCATAGTATTTCTCGATGCCCAGCTTGCCGATCAGGTTGGTGCCGGCATAGACCGCCGGATCCAGCGTCTTCTGCTCCTGCTCGGAAATGCGCGAGACATAGCCCAGGACATGCGCAAACAGTTCACCCTGGGGATAGTAGCGCGAGATCTCGATTTCGGCGGTGACCCCGGGGAAGGCATAGCGAACCTCCGAGAATGTCGCGAGGTCCTCTTCGCTGAGACGGGTGCGGATGATGACCGGCTCGTAGCGACGGGCTACCCGCAGGCGATTGTGAAAACGCAGAACCTCATCATCGCTGAGCCCGAGGATGGGCGTCAGGCGTTTGATCAGGCTGTCGAGATCTCCCGCCTGCTGGCGGTTGACCACGAGTGCGAAGACCGGCCGGTTATCGGCCAGCAGCACGCCGTTGCGGTCATAGATGAATCCGCGCGGCGGCGAGATCGCCTCAAGATGGATGCGGTTGTTTTCCGACTGCGTGACATAGGTTTCGTGCTGGAACAGCTGGAGATAGCCGTAGCGCAGCAGCAACAGGCTGAAGGCGAACAGCACGAAGCCGCCGATGAGGGCCGCGCGGGTACGGAACAGCTCGATCTCCTGCTGCTGGTCCTTGATCGTGAGGCGCGCTTGCTTGTTGTTCTGGTTCATGACTCAGCGATGGTAGGGGTGGCCCTTGAGCAGGGTCCAGGCACGATAGATCTGCTCCGCCAGCAACACCCGCACCATGGGATGCGGGAGGGTCAGACGGGACAGCGACCATTGCATGTCGGCGCGGGCACGAGCCGCGGGGGAGAGGCCTTCCGGACCACCGACCAGCAGGCTGATATTACGGCCTTCCTGCAGCCAGCGCCCCAGGATTTGTGACAAATCTTCCGTGCTGAGTGCGCGCCCGCCGACTTCCAGCGCCACAACGTAGTCCTGGGGCGCGATGGCGGCGATCTGGGCATCGCCTTCCTTCTCGGTGAGGCGGACAACATCGGCATTCTTGCCACGCTTGCCGGCGGGAATTTCCACCAGCTCCAGGCGCACATCATCGGTGAGGCGCTTGGCGTAGTCCTCGTAGCCACTGGTGACCCAGTCCGGCATCTTGCTGCCAACCGCCAGCAGACGGATCTTCACGGTCTCAGTTCGAGACGGTCTGGCTGGCGGCGCCCTGGGCGGTCCACAGACGTTCGAGATCGTAGAACACGCGGGTGGCAGGCAGCATGACATGCACGATGACGCCGGCCAGATCGATCAGGACCCATTCACCTTCCTTTTCGCCTTCAATGCCGACCGGCTGGAAGCCGGCAGCCTTGGCCTTGACCTGGACTTCATCGGCCAGTGCCTTGACGTGGCGCGTCGATGTGCCGCTGGCAATGATCATGATATCGGCCAGGCTGGTCAGGGGGCGGACATCCAGCGTGGTGACATGCTGCGCCTTGAGGTCGGCGAGCGCGTTGAGGGCAGTGTCATAAAGACGCTGAGTTGCAGCATCGAGAGCATTCATGAGGATGCGGGTTTCTCCGGTGAACGGTACAGGCCGTGCTGATCAATATAGTCCCGGATTGCCGGTTCCAGCCAGTCTCCCGTGGGCCGCTGGTCTGTCAGGGCGCCACGCAGGTCAGTGCTGGAAACGGGCCAGGGCGGGGTGTCAAGCAGGAGCGCTTGGCCAAAGGGGCGCGATTGTAGCAGCTCCGGCGATGAAATTTGACGATTTTCCAACCAGTTTTGCAGGGGCTCCGGCAACGGTTCGGCATGGCCCGGGCGGCTGGCGATGACCAAATGGCCGTAGTCACACAGCTGTTGCCAGTCACGCCAGCGCATCAGGCCCTGCAGGCTGTCACGACCCATCAGGAAGGCCAGCGGCTGCTGCGGGCCGAGCTCGCGGCGCCAGCGGCGCAGGCTGTCGATGGTGTAGGACGGGGGCGGTGCCCGTAGCTCTCCGGTATCCAGCGACCAGCTGGTTTCTCCGGAGCGGGCCAGCATCAGCCGCAGCATGGCCTCACGCTGGGCCGGACGGGTGTTGACGACATCCTTGAGCGGCGAGCGCGAGGCCGGCAGCCAGACCAGGCGGCTGGCCGCAGTAGCCTGCTGCGCGGCGCGGGCGGTTTCGACATGACCCCGGTGCACGGGGTCGAACGAGCCCCCGAATAGCAGGATCATGCCGGGCGGATCACTGGCGGATCTGACCGTCGCCGAGCACGATCCATTTCTGCGAGGTCAGACCCTCGAGGCCGACCGGACCGCGGGCGTGGATCTTGTCGGTGGAAATGCCGATCTCGGCACCGAGGCCGTACTCAAAGCCGTCGGCAAACCGCGTCGAGGCATTGACCATGACCGAGCTGGAGTCGACTT
>CAZEEQ010000014.1:0-66348 GCA_964511255.1 uncultured Paraperlucidibaca sp.
ACATCGCGCTTGGGCACCTTGCAGGACCAGAGCTGCACCACCGGCTGCACGCTGGGACGACCGCCGAAGTAGCCGGTCAGGCCCGGCGCCATGCCGGTCGCGGCCTGCGCCAGCTCCTTGGAAAACAGCACCAGCGCGGCTTTTTCCTTGTGCTTGGCAGCGATCTTGACCACGACCTCGCGGGTGGCCAGCGCGCCGGCACGGGCATGCGGGCCGTACATGGCTTCACTGCCGAGCAGCTCCACCGAAGTCTCGCTGAACGGACCCCAGCCCTTCTCGGCGAACAGCGCCTCGCACTTGCGGATCAGCGCCTGTGACACGCGTTCGGCCTTGGCGCGGGCATCTCGACCGCCCATGAGGAAAGTCGAGGTGATGCGGTTACCGCGCGGCGTGGTGCCGGAGACTTTGTAGGTATCGGGCGGGGTGAAGCCGCGCGCACCCTGCACCAACACCTGGTCCGGGCCGACCTGGGTCAGCGTTGCGGTGGTGAAATCGCAGCGCACATCCGGCAGCAGGTAGGCGCGCGGGTCGCCGATCTCGTAGAGCATCTGCTCGCCGACGGTGCCGACGCTGACCAGACCGCCGGTGCCGGCCGGCTTGCCGACAATGAAGGAGCCGTCTTCGCGGATGTCGACGAAGGGGAAGCCCATGTTTTCGTAGCCATCAGCCACGGTTTCCCAGTCCGTGAAGTTGCCGCCGGTGCACTGCGCGCCACACTCGATGACATGGCCGGCGAGCGAGCCCTGGGCCAGCTTGTCGTAGTCGGTGGCCGACCAGCCGAACTCGTGCATCATCGGACCAAGCGCGACCGCGCTGTCGACACCGCGACCGGTGATGACGATGTCGGCCCCCTGCTTCAGGGCCTCGGCCACGGCCGGTGCGCCGAGGTAGGCATTCATGCTCACCAGCATGCCGGGGAACGGCGCGCCGGTTTCCATCTCGGTGATGCCGGCCTCGCGGAACTCGCCCTGGCGGGCGGTCAGGTCATCGCCTTCGACCACGGCAATGCGCAGCGACACGCCAGCAGCCACGGCGGCTGCCTGCAGGGCATCACGGCAGGCGCCGACGTTCATGCCACCGGCGTTGCTGATGACCTTCATGCCTTGCGCCTTCACCGCCGGCAGCAAGGGCGCCATGACATCGACGAAATCGCGGGCATAGCCCTGGCTCGGGTCCTTCATGCGCTGCACGGCGAGAATGGACATGGTGACTTCGGCGAGATAGTCGAATACCAGATAGTCGAGCTCGCCATGATTGACCAACTGGGCGGCGGCAGTGCTGGTATCACCCCAGAACGCGGAGGCACAACCGATACGGACGGACTTCATAAAACCTCCAGACAGCGAATCAGGAACAGTGAATCAAAGGGTTTCGCCGAACAGCTCGCGGCCGATCAGCATGCGCCGGATCTCCGACGTGCCGGCACCGATTTCATAGAGCTTGGCATCACGCCAGTAACGGCCGACCGGGTTTTCATTCATGTAGCCATTGCCTCCCAGGCACTGGATCGCCTGCCCGGCCATCCAGGTCGCCTGCTCGGCGGAATAGAGAATGGCGCCGGCGGCATCCTTGCGCACCACCTCACCGCGGTCGCAGGCCTTGGCGACGGTGTAGACATAGGCGCGGCTGGTGTTGAGCGCAACATACATGTCGGCGAGCTTGCCCTGCATGAGCTGGAATTCGCCGATGGCCTGGCCGAACTGCTTGCGCTCGTGAATATAGGGCAGCACGACATCCAGACAGCCGGCCATGACGCCGAGCGGGCCGCCGCTGAGGATGGTGCGTTCGAAGTCGAGGCCGGACATGAGCACGCGCACGCCGCCGTTGACCTGGCCGAGCACGTTCTCGACCGGCACTTCGCAGTCCTGGAACACCAGCTCGCAGGTGTTGGAGCCGCGCATGCCGAGCTTGTCGAGCTTCTGCGCCGTCGAGAAGCCCTTGAAACCCTTCTCGATGATGAACGCGGTGATGCCGCGCGGGCCTGCGCTGATGTCGGTCTTGGCATAGACCACCAGCACGTCGGCATCGGGGCCGTTGGTGATCCACATCTTGTTGCCGTTGAGGACGTAATGGTCGCCCTTGAGTTCGGCACGCAGCTTCATGCTGACCACGTCGGAGCCGGCGTTGGGCTCGGACATCGCCAGCGCGCCGACATGCTCGCCGGTCAGCAGCTTGGGCAGATATTTGCGCTTCTGGGCATCGCTGCCGTTCTTGCGGATCTGGTTCACGCACAGGTTGGAGTGGGCACCATAGGACATGCCGATGGCCGCCGAGGCGCGCGAGATTTCCTCGACCACCACGGTATGGGCGAGATAGCCGAGACCGGCGCCGCCGTACTCCTCTTCGACGGTGATGCCGAGCAGGCCCATGTCGCCGAACTTGCGCCACAGGGGCATGGGGAATTCGTTGTCACGGTCAACGGCATCCGCGATCGGGGAAATTTCGGCGAGCACGAACTGACGCACGCTGTCGCGCAGGGCATCGATGGTGTCGCCGAGGTCATGATTGAGCGAAGGAAAATGCATGATGGTCACTTTTCTGACGTATGTGGGTGGTGACTGCAGGTTCTGACGGAGAACGAGTGTGGAATCCGCGGACGGTCAGGACAATGAGGAAAGAGGCAATAAAATAGATAAAAAGAGACATGAAACTGACGAATAGTGGCAATATGCCCGATTAAAACCGCATTTCACCGATTTAATGGGACATCACCTCGTGAGCTGCCGATGAATCCGCTACACCACACCGTGTCCCCGCATGTGATCCGCGCCATGCTGGTGCGCGCCACCGCGACCGGCCATGACCGCCAGGCCCTGCTCGACGAAGCCGGCATTCCGGCCGCCCTCCTGGATGACCCCGGCGCCCGCATGCTGCCGGTGCAGTTTGCCAACCTCATGCGGGCACTCTGGCGCCTGTCGGGCGATGAGTTCATGGGCTTCACCGAGCACCCCAGCCGGGTCGGCACGTTCCCCCTCATGATGCATGCCGCGCTGGCAGCCGAGACCCTGGGCGAAGCCCTGCGCCACGGCTGCCACTTCTATCGCGTGCTCAGCGACGAGATTTCCCTGAGCCTGCGGGAAAGCGATGGTCAGGCATATTTCAGTCTGCGTCTGCGGCGGCCGGAGCTGGACACCAGTCATGTCCTCAACGAGACCATCATGCTGTGTTGGTATCGCTTCGCCAGTTGGCTGATCAACCGCCGCATCCTGCTGCAGGAGACGCGGTTCGACTATCCCGTACCGCCCCACGTTGCCGAGTACCACCAGATCTACCCCTGCAGCCATTACTTCGACCGCGAGGAAACCGCGCTGGTTTTCGATGCCCGCATTCTGGATCTGCCGGTCACGCGCAACCGTGACGAGCTCAAGATGCTGATCCGCGAACTGCCGCTGGGCTTTTTCGTGAAACCGGTGTTTCAGGGCAGCTTCGGGCACCGCGTGCGCAGCCGGCTGCTGCGCAGTCCGGAGGAAGGCTATCCGGCGCTGGAGAAGGTGGCTGAGGAGTTTTTCATGACCGGGCGCACATTGCGCCGCAAATTGCTGGAGGAAGGCACCAGCTTTCAAGTCATCAAGGATGACCTGCGCCGCGAACAGGCCATGGCGTTGTTGCGGCAGACCCGCGAACCGATCCAGGTCATTGCGCAGCAGGTGGGCTTCCGCGAAGCCACGGTTTTCATCAAGGCCTTCCGGCAATGGACCGGGATGACGCCCGGCGACTACCGGGCGCGCACCCTCAGGCGCCGCGAAACCCCGCCCTCAGACCCGCGCAGCGCGCCGGCCTGAGCTGACGTTCAGGACTGTACGAACGCCGCGATATCGGCAATCGCCGCATCGGCCTCGGGCAGCAGTGAACCCAGCATCTGGAAGTCATGCCACATGCCCTGCCAGACCGCGAGCGTGAGGTCCCAGCCGGCGGCGGCGGCGCGCTCGGCGAGGCGCTCGGAGTCGCTCAGCAGAATCTCCTCCGAGCCGACCTGCACCAGTGTCGGCGGCAGTCCGGAGAGATCAGCGAACAGCGGCGAAATCAGCGGATGGGCGGCATCGGTGAGGCCGGTATAGAGCGGTGTCTTGGCCAGGATCCATTTCAGCGTCAGCATGGGGTCGATGCCATTTTTGCTGTGCAGTGTCTCGCCGGCCAGCGTGAGGTCGGTCCAGGGTGAAATCAGCACCAGCTTGCCGGGCTGCGGCAGCCCCTGGTCACGAATCGAGAGCGCCAGTGCCAGCGCCAGTCCGCCGCCGGCAGAGTCGCCCATGAGGACAATGCGCTGCGGCTCGACCCCACGCGCAAGCACGGCACGATAGGCTGCCAGGACATCATTGAGCCCCGCCGGGAAGACATGCTCCGGCGCCAGCCGGTAATGCGGCACATAGGTCGTGGCCTGGAGGGCGAGCGCCAGGCGCGAGGTCAGCGGCCGGTGGGTACGCGGGGAACAGACGACATAGCCGCCGCCATGGACATAGAACAGGACACGATCACTCGCGCCTTCAGCCGGCGTGATGAGTTCGGCACGGATCGGCCCCAGCGCCGTTTCCGATACCTGCGCCGCCCGTGGCACCCAGCCGTTGTTCAGCAGCGCGCCGGTGATCCTGCGCTGCCAGGTCACCGGCAACGTGCTGCTGCTCCAGAGCGGACGAATGGTGCTGCGGATCACCAGAGGCAATACCTGCCGCGCCACCAGACTCTGCAATTTGCGTACGCCGCCCAGCGGGATCCTGACGTTGGTACGCACCACTTGTCCTGCCTCTGCCATTGTCCTGCTCCCGTCACTCAGCCAACGATTGAAATGTCCTGTCTGGCGCACAAAAACCCGTCAAGAGTCAGGTTTCCATCCGGTAGTGCGACCAGTCCGGGCGCTTTGTACGCCAGCGGTATTCAAAGGTAAAGCCCGGCCAGTTGGTGACATTGCGCCCGGCCGCATTGACATACCAGCTATTGCAACCGGACTGCCACACCGACTTGCGCAGGCGCGCCTGCAGATCCGTGTTGAACGCCCCCTGCGCCGACGATTTGACGTCGAGCACGCGCACGCGCTCCTTGACCAGCTTGCTCACACACTGGCGGATGTAATTCATCTGGCTCTCCAGCATGAGGATGATGGAGCTGTGGCCGAGGTTGGTGTTGGGGCCGTAGATCATGAACAGATTGGGGAAGTTGGCCACGGTCATGCCGAGATAGGCCTCGGCCCCGTCACGCCAGGCGGCATTGAGGTCCTGCCCGTTGCGGCCGCGGATGGTCAGCGGCGCCAGAAACTCCGTGGCCTTGAAACCGGTGCCATAAATAATGACATCGACTTCATGGTGCACGCCGTCAGCCCCGGTGATGCCGGTCGCATCCACCGATTGCACGCCACCGTTGACCACACTCACATGCGGCCGCGCCAGCGCCGGGTAGTACTCGGTCGACAGCAGGATGCGCTTGCAGCCGATCGGATCGGTCGGCATCAGCTTGGCGCGCAGCACGGGGTCCGGGATCTGCTCGGTCAGCATCTTCTCGAAGCGATGCTGCATGACCACCAGAAAATTCTGCAGCGAGGTGAAGGCCAGTGCACGGTACTCATGCGCAAGGTACTGCCAGATGCGGCTGCCGGCCTGCATGCGCGGCGCCTGCTCGAACGCCATCTTTTCCAGCTCGAAATAACCGCGATCCGGCTTGGGAATCACATGCGGTGCCGAGCGCTGGAACAGCACCAGGCTGCTGACCCGGGGCACGATTTCCGGGACGAACTGGATGGCACTGGCGCCGGTACCGACCACCGCAACGCGTTTGCCCGTGAGGTCGCAATCGTGGCGCCAGGTCGCCGAATGAAAGACTTCACCCTGAAAGCTGTCGATGCCCGGCACTTCCGGATAGGCCGGCCGGTTGAGCTGGCCCATGGCCGTGATCAGTGCCCGGGTCAGGTAAACCTCGCCGGCGCGCGTGGTGACGCGCCACACCCCGGCAGCCTCATCAAACTCGGCGTGCGCGACTTCGCTGTGGAAACGGATTTGCGGCGTCACGCCGAACTCATCGGCGCAACGGCGGATGTAGCCGTGAATCTCGTCCTGCTGCGCGTACTTGCGTGTCCAGTGCGCATTCGGCGCGAAGGAAAACGAGTAGAGGTGCGATGGCACATCACAGGCTGCGCCGGGATACTGGTTGTCGCGCCAGACACCGCCGACATCGCCGGCCTTCTCCAACACCAGATAATTGCTGATGCCGGCCTCCTGGAGCTGCACGGCCATGCCGATGCCGCCGAATCCGGTGCCGATGATGAGTGCGTCAAGCACAGGGGTCGCTGTCATGTCGGAATACTCTCGAAGCGCAGTAGGGATCATGTCCGGCAGACTAAACCGACGTTCGTCTGATCGTTATGGTCATACTGGCCAAAATATTGATATTTTCTGCCAAACCGACCAATGCCCGACAGCCACCATGAATCACTGGGATTTCCCGCGCAGTACCGCCAGCGTCAACATCCTGCTGCAACTGGCCGGCGAGCACGGCCTCACGCCCGAGTCCTGCCTGCACGGCACACGCATCACACCGGAAGCACTGCAGAATCCTCAGGCCACCCTCAGCGCCCATGACGAGCTGCAGGTCGCCCGCCAGCTGCAGCAGCACCTCGGCAGTGAACGCTGCCTGGGTCTGGAGGCCGGACTGCGCTACCACCTCAGCAGCTACGGCATCTGGGGCTTCGCCATGCTCAGCAGCCCGACACTGCGCAGCGCCGTCGAACTGGGACTGCGCTATGTCGAGCTGACCTTTGCCTTCTGCCGCCTGCAGGCCGAACCTGTCGGCAGCGACCTCCGTCTCACCATTGATGCCAGCGACCTGCCGCCGGATATGCGCCGCTTCATGATCGAGCGCGAAGCGGCTGCCATCATGACCATCCAGCGCGAGCTCTTCGCCCAGGAACTGCCGCTCCAGTTGACCAGCCTGGCCTTCCCGGCGGACCACCGGAGCACACGCTACCAGGCTGTTTTCGGGGAGCTGGTCACCTTCGACAACGAGATAACCTGCGCCATCATCCCCGGCGCCCTGCTGGATCTGCCCCTGCCGCAGGCGAATCCCGTCACTGCCGCCTTTTGCGAAGCCCAATGCCGCGACATGCTGGATCGCCACCGCCAGCGTTCCGGCCTGTCCGGTCGGGTGCGCGATCTGTTGCTGCGTCATCCGGGCAGAATGCCCGACATGGCCAGCGTGGCCGATCAGCTCTGCCTGAGCCTGCGCAGCCTGCACCGTCACCTCAGTGCCGAGCAGACCTCCTTTCGCGCGCTCGTCGACGAAATTCGCCAGACCCTGGCCGAAGAACTGTTGAACACACAACGCCTTGGCGTCGGGCAGGTCGCGGAGCGGCTGGGCTATGCCGAGCCGGCCAGCTTTCTGCACGCCTTCAAACGCTGGAAAGGCATGACACCGGGACAATGGCAGGCGCAGCGACAAGGCGAAGCCCGCTGAGCGGTCGGCACAAAATTTCAGCATTTTCGTTGAAGCGCCGGATTGCTTCTGGTATAAATCGCGCCCTTGCTGTCAGCCGGCCTTTCCGTCGGCGTCGCATCGCTGCACTGGGCGGCGAGTAGAATTGCATCGCGGAGACGAGAAATGTCCAAGGTTTGCCAAGTTACCGGCAAGCGTCCGATCGTTGGCAACAACGTGTCGCACGCAAACAACAAAACGAAGCGTCGCTTCGAACCGAATCTGCACTATCACCGTTTCTGGCTGGAAAGCGAGAAGCGTTTTGTGCGCCTGCGTGTGTCCACCAAGGGCATGCGCACCATCGACAAGCTGGGTGTTGACGTGATCGTTGCTGATCTGCGCGCTCAGGGCGTCAAGGTCTAAGGAGCTGAATCATGCGTGACAAGATCCGTCTCGTGTCCACTGCTGGCACCGGCTACTTCTACACGACCACGAAGAACAAGCGCACCATGCCGGAAAAGATGGAGATCAAGAAGTTTGATCCCAAGATCCGTCAGCACGTGATCTTCAAGGAAGCCAAGATCAAGTAATTGATCGCTTCCGGTACAAAAGAGCCCGACTTGTTCGGGTTTTTTTGTGCCTGTGCAGTTCATGTCGATTTGCCAGGCGGCCTATACTCCGTGAGCCCTGTTTTACGGATGTCTGCCCGATGACTTCTGCGCACCCGACCGACCCTTCTTTCCGCCCGGGCATCATTGCCTGGCGCTGGCGTCAGTCCAGACTGCAGCCCATCGAGGCCGTGCAGCACGCTCAGCTGAAGGATCTGCTGGGCATCGAACGCCAGAAAGCGGCCATGCGACTGAATACCGAGCAGTTCGTGCGCGGACTCCCGGCCAATCATGCCCTGCTCACCGGCGCCCGCGGCACCGGCAAGTCCACGCTGGTCAAGGCCCTGCTCACCGAATTCGCCGATCAGGGCCTGCGCCTGATCGAAGTGGCGCCACACGATCTCATCGATTTGCCCGACATTGTTGCGCCCCTGCGGGGCCGAGCCGAGCGTTTCATCCTGTATGTCGACGACTTCTCGGTCGCCAGCCAGGATCCGGCACTGATTGCGCTCAAGACGGCACTCGACGGGGGTATCGAAGAAGCCCCGGATAATGTCATTGTCTATGCCACCAGCAACCGCCGCTATCTGATGCCGACACTGCAGGCCGACAACCGCGAATACCAGTGGGTCGAAGACGAAGTCCATCCGGGCGAATCGACAGAAGAGAAAATTTCGCTTTCCGAGCGCTTTGGTCTCTGGCTGTCTTTCCTGGCGTTCAATCAGGAAGACTACCTGAGCCTGGTGCAGCATCACCTGCGGCAACTGGGCTACCCTGACTGGCACGACGAAGTCCGCGGCGAGTCACTGCGCTGGGCCCAGACCCGGGCTTCGCGCAGCGGCCGTGTCGCCCAGCAATTCGCGCGCGACTGGAGCGGCCGCCAGGCGCTCCGCGCTCATGCCCGGTAAACGGCCACACGAACACTCAGCGAACAAGGAGCAAGAATGGCCTCGGTCAACCCGCCCCGATCCCGTTTCACTGCCAGTAGCAGCGAGACCGACCTGATCAACGGGCTGCGCAGCAGCGATCGCGAGGCCTACCATGAGGCCATGCGGCGCTTTGGCGGCTCCATGCTGGCCTCGGCTCGCGCCATCGCGCCGCAGCATGCCGAGGATGCCGTGCAGGAAGCCTGGATTTCAGTCTACGGCGCCATCGGCAAGTTCGAAGGACGCTCCGGCCTCAAGACCTGGCTGGTGCGCATCACCATCAACAAAACCTACAACCACCTGCGCAGCCTGCAGCGGGAAGTGTCGCTGGAAGGCCTGGAAAGCGAGCATGACCCGCTGGCCGGTGCCTTTATTCCCGGCGGCAAGTTCGGCACCCAGTGGGGTATGCAGTTCCAGCAATGGAGCGATGACACGCCGGATGCCCTGCTGCAGGCCAATGTTCTGCAAGAATGTCTGGACCACCACATGGCTGATCTGCCCGAAGGCCAGCGCCTGGCACTGACCCTGAAAGACATTGAAGGTCTTTCTCCGAAGGAAATCTGTAACACTTTGTCGATTACGCCATCTAACTTCAGGGTGCTGCTGCATCGCGCCCGAATTCGCGTATTTACCATGGTGTCGCACTACGAGGAGACCGGAGAATGCTGAACTGTCGCGATGTCGGCACGAATGCCACCGAATTTCTCTCGGGTGCGCTGCCCTGGCGCATCAATATCCAGGTTGTCTGGCATTTGCTGCGCTGCGGCAACTGCCGCCTGGCCGTGATCCAGGTTCTGACCCTGCTGCGCGCGCTGGCACGACGCCAGCCCAAGCCACCGACAGAAGCCCAGATCCAGGCCTGGATGGCGGCACTGGATCACGACCACTCACAGCACCCGCACTCGCACTGATCAGCCGCGCACCTTGCGCGCCAGCCAGTAATCGAGACTGACATACCGGCCGCCGCCCTGGACCATCAGGGCGAGCAGCATGGCCGCATAAGTCACGGCAAACTCGATGCCATTATTGAGAATGGCCACTGAGCCGCTGGATGTCAGCCAGTCGTAATCGCCATGTTCCTGCAGCAGCTCACGAATGCGATCCAGTTTCTCGCCGGCCATCCGCACCTGATCATTGGCAAACGGCCCTGTCGGGTCGGCAATAGCCTGCCAGCCATTCTCCAGATGCACCGCGAATATCGCGACCAGCATGGTCACCAGCAGCGGAATGCAAACCCAGCGCGTGGCCAGGCCCACCGCGAGCAGGACGGCGCCCGCCAGCTCGGCAGCCGTTGCCAGCGCCGCCATCAGCAGTGGAAAAGGCAGACCCAGCCCGCCGTCCGGACTGCCGAACCACTCCACGGTCGCCGAAAAATGGGTCAGCTTCTGCATGCCGGCCATCCAGAACACCGGCACCAAATACAACCTGAGCACGAGCGCGGGCAAGCCGTCGACGTGACGCAGCGGCGCGCTCCAGCGCAGGATCAGTGCATCCGTTTGATGCCATAGGCAATTTTTCATGACAGGTTATCTCCGAGGTCAAACAGGGGTTCCGCAGGCTGCGGACATTGGTGCTACCTTACAGATGCGCTGACGGCCGGAAAATTACAGAAAAGAATTATCGGCAGCTCTGTAACAGACACCCCATTGGCGTATCTAACTGATGACACCAGCATGAAGTGTTGGCGCCAACCCCAAATTAGAGGAAAAGAATCATGAAAAAGCTGCAGACCCTGACCCCGATCGCTGCCATGTTCGCCCTGTCCCTCGCTGGCGTGGCTCACGCCGCTGAAGCCCCGGCCGCTGCTGCCGGCGCTGCTGCCACTGCTCCGGCAGAAGGCAAGTGCGGTGCCGCAAAGAAGGCCGGTGAAGCCAAGTGTGGCGGCGACAAGAAGGCCCATGAAGGCAAGTGTGGCGAAGCCAAGTGCGGCGCCACCAAGAAGGCCCATGAAGGCAAGTGCGGCGAAGCCAAGTGCGGCGCTACCAAGAAGGCCCACGAAGGCAAGTGTGGCGAAGCCAAGTGCGGCGCCAGCAAGAAGTAAGCTGCAGGACGACGGGATGACTCATTCACGCTTTCCCGTCAGTGGTGCCGGCCTCGGTCTGAGACGCAGCTTCCTGGCTGAGCTCGACCGGGTCCCGGCGGCCACGCTCCCCGATTTTTTCGAGATTGCCCCGGAGAACTGGCTGGGCATGGGCGGACAATACGCCCGCAATCTGCGCGCGCTCACCGAGCGCCATCCTTTCGTCTGCCATGGCCTGTCCCTGTCCATCGGCGGGCCGGCACCGCTGGACCTGGAGTTTCTGTCCCGGCTGCGCGACTTCCTCGACCAGCACCAGATCCGCGCCTATTCTGAGCACCTGAGCTATACCGGTGATGCCGGGCATTTGTATGACCTGCTGCCGATTCCGATGACCGACGCCGCTGCCGACTATGTCGCTGCGCGCGTGCGCCAGGTCCAGGACATTCTTGGCCGTCGTCTGGTACTGGAAAACGTCTCCACCTATGCCGCGCCGGGCGCCGAGATGAGCGAAGCCGATTTCGTCCGTGCCGTGGTGGAACGCGCCGACTGTGGTCTGCTGCTCGACATCAACAATATCTACGTCAACAGCATCAACCACGGCTACGATGCCGAAGCCTTCCTGGCAGCCATGCCGGGTGAGCGCATCAGCTATGTGCATATCGCCGGACACTATGTGGAAGCCGATGATCTGCGCATCGATACCCATGGTGATGATGTCATCGCGCCGGTCTGGGACCTGCTGCGCTCAGCCTATCAGCGTTTCGGCGTGCTCCCGACCCTGCTTGAGCGCGATTTCAACATTCCGCCCATGGCGGCCCTGCTGGGTGAGGTCGGCATCATCCGCCAGCATCAGGCCGAAGCGCAGCTCCCCCTGGCGGCGGCATCACAGGTGCAACATGGCTGAACGCTTTCAGCAAGTGCAGCGACAGTTCACGCAATGGCTGCGCCATCCCGACGACAGCGCAGCACCGGCCGGCATCGAAGCCCGGCGACTGGCCATCTATCGCGAACTGCTGTTCAACAATGTCATGACTTTTGTCGAGGGCACCTTCCCGGTCGCGCTGGCATTGATGCCGGCATCGCTGAGCGAAAAACTGAAATCCGGTTTTTTTGCAGAATTTGAGTGCCAATCACCATTTTTTTACGATATTTCTCTGCATTTCAGGAAATATGTCGAGCGCCTCGACTGGCCTGAACTGGCCAGCTGCCCCTGGCTGACCGAGCTGCTGCATTTTGAATGGATGGAGCTTGCCGCCGATATCGCGGAAGACCCCAACCCCTCAGCCCACCCGGAAACCCGTCTCGCCGACGGCGATTTCCCGGCCGGCGCCGGACAACGCCTGCGCCTGGCCGCGCCGGTCTGGGCACTGGCCTATCAGTGGCGCGTGCACAGCTGGCATGCGGGTACCGACCCGGACAGTCTGACACCCTCGCCGGTCTGTCTGCTGGCTTATCGGGACACCGCGGAGCAGGTGCAGGTACTGGAGGTCGAGCCCCTCGCTGCCTGGCTGATCGAGTGTATCCAGTCCGATGATCAGGGCCTGACGCTGGCGGCCCTCGCCAGCCACCTCGCCACCGCCACGCCAGGATTACCTCATGAGCAGGCGGCAACCGCCTGCGCCAGCATCCTGGCCGGCCTCCACCGCAGCGGCATCGCTTTTCACGCCTGAGCACTGGACAGAAGCGCCGGCACGCGCTGCAATCGCGCCATGCCTGAACTCCCCGAAGTCGAAACCACCTGCCGCGGCATTGCGCCACATATCGCCGGCAGCCGCATCCGTCGCCTGACCATCCACGATGGCCGCCTGCGCTGGCCGGTACCCGCCGAACTGCCCGGGCAGCTGGCCGGGCAAGCGGTGACGGCGGTCACGCGACGCGGCAAATACCTGCTGTTTCACACGCCCGCCGGGATCATGATGGTGCACCTCGGCATGTCCGGCAGCTTGCGCCTGGTGACACCGGGCGCACCACGCAAGACCCATGATCATCTCGTCTGGGATATCGATTCCGGCTGGGAACTGCGCTTCCACGATCCGCGCCGTTTCGGCTGCTGTCTGTGGCTGACCGGAGCGCTGCTGCGTGATCCGCAACAGCATCCGCTGCTGGCCTCACTGGGTCCGGAGCCGCTCACCGATGACTTCCGAGACGACCACCTGTTCCGTGCCAGCCGCGGCAAGACGGCGCCGGTGAAGAGCTTTCTGATGGACAGCCATGTCGTGGTCGGCGTCGGCAACATCTACGCCAACGAGGCGCTGTTCCGCGTCGGCATCCACCCGCTGCGCGAAGCCGGGCGCATCGGCCCGGCGCGCTACCTGCGCCTGACCGAGGCCATCCGCGACATCCTCGCACAAGCGATTGAACGGGGTGGCACCACGCTGCGTGACTTCGTCAACGGCAATGGCGAACCCGGCTATTTTCAGCAGGAGCTATCGGTCTACGGGCGCGCCGGACTGCCCTGCGTGCAATGCACACGCCCGCTCAAGGAAGTCAGGCTGAGCACCCGCAGCACGGTGTACTGCGGGCACTGTCAGCACTAGCGGGGGGTGCCGGCAGCACGGAGCGCAGGCCCCGCGTCGCCGGCAACGCCTCAGAGGCTGCCCTGACTGGCGCCGGCAGGCAGTGTCAGGCGACGGCCATCACTGAGACGCAGCTGCACCGGTCCGTCGCTGTCGATGACATAGGTCACGGCCTTGCCGGTGAGGCAGGTGGCAACCGCATCAATCTGCAGCGCCGACACATTGCGCAGACTGCCCTCGATTTTCGCCACGGCAGCCACCGGATCGCTGCCGGCAATGGCGCGCAGTGTCGCGACCCAGGGCACCGGGTCCAGCCCGGCATCCTGGGCACCAGCGAAGGTCCAGATACTGCCGCCGCAACCCGGCACGCTCAGGTCGACATCGCTGTAGCCAGCGGCACGACCGGTGATGCCCGACACCCAGTAGGCCTTGTCATGGGCGATGCCGTATTCGGGATAGTTGAAGGCGAGATCGGTGCGATAGGTCACCTGCGTCGGGTTCTTCACGCGGACCAGGTCCTTGGTGTAGGTCGCCTCCTTCTGCCAGCCATCCAGCAGCATGAAGGTCAGATGCTCGGCCACCGGGTGCAGATAGAACTTGTGCGGCACACCGAGCGCATCCAGACGCTGCGCCAGCGCCAGCGAGCTGGTGATATGCACCAGCTCATCCGCGGCCGCATAGAGATAGGCACCCGGTACATGGCGGAGATTGCCGAGAAAATCGATGATGTTCTCGGCCCCCCCGATGCTGGCGCCATTGGCAAAGCTCGGAATGGTCGATGCCAGTCCCAGTGTGCGCAGCAACTCCGGAAGCGGATTGCCCGGCAGCGGGAGATTGGTCAGGTCACCCGTGAATCCCACCCAGCTCACCATCCCGGCAAAACGGTCAGGATAGAGCGCCGCCAGACGCATGGCGCCATAGCCGCCCATGGAGTAGCCGCTGCTGAACACGCGATCCTTGTCGGTGCCATAGGTGGTTTCGACATCCGCCAGCGCATCCAGGACATCGCGCTCGGAAATGCCCGAGTAGAAGCCGTAGGGGCCGCGTCCCAGCGGCGAGACGAGAATGCGGTTGAGGTCATCACCGAACTGCTTCTGCATATTCGGTTCGTTGATCTGGCTGGCGTGATTGGCCTCGCAGCCATGCATCACGACCTGCACGCCCGGCTTGGCGGACGCACCGGCACTGCTGCCTTTGGGCAGGTAGACACCATAAGGCTGGTATTTGCCGAGATAGTGGAAGTACTGCTCGCAGGGCAGCTTGGTATCGCCATGGCGACCCGGGACACCGCTCATCTTGATGCCTTCTCCGAGCGTGTACTGCGACGTATACACACGCTGATGAAAGCCGGTCGGCTTCGGCGCCACCCGCGAGACCCCAGTGCGCAGATCCGCAACCTGAACGACTTCGCCGAAAACGGAAATATCGCCACTGCCGAGCGCAGCCGCCTGTCGGTCCTCCCAGAAATTGCCGGAACCGGGCAGGATCTGGTCCGGCAGAGTACCGGCCTTGGCCTGCTCATCAATGCCGCGAAAGGCCACATTCATCACCGTGCCGTCCTTCTGGGCGACAGCCGCCTGGACACGCCAGGACGTGCCAGCCGGTAACGGCAGACGACCGACAATGTGATTGGTGGCAGGGTTGCCGGCGCTGAATACCTTAAGCACTTCCCAGCCCTGGCTGGCCGTCTTCAGTGGCGCCCAGGCGCCACCCCCGGTGGCGGGGTTGTTGTCGGTGTCGATCGCAATCGCCGCGAGCGCATCGTCGGCATTGAACAGCGTGTTGAGCTCGAAGTCCGCGACCAGCTCGCTGCCTTCCACCGACAAGGTGAGCCTGACCAGATCAGCCGTGTTCTCGAGACCGGCGGGATAACGCTTGTCGCCGGCGCTGGGCGCCAGCAGGCTGGGCGTGTTGGCCAGCGGCGAGCCGAAGTGGCCGAACCGATTGGTCAGATTGAGCAGGGTCGGATCAGGCGAAATCAGCCCGGCATCGGCACCATAGTCATCGTAAACATAGTCGCTGTAGATCAGGCGGCCACTGCAAAGCTCAGTGGTACCGGCGACCCAGGACGTGCGCCCACAGGCAGCCGATGACGTTTGCGGGGCACCTGTCCCACCAACGCCGGCAGGACTGCTCTGGTCGCCGGAATCACTGCCGCCACAGGCGGCAAGCCCGGCAACGGCCAGGCAAATAATCTGAAAACGCATATTGTCACTCTCCTTGTTTTGGGCTTTATACGGCCTGAGTGATCAAAATGCAAGCAATGGCAGCACTGGCCGCATTTCCCCTCAACGCGCTACCATCAGGCATCCCGGGCACCGACGCTGCCCGGCGCCGCCATATCAGGAGAAGGCATGACCACGCGCGTGATCTACCCGGGCACATTCGACCCCATCACCAATGGCCACAAGGATCTGGTCGAGCGTGCTTCGCGCCTGTTCGGCGAAGTCATTCTCGCCGTCGCCGCCAGCGACAAGAAAAAGCCGCTGTTCTCGACCGAGGAGCGCGTGGCGCTGGCCGAGGAAGTGCTCGGTCACCTGCCCAATGTGCGCGTGATCGGCTTCAACAAGCTGCTGTCGTTCCTGGTCAAGGATCTCGATGCCAATGTCGTGCTGCGCGGCCTGCGCGCGGTCTCCGACTTTGAATACGAGTTCCAGCTGGCGAACATGAACCGTCAGCTCAACAGCGAATTCGAGACGGTTTTCCTGACGCCTTCGGAGCACCTTTCCTTTATCTCTTCCAGCCTGGTGCGCGAAATCGCCATCCTGGGAGGCGATGTCCGACAGTTCGTGCCGCCCGCTGTCGCCGAAGCCTTCGTGCAGAAGCTCGGCCACGGCCCGCGCGACACCTGACACGAGGACTGCCGGCCATGGCCCTGATGATCACCGACGAGTGCATCAACTGCGATGTCTGCGAACCGGCATGCCCGAACCTGGCCATTTCCATGGGCCCGGTCATCTATGAGATCGATCCGGCGTTATGTACCGAATGCGTCGGTCATTTCGACGAGCCGCAGTGCGTCAGCCTGTGCCCCGTCGCCTGTATTCCGATTGACCCCCGGCATGAGGAAAGCCGCGAAGTGCTGCTGCAGAAATACCAGAGGCTGACAACGGTCGGCACTCCAGCCCAGACAACATAACAATAGACGGCGGAGACGGACATCATGCAAACCCGAATCAGGCCGGCGCTCGCGCTGACCCTGCTGCTGGCCGGCTGCCCCGGCGCATCGGTCGCTGAACAGGTTATCCCGCCTTCCCCGGCACCCCAGGAAGCCGCTCGCGAGACGAAGAAAGCCGCCGAGCCGGCACCGTCGCCGTCGCCGGCGCTGGCCGGCCAGGACAGTCCGGACGACAGCGCGAAGGCGCTTAACGACGCCAGACGCGCCCCGTCAGCGCCTGAGGGCAATGACATCATCGCGCGCGGAAAAGCCTCTTATTACCATCTGCGCTTCAACGGCCGCCGCACGGCCAGCGGTCAGCGCTACGACAATGACGCCATGACCGCCGCGCACCGGACCTTGCCCTTCGGCACCGAAGTACGCGTCACCAACGTCCGCAATGGCAAAAGCGTGGTGGTGAGGATCAATGACCGCGGCCCCTTCCGCAAAAGCCGCGTCATTGATGTCTCGGGTGCGGCTGCCCAGGCACTCGGCCTGCTGCATCACGGGATTGGCGAGGTAACCCTTTCCCGCCCGTGAGCTCCCTGCACCCGGCCCGGATCAGGCCAGGGTGAAAGAAAACTCACGAACGCGGAAAGCGCCGGTCGGTGCCAGCCGATCAGCAAGCCCCGTGGCCAGACGCGTCACCAGACCATAGATCGACAGCTGGGGATTGGCGCCGATACTGGTCGGGAACAACGAGCCATCGAGTACGCTGAGGCGTCCGAGGTGATGGAACTCACCCCGGCTGTTGACCACTGAGCGCGCCTCTTCCTCACCCATGGCACAGCCGCCCATGAGGTGCGCCGAGCCCACGCCCGTCCGGAATTTTTCGATGGAGAACCCCATGATGGCCTCCCGGCAGGCCTGCCATGAGGTGTAAGTCCCCCCCGCCATCTGCATCGGCCGCACACTGCGGGCGCCGGCCGCGAACTGGATTTCGGCCATGGCCAGGAAAGCCCGTCGCAAGCCATCGCCGATACTGTCACTGATGTCGTATTCCAGCACCGGAGAGCCGTCGTCACGCAGGCTGACATGGCCGCCCGGCGAGTCTTCGGTGAAGCCGTCGCGCAGCAGCGCGATCATGCCGTTGAGATGGCCGAGCTGACTCATTTCACGCACATGGTCAGCGCCATGGTTGCCGAGGAGGCTGGCGACAAAACCCGGCAGCGTCGGCAGCACTTCGATCTTGAAGCCGACAGGCCCCGTCGCGCCATCCTTCCACTGAAAGTGATCGGAATAGATCGACTGTGGCGCGCCATTGAAGCCGTTGACCGGACGCTCATAGAGTGCGAACGACGCCGTCACCGGATGAATCATGGTGCGCTTGCCAATGGTCTCATGCGGATCAGGCACCCCGGAGCGCAGCAGGATGCCGGGATTGTTGATGGCCCCGCCCGCCAGCACGGTGTGGCGCGCCTTCACGGTCAGGGTGACTCCGGTAGGCTGGTGCCCGACCTCCGGCATGCCGTCCGCCAGCACGCCTTCGACCTGGTCACCGGCCATCAGCAGCTTGCGCACACGGGCGCGCTGATACAGCACGGCACCGGCATTGAGCGCCGCCGGGATTGTCGTCACCAGCATGGACTGCTTGGCATTGGTCGGACAGCCGACACCGCACATGCCGAGATTCCAGCAACCCGAGACATTGCGCGGAATCGTATGCCAGCTCAGCCCGAGCTTCTCGCAACCCTGACGGATGATGTCGTTGTTTTCGTTCGGCGGCACCTGCCACGGACTGATGCTGAGGCGCTGCTCGGCACGCTCGAACCACTGCGCCATCTCGGCTTCGCTGACGCCCTTGACGCCATGCACCTCGGCCCAGTGTTTCAGGGTCTGTGGCGGCGTCCGGAAGCTCGATGTCCAGTTCACCACCGTGGTGCCGCCGACGGCCCGTCCCTGCATGAGCGTGATGGCGGCATCCTTTGTGGTACGCCCGCCCCCCTCCTGATAGAGGTCGCGGAAGGCTTCCGCTTCGCGCATCTTGAAATCATTGCTGGAGCGCAGCGGCCCCTCCTCCAGCAGCACGACGCTGAGGCCGGAGCGGCTCAGGATCTCGGCAGCCGTGCCACCGCCGGCTCCGGTGCCGACAATGACGACATCGCATTCGATCGTGGTGTTCTGCTTCAGCTCGCCGGCGTGATGTACCTTCCAGCCGCCGGCAATGCCGGCACGGATCGGGTCTGGGATGCCCGCGACTTCAATGGCCATGTTTCTCTCCTCGGACGGTGCCGCCTCAGACAATACGGACAGGGGCTTCGTAGCCTGTTGCCGGCCAGCTTTCCGGCAGCAGGTACCAGGAGGCCGTGATGATCTTGACCAGACCGGCATAACCGGCACGGAACATGCCGATGCTGCTGTCGCGCCAGCGCAGCAGGAAGGCTTCGAGATCTTCCGGTGACGCATCAGGCCAGTCGGACCAGAGACGGGCCAGGGCGATGCGCGCCGGCGGCAGACTGAGCAGGTCGAAGAGCTGATAAAGCGGAGCCATGGCACCCGGACTGGTGGCGCCGATGAAGTTGTCGAGGGACACGAGCGTCTTGTCGATGGCCGCGGCAGCCGCAGCACCGGCCGGGATGGCGCCGGCGAGCACGACCGGAATCAGCGCACGCACGACACGGATGTCCTGCTCACGCAGGAAGGCATGACCTGCCGCCGGTTGCGGACTGGCACAGCCCGTCAGCAGGGCCGTGGCCGAGCCGGTGGCGAGCAGCACACTGCCCAGTGAGCCGGCTTTGAGGAAGGTGCGACGACTGAACGGCGCGACAGCGGGCTGCGACATGAACAGCCTCCTACTTGTTGTTGTTATGAGGGTGTTGTTGTCAGGTATAGCGCTGAAGCCGGATCACATCAATCGGCATTCGTCAGCCGGCTTCACCGCCGGCTGACGAGCGTCCAGCTTACTTGCTGAGGAAGAGCTTCTGGATCAGGTTGTGTGCCGTGCGATTGAACGGCGGCAGGATGTAGCGCACGGAATAGATTTTCGAACGTTCCAGCACCGCCTTCATGTTGGAATAGGTTTCGAAACCCTCCTTGGCATGATAACGGCCCATGCCGGACGGACCGACACCGCCGAAGGGCAGGTCATCGACGCCCACATGCGTCACCACATCGTTGATGCCGACGCCACCGGAGTGCGTGTGCGTCACGACATAATCAGCGCGGGCCTCGTCGTTGTCGAAGTAGTACAGGGCCAGCGGACGCGCGCGCGCGTTGACGAACTCCAGCGCCTGCGACAGCGACTCGACTTCCAGGATCGGCAGCACCGGCCCGAAGATCTCGTTCTGCATGATCAGCATATCCGGCGTAGCACCGATCACGAGGGTCGGCGGAATCTTGCGGGTATTCTCGAAGCGTTCATTGGCCGGGTTGATTTCGATCACGCGGGCACCCTGGGCGCGGGCATCATCGAGATACGACTGGATACGGTCGTACTGCTTGTCGTTGACGATGCTGGTGAAGTCGGCGTTGGTCAGCAGCGTCGGATACATCTTGCTGACCTGGGCACTGAACGAGATCACAAACTGATCGGTCTTGCCGCGCGACAACAGCAGGTAGTCAGGCGCCACGCAGGTCTGGCCGGCGTTCCAGCACTTGCCGAAAGCAATGCGCTCGGCCGCATCGACCAGCGGATAGGACTCATGGACGATGGCCGGGGACTTGCCGCCCAGCTCCAGCAGCACCGGTGTCAGGTTGGCAGCGGCATTGGCCATGATGGTACGGCCGACATTGGTCGAACCGGTAAAGGTGATCTGGTCAAAGGGCATGTGGCTGAAGGCTTCGGAGACTTCGCCACGGCCGGTGATGACGGCCACGCTGTCTTCGGCAAAGGCTTCGGCGAGCATGCGCTTGAGCGTCTCGCCCAGACGCGGCGTGAAGCTGGAGGTCTTGATCATGACGCGGTTGCCGGCGCTGAGGGCACCGATCAGCGGACCCAGCGCCAGGAAAATCGGATAGTTCCAGGGCACCACGACACCGATCACACCCAGCGGCTGCGGCACCACACGGGCTTTGGCCGGGGTCGCCATCAGACCGGAGTGACGCTTCTGCGGCTTCATCCAGTTGGTCAGATTCTTGGTGGCGTACTTGATGGCTTCGAGTGTGGTCAGCACTTCGGCGAGCTTGGTCTCGTCCTTGGAACGGTGACCGAAATCCTGGCTGACGGCATCGGCGAGGTCATCCTGATACTTGATGACGGCTTCGCGCAGCCGCTTGAGACCCGCCAGGCGCTCATTGGCGGAAGGCATGGGACGCAGGGCATAGGCAGAGCGTTGTGCCTGGAAAATGCGCTGCATGTCAGCAACCTGGGGGTTGTTTGCAGCCAGATGAGCGATATGGGCGACCATGTTGACCTCAGCCATTAACTGTTTGCCGGCACGAGTGATGACGACTTGTGCGGCTTTTTTAGAGCATTTACTCTATTATGTCAACGAAGGCTGAACCACCATCATCAGAAAGGGGCTGCAGTGAAGACCCGTGACCGCATCCTGGCCAAGAGCCTCGAACTGTTCAACGAACAAGGCGAACGACTGGTCAGCACCAATCACATTGCGGCCGCGCTCAAGATGAGTCCGGGCAATCTTTATTATCACTTCCCCAACAAGGACGCGATCATCTTCGAGCTGTTCCAGCGCTATACCGGGCAGATGGGACAGACCTTGATGCTGCCGGAAGACCGCCCGCTCACCCAGGCCGACAAGATCCATCTCTTCGAGAAACTGCTCTCCAGTCTCTGGCAGTACCGCTTCCTGCACCGCGACATGACGCATCTGCTCAGCGACAACATCGAGATGCGCGACGCCTACCGCCTGTTCGCGCACGGCATGATGGTCAGCGTCCATCATATCTATCAACTGCTGATCGAGTCGGGCCTGATCGAGGCCACGGAAGAAGAGATCGGCTCGCTGCTGGTCAACATCTGGATCGTGGCCACCAGCTGGGTGAACTTCCTCAGCACCACTGGATTCTTCAACTTCAGCGAACCGATGACCGAAGACATGCTGCGTCAGGGCATTTACCAGGTCATCTGCCTGGAGGCACCCTATCTGCGCGGCGAAGCCCTCGCGGGCCTCGCCGACCTCAAGGCCCGTTACGGGATCGCCCTGCGCCCAGCCTGAGGCGCGGCAGCCGGCCGCGCAGACTCTGCCAGCATGGTGCGGAGGAAGTGCGGGATACGGCGCTCCAGGTAGTAACGCGGCTCGCGCCAGTGCGTTCCGGCCTCGATGAAACCGACATGACCGCCCCGCGGCGAAATCTCGAGATGCACCGCAGGCGACAGCTCACGTGTGGTCGGCATGCACTCGGGCGCCAGAAACGGATCATCCGCCGCCTGCAGCACCAGTACCGGCGTGGTGATTCCGCGCAGTGACTGACGCGGGCTGCAGCGGGTGTAGTAATCCTCGCCATTGCGGAAGCCGTGAATGCCGGCCATCAGCACATCATCAAAGACGCGGAAGGACATGAACGGCCCCTGCGCCAGACGCTCGCGGATGTGGGCAGCGACTTCCTCATCTCCCAGCTGCGCGAGACGGTCAGCCTTGCGCGACCAGGTCTTGCACAGCTCGTTCAACAGGTGCTTGCGGTAAATGCGTGACAGCCCCTGGTCAAGGCGGTCTGCGCAGGGACCGAGCATGAGCGGCACCGACACCGCCGTGGCCGCAAACAGATTGGCGGGCGTCTTTTCGCGCGCCAGATAATTCAGCGTCATGGCGCCGCCCAGCGAATAGCCGACCAGTGCCACCGGCACCTCAGGATAGCGCTCGGCCACGGTTTTCATGACTTCGGCGACATCGTCATGCGCCCCGGCGTGATAGGCACGCGGGCGGTCATTGGGCTCGCCAGTGGCAGCACGGCAGTTCATGGCCACGCTGGCCCAGCCGATCTCATCCAGGGCCTGCTGCAGGCCCAGTACATACTGTGACTGGCTGCTGCCGGTGAGGCCATGCACGATCACGACCAGCGGGCTGCCGCTGCCCATCCAGGCCTTGGGCAGCCGCCAGTCCAGGCAAAGCCAGTCGCCATCGGCGAGGCCCAGCTTTTCGCGCACGCGCGGCAGGGGCGTGATGCGACGCATCATGGCCGGAAACAAGGTCTGCAAATGCGAATTGTTGAGCCACCAGGCTGGCTGAAACGGCCCCCGGCTGATGCCCGGGGTAAATGCGGCGTCAGACGACTTCATCAATACCCTCTCCGAAATACAACAAGGCATGCACCAGACCGGCTTGCGTCTGTCGGTGCAAGGTGAAGCCCTCGGGCAGGCGCAGCGTCTCCGGCGCCTGTTCGGTTTCAACATAAACCCAGACACCCGGCGTGAGCCAGCCCTTTTCGGCAAGCTGCGAGAGAATCTTGTTGGGCAAATCCTGATGGAATGGCGGATCCAGCAGGATCAGGCCATAGCCGGCTTCGGGCGCCACCGCGTCACGCAGCCAGCGCTGGCTGTCGGCGCTCGCGATCAGGCAGTGCTCGGCGCCGAGCTTGCTGGCGATCTCACGCAGACAGCCGGCCTGGCGGGCATCACGCTCGATCAGGGTCAGGCTCGCGGCACCACGTGACAGCGCCTCGAAACCGAGGGCACCGCTACCGGCGAAGAGGTCCAGGACATGCCGCCCCGGCAGTTCGAATTGCAGCCAGTTGTAGAGTGTTTCGCGCACGCGGTCCGGGGTCGGACGCAGACCGGGCAGATCGAGGAACGAAAGCCGCCGGCTGCGCCAGCGGCCACCGATGATGCGCAGCTCGCGCGTTCCGCCGGCACGGCTCATGGCTGCGCTCCTTTCCCCTGCCCTGCGGCAGCCCCTGACACCGGCAGGCGCACAGCGCTGGCGGCCGCTGCGGTATCCGCAGCGCTGGGCATTGGCACCGGTGCCGACTTGCGGCCGACCGTCACCACCAGCAAGCGGTCCGGATGGATGTGGCGCCTGAGCGCGTCTCGCACCTGTCCGGGCGTTACCGCGCGCAAACGCTCGATATAGTGATCGAGATAGTCGGTTGGCAAACCATAGAAAGCGATCATGCCGAGAAAGCCGGCTATCTGTTCATTGTTGGCAATGCTGCGCGGAAAAGACTGGACCAGGGTATCGATGGCCGCCTGCACATCCGCAGCCGGCGCCCCGCGATCCACAAATCGCTGCAGCAGCTCGCGCGTCAGCCTGAGCGCCATATCGGCCTGGTCTGCTCGGGTCGAAAAACCGATCTGGAACGGACCGGCCGCCCGCATGCGGATGAACTGGCTGCTGACCCCATAAGTGAGCCCGCGCTGCTCTCGCAATTCGCGCATGAGCAACGTGCCGAAGCCGCTGCCGCCCAACAGTTCATTGGCCACCATGAGCGGGAAGGTATCGGGATCTCCATGGGCGATGCCGGTCTCGCCCAGGATGATATGGACCTGCTGCGATGGAAACTCCTCGTGCAAGCGAATGGCGCGTGTCAGCGGCTTGACCGGCGGCAGTGGCGGCGCCGCTTCGCCGGCAGGCAGACGCTGGCTGATCTGCAGCGACACCCGCTCGGCATCCTCGCGGGAGAGATCGCCGACCAGCACCAGCACGGCATTGCCGACGGTGTAATAACGCTGATGGAAAGCCCGCAGATCCGCGGGTGTTATCCGCTCGATGCTGCCGACCATGCCGCTGGGCGGATTGGCATAGGGATGATCCGCGTAGAGACGGCGATAAAACAGCATGCCGGCACGCCCGGCCGGTGACTGCTGGCGCTGGCGCTGACCGATGCGCAGTGACTCCTGCAGGCGCCGCCACTCAGCATCCGCGAGCGCCGGCTCGGCAGCCACTTCGGCGAACAGCGCGAGTGCCGGATCACGTACGTCGGCGGCACTCAGCACACGCAACTCGAGCAATGCCATGTCGCGATAGGAGCTGGCCGAGAAATCGGCACCGAGCTGGTCGAAACGCTCAGCGACTTCCTGCGCCGGGCGCGCGCGCGTGCCCTCATCCAAGAGTCCGGAGACCGCGGCGGCGAGGCCGGACAGGTCGCCGTCACGGGCGGCGCCGGCATCGTAGATGAGACGGACATCGAGCATGGGCAACTGCTGATTCTGGCGCCAGAAAACACGCAGGCCCTCCGGCGTGACCCATTGCGCCACCGGAACCGATACCCTGGCCGGATGGGCCCGGGCCACATTCAGCGCCGGCGCACTGGTGAGCTGAGCCAGCGCCGTCAGCGGCCCGGGGCTGACACCACCATGGTCACCGCCCGCCATCAGCCCGGGGCTCAGGCCGGCCAGCATCGCTCCTGCCAGCCAGGAAAGCGCATACCGCCTCATGGGGTCGCTCCCGGCTGGACATCCAGATACAAGGTACTCAGCCTGGCCGGCTGCAGATAACGCCGTGCCACGTCGCGCAGCAGCACGGGGGTGACCTCGCGCAGCTTGCGGGCGGCATCGGCCGGCAGGCTCAACGGCAAGCCGATGGTCGCCAGCTGACCCAGCAGGCGCGCCTGATCCTCGATCTCATCACGGGCAAATACTTCCTGCGCCAGCACATTGGCCAGCACACGCTGAATTTCCTCGGGCGTCACCAGCTCATCACGCAGTCGCCAGATTTCGGTCAGGATGGCATTGCGCAGATCCGCCAGCGACTGCTGCTCGGCCGGAACAGCCGTCAGCGTCAGCAAGGTATCGCCACGCGCCAGCATGTCGTAGCTGGAACGAATCACGGCGGCCTTGCCGGCCCGCACAACCGCGCGCTCAAGACGGGCACTGACGCCCTCGTCGAGCACGCCCGTCAGCAAGCGCAGGGCATAAGCATCCTCGCTGCCCTGCGCACTGCTGGCCGAGGGCAGATTGAAGCCGAGGTACAACATGGGCACCTGACCGGACAGCATCAGCGTCAGGCTGCGCTCCCCCGGCTCCGGCAACTCCCGGACCGCGACACGGGCAGGCAGGGTGCGAGCCGGGATGCCGCCGAAATACTGCTGCGCCTGCTGCCGCACCTGATCTGGCGTCACATCGCCGACCACCACCAGCACCGCATTGTTGGGCGCGTACCAGCGGGCGTACCAGTCGCGCACATCCGCCAGCGTCAAGCTTTCGAGGTCACGCATCCAGCCAATGATGGGTGTCCGGATGGGGCTGCTGGGATAGGCCATGGCCTTGAATCGCTCGAAGGCCAGTGACTGCGGATTGTCATCCGTGCGCAAACGGCGCTCTTCCATGACCACCCGCAGCTCGCTGGCAAACTCGACGGGGTCGAACCGGAGATTGACCATGCGATCAGCTTCCAGTTCCAGCGCCAGCGCCAGCCGGTCGGCAACATGGTTCTGCTGGTAATAGGTGTAACTGTCGCTGGTGAACGCGTTGTCATCGCCGCCGAAATGGGCAATGAGGCGGGAAAATTCTCCGGCCGGCACCTTGCTGGTGCCTTTGAACATCATGTGCTCGAGGACATGAGAGATGCCGGTCAGACCCGACGGCTCATCGGCGGAACCGACCCGATACCAGACCTGGGTCACGACCACCGGCGCCCGGTGGTCCTCCTGCACGATCACGCGCAGGCCGTTATCGAGCTGGAAACTGACGGGCTCCGGCTGCGCCAGTGCGGCCGGGGCCAGACACAGTGCCAGCATCGCCATCACGCCTTTGAGGCTGTACCGCATATCACCCATCCTTGTAACGCATCCGGGGGGCCATCCCGTATTTCCGGCTGGCCTGCGCCGGTCTGGCCAACTACATCAAACAGGCACCATTCAGGGGCGTTGACAAGGGTGGTAGCATAGCGCATCCCGTGGGGGCCGCCATGTCTGCCCCCTCGCCTGCTTCGGAACCCAGGATGAGCATAGAACAAAAGCCGGACGAGTCTGGCGCAGGCGGCTTTTTGAGCCGCATGAAAAGCGGGCTGTCGAAGACGCGCAAGTCCTTCAGTCAGGGCATGGCGACCCTGCTGATCGGTGCCAAGGAAATCGATGACGAATTGCTGGAGGACATCGAGACCCAGCTGCTGGTCGCCGATGTCGGCGTCGATGCCACCCGCCGCGTCGTCGATGCCCTCACCGAGCGCGTCTCGCGCCAGGAGCTGCTGCATTCGCACGCGCTTTACGAGGCCCTGCAAAAGGAGCTGGGGTCATTGCTGGCACCACGCCAGCAGCCGCTGATCATCGACAACAGTCAGCACAAGCCTTTCGTGATTCTGGTCGTTGGCGTCAACGGCGTCGGCAAAACCACCACCATCGGTAAACTCGCCAAGCGCTTTCAGCGTGAAGGCAGACAGGTCATGCTCGCCGCCGGCGACACCTTCCGTGCCGCCGCCGTCGAACAGCTGCAGGTCTGGGGCGAGCGCAACAATGTGCCGGTGGTCGCACAGGGAACCGGCGCCGACTCGGCTTCGGTGCTCTTCGACGCGTTCCAGAGCGCCAAGGCCAGGGGCATGGATGTGCTGATCGCCGATACCGCCGGTCGCCTGCACAACAAGAGCCATCTCATGGATGAGCTCAGCAAGGTGGTGCGGGTCTTGCAGAAGATCGATCCGCAGGCGCCGCACGAAGTCATGCTGGTGGTCGATGCCGGCACCGGCCAGAACGCGCTGAATCAGGTGCACGAGTTTGACCAGGCCGTGAAGCTGACCGGCCTGACCATCACCAAGCTCGATGGCACCGCCAAGGGGGGTGTGCTGTTCAACATCGCCAGCCGCACCCATCTGCCCATCCGCTACATCGGGGTCGGCGAGGGAGTGGATGACTTGCGGCCCTTCGAGGCGGCAGAATTTGTCGGCGCCCTGTTCGACGAGACGCGCTGAAGCGTCCGCGACAGGCCCGCAGCAGGGAGATCGGAATGATCCGTTTTGAATCCGTGAGCAAGCGTTATGCGCCGCAGTTCGACGCGCTGCGCGAGCTCAATTTTGAATTACCCACCGGCGAGATGGCCTTCCTGACCGGCCACTCCGGCGCCGGCAAGTCGACGCTGCTCAAACTCATCATGCTGATCGAGCGCGCCAGCAGCGGCCGCGTCATCGTCAATGAGCGCGACCACGGCCAGCTCAAGGGCCGCCAGATCGCGCTCGCCCGCCGCGACATCGGCATGGTCTATCAGGACCACAATCTGCTCGATGACCGCAGCGTGTTCGACAACGTCGCGCTGCCGCTGGTGATTGCCGGCATGCCGCCGCGTGACATTCCCAACCGGGTTTATGCCGCGCTCGACCTGGTCGGCCTCAAGCATCGCGCCAAGTCACGCCCGCAGGAGCTCTCCGGTGGTGAACAGCAACGCGTCGGGATTGCCCGCGCGGTGGTCGGCAAACCGTCGGTGCTGCTCGCCGACGAGCCCACCGGCAACCTCGACCCGCAACTCGCGATCGAGGTCATGAATATCTTCGAAGACTTGTCACGCGTCGGCGTCAGCATTCTGGTCGCCACCCACGACCTGTCCATGATCGCGCGCTTCAAGCATCGCCTGCTCACCCTCAAAGCCGGCCAGCTGGTCGCCGACTCGGGAGCCTCCGCATGAGCACATTGCATGCCATCCGCGGCGCCGCCATGCAGCGCAGCACCTTTTCCGCGCGCTTCCAGCACTGGCTGGCTCACCACCGACGTGAAGCCGGTGACAGCTTCAAGCGCCTGGCCCGCTCGCCGTTCTCCACGCTCATGACCGTGCTGGTCATGACCATCGCGCTCAGCCTGCCGCTGGCCCTGGGTCTGCTGCTCGGCGACGCCCGCCATGCTGCCGCCGGCTGGGATGGCGACGCCCGCCTCTCCATCTATCTGCGCGAAGATGTCACGCCGGAAGCCCGCGAGGCGGCCGCCCGCAAAGCACGGGCGCTGACCAATGTCGACACGGTCCGCCTGATCACGCCGGAAGTCGCGCTGGAAGAGTTCAAGTCGCAATCGGGCTACGGTCCGGCGCTGGAGCAGCTCGGCAACAACCCGCTGCCGGCCGTGCTCGAAGTGTTCCCGCGTGACACCACCGACAGCAGCGCCATGACGCGCCTGCGCGACCAGTTTGCGCAGTGGCCCGAGGTCGAGCTGGCCGAGGTCGATATCGCCTGGGTACAGCGTCTGCGCAGCATCCTGGAGCTGGGCGAACGCCTGCTCTGGGCCATCGGCGGGGCCCTCCTGCTGGGCGCCCTGCTGGTGGTCGGCAACACCATCCGTCTCAGCATCGAGTCCCGCCGCGACGAGATCCGCGTGATTTCCCTGCTGGGCGGCACCCACGGCTTCGTGCGGCGTCCGTTCATCTACATGGGCTTGTGGTGCGGCCTCAGCGCCGGTGTTTTTACCCTGCTCACCGTCAGCGGTCTGGTGGCCTGGCTGAACACGCCGGTCATGCAGATGGCGCGGCTCTATGGCAGCCAGTTCTCGCTCAGCTATCCGTCGTTCAGCACGGGCCTGGGCGTGATTGCCGTAGCCAGCCTGCTCGGCTGGCTGGGCGCCTGGATCGCTGTCGGCCGTCATCTCCGCGAGCTTGAGCCCTGAGCCCGTTGCCAGCGGGGGTCAACCGCTGACACCCGCCGGCGTCTAATCTCCTGCGGCAAGACGCTCTGCAAGCCCCGGCCTGCAGACTTGCAGCCGGCCGCATGGGTGCTATCATCATGGGCTGCCTGTTAATCAACCAAGTCGATGCTGTCGACGGAGGCGTTGAGAATGAGTGACTGCAAGGCGTTGCAGCCGATCGCAGTGACCGTCCCGGGTGTCAACCTGGGCTCCTATGTGCAAGCGGTAAACAGTGTTTCCGTGCTGTCCGCAGAAGAAGAGCGCGCGCTCGCCGAGCGTTTCCACTTCGAGGAAGACCTCGATGCGGCACGCCAGCTGGTGCTCGCACACCTGCGTTTCGTGGTGCATATCGCCAAGAGCTACGCCGGTTACGGTCTGCCGCAGGCCGACCTGATCCAGGAAGGCAACATCGGCCTCATGAAGGCCGTCAAACGCTTCGATCCGACCATGGGCGTGCGTCTGGTGTCGTTTGCCGTGCACTGGATCAAGGCCGAGATCCACGAATACGTGATCAAGAACTGGCGCATCGTCAAGGTCGCCACGACCAAGGCGCAGCGCAAGCTGTTCTTCAACCTGCGTTCGATGAAGAAGGGCTCCGGTCATCTCACCCAGGCCGAAGCCGCTGCCATCGCCGCCGACCTCAATGTCAGCACGCGCGATGTGTTCGAAATGGAAGGCCGTCTGCTGTCCCATGACACGCCGCTCGACGGCAGCCCGGATGACAGCGATGAGCGCACCGCGCAGGCGCCCATTCACTACCTCGAAGATCACCGCTATGACCCGGCCGTGCAGATTGAAGAGGCCGACTGGGAAAGCCGTAATACCGAGCGCCTGATGACCGCGATCGGCGCCCTCGATGAGCGCAGCCAGGCCATTCTGGCGCGACGCTGGCTGAGTGAAGACAAGGCCACGCTGCATGAGCTAGCCGCCGAATACGGGGTCTCTGCCGAGCGCATCCGTCAGCTCGAAAAGAACGCCATGGACAAGGTCCGGGCCGCGCTGCTGACGGCATGATCGGATGGCCGGCATGACCTGGGCGATTGTCGCTGCCCTCAATCTGGCCCTCGCGGTGATGACCGGCGCGTTCGGCGCCCATGGCCTGAAGGCCAGGCTCACCGCTGAACAACTGGGCTGGTGGCAAACCGCTGTCGACTATCATGTCAGCCATGCCCTCGGCCTCCTCGCCATCGGTGTGCTGCTGCGCGTGGCACCGGCACTGCCGACCGCTCTGCCCGTGGGGGTCTCGACTTCGGCCCTGTGGCTGCAGATCGGCATCGTCATTTTCTCTGGCTCGCTCTACGCCATGGCCCTCGGCGCACCGCGCTGGTTCGGAGCCATCACGCCGATTGGCGGCCTCGCCTTCATCATTGGCTGGCTCTGGCTGGCCTGGTCACTGGCACGGGCATGACGCGGCGTATGGAAATTCACATCAACGGCGAAGTCCGTCATCTCGACACCGGCACCACGGTCGCCGTGCTGCTGGCCGAACAGGGCCTGACCGGCAAGCGCATCGCGGTTGAGCGCAACGGCGAAATCGTGCCGCGCAGTCAGCACACTGACTGCATCCTGGATGAGGGCGACCGGCTCGAAATCGTCCACGCCATCGGCGGCGGCTGAGCCGGCATTTGCCCCCCCTCTCTCCCGAGCTGTGGACTGACCTGCTGATCTGGCTCGGCGCTGCCGTGCTGGTCATCGGCGGCTTCATCGGCATGGTCATTCCGGCCCTGCCCGGCCCGTTGCTGCTGCTGGGCGGCTTGCTCATGGCCGCCTGGGCCGAGGACTTCGCCCAGGTCGGCCTGCCGACCCTCTTCTTTCTCAGCGCGCTCTGTGCGCTGGCGATGGCACTCGACTTCATCGCGGGCGCCATGGGAGCCAAGCGCTACGGCGCATCGGGCGCGGCCGTGACGGGCTCGGTGCTCGGCGGCATCGTGGGGATTTTCTTCGGCCCACCAGGGCTGCTGCTCGGACCTTTTGCCGGCGCCATGGCCGGTGAGCTGCTCACCGGGCGGCCGCTCGAACAAGCCGGGCGCTCCGGCTGGGGCGCGACGCTGGGCATGCTGCTCGGCGTTGTCGCCAAGCTCGCCATCGGGGTCATGATGGTGGCTGTATTCGTTCTGGTGCGGCTGCTCTAGCCCGCGCCGGTCGGCTCAGGCATTCAACAGCGCCTGCAGACTCAGCGATCGCTGACCCGCTGTCAGCGTCACATGGGCCAGCGCGGCATAACGCCGGGCACGCTCTGCCAGCAACTCCGGATAGCAACGCGCCCTTGTCGCGACGACGGCCTCGCCCGCCTGCGGCTGCCAGGCATCGCCCCAGATCAGCGGCTTGGGCTGAGCCAGATAGCGCGCATACAGCGCCGCCCGCTGCGACACCGGCGCCTCCAGATAGACAATCCGTGTGTGCTGGCGCATGGCTGCCAGCACATCATCACCGGCATGGATGACGCTGCCGCTGGTATCCAGCACTTGCGGACACCCTCGCGGCTCAGCCGCCAACGCCTGCATGAGTGCCCGCATGACCTCACGCTCGGCAGCCAGGAGAAGCAGGCTGCGCTCGCCGTAGCGGGCATCACCCGGCTGCCCCAGCCAGGATGCCATGCTGCGCAGGTCCGGACGCGCGGCCGGATCGGGAAACAGCGCGCGGCCGATCAGCCGATCGCAGTCAATATGCTGGTAGCCGGCCTCGCGGGCGAGACGGCGCGCCCAGTGCGACTTGCCGACATTCGACATGCCGATGAGACTGATCACCGCTGCGACCATCAGGCGCTCCGAGGCGCGAAGGCGATGATGGCCATACCCGCCAACGCCACCACTGAGCCGGTGATATCCCAGGTCGTTGGGCGAATGCCATCCACCAGCCAGAGCCAGAGGATGGCAACACCGACATAAACACCACCATAAGCCGCATAGACACGTCCGGCCGCCGCCGGATGCAGCGTCAGCAACCAGGCGAACAGGGCCAGACTGGCCGCCGCGGGGAGCAGTAGCCAGGGAGAGCGGCCGTCACGCAACCAGAGCCAGGGCAGATAGCAGCCGACGATTTCGGCCACGGCTGTCGCCGCGAACAGGGCGAAGGTCTGCACCGCCATCATGCTGGCGCGGCCATATGCACGAGCTCCCAGATGTGTCCGTCGGGATCCTGAAAGCCGTGCGTGTACATGAAACCGTGATCCTGCGGCGGGTTGTAGGTCGAGCCGCCGCCAGCGACCGCCAGACGCACCAGGGTATCGACCTTGTCGCGACTGTCGAGTGACAGGCAGAGCAGCACTTCGGTGCGCTCGCGGGCATCGCAGATCGGTTTCGGCGTAAAGCCCTGGAATTTCTCATGGGTCAGCAGCATGACAAAAATGCTGTCGCTAACCACCATGCAGGCGGCCGTGTCGTCGCAGAAGCGGTCATCGAAGGAGAAGCCGAGTCCGGTAAAGAAGGCGACGCTCTGGTCGAGCGCACGCACCGGGAGGTTCACGAAAATCTGGGGTGCCATCTGGATGACCTCGCGCTGGCTGATAGAACGCTGGTGAAGGCAGGCTGAGCGACCCGCCGGACTGAACACCCCCTCAGCTTACTGCAACAAGGCATCCCTCTTCACGCACTGACCCATGATCCGTCCGGCCCGCCAGCACGCCGATAGTCCATGACGACTGGTTGCGTCAGCCCCGGCCCCTTACAATGCCTGCCTTCGCCGCATCACTCCGTGGAGCTTCACTATGCCGCTCGCCCCAGACACCTTCGCCCTCGCCGGCCGCACCTTTCATTCGCGCCTGCTGGTCGGTACCGGCAAGTACAAGGACATGGACGAGACCCGCGAGGCCATCGCCGCCAGCGGCGCCGAGATCGTCACGGTGGCGGTGCGCCGTACCAATATCGGTCAGAACCCGGGCGAGCCGAATCTGCTCGATGTCATCTCGCCGGACCGCTACACCATCCTGCCCAACACGGCCGGCTGCTATACCGCCGAGGAAGCAGTGCGCACCTGCCGTCTCGCCCGCGAGCTGCTGGACGATCACCGTCTGGTGAAGCTGGAAGTGCTGGGTGACCAGAAGACGCTGTACCCGAACATGCCGGAAACGCTGAAAGCCGCCGAGACGCTGGTGAAGGAAGGCTTCGAGGTCATGGTCTACTGCAACGACGACCCCATCGCCGCGCGCCTGTTCGCGCAGATGGGCTGCGTCGCGGTGATGCCGCTGGGCTCGCTGATCGGCTCCGGGCTGGGCATCGTGAACCCGTACAATCTGCGCATCATCCTCGAAGAAGCCACCGTTCCGGTGCTGATTGATGCCGGTGTCGGCACCGCCTCGGATGCCGCCGTGGCCATGGAACTGGGCGCGGCCGGCGTGCTCATGAACACCGCCATCGCAGCGGCCGGCAACCCGGTGCTGATGGCTTCGGCCATGCGCAAGGCGGTCGAGGCCGGGCGCGAAGCCTTCCTCGCCGGCCGCATGCCGCGCAAGCTCTACGCCAGTGCGTCAAGCCCGCTGGATGGCGTGGCTTTCCGCTGAACCCGGCCCGCGCTGACACGGGGCCATCGTCGCTCAGGGCAGCGACCGGAGAAATCTGACCGAGCGGGACAGGGCTTGCTGGCCGGCCTCGCTGTCGAGGTTGAACTGGTATTCGTGACCCAGCAGGGGCACGTGGTCTTTGGCAAAAAACAACGTGTCGACGCGCACGCCGAGCGCCGTCAGCACCTGGGCAAGACCTTGTGCCTGGGGCATCAGCGGGTCGCCGTTGCCCACCGAAATGAAGCTTGGCGGGAAATCCCGGGTGACGTGATCGATCACCGACATCCTGACAAAGGCCGGGTCGGCCAGGTAATCGCGACGACCGCTGTAGGACCACAGCATGGTCCGGGTCGCGCGCCCGAGGACGCCATCCACTGGCATCTCGCGCAGGTCATAAGGCCCGCAGTAGAGCAGCAGGCCCTGCAGCTGATCGCGCCGGATCCCCGGTCTGATCGCCAGTGCCCGGGCGTAATCCGGCGAGCCGATGCTGATCGCCACCTGGGCAGAGAGGTTGGCGCCCGCCGAGTCACCCGCGAGAACAAAGCGGTGACGATCAATATGCAGTGCCTCGGCATGCCGGTCGAGATAGGACAGGGCGGTATTGATCTGGCGCGCCGGCTTGGGGTGATGGCTGCCCGGAGCCAGCGAGTAATCGACCGTGACCACCGTGAATCCCTGTCCGGCAAGCACCTTGGCATAGTTGTTCACCTGGCCGCGATTGCCTGACAACCAGCCGCCACCATGCGTCCAGACCACCACCGGCAGAACCGCTCCCGGGCTTGCGAGCCGGGCCGGATAATGCACATCCAGCAAGGCGTCAGGGTCATTTTCGTCATAGCGGATGTTCAGTTGCGACTGTACCCCGGCCGGCACGTGCGGCAGCAAGGCCTGCGAGACCTTGTCGCCACCGGCATCGAAGAGTGCGCGGGTGAGCATGGCACCCGGCCACGGGCTGATGGCCAGTGAGCCGCAGCCACTGGTCAGCAGCATGGCGACCAGCAGACCGAGACCGGCTGAGAAGCGTGCCATCCAACCGCCACTGCGACGGAATGCCTGTGTCGATCCGGGGGTACTCATCATGTCTCCGCTCAGGTGAGTTGCTGTTCACGGAGGTGCGCGATCAGTGCCTCGGCTCGTCCTCCGGAAGACAGTACGCGAGGCAGATTGAGGGTCAGCGTGACCTCCTCATTGATGCAGACCATGACAGCAAATGCGCTGCCTGACAACGGCATGACCAGCATATCGTCAGCGACGAAACCCGCTGCCCGGAAGTCGCCGAGATCAATGCGCCCGAGATAGGAAATCAGCGCCGTCTCCATGGGCTTGCGGGTACGGTAATTCTTCACGCTGCGCCCCAGCAAGCGGTCCAGCCAGCGCAAAGGCAACCAGCGCAAGGCGTCCATCCCGGCCGCGAAAGCAGCCTCGCGCCGGGCCGTCAGCAACTCGCGCAGACGGGACTGGAATACCTCGACGCCCTCGCCGGGCAGCAGCCGGACCAGCAGCATGCTGCTGAAGTTGGTGATGCTGCGAATGGCCGGCGCATGCCGGCGCAGGTCTACCGGTACCGCGATCAGCGCCGTCTGCGTACCGCACTGATGTGCGAAACCGGCCATGGCCACGGCGACGCGGGCGAGCTGCTGAGGCCTGACCGGCCCCAGCGAAATTCGCCACCAGTCATCTCCCTGTGCATCGCCCTGGGCCTCGCCGGTCAGCCAGCCGGTTGGCTCATGCAGGGGCGCGGCTTTGGGCACGGCCATGGCTCGCATCAGATCGACATCGCTGAACGCCACGTTACTCCCCCGCAGCGGCTCGCCGCGCAGGGCGCGGAAAAGCTCACGCAGGCAGTGCAAGGCGCCCATGCCATCCATGATGGCATGCAGGGTGCGCAGGATGAGCAGCGCCCTGCCCGGGCCCTGACGGGCAATGATGAATTCGACCACGGGCCCCTGGCGCAGGTCGAGGGGGGTTTCAGTGATGAATCCGGCGCCGGCGCCGGTCTGCAGGTCCCAGTGACAGTCATCGATGAGGCGCAGACGCGGCAAAGGTCCGTCACTGGTCCAGCGGGACCAGCCGAGACAGCCCTGCCAGCGCAGGCAGAGTGCCGGATTGACCGCCGCCACGCGGGCAATGGCCTGCTGCCAGTCCGCCACCGTGAGGCGGTCATCGTACGCGCCGGACAATACAAAAAAAACGCCGCGCGGCGGCTCCAGGGTATGCCGGCTGCTGCCGACGCTGGCATGGTAGTACTCGGCCCCGGAAACCGGCCGGTCCAGTACAACACCATCCTGCAAGGGTGGCAGCAGAGACAACAGTTCAGCCGGATCTGAGGGCATCGACGATCTCCATGCGAGCCGCACGGAAGGCTGGCAGAACACCGCCGAGCACCCCCATGAACAACGAGAAAGCCATGACCTGCAAAACAATGGCCGGGGTCATGATGAGGCGGAAGATCACCTCGGAAAATGTCTGGATATTGGTGGTCGAAATTTCCACCAGCTGCATGAAGGCCGCGCCGGAAAGACCAATGACCCCCGCGATGAACCCCAGCAGCAGTGCCTCCTGGAGAAAGGCGGTGACGATGTTGCTGCGCTGGAAGCCAAGGGCACGCAGGGTGCCGATTTCGCGCGTGCGGTTGGCGACACTGGAGTACATCGTGATCATGGCGCCGATCACCGCACCGATCGAGAAAATGATGGTGATGGTCTTGCCGAGGATATCGATGAAGGCCGACATTTTTTCGGACTGATCGGCATAGAACAATGATTCGCGCCGGTAATCGAGCTTGAGACTGGGCTGCTGCGTGAGCCCGGTGACGAACGCCCCGTAACTGGCGCTATCGCGCAGGCTGATCACCAGCGAAGAGTACGCCTGCCGGCGAAAGGCCTGCATCAGCTGCTCGCTGTCCCCCCAGACCTCGGAGTCGAAGCCGCTGGCCCCGGCGGCAAAGACACCGACGATGCGCCATTCGCGCTGCCCGAAACGGATGCTGTCACCCAGTCTGAGGCTCAGGCGCCCGCGCGTCAGGGCATCGCCGATGATCACTTCCGATGCCCCGCTGCGGAACAGCCGCCCGCTGCGCAGAGCGACCTGCGGGCGCATGGCGAGGCCGTTCGGCGAGGTGCCGCGCACCACGATATTGGCAAGGCCGGTGCCATCGCGGCGCGGCATATTGACCAGCACCAGCACCTCCGGCGACAGGGTGGGATTGCCCATGGCATCGCTGGCAAGACCCGGCAGCGCCTCGACCATATTGACCTGGTCACGGCTGATGGTGCTCTGCACCTCGGTCTGCGAGCCCTGACGGATCAGCACGACGTTGTCGTAGGAGCCGGTGCCCGACATGGTCTGGCGCAAGCCCTCGCTCATCATCAGCACGCAGGCGAAAACGAACACCACCAGCGCCATCCCGGCAGCGGTCAGGAGCGTGGTGAGCTTGCGCGCCGCCAGGTTGCGCGCAACATAGGAAAAGGAAAGTCCGTGCTTCATGGCCATGCTCAGGTCACTGCCCGCAGGCCGTCGACAATGCGGATGCGGCCGCTGCTCACGGCAGGCGCCAGTGAGGCGACCAGACCGATCACCAGCGCCGCGCCGGCCTGCAGCGCCAGCGTCGTCGGCGTGACCGCGAACACCAGGAACAGGTCGCGGGTAGCGGCGAAGAAAGCCTCCGCCAGCGGAAACGTCAGTGCAATGCCGAGCCCGCCGCCGAGCAGGGCCATGGCCAGCGACTCTCCGACGATCAGGCCATAGACAAAGTGGCGCCCGAAACCGAGGGCCTTGAGCGTGGCGTATTCACGGGTACGCTCGCGCGCCGCCATGGCCATGGTATTCGCCATCACCGCCATGATGATCAGGATGACCACATACGCCACCGTCTGGATGGCGAGCAGAATGGTATCGACCATGGCGATGAAACCAAGCTGGAAGGCCTTCTGCGATTCCGTTCGGGTCTCCGACAACGAATTGCGGAAGAGGCTGTCGATGGCCGCCGACACGGTGGTCAGCGCCGCCGGATCAGTGACATCAATGACAAAAATGCCGACCTTGTCCGCCAGCGAGGGCAGGACTGCCTTCACGGTTTCATTGACGTAGGCCCAGTGCATGAGGAACTGACCGGTATCGACCTTGTCATCGCTTCCGGTATAAATGCCGCGGATGGTGAAGCTCCAGACCCCCGGGTAGAGGGTGCCGCGCAGCGGCACCTGGTCGCCGATATGCCAATCGTACTTGGCCGCCAGCTTGGCACCGACAATCACCCCGCGCCGGTCGGCCCGGAAAGCCGCCAGCTGCTCGGGCGGGACCACATACTCGTCATAGACCTTGAAATAGCTCTCCGGATCAACCGCGAACTGCGCGAAGAAATGCTTTTCGTCGATGTAGATGCCGCCGAACCAGTTGGCCCAGGTCACCGCCTCGACACCCGGCACGCGGCGCAGGCGCTCGCCATAGCTGTGCGGCAGCGGGAAGGCCAGAGAGGCAGCATTACGCGTGATGAGGCGGGCCGATGAGCTCAGCTCAGCACCGGCATACCAGGAGTCGACCACGGTACGCAGCAGACCGAAGGCAATGATGGCAACCGCGATTCCGGCCATGGTCAGCACCGATCGCAGACGATGACGCCAGAGATTGCGGCTGGCGAGACGAAGCACATAGGCCGCCTGCATATCAGTGCGCGCCCGCGTCGATGCTCAGCTCACCCTTCTCCAGATGCACCTGGCGTCGGGCACGGGCCGCGCACTTGGGATCGTGCGTGACCATGACAATGGTCTTGCCCAGCTCGCGGTTGAGGCGATCGAGCAGATGCAGGACATCATCGGCGGACTGACGGTCGAGATCGCCGGTGGGCTCATCGGCCACGATCAGCATGGGGTCGGTGATCAGCGCGCGGGCGATGGCGACGCGCTGCTGCTGGCCGCCCGAGAGTTCGTTGGGGTAGTGGTCCATGCGATCGGCAAGACCGACCATGGCCAGTGCCGTCTCGACATGCTCGCGACGCTCGGTCTTGTTGAGACCCGTGAGCAGCAGCGGCAGCTCGACATTCTCGAACGCATTGAGCACTGGCATGAGGTTGTAGAACTGGAACACGAAGCCGACGTTGCCGGCACGCCAGTCAGCCAGTTCGCTGTCGGGCAGGGCTGCGATATCGACCCCGCCGATGAGCAGTTCGCCGGCGGTGGGTTTGTCGATGCCGGCAATGAGATTGAGCAGCGTGCTCTTGCCCGAGCCCGACGGCCCCATCAGCGAAACATAGTCACCGGCATCGATCTCGAGGTTGATGTCGAGCAGTACCGGTACCGCCTGATTGCCGCGATGATAGGTCTTGGCCAGCCGGCGGATGCTGATCAGGCTCGACATCAAGGCGCCTCCGGCAATTTCAGCGCGGTGCCATCGCTGACCTTGTCGCCCGGGCTAAGCACCAGTGCCTCACCGGCCTTGAGCTGGCCGCTGACCTGCTGAACATCACCGAGACGGGCACCGGCCCTGACCCTGACTTCCACGGCCTTGCCATCGTCACCGATGCGATAAACCACCGTCTCGCCCTGCCGCTTGACCACGGCCTGCGGGTTGACCGCCAGCACCGGCTCGCGGGCCTCGGCCGGTACCGGCTTCGAGAGGAAACTGACGCGCGCGCTCATGTCCGGCAGGATGCGGGCATCGCGATCGAGGATGCGGACCTTGGTGGTGACGGTGGCACTGGCGCGATTGACCGTCGGCACGATGGCATCGACTTCGCCACGGAAGCGGCGGTTGGGGAAGGCATCCAGCGCGATCTCGCAGGGCTGTCCGACTCGGACGCTGGACAACGCCGATTCGGAGACATCGGCGTCAACCTGCAGCGTGCTCATGTCCGCCATGATCAGCACCGCGCCCTTGGCATCGGCGGCGGATGACAGCGGCGTCACGATATCGCCGATATTGGCCGATCGTGAGATCACCACGCCATCGAAGGGTGCGCGGATCGCGGTGTAGTCAACCGTGCTGCGGGCATTGTCTTGATTGGCGCGGGCAGCGGACAGCGACGACCGGGCGCTGCTGACGGCGGCCTGGGCACGGCGGTAGCGCGACTGGGCATCGCTCACGGTGACCTGGGCAACCAGGCCCTTGCTGTAAAGCCGCGTCATGCGCTGGAAATTGAGTTCGGCGTCGCCGAGCTCGGTCTCGGCCGAGGTGACACCCGCCATGGCAACCTGGCTGTTGGCCTCGGAAGCCCGGTAGGCGGCATCAACATCCTGACTTTCAAGACGGGCGACCACGGTGCCGGCCTTGACGAATTCGCCCTCGCTGACTCCCAGCCATTCGACCCGACCGGTACCCTTGGAAGCCACCGCCGCCTTGCGCCGCGCCACCACATAGCCGGTGGCATCGAGCAGCACGTACTGCTGCGAAGGCCAGGCCGTCACGACCCGCGTGACCTGCACCGGCACCACCGAAGGCGCGAACACTAACCAGGCCAGACCCAGTGCCATGGCTACCAGCACCAGATGCCAGGCCTTGAAGCGACGGCGCGTGACCGCCCGCGGTGTGGCGGCCGCGGTGCGATCCACCTTCAGCTTGCCGAGATCGACTTGATTCAAGATATCTGTCCTGCCTTTGAGAAATGCGCCGTGTAGGCGGCGATCAGTTCATCGAGTTGTCCCTGCTGGTTGTAACTTGCCGGTGCGGCAAACGACACCACCGTGGTCTCGGGGTAGTTGAGGAAAACGACATTGAGCTTGCCGACGGCACCGGGGATGCCATAGAGCATGTCCGCAGTGAAGCCGGGAAAGCTGTAGGTCTCGCGCGAGGCATTGCCCATGGACACGATGCCGCCGGTCGGCAGCGCAGGCGATACCGTGTGCAGGATGTCATCGACCTTGGGGCGAAGTTGGCGGAGCATGAACCAGACCGGCATCCAGAGCAGGGTCTTGATGCCGGGGAACTGGCGGCAGTCGGCCTTGGCGCGCAAACGGCCGACGATCTGCTGCATGAGCTGGCGCGGCGTGGCCTCAGGCGCCACGGACAGGCGCACATAGCCAGTCAGGTTGCCAAGGCCCATCTCGTCGGTCCGCAGACCGCGATAATCGACCGGGATGGTGAAACCGACATCGCCAGCCGGCTCGCGACGACGCGCCCATTCAGCCAGGAACGCGGCCGTGCGCGGCAGCAGCTGACTGGCGTTGTGATCCAGTTCGATGCGGCGCCAGACATAGGCCAGCGGACCCCGCGGAGCGGCATCCGGCGCCAGCACGGGAATGCACGAGACCGGCGGTGTCGCCGGCTCTTCCGGGATCTCGTCGCGATAGCGTTCCTGGATATCGAGGTCGGTCAGACGCGAATCGGAACCCTGCAGCGGCTCGCCGCGCATGGCCCGGCAGACTTCGCTGACCCAGTGCATGAAGCCACGACCATCAATGGCGGCATGCAAGGTGCGGAAGACCAGTCTCGTCTTGCCATCACAGCAGGGCACGATGATGACATCGGCCACCGGGCCGCCGCGCAGGGCATCGAGGCGCTGCGTGAGGATATCGGCACCGCGTTCGCTGCGGCCATCCCAGTCGGTCAGCGGTGCCAGACGCACCTGCGGCGCGATGCCGCTATCGACCCAACGCGAGAAGGCGAGCCAGCCCGTGAGGCGCACGCGGATGGCCGGATTGGCCGCCGCCGCGCGCGTGACCGCCGTCTGCAGTGCTTCAGGGTCAACCCGGCCGGTACCCTCGACAATGCCGTCGACGTGATAGCGGTAGACCTCGTTGAGCACCAGCGAATAGCGCTCCAGGGCCGATACCTTGCGGACGTAATGCGACGAACTCATGTCGGCTCCTTGCACGCTGTCATGGCCGGGCCGCGGCAGCAGTAAATCAGGGTATGGGTCGCGACGCCGGCCTGCGGCAGGCCCCAGTCGGCGGCGACATCGCCGGTACTGAACGATTCGACCCGGGCGAAGCCGCAAGCGCGCAGATCGGCTGCCACGGCATCACGATCGCGCTGGTCATACGCGAAGTCACCCCGGATGCCGAGCACGCGGACGCGCAGGACATGCAGCAGGCGACCCAGCCAGCTGCGCGGCGGCTCCTCACTGAGCGGAATGTAGTCGAACAGGTAAACTCCGCCCGTGGCGATCACCAGCGCCGCCACCGAGCGCCAGATAGCGAGCTGCTGTTCGCGCGGGAAATACATCATCAGGCCTTCGCTGATCACGGCCGTCGGCTGGCTGTCGGCCGCATCGGCCGATGCCGTGCCGGCGAACTCGGCCACAAAGTCCAGACAGGTCATATCGCCGGCACGCAGACTGAAGTTGCCGCGCTGCAAGGCCACCCGCCCGGCCTCGCTGGCTTCGAGCTGTCGCCGCTTGGCGGCGACCATGTCCGGCAGATCGATCTCGATATACTCGCGCGCCGGATCGGCGCTGAAACTGACGCCGCGCGGCGAGAAGCCGCTGGCCACCTCGATCACCCGCTGGCACCCGGAGCCCGCGAGCAAATGGTCGATGGCGGCATGGCGATGCAGCAATTGATGGCGCAGCGAGAACGTGCGCGGATTGAGCCAGCGGTAAAAGCGCATATAAGCATTGACGAGCCGGAATACCGGATCGGCATCTTGCGGCGTGACCACATCAGCAGCCGCAAAGCCCGCCCACCGCCAGGTGCCTGCGGTATAGAGCGCCGACACGGCGACATTATCCTTGTTGGTATCCATATGCTTCCTGCCCATCAGCCGCACTCCGCCAGCAACGCGGGCTGGCACAGGAATTCGTCCAGCAGCGCGCGCAGAGCAGCAGGCGCCTCGACCGGGACATGGTGCCCGCAATCCAGCAAGCGCAGATCCGCATGCGGCAATTGTGACTGCAGGCGATGACCCGCCTCCAGGCAGGGCGAGCGGCTGCCATAGACCAGCAGTACCGGATGGGCGAAAGCACGCAGGTCAGCTTCCTGCTCGCTGCCCATGGCGGCAACATCGGCCACCAGAGAAGACTCGAAGAACAAGCTTTCCAGACGCTGATGCATGCGTTCGAGACGACGCCCGCGCAAGGTGCTGGCAATCAGCGGGTCGGAGGCGATCCAGTCGGCCAGCTTCTCGCGTGAATCAGCGGCGAGCAGACTGGGGGCAACCCAATAACCGGCCGGCATGGGAGCATCGACGAGCACCAGGCGGCGCACACGCTGTGGCCAAGTCAGCGCGAAGCGCAGGGCAATCAGCGCGCCCAGGCTATGGCCGACGAGATCCACCGGGGTCTGTGCCGGCAGACGGTCATCCAGCACCGCCAGCAGATCGCGGGCATGACTGTCGAGATCGAAGCCGCCAGCCGGCACACTGCTGCCGCCATGGCCGCGCAGATCGTAAAGGACAATCTGCCGCGTGCTCGCCAGCGGCAGCGCTATGCTGGTGTACCAGGTCGCCATGTTGCCTGAAACCAGGCCATGCAAGAGCACCAGCGGCTCATGGCCATCAGGCCCGAGCGCCAGGGTCGACAACTCGACACCGGCGCCTGTCACCATTCTCATGCGCAGCGCTCCCTCTGGCGCAATGCCAGATCCAGGATGACATCAGCCGCCCCGGCAGCACCCGGCGCCGCACCCAGTTCGATACCCAGACGCGCGGCCGCCGCCGCCAGCTCCGGGTTGCCGAGCAGCTCGTCAATGGTGGCGCGCGCCATGTTCGGCGTGACCTTGCCATGCCGCATGAAAAGCCCGGCACCGGCATCAATGACCTGGCGAGCGATGACTGGCTGATCATCCCGGATAGGCGCCAGGATGAGCGGACGACCATGCAGCAAGGCTTCACAGACGGTGTTATGCCCGGCATGGCAGATCACGGCGTCGACCGCCTGCAGCAGGGCCAGCTGCGGCACGAAATCGCGCACCAGAACATTTTCCGGCGCCTGCGCAGCCAGCGCGGCCGGGGCCACCATCACAGCCTGAATGTCATCCCGTCCCGCGAGTGCCGCCATGATGACCTCGAAGAAACGGGTGTCGCGATCACGACTGACCGTGCCGAGACTGACCAGCAGCTTGCGCGTGCCCGGCCGCAGCCAGTCCCAGGGGAAGGCAATGTCTGCCCTGCCCTCGCCACGGGTGGGGCCGACAAACACATAGGGCGCGTCAATACGTGACTGATCCGGGGCCAGCAACGCCTCGATCGAGAACACCACGGCCGCATGCGGTGAAAAGTCAGGGCGCGAACAACGCAGCGCGGCCGGCAGGTACTCCTGCTGAAGACCGGCATACTGCTCGGCCACCCAGGCATCGAGCATGTCAGACAGCCTGAGAATGGATGCCGTGGTGGTGACCAGCGTGACCCAGGGCAACTGCAGCTTGCGCGCAACCAGTGCCCCGGCCGGCATCTGGTGGTCGACCACCATGACATCCGGCCGGAACTCCCGGGCGGCCGCTTCGATCAGCGGCAACGACTGCCGCGCCAGTGGCAGGGCGTAGTCCTCGAAAAACAGGCGCACACTCTCCAGCCCCCTCACTTTGGGGGCCTCAATGCCGGTCACCACATCCCCTGCATCCAGCGGATAGACCTGCGCCGTCGCCGGCAGACGGTCACCGAGACGCTGGGCATGGACGGCCCAGGCCACGTCGTGACCGGCACGTGTCAGGACTGCAGCCACCGCCAGCGCCGGGTTGAGATGCCCCACCAGCGGCGGCACGGTAAAGAGAATGCGGGCCATCGGGGTCAGGCTGCCTTGAGTGCGAGGCTGATGTAGCTGGCCAGCTCACCGACACTGAGACCGATCAGCTCATGAATGGTCTTGCCGGCCAGCCAGCCGGCGATGTCGAGATGGGTGCCGTAATGCTGCTGGATGGCATTGGCGATCTTCACGAACTCGATGCTCTCGATTTCCAGATCGTCGTTGAACCGGGTTTCCGGGGTGATCTCGATATCGTGGATCCATTCTTCGTTGATGGTGCTGCGGATCTTGGCGATCACGAGGTCCAGCACGGCGTTGTCATGGCTCATGAGATTTCTCTGCTACTGCTCAAATTCAAAGGGATTCCGCCGCAACGGGGGTGTCGGACCCGGCATGGCTCAGTCTGCTGTCGAGGCTCCAGCCCATCACGTAGTCCGACAATGCATGGGTCACCACCCAGCGTCCGTTGATGCACAGACAATCACCATCCCTGGCCGTTATCACGACCTCGCGCAGATGTCCGCCCAGACCGGTGCCGGCAACTTTCGCCATGACTTCCTTGGCCACCCAGCCGCGGGTATGTGCCAGCGCCGCCGGTTCACCCGAACCCAGCAGCAGATCCAGCTCGTCAGTGCTGAAGACCATCGAGAGAAAGCCGGCATCGCGTACTTCTATCCGTTCAATATCAATGCCAACCGGCTCATGGCCGACAATGGCGGCCGCGAGGTGATCCTTGTGGGCCAGCGAGACATGCAGACCGGCCGGGACGCTATCGGTGACATTCGGCACGATCTGCGGCGCGCCGTCGGCGTTATTGACGATGCGCAATTCCTGCGGATAGACCTCGGCCGTGCCGTGATCGCGCAGCCAGCTCAGTACGGCATCCTTGGCAGCGACACGACCGGCCAGCCATTGCCGGCGGCGGCGCGGCGCCAGGCCCTGATAGACCTCGCGTTCGGCTTCGGTGAGGTAGCGGCGGCTGATGTAGTCACGCAGGATGGCCGTGTCGTAGTGATCATCGAAGACGGTCACATTAGGCGGCACGCGCTTGGACACGGCCTGCTCGGAGAGCAGGCGCGAGGCCTCCCAGAACGGCTTGTCCATCTGATAGCGGCGCGTGCGCCAGCCGCTGATGCTGATGCGCAAGCGCCCCTGGGCATCATGCAGCACATGGTCGCTGACACAATTCAGGTCATCGAGCTCGCGAATGCGCACCTGCGCCGAAAGGCTTTCGCCCGGTACCGGGTCACTGCCATGAAAATGGATGCAGTCGACGCCGATCGGCATGGCCAGGCTGTTCTCCGGCTGCTCCATGACCCAGTAGCCGGCGAGCTGTCCCATGTTGTCGAGCAGCGCGCCACGCCCTTCGGGCACGCGCAGACGGCCATCAATGCCGTTTTCGCCGATGGCCTGCAGATGCTCGACGCCCTGATAGGCCGGGCCATGGAACATCCAGCGCTGCTGATACAGCTCGGCAGCGGTGACAGCCGTGGCACGCGGCTGCTGCAGGGCCGGCAGGGCCGCGGGGGCGGCCGGCCAGGCCGCCGAGACCACGACCTCCGCCTTGAAGTAGCCGACAATCTCGGCCTGCACGACATCGCCACCGGGCGACCTGAGCACAATATCGACCGACAGCGGGCGGGCCACCGCCAGCCAGCTGTAGGCCTGGATGGCACGGACCGCGACCACGCGGAGCGCAAGGCCGCGCTCGGCCAGCACCTGCTCGACGGCCTCGCGCACCATCATGACTTCCATGGTCATGGGCACCACCGGATGGCGATCGGCCACCACCGGCCAACCGGCACGCTGCGGATACAGCTCGTGATCACGCACCCAGGGAATCGTGCTGGCAATATCCAGGTAACGGCTGGTGCGGGCCTCGAAGGCCGGGAGCGGATCCGGCGACGCGGCCACGGGCCTGGTCGGAGGAGCAGCTGGCGCATCCGCGCGGCGGCGATGCTGTGACCAGGCCGCCAACACATCCCGGCCGGCGCGCTCGATATCACCCAGGGTCGCCTGCAACAGCTGGCCAACGGCATCATCCGCCGCCGCTGCCGGCAGCGGCGCCGCGATGACGCCGCCCTGCCCCGTGCCCGGCTGCAGGCTCAGGGGCAGCGGATTCGTGACGCGCAGCAACGGCACACCGAGGCTGAGCAGCCGAGTGCTCGCGGACACAGCCTCGTCCGGTGTGGCCGTGATCGGCGCGGCGGCAGCGGGATCCCGCAGCAGGCCAAGATCCGGGCTGCCGCCCTCGACCCACAACGCCGCGCACAGCTGCTGCAACTGCACCAGGCCGGTGCGGGCATCATGGTTGGCATGGAGGGCCAGATGCGGGCGGCCACTCAGGGTGTCATTGATGAAGCCGGGCAGCGAGCCGGTACCCACCTGAATGAAGACACGGAAGCCGTCGTCATGCAGGGTCTCGATGAGACCGCGAAACCGCACCGGCTCCACCAGGTGCGCCAGGGCCAGCTCGCACTTGCCGGCCTCATCGGGCGGAAAGGGCCGCATGCTGGTCGCCGACCAGACAGGCCGCACCGGTTCGCGCAGACCGGCGCCTGAAAAGAATTCACGGTACCAATCGAGGTGCCCGGCAAACAGTGGCGAATGGAAGCCGGAAACGATCGGCAGCACCTGATGAAACAGTCCGTCGGCCCGCAGGCGCTCTGCCAGCGCCGCCACCGCGTCGAGACTGCCGCAGGCGATGGCCTGATGCGGACAGTTGTCATGTGACAGCGCAAGCTCCGGAATGCCCGTCATATGGCGTGTCAGCGTGGCGGCATCACAGGCAGCAGCGATGAAACGGACATCAGGGAAGCTCAGCGCCAGGCTGTCCATCACGGCATTGGTTCGGTCCGACAGGCCTTGGTCCATCATGCCCGCAGCCAGCATGGCACTCCACTCGCCAATGCTGTGGCCGGCAAAGGCATCCGGCGTGATGCCGAGATCACCCAGGATTTCATGCAGAAAGCGGTTGAAACCGAGCAGACCGAGCACGACCCCCAGCAGGTTCTCGGCGGGGTCCAGCGTTTCACAACCAGCCGGCAGCGGTTTGCCGAAGTGCGTGGCGATGTCATCGGCACGCGGCGAGAACACACTGTCGACGCCGGGGAAAACGAAGGCGATCTTGCCGCCCTCGCGGAGCAGGCCACGCGGCGTAAACCAGATTTGCTGGCGCCCGGGCCAGGGCTTGCCGGCAACCACGGCCTTGCGGGCCATGGCCAGACGTTTGCTGTCGGGTGCCAGCACCAGCAGACGCGCGTCACCCGTACCGGCCGGGCCTGGCGCCTGACCGGCGATGACGGCATCCAGCCGTGCCAGCAGCTGTGCCGGGTCATCGGCACTGAGCATGAGCGCGGCCGGCAGCGTGGCCGGGCGCGACACCCCGGTCGCCAGCACGGCGGGCTCAGGCAGCCCGCGTAGCACAACGTGGGCGTTGATGCCGCCGAAGCCGAAGGCATTGAGACCGGCAATGCGGTCCTCACGCGGCTGGGTCCAGGGCTCGGACTCGGCGAGCACGCGGAAGCGCGTATCGGCCAGACGCGGATGCGGCTGCCGGCAATGCAGGGTCGGCGGCAGCACACCCTGGTGGATGGCGAGTGCGGTCTTGATCAGCGAGGCCATCCCGGAGGCCGGCATGGCATGACCGATCATGGATTTGACCGAACCGATGACCGAAGGCGCCGTGTCGCCCGCATGGCCGCCAAAGAAGCGTGCCAGGGTCTCCAGCTCAACGTCATCCCCGGTGGGCGTGCCGGTGCCGTGGGCTTCCAGCAGGCCGATGTCGGTGCGTGCGAACGGCAGATCGCGCCAGGCCCGCTCGAGCGCCAGATGCTGGCCGGTCACCGACGGGGCCACCAGGCTGCTGGCGCGGCCATCGCTGGATGAGCCGGTGCCTTCGATCACGGCATAGATGCGGTCGCCATCCGCCAGGGCGTCCTCCAGGCGCTTGAGCACGGCCATGCCGACACCCTCGCCGGCGAGAATGCCATCGGCCTCGGCCGACAACGGGCTGATGACACCGCGCCGCGACAACGCACCGAGCTGGCAGAAAGTCGCCCAGAAAGTCAGGTCATGACTGAGGTGGACGCCGCCGACCAGCATCATGTCGGCATCACCGCTGGCAAGCATGGCGCAGGCCTGCTCGACCGCCAGCAGCGAGCTCGCGCAGGCGGCATCGACGGTATAGGCCGGCCCCTGCAAATCAAGGCGATTGGCCAGACGCGAGGCCACGAGATTGGGAATCAGGCCGGAAGCAGCATCCGGACCGTAGTAGGACAGCGACTGCTGCAGGCGCTCGCGGGTGGCGGTCAGCGCCTCTTCGCTCATGTCCGGAAACAGGTCGCGCAGGGTTTGCAGGATCTGCGGCAGCAGACGCACATGCTGTTCCAGTCGCAGCACGCCGGCGCTGACATAATTGCCGCGCCCGATGATGACCCCGGTGCGCTCACGTGCGAACTCGCGGCCTTCATAGCCGGCATCGCGCAGGGCCTGATAGCCGATCCTGAGCGCCAGCAGCTGGTCCGGCTCCACCGCCTCGGCGAGGCGCGGCATGATGCCGAAGGCCAGCGGATCAAAGACAGCATGCTCATCGACAAAGCCGCCGCGCCGGCAGTAGAAGCGATCCACCGCCTTCGAATCGGGATCATGGAAGCTCGGATCCCAGCGCGCAGCCGGGACCTCGCTGATGGCATCGACACCCTCGCAGATGTTCTGCCAGAAGCGCCGCAGGTCGGGCGCTCCCGGAAACAGGCAAGCCATGCCCACGATGGCGATGCGCGCCATGCCTCAGCCCCCGGCCACGACAGCGTTGCTGCGCGCGGCAAAGCTTTCCGGCCGCCCCGACATCAGCACCACCTGGCTTTCGCCGGAGGCATCCGCGAGCTCGGCGAACAGCGCAGCGACACCCGCCGCCTGCGGAATCAGGCCGATGCCCTTGCGCGCATACTCATTGCGCAGCGCATCAGAGACCATGCCCGTATCAGCCCACGGCCCCCAATTCACAGACAGCACGCGCCCCTTGATGCTGCCCTGCCAACTATGCGCGAGCTTGTCGAGCACGTCGTTGGCAGTGGCGTAATCGACCTGTCCCCGGTTGCCGAAAGCACTCGCGACACTGGAGAAAAACACCACGAACGCCACGTCGTCACGGATCTGCTGACGCAGCACCAGGGCACCGTTGACCTTGGTGTCGAAGACCCGCGCGAAACTGTCATCGCTCTTGTCGCGCACCAGCTTGTCCTCAACCACGCCAGCACCATGGATCACGCCATCGATGCGACCGCGACGCGCATAGATATCGGCGATGAGCCCGGTGAAGGCCTCGCCATCACGCACATCCAGCGCTGTGTAATGCACGCTGGCACCAGCAGCCTGCACTGCCGCCAGGGTGGCACGGAACTCGCGCTCGGCCAGCAACCGGCGCGCCAGACGCTCAACCTCGGCCGGCTTGCGCTGGCTGTCCTCCGCCAGCAAGGCCTGACGCAGCTGGCGCGGGTCCGTGATGGCCGCGGTCAGCGACGACTCCGCGGCGGCCGGCGCGGCACTGCGACCGACCAGCTCGAGCTGGCACTGATAGCGGCGCGCCAGCTCGACAGCCACCCGGGCGGTGATGCCGCGCGCACCGCCGGTCAGCAGCACAACGCTGTCACGCGTCAGTGGCAGCGCAGCCAGGTCGGGACTCTGCAGCGCGGACGGCAGTACCTCGCGACGCTGGCGGCGGCCCTGCTGCCAAGCCACCTCCGGCACCTCATCGGCAGCCTGGAGCTCAGCCACCGCGTAGCCTGCCAGCGCCTCGACCGGTTCCGCGAGATCGACATCCAGCCAGTGGGCCTGCAGCGCCGGGAACTCGCGCGCCAGCGTCTTGATCATGCCGGCAAAGCCGCCGCCCCGCTGCGGGTCGGCACCAAGACGGGCGAAATCGCCGCCCTGGGCGCTCAGCACCAGCAGATGGCGTGCCTGATGCATCACGGCTTGACGCGCCAGGGTGAAGAAGCGTTTGACATCGGAGAGCGCGTTACCCGACTTGACGCTGGCGAGATGGATCAGACCATCGCAGGTGCTCAGGTCAGCAGCGAGCGCCACACCATCCGTGAAATCCAGCAGATCGACGCGGGCGCCCAGCGCCTGCAGGCGGGCGGTCAGTACCGGGGCAATGCCGAGGTCATCGCTGGTGAGCAGGAAACGCAGACCGGCTAACTGATGTCCTGCCGGCGCCGGCGCGACCTCGCGGCTGCGCAGCACATAGCGGGCAAAGGCGATCTCGGGATCGACCGGGTCGGTCGCGGCGGCAACAGGGCGGGTCTCGACCGCCGGGGTCACGGCATCAGCCGCTGCCGGTCGCTCATCCGGTGCCAGTCTGGCCAGCATGGCTCGCAAGGTCTTGCAGGCCGCGAGGCTGTCGAGCAGGGTATCGCGCTCGCTGCCCCGGCTGTCGAGGCCGATGCGATCGGTGAGCTGACCGACGATTTCGAGACGTTTGATGGAGTCGATCGAGAGATCGGCTTCGAGATCAAGATCGATATCCAGCGCGTCGACCGGGTAGCCGGTACAGTCACTGACGATGCCCAGCAGCACGGCATCGAGCGCCAGCGGCATCGCCACGGCAGGCGCCACGGTATCGGGCGAGACCGGCACAGCCGCTGCCGGTGCGGCACCCGCCAGCGGCATCTGCTGCAGCCAGGCGAGAACGGCCCGCAGGGTCTTCTGCGCGGCCAGCTGCTCGAGCTGGCTGTCGGCCTGCGCACCGAGACGGCTGCGCAGCTGCAGACGCTGCGACAGCTCGCCAATGACTTCGAGACGCTTGATCGAGTCGATCGACAGATCGGCCTCAAGGTCGAGATCGAGATCCAGCATCTCGACCGGATAGCCGGTGCGTTCGCTGACCAGCGCCAGCAGGATGTCCTGATCACTCTCCACCGGCAGCGCCGGCGACGGCACAACCGTGACTGCCGGCGGCGTCGGTGACAGCGGGACGGCGGCCACGCGCACCACTTCTGCCGGCGCCAGGGCACGCGGCGCGGTGACTGCCGCCGGCGTGCCCAGGAAGCTCAGCAGCACGTCGCGCTGGGCGTTGACCAGATCGCGCATGTTGTTGAGATAGCCCACGATGGCCTGCTCACCCGGCGCGGCGGATGCCGCCGCCGGCATCACCGACAATGCCTGCGGCGCGGCGGAGCCCGCCGACAGCGAGATCACCGGTGCCGTGATGACCGCGGCAGCATGCGCCGGGAGTTTGCCCTGACGCGGCCAGGCGCGACCGCCGTTGACCATCCAGACCGAGGCCGGCAGCTTTGGCGGCTGGTCGAGATCGAGCCGGGCGGCACGGCCATCGAACAACGGCGTGGCATCGAAACCGGGCATCAGCACGGCCAGTCGTGCCAGCGTGGCGAGCAGGCTGGCCAGGCTGCCGTCGCCCTGATCCAGCGCCACTGCAACGTGCGGACGCTGCTGCAGGATGCGCGCGACCAGGCCGGTCAGCACCTTGCGCGGACCGATCTCGAGGAAGATGCGCGCGCCGTCATCATGCATGCGCTCGATTTCATCGACGAAACGCACCGGGCTGGAAACATGGCTGGCCAGCGCCTCGCGAATCGCCTCGCTGGTATCGGCATGGCGGGTAGCCGCCTGATTGCCGTAGACCGGCCACTGCAACCCGGTCACCGGCTGATCGGCCAGCACCTCGGCGAATCGCTGGCTGGCCGGCGCCATCAGCGGCGAATGGAAAGCGCAGGCGGTGGCGATGGCCTTGCCGGCGACGCCAGCCATCTTGAGATGCGCCAGTGCCGCCTGCACGGCAGCGGTCGGTCCGGAGATGACGGTCTGCACCGGGCTGTTCTGGTTGGCCATGACGACATCGGGGAAACCGGCGAGCAATGGCATCAGCGCAGCCACATCAAGGCTGACGGCTGCCATGCTGCCGGCATCATCACCCACCACCGACAGCATCGCCTCGGCGCGCGCACACGACAGGCTGAGCAGCGCGGGCAGATCAAAGGCCCCGGCGGTAGCCAGTGCCACCAACTCGCCATAACTGTGGCCGGCCGCCATATCGGGACGCAGGCCGAAGCCCTGTAGCCACTCAAACGCCGCCCACTCCACCAGACCCAGCGCCGGCTGCGCCTGACGGGTATCGGTCAGGACCTGCTGCTGACGCGCGCGCTCGGCCTCGTCAAAAGCTGTAGCCGGATAGATCGCGGGCAACTGCGCCCTGCCTTCGGCCAGCACCCCCTGCAGGGTCGGGAAATACACGAAAAGGTCACGCAGCATGCCCGGGTACTGGCTGCCCTGCCCCGAGAACAGGCAGGCCAGCTTGCCGGTCAGCAGGGTGTCATCACGCCAGCTGGCCGCGGCCAGCGGCTGGTCGGCCATGAGCGTGGCAAGCTGCGCCTCCAGCTGACGACGGTCCGTAGCCACCCAGGCCAGCTGCACCGGGCCGCTGCCGGCCTCCCAGACCGTGCGGGCGAGATCACGCAGGAGCACATCCGCCGTGGCCGCGCGCAGATACTCAGCGACCCGCGCCAACTGGGTCACGGCGCCGGCACGCGATTCCGCGCGCACAACAAACAGTTCGGCCGGGAACGCGAGCGCGCCAAAACGGCTGCGATGCGGCTGCCAGGCCGAGAGCACGGCATGGAAGTTGGCGCCGCCAAAACCGAAGGCACTGACCGCGGCCCGTGCCGGCGTATCGCCGCTGGTCAGCCAGGGCTGCGGCTGGGCGTTGAAGCGGAACGGGCTGGTTGCCGGGCGATACCAGGCATTCGGGCTGCTGATCTGCTGCGTCCCCGGCTGCACGCCATGGTGCAGCGCCTTGGCGATCTTGATGAGGCCAGCGACACCGGCGGCACACTTGGTGTGTCCGATCTGGCTCTTCACCGAACCCAGCACCGCCTGACCCGGCACCGCCCCGCCACTGCCATAGACCTCGCTCAGCGTCTGCAGTTCGGTACGATCGCCGACCACGGTCCCGGTGCCATGGGCTTCGACCAGGCCGATATCCGCCGGCAGCACGCCGGCCTGCCAGTAGGCACGCTCCAGCGAGCGCTTCTGGCCCTCCTTGCGCGGCGCGGTGAGACCGAGGCCTTTGCCATCACTGGAGCCGGCAATGCCATCGATGACGGCATAGATGCGGTCGCCGTCGCGTCGGGCATCCGCGAGCCGCTTGAGCACAACGACGCCAACGCCTTCGCCGAGGGCAATGCCGTCAGCGGCATTGTCGAACGAGCGGCAGCGGCCCTTGGCCGAGAGCGCACCCACCGACGAGAACATCAGGTAATCGCTGATGCCGTTGTGGAAGTCGGCACCGCCTGCGAGCGCCATGTCACTGCTGCCGGCGCGCAGCTCCTTCACCGCCAGCTCGATGGCTGTCAGCGAGCTGGCACAGGCCGAGGTCACGGCATAGTTGACGCCGCCCAGACCCAGGCGGTTGGCGATGCGACCCGAGATGACATTGACCAGCATGCCGGGGAACGAGTCCTCGGTCAGCGCCGGCAGGGCCTCCGCCAGTGCCGGAGGCAGGTCGCCGCCGTACTGCTGCCAGAGGTTGCGGAAAGTGTACTGGTTGCCGAGATCCATGCCGGCCTCGGCACCGAAGATGACTGAAGTCTTCTCGCGATCGAACCAACGCTCGCCATAGCCGGCATCACGCAGGGCCTGGCGCGCGATCTCCAGCGACAACAGCTGCACCGGCTCGATGGCCGCCAGTGATGCCGGCGGAATCCCGTACTGCAGCGGATCGAACGGGGTGTCGGCAATGAAGCCGCCCCATTTGCTGACACTCTTGTCGGATGGCGCACCCGCGCCACGATAGTACTGCTCCACCGACCAGCGCTCGGCCGGTACTTCGCCGACCAGATCGCGGCCGCTGAGAATGTTTTCCCAGTAGCTTTCCAGATCAGGAGAACCGGCATAGAGACAGGCCATGCCGACGATGGCCACCGGCTCGTCGCGCTGGACCTGCGTCAGCGACGGTATCGTCAGCGCCTGCAGATGCGCAACCGCACCCGATGCCACCGCGGCATGCAGTGCCGCCATGGTGGTGACCTGCCGCTGCAACGCCACCACCTGGCCAATCATGTACATGCCTTCGCTGTCCTGCACCGCGTGCGGGACCGGAACCAGACGACCCTCTATGCGATCAACGCCCTTGCTGGCGATGCGCAGGCGACCGACAGTCAGGGCTTCGAGCTGCTGCCAGATCTGCTTGGGCTCGACGCCATCGCGCTGCAGCCGCGCCTTCTCGCGCTCGAACAACGTCATGAAGCCGGAGGGCACGCAGCGGATGGCATGGCCCGGCGCGGTCTCGACCAGCACGGTTTCGCCACCACTGAGGGCACGACGCTGAAATGCCGGCAGCACCGCGCCAGTGGCCACGGCTTCCTCGGTCGCCAGATAGGCGGTGCCCAGCAGCACGCCGATACGGGCACCACGAGCCGCCAGCGGCGCCGCGATGGCAGCCACCATGGCACTCGAACGGGCATCATGGATGCCGCCGGCAAAGAGCACATGCAGTCGCTCGGGATGCTCGTACGCGAGCAGGCAATCCACCGCCTGCTGCCAGAGCACAAAACTGTAGCGCGGGCCGACATGGCCGCCGCACTCGCGGCCTTCAAACACGAAATGGGTGGCGCCTTCTTTCAGGAAGAGCTCCAGCAGTCCTGGCGACGGCACATGCAGATACGTCGTGATGCCCATCTCGATGAACGGACGTGCCTGCGACGGACGACCGCCGGCCAGCAGCAGCACGTCCGGTCTGAATTCGCGCACCAGCTCCAGCTGAGGATCAAGAATGGCGGCATCGGCAAAGCCGAGCACGCCGACGCCCCAGGGCCGTCCGGCGAGCTGATCGCGGGTTGAAGCCAGCAAGCGGCGTGAGTCATCGGCATTCATCAGCGACAGGGCCGTGAACGGCAGGGCACCGGCGCTGGCCACCGCAGCAGAGAACTCGGCGACATCGCTGACACGGGTCATCGGCCCCTGCGCCACCGGATAGCGGGTGCCATGAGCTGCTGCCCAGGGGCTGCCCTCGGCCATGAGTGCGAGATCGCGGGCCTGACGCAGCTGTCCTTCGATGTGCATACGCAAGGTCTTGATCAGCGACTCGGCCGAGCTGCAGTGCTTGCTGACGGCACGCGCCAGCGCGGCATCCTGTCCCACGGCCCAGAGCCGCTGGTCGTCGCTGCGACTGAGGCGTGCCAGCACCTCGCTGGCGCTGAGCTGATCCAGCTGAGCCAGCTCACGCTGGTCCTGCAGCAGCACCTGGTAATTCCCGGCGAGACAACGCACTTCGCTGCCGTCCATGGCCAGCACACGCTGCCGCAGGGCGGCCGGCAAGCTGCTCTCCGGCAACCCGGCGAGCACCGCATCGATCACGACACCAGTCGCTCCGCCAGCCAGGGCGGCAGCGGCCGTGTGGAGCGACATCCCGCCCTGGCACCAGACCGGCACCGCCGCGGCGGCCGCCAGATCGACCACGCGCTGCAGTAGCACGAAGCTGCTTTCGGCACCGACCCGCCCGCCGCTTTCCTGCCCCTTGGCAATCAGGCCATCGGCGCCCTGGGTCAGGGCCTCGGCGGCGGCGGCCAGTGAGCACACCTGATAGAGACACGGCACCTGCCGCCAGTCAGCCGGCAGCACCACGCCTTCACCGACGATGAGGAAGGCCACACCCTGCGGGAAAGCGAAGCCATCAACCGCTATGCCATCCGGTAAACGCAAGCCCAGGCCCGGCGTTGCATCCTGTGTCAGACGGGAAAGGAGCGCGGACCACTGCCCGGGATCCCGGCCGAGGTCGATCGCCGCCGGGATTTTTTGACGCAACAGTATCTGCGCCAGACGCAGGTCAGCGTGTTCGAACGGCGTCAGCGCCAGAATCGGTGAAGCGAGCGGACAGGGGGTGTTCTCGGTCGGCCGGAAAGACATGCAATAACCTGCAAAGCCAGTGTGTTCAAAGCGAACACAAGAAAAAAAGGAAGGCCGGCAAACGTGCCGAAAGTTGCCTTACTGCGCTGGAAGTCCAGACAGAAGTTCTACATTAGAAGATGCGCAATCTTGGTGAATCGCTGTGTTACCGTTTGTAATATTGTGTTGTTAAATGGCAACGGGTTTGCGCATTCACACAACAAGACAACAGCAGCTGGCATGATTCGAGGCCCGTGCTCATCCGTTCAGTACCCACCATGCCGTCACCTTTCATGCGCCCCCTGCTGCTTGCAACCCTCCTGATGCTGGCCACCACGACCCAGGCCATGGATCTGCTCGAGACCCTGCAGCGCGCGCAACTGAAAGATCCGCGCTTCGCTGCCATCAAAGCCGCCCGTGATGCCGCCGACATCACACCCGATATTGCCCGGGCCGCTTTGCTGCCTCAGGTGGTCGCCAGCCTGGAAGTCAGCCGGAATGAGCTCACTCAGGACCCGATCAGGCTGGGCAATAATCTGCCGGCCATCGGCGGTGACAGCGCCTATGACAACACCGCCTGGGGTCTGCGTGTGACGCAGCCACTGTTCGACTGGTCGGCGTTTCATCAGTTCGAAGCCGCGCGATCGCAGCGCTCACGCGATCAGGCCAAGGCGGATGAGCAAACCCAGAACCTGACGCTCCGCATTGCCGAAAGCTATTTCACGGTATTGCGCGCCAGCGCGGCGCTGGAGCTCGCCAAAAGCCGTGAAGCCACGCTGACCAAAAAGCTTGAAGAGGCGCAGGCCAAATTTGCCGAAGGGGTCATCCCTCAGCTCGACGTGATGGAAAGCGAGACCCAGCGGGATACTGCCTACAGCCAGCGCCTGAGCGCGGAGGATGCACTCAACAGCAGCCGCGAAACGCTGGGCGCGGCCATCGGTCAGCCGGTCGACAATCTCGCCCCGCTGCGCGAGCGTATCGTCGTCGCCCCCCCGGTCCCCGATAACGCCGCGGCCTGGGGCAAGCTCGCCCGCGAGCGCAACCCCGGCCTGGTGGCTTCGCGCCATGATCTGGTCGCCAGCGAATCCGGGCGTACCGCCCTGCGCTCAGGCTACCTGCCTCAGGTCAATCTCTTTGCTGCCCACAGTGACAGCAAGGTATCCGGCTCGGATGGGCTGAGCACGTCACTGAATTCGGGCGAAAAGGATGTCATTGGCGTGGAAGCACGCTGGGAGCTGTTCGGTGGTGGTCGTACCGCCGCCACGCTGAAGCAGGCCGAGCTGCAGAATGAAGTGTTGCGTCAGAATCTGCAGTCCGCAGAGCAAAGCCTGGAGAACCAGGCCCGGGCGCAGTTCAATACGGTGCGCACCGATGCCGCCAGGCTGCAGGCCAATCGCCGCAACGTGGCTTCGGCGGAGAAGTCCTACCAGGCCATCGAGGCCGGCTACGAAGCCGGCACCCACACCATTACCGATCTCATGGCGGCAGAAACCAAGCTGCACTCGGCCCGCAATGAGCTCAGCAATGTGCGCTATGAGTACATCATCGACAGCCTGCGCCTGCACGCAGCGGCCGGCCTGCTCGATCAACAGGCTCTGCTGCGCTACAACGACTGGCTGATGACCGCCGCACCGGCACCGTCAGCCGCCATCAGCCCGGTCACACCCTGATCCGGCTATGGCAACTGATGCCGGGATGATACGGCCCCGGCTCATCCCGGCGGCCTGGCGGGCCCACAGGTCATAGGCCACCCGCCCGGATGAAGCCGTCAGCGCGGCATGGGCATGACCGGATGGCTCCGTTCCCCGTTCAGCGCATACAATTCACCGCAATGCATCGCACACACGCGACCGCCAATCACCTCTGCACCGAGTCCCGTCATGAGCGACAACCCCAAGCCGCGCCCGTTCACCGATCGCATCAAGACTTTCATGCCGCGCACATCACCGCTCAACGCCTCGCAACAGCGCGGCATGGATGAGTTCGCGCCGCGCTATGTGCTCACCCTCGCCCAGGGTGCCTTCGACCCCCGCGCCGTGTTCGGTCGCGAGGCACCGCTGACGCTGGAAATCGGCTTCGGTATGGGCCAGACGCTGATCGAGATGGCCGAGGCCGCACCCGAGCGCGACTTCATCGGCATCGAGATTCACAAGCCGGGGGTGGCGCAGCTGTGTCATGACGCCGGCACGCGCGCACTGCCCAACCTCCGCTGCTACAGCGAAGACGCCGTGGAGGTCATGGAAAAGGCACTGGCCGATGGCAGCGTCGACACCCTCCAGCTGTTCTTTCCCGATCCCTGGCAGAAGGCCCGCCATCACAAGCGCCGCTTTGTGCGCCCGGACCTGATCGCCTTGGTGCAGCGCAAGCTGCGCATCGGGGGACGTTTCCACATGGCCACCGACTGGGCACCCTATGCCGAGTGGATGCTGGAGCACATGGAAGCCGCGACCGGCTTTGCCAATGCCCATGCCAAGGGCGAATATCATCCGCGCCCGGACTGGCGCCCGCTCACCAAGTTCGAGAAGCGCGGCCAGAACCAGGGCCATGGCGTATGGGATCTGATCTATGAACGCATCGCCTGATACCACGCCGGCACATGCCGGCCGCCTGAAACCGGCGGATAGCGCAGCCGCCGCGGACCAGCCACCACTGTTCAAAGGCGGGCTGTCGGACTGGGCGCTGTTCCTGATTGCCTGCTTTTCCATTGTCCTGCTGGCCTGGCCGATACTGCTCAAGGTCACACCGGAACAGATGTTCTGGATTCGCGTGGTCGACTCCAGCATTTGCGCCCTCTTTGCCATCGAGTTCTTCCTGCACTGGCGCCAGGCCGGCTGGGGCCTGCCCTACCTCGGCCGCAACTGGTATGCCTTCCTCGGCATGATCCCGGTCGCGCATCCGGCCATCATCGCCAACCCCTGGCTCAGCCTGCTGCTGGTACTGGCGCGTCTTGGCCGCGCGGTAGACCGCATTCTCGGCTCCGGCTTTGTCTATCGTCTGCTGACACGGCTCAAGGATGCCGCCATCGGCGCGGTCAGCGGCGCCATCACGGTGGCGGTGCTGAACGAAGTCGCCGACGTCCTGGTCAAGGGCACCTACACCCGCAACATTTCGCAGGCACTGGCCGAAAACGAGACCGAACTGCGTGCCATGGTGCTGGAGAAGCTGCGCAACGACCCGCAGGCGGGCAAGCTGCGCTGGCTGCCCTACCACGATGCCATTGTCGACTCGGTGATCACTGCCGTACTGCGGGTCACCGAAGGCATCCTCAACGATCCGCGCACCGACGAGCTGGTCGCTGACATGCTGCGCGAGAACATTGACCAGCTGCGGCTGGCCGTGGAGCAGGCACAGACAGACAAGAAGGCCTGAGCACCAGACCACTTGCCTTGCCGGCGGCCGGCTTTTCCTCTATCAAGGTCAGGCCTGCTCCGATCTTGATGAGTGCACATGGACGCCGCCTTCGAGCTTTCCCGCATCCCCCTGTTCGCCTCGCTGGCCCCGCCCGCGCTGGCCGAGCTGGCGAGCCATGCCAGCGCCGTGCGACTGACCAGCGGTGACTGCCTTTATCAGGCCGCGCAAACAGCCGATCAGTTCTATGTCCTGGTCAGCGGGCGGCTGCGTGTCACCGTGGGTGGCGAGCTGCTGGGCTATGTCAATCGCCACGAGCCGGTCGGCGAGATGGGCGTGGTCTCGGGTCAGCCGCGCAGTTCGGCCGTCCATGCCGTGCGTGACAGCCGGCTGCTGGCCATCCCGGCCGGGTTTTTTCTCGACTTCATGCATGCCCAGGCAGATGCCATGCTGGCGCTGGCGCGGCTGGTCATCGCCCGTGGCCGCCAGCAGCGCGGCCGGCGCCGCCTGAGCACGACCAGTCATGGCGGCACGCTGGCACTGATTCCGGCCTCGTCCGGTGTTTCCGCCATCCAGCTCGGCGAAGCCCTGGTCAGCCATCTGCACGGCTGGCCGCACACCACCCTGATCACCGCGGCCCATATCGATACGGTTTTCGGCCACGGTTTTGCCCAGACCCCCCTGGATGGCAGTGTGGCCGACCTGCGCTTGCGTCATTGGCTGGCCGACCTGGAAGAGCGCCATGTCTTCGTGCTCTATGCTGCCGACAACGACCATGACCCGTGGTCGCTGCGCTGCCTGCGCCAGGCCGACCGCATCCTCATTCTGGCCGAGGCCGGCAGCCCGCCCGATGATGTGCCGGTGCTGGATGAACTGCGCGCGCGCGGACTGCTGGCGCCCGTCGAACTGGTCCTGCTGCGTCCGGAGGGGGACCCATCCCCCCATACGCGCGCCTGGTGCAAGGAAACCGGCGCGCGGGCGCATTACTTCGTTCACCCCTGGGCCAAAGAGGACATCTGCGCCCTCGCCCGCCAGATCTCCGGGCGCGGTGTCGGGCTCGTGCTCGGCGGGGGCGGTGCCCGCGGCTTTGCGCACATCGGTCTGGTTCGCGCCCTGGAGCAGTTGCAGATTCCGGTCGATATCGCCGGCGGCACCAGCATGGGCGCCTTCGTGTCAGCCATGCTCGCCTGCGGCTTCGACAGCGTGGAAATGGAGCATGTCGCCCATGAGACTTTTGTCGCCAAGAACTACCTTAACGACTACACCATGCCGCGCGTCTCGCTGATCCGTGGCCAGCGCTTTCACAACCGCCTGACCGCGATCTTCGGCAATCGCCAGATCGAGGAGCTGCGCCGCACCTACTACTGTGTTTCAACCAACCTGACAACGGGCATGCCGGCGGTGCATGAGAGCGGCGGTCTCGCGACCTGGGTGGGCACCAGCATGAGTGTGCCGGGGGTCGCGCCGCCGATTGCTTTCGAGGGCGACCTGCTCTGTGATGGCGCCGTGGTCAACAACCTGCCGACGGACGTCATGCAGAATCTCGAGCGCGGCGTGATCATCGCCAGCAATGTCAGCGCCTTCGGCGACATCAGCGCACCCGGTGCTGGTATCGGCCTGCCAGACCAGCAGGCACTGCTGCACTGGCGCGGCGAGCGGCGGGCGCCAAAGCTGTCGGAAATTCTCATGCGCAGCGCTTCGCTGGCCAGCGAGACCAGCATCCAGCAGGCATCCATCGAGCGCGCCGACATCTGCCTCAATCTGCCGGTGCAGGACATCGGCATGTTCGAGTGGAATCGTCTCGATGACCTCATCGAGCGCGGCTACCGGCAGGCCATGGAGCAGCTCCTGCCACTGCGCGGGACGCTGCCCGACTGAGCCTGGCGGGAGGGATTCAGCCGGTCGGTCCGGCCGCGGCCTTTTCACCTGTCGGCGGCACCAAATGTGCCAGACCCTGGGCGTGCAGGGCACCATGGATATAAGCCACCGTATCCGCATCAAGTCCGCCGACATAATGCTCCAGCACCTGCAGGCACTCGCCATGACGAGCGACCGGCAGACGGCCGACAATGTCGAGCACGGTATCGAACTGCGCCCGCAACAACGCCGCATAGGCGATACGATCAAAGACATCGCGGCTGACATCGGACAGCGCCACCGCCACGGCATCACGACCGGCATCATTCATGCTCGCCGCCAGCGTGAGCAGCGAGGTCCAGAGCCCGGACTCGTCGGCCGCCCGGAGAATGCTGCGCATCACCTCGGCATCGAGGAGGAATGGCAGATTGACGACGCGACGCTGAACGTCGGGCGAGAGGCAGACCACGACCGGCAGGATATCCGCCCAAAGGTCTTCCTCCTGTGCCGCCCGGACGATGGCCGCCAGCACCTCGTCGCCCTGCTGTGCAGCGAGGTCGCCGAGCTCGCGCTTGAGGCCGTAGCCCACGTTGGTCACCAGCGCCAGCAGCTTGGGCCAGAGCTCGCGTCGGCTCGGGTCACAGACAATCATCATGGCCTTGTGAATACGTTCGGGCGGCAGAATGCGCACGAGATGATCGATCCGCTCGCGCGACTCCAGATGAAAGACGATTTCGAGCAGGTCGCCCTCATCCGCCACCTCGCCGGCCACTTCGCACACCACCTCATCCGGCATCAGGCCGACAAAACGTCCGATGGTCACGAAATCCCGTTTGTCGAGCAGGATGCGGGCAATTGCCGCGACCTGGCTCACCGGCAGCAGCCCGATCAGTTCGCGTGCACTGCGCGGATCCAGAGCCACCGCGACCTCCGCCATGAAAAAAGCCGGCAGAAAACGGGAGATGGCTGCGGCACGCCAGGCCGGCAATTCGCCGGCAATGCGCGCGGTCAGGCGCGGCCCCAGCCACCAGCGCACCAGCCCGGCCGCCAGCCAGGCCGGCAGCCAGCGCGCCCAGCCCGCCAGGGCACGGAAGACCTGCCGCCGTTCATCGAAAATACGATCCGACAGCGCCACACGCAGATGCCTGAGCACCTCAGGCGCCTGATCGGAGAGAAAAGACAGCTGCTCCGGCGCCGCTCCCAGGGCGCGCCCCAGCTTGATCAGCTCGGCACGTGCGGCCAGCCCGGTCATGGCGACCTCCGCAGCCGGCGTGGCAGCAGCAGGCTCAGCGGCCAGGCCCTGGAGATATCGCGCTGGAGATCACTCTCGGCGCGCACGCAGGCCTGGCGAACCTGCTGCTCAAGCCAGGACAGCTGGGCCGGCGACAACGCCGACAGGGCGGCCAGACTCAGCGGTGGGCGACGCAGGCTATGCGCCAGACTCTGCAATTCCGTTTGACTCATCGCGACCTCCGGCATGGACACCACGCCAGTGTAGCTAGCCTCTGGGTCGGGCGGCTAACCACTTGTCGAGCTGATTAGCGAAGTTCTGACGATCGGCGAGCGATAGTGGGGGCGGTCCGCCGCGCACCATGCCGGCATCACGCAGATCGCTCATGAGATCGCGGATGGCCAGACGCTGGCCTATCGACTCCTTGGTGTGGCGCTGGCCGCGCGGCGTCACGGCCGCCACACCGGCCTTCACCAGTTCGGCCGCCAGCGGAATGTCCTGGGTGACCACCAGATCATCCGCTGAAGCATGCTGAACGATGTAATTGTCGGCAACATCGAAGCCCGGCGGCACCTGCACCGCCTTCACCGGCAGCCCGGCCGGCAACCGCACCGGCTGGTTGGCGACGAAGGTGATGGCGACGCCGGTGCGCTCGGCGGCACGCAGCAGAATGTCTTTCACCACCTGCGGACAGGCATCGGCATCGACCCAGATGGCGGCCATCAAATCCTCGCTTGCTTCATGCATCAGGCCCGCCAGTGCGGGGGATAAGTGCGATTGTAGCCCGGCAATTCCTCGATCTGGCGGGCCCAGCGGTCAATAGCGGGGAAGTGCGGGCGGTCGAGCTCGTGCATGACTGGCAGCCCCCCTTTCCGATCGGCGCCGAGGGTGGCGCGCCAGAGCAGCTGCAGCAGCGGGAAGAGACGCAGATCCGCGGCCGACAAGGCGTTGCCGGCCAGCCAGGCGGTCTTGCCCAGATCGGCATCGAGACGTTGCAGCTCGGGCAGGGCCAGCGCCACAGCCGCAGAAATATCAGCCTGGCCGGCGGCATCCCAGGGCTTGAAGAACGTCGTGCGCGAGATGGTCATGATCGGCGGCTCGACATAGGAGATCAGCGCCGAGACCGCCTGCATGACTGCCGTTTTTTCGGCCGCGCCGCGCCCGAACAGCGACGGCTCCGGATAGCTCGCCTCCAGCCAGGTCAGAATGGCCAGCGACTCGCTGATGACCGTCTCGCCGTCGACCAGCACCGGCACCTTGCCCCGCGGATTGATGGCCAGGAACTCGGGCGTCTTGTGCTCGCCCTGACTCATCTGCAGCAGCTTCGACTCGTAGTTCAGCCCTTTGACTTCAAGGGCGAGCAGGACGCTCCAGGCAAAAGGGCTGCCGCTGCCCCAGTAGACGGTGATGCTCATGAGGTGACTCCGGACACAAATGGCGAGACCGTCATCTTGCGACGGCTCAGGGTTGGCGGACAACAGAAGATTTACCGGTGGCACGTGGCTTGCGGACAGACGGCCGCTTCGCCGGATTGGCCGCCAGCAAGGCAAGATGGGCCCAGGGCCGCATCACCTCGGGGTCGTCGAAAGCCGCCTCGGGCACACCGTGAAAACCCATGGTCACCGGCTTGCCTTCGCGCGGGTAGACCCAGGCCGGCAGGGCGTCGGCCTCGAATACCGGGCGCGTCGCGTCATTGACCTTGAGATAGAGCACGCCGGCGATCATGACCGCGAAGAAGCGCTGGTCGTGATAGAAACCGTAGCCGCCGAACAGGCGCTTGCACTGCACCGGACCACGCAAAGCCTGTTCGAACAGGTCGGTGACGGTATTGGCGAAATCACGGTGAGCGGTCATGACAGCTCCAGATCAGCGTCACCGGCGCTCACGCCGGCAGAAAAGACTCGATGACGCGGTTGAGATAGCGCTGCCCCAGCGGCGTCGCCACCAGCGGCGGCAGCTGGCCCGGCGGCCCCTCGGCCTGCAGCAGCCCGCGCGCGCGCAGATCCTGCAGGACAGTCGCCACGACATCATCCGTGAGACCGGTGCGCTCCCGCCAGAGCCGGGCCGGGACGCCCTCGATCAGGCGCAGGGTATTCAGCATGAATTCAAACGGCAGCTCATCGGCGGCAATGTGCTGGGCGCTGGCACGGAAAGCCGCCGGCATGCCGGTGGCGGCGGCCTGGGCAGCGCCAAGATAGTCGCGCGGCGTGCGCGTCTTGGCGGTACGCACAATGCCCAGACCATCCGCCGTGCCTGCGCTGAGTTTGCCATGGGCACCGGCGCCAATGCCGAGGTAGTCGCCGAACTGCCAGTAGTTCAGGTTGTGACGGCAGCGATGGCCCGACTGCGCATACGCTGACACTTCATACTGATCGTAGCCCTCGGCCGCCAGCAGCGCCTGGCCGGCCTCCTGAATATCCGCCAGTACATCCTCTTCCGGCAGCACCGGCTGCTGACGGTAGAACACGGTGTTGGGTTCGAGCGTGAGCTGATACCAGGACAGGTGCGTGGGCCGCAGCGCGATGGCGCGACGCAGGTCATCCAGCGCCTGCGCGACCGTCTGCCCGGGCAGACCGTGCATGAGGTCGAGGTTGAACGTGGTGAAGCCTGCGGCTCTGGCGGAGTCCGCCGCACGGATGGCCTCGTCACCGGAGTGGATGCGGCCTAGCGCCTTGAGCTGCTCCGCCTGGAAGGTCTGCACGCCGATGGAGAGACGGTTGATGCCAACCGCGCGGTAGCCCTTGAACAAGCCCTGCTCGACCGTGCCGGGATTGGCCTCGAGCGTGATCTCGATATCCGCCGCAAAGCGCAGACGACGGCGCAGGCCGGCGAAAAGCGCGGCATAGCCATCCGGCGAGATCAGCGAGGGCGTACCACCACCGATGAAGATGGAGACGATCTCGCGCGCGGCGGCACCGGGGAAGTCGGCAAGATCCTGATCGAGGTCCGTCAGCAGCGCGGCGATGTACGCCGCCTCGGGCAGGCTGTCACCCGCGCCGGAGGCGGCATGGGAGTTGAAGTCGCAATAGGGGCATTTGCGCACGCACCAGGGCATATGCACATAAAGCGCCAGTGGTGGCAGCAGCGCGGCGGCCGCGTCGCTCACAGCCCGGTCTCGGCCCAGCGCGCCTTGAGCAGGCGCAGGGCCTGTCCGCGATGACCCAGAGCGGCTTTGCGATCACGCGGCAGCTCGGCACTGGTCATGCCCTCACCCGGGACAAGAAACAGCGGGTCGTAACCGAAACCGGCATCGCCGGCCGGTACCCGGGCAATCTCGCCTGCCCAGGTAGCCTGGCAGATGACCGGCAGCGGGTCATCGGCGTGACGCACCAGCACCAGCACACAGACGAAACACGCCGTGCGCGGGGCCTCCGCCGGCAGGGCTGCCATGGCAGCGAGCAGTTTGGCATTGTTGTCGGCATCGCTGGCACCCGCGCCAGCGTAGCGCGCAGAGTAGATGCCGGGGGCGCCGTGGAGGGCATCGACCGCGAGACCGGAGTCATCGGCGAGCGCCGGCAGGCCAGTCAGGCGCGCGGCATGACGGGCCTTGAGGATGGCATTCTCGACAAACGAAAGACCGGTCTCGTCGGCATCCGGTACCTCGAAGACTTTCTGCGAGATGATGTCGACGCCGCTGTCAGCGAGCAGGGCCTGGAGCTCGCGCAGCTTGCCGGCATTGCCGGTGGCCAGGACAAGACGGCTCATCCTCGGGCCACCCGGAAGATGCCGATTTCACCGAACAGATTGGGCAGCAGGCGGCTGAGGCCACTGCCTTGCTGATCCTGGTCGACAGCGAGGCGGTCGAGCACGCGCAGCCCCTTGTCGCGGCACATGGCCTCGAAGTCGCGGAAGGTGC
>CAZEEQ010000015.1:0-64891 GCA_964511255.1 uncultured Paraperlucidibaca sp.
CATCTTGGCGTATTCGCCGGTCTGGATGCGCTTCAGGGCATTGCGCATGGCTTCACGCGACTGCTCGTTGATGACTTCCGGGCCGGTCACGTACTCACCGTATTCGGCGTTGTTCGAGATCGAGTAGTTCATCGTGGCGATGCCGCCTTCGTACATCAGGTCGACGATCAGCTTCAGCTCGTGCAGACACTCGAAGTAGGCCATTTCCGGCGCGTAGCCGGCTTCGGTCAGGGTTTCGAAGCCCATCTTCACGAGCTCGACAGCGCCGCCGCAGAGCACGGCCTGTTCGCCGAAGAGGTCGGTTTCGGTCTCTTCACGGAAGTTGGTCTCGATCACGCCACCCTTGGTGCCGCCGTTGGCCGCCGCGTAGGACAGGGCGATCTGCTTGGCATTGCCCGACTTGTCCTGGTACAGGGCGATCAGGGACGGCACGCCGCCACCCTTCAGGTACTCGGAGCGCACGGTGTGGCCCGGACCCTTCGGAGCGACCATGATCACATCCAGGTCAGCACGCGGGATGACCTGGTTGTAGTGCACGTTGAAGCCGTGCGCGAAAGCCAGGGTAGCGCCCTGCTTGATGTTCGGGGCGACGTTGTTGGCGTACACCTCGGGGATGTTTTCGTCCGGCAGCAGGATCATGACCAGGTCAGCGCCCTTCACGGCGGCGTCCACTTCGGCAACCTTGATGCCGGCAGCTTCAACCTTGGACCAGGAAGCGCCGCCCTTGCGCAGACCGACAGTGACGTCGACGCCGGAATCGGTCAGGTTCTGGGCATGGGCATGGCCCTGCGAGCCGTAGCCGATGATGGCAACCTTCATGCCACGGATGATGGAAAGGTCAGCGTCCTTATCGTAATAAACTTGCATGGTGTCAGCCCCTGGGGTCAGTGATCAGGTTGGATGGCCCTGCGCTAGGCGGGGAAGGCCATCCGGGACGCGCACATTACGACATCCGCAGCATTGCGTAAAATGATATATATGCAATGCAATATGCCGAATATTGAAACAAATCCGGGATCACGGGAGTTCCAGAATGGATGACCGCAGCCTGCGCCTCTTCCTCGCCCTCGCCGACAACCTGCATTTCGGCCGCACCAGCCGCGAGCAGCACATCAGCCCGTCGGCACTGAGCCGCATCATCAAACAGCTGGAAGAAAACGCGGGCGCCCCGCTCTTCCTGCGCGACAACCGCTCCGTGACCCTGACCCGCGAGGGCCGGCACTTCCGCGACTATGCTGCCGAGACACTGCGCGCCTGGGAGACGCTCCGCCAGAACCTGCGACAGGATCAGGACATGTTGCGTGGCGAGCTCAGCTTGTACTGCTCGGTGACCGCCAGCTACAGCTTCCTCTACGACATCCTCAGCCGCTTCCGCGAAGACCATCCACATATCGAGATCAAACTGCACACGGGGGATGCCGAGCGCGCCGTGGAGCACGTGCGCGAGGGGCGCGAGGACATCGCCATAGGCGCGCGCCCGGATGCCCTGCCACCGGGCGTGGCGTTCCAGCCCATCGCGAAGACAGCGCTGTGCTTCATCGGGCCGGTGGCGCCACTGCTGCTGGGTGATGCGCAGCTGCGCGAGCCGACGGCAGAGAGCTGGCGCGAGGTACCGATGATCCTGTCCGAGGATGGCCTGGCGCGCACGCGCATCGAGCGCTGGCTGCGCGGGCATGGCATACGCCCGAAGATCTATGCGCAGGTGGCCGGCAACGAGGCCATCGTGAGCATGGTGAGCCTGGGATTCGGCATTGGCGTGGTGCCGGAGATCGTGCTGGAGAACAGTCCGCTGGCGGGGATGATCCAGCGGTATGAGATTGCGCCACAACTGGCAGGGCTGGAGATCGGGCTGTTCGCGCTGGAAAAGCGGTTGAAGGAACCGCTGGTGAAAGCGTTCTGGGAGCGACGAGCGGGGTGAGCTGGAAAACCCGCCTGACGACCCGCTTGGCAGGCACCACTCAAAGCAGGCCGGCCATCAACCGTTGCAGATGCGGGGCAACCAGTTTGGCCCCGTCGACGCTCAAATGAAGCCTGTCACGATAAAGAATACTGCCTTCCAAAGCACCAAAACACTTCATGTCATTACAAAAAATCGGCGCCATGTCAAAAACAACAACTTTCGGGAATTTGTACAAAACCTCAGCGACCCACTCTCTGTAAGTCCGATACTCAACGTCCACACTTTCACGAGTCCGGAAACAGGCCCTTGACTCTTTCGTCAACGTGAAAGGCCTCAAATTATGCAGACAAGCACTTGGCTCATAATCCAAGGCTGGATTTGGCATAACATAAACTACTTTTTTATTGGCGGACAGCAATTTCAACACAGTCCTTGACATAGCATCAACAAATATATCATGCACATCATCATAATCAGGCCTGGTGACATCCCACATTCTGAACTTATAATCCTGATTAGTGACAAAAGGCAATGACAATGCAGAAAGCACAACAACCTTTATATTTTCGTTCGCAATTGCGTAATTCAAAGCCTGGTTCGTCATCAGATAGTTATTCCATCTGATGCGGTCACCTACGTTCGTCGAACGCAAATCATAGAATGGCGCCGCAGCACTGGCAGATAAGACCAGAATATTTAAGCCGTCAATGTCGGAAAACCCAGAAAATACACTTGGATTCATCGAATCACCAATCATAATAACATTTGGCTCACCAGCTTTCTGGATATAACAAAAATTGTCATCTCTTATCTTTGATGACATCTCCAGCCTGTCAGGGAACATGTGACGACAACGGGCCATCTGATCATCCGTACCGACAGGCAGGGCAAAACCCAACTGACTTGCCTGCTGAGCCGTCCTTTGCGCAGCGGGCGACGTGTAACCTGACAAATAGGAAGCCAAGCTATATGCCCCCAAACAAGACATCAGAAGAACAAGCACAAAGACCTTAATCGTTCCATTTTTTGCGGAGCGCATCGGGCGTTCAACAATACAGTATGTCAACCACGCAAGCGCAATCGACAGGATCACAATGGCAAGCCGTATCTCGCGAGCTAGAGGCTCATCTTCAACTATGGCTGCCAATGATAGTAATGGCCAGTGCCACAGGTACAGGGGAAAGCTTATTAAACCAAACCACACGAAAAGGCGACTCGAAAGAACCTTTTTATTAATTAATGCGCCAGGACCTGAGGCAATAACAAGCATAGCACCAACAACCGGCACCAGCGCCCATCCCCCAGGATATGAAAAGACACGACTTATACCAAAAAAACCATAGCCAAGTAAAAGGCAGCCCGCAAGTGACATAACATTGGACAGCACTTCACTACCAGTCCATCGCCCTCCAGGCGGCAGAACCATATCAAAACAATATTCAACCCTTGCCCTGACGTGCGCGTGAAAACCACCCCGGCGGACAGACATCCACGCGAGGATACTGCCGGACAAAATCTCCCAAAATCTGGTCAATGGCGAATAGAATGTAGCCACGGGATCCAGCCCCATGCCTCTGATATTCAAGCCAAACGAAACAACGGCTGCAAGGATTGTGACAGATAAAAAGCCGATACCCGCCTTCCAGGCCAGCCATACGATAAAAGGCCAGATAATGTAGAACTGCTCCTCAACCCCCAGGCTCCACAAATTCAGCAACGGCTTAGTTGAACCGGCAGCGTCAAAATAGCCCGACTCGCTCCACAACACAAAATTCGATGCGAAACCGGCACCAGCAGCAACATGCTTTCCCAGCAATACATACTCATTCGCAAACAACGCAAACCAGCCAAAAGCATAAGTTGATATCAGTACAACCAAGAGCGCAGGAAAAATCCGCCTAATGCGTCGCGCGTAGAACCACCCAAAGCTAAAGCCACCATCATTAAGCTTTTCAAAAATAATCCTTGAAATCAGGAATCCAGAGATGACAAAAAAAACATCTACGCCGACAAAGCCCCCTTGAACCCACGAAGGAAACGCATGAAAAGCAACGACTGACAGCACCGCTACCGCACGCAAGCCGTCAATATCAGGACGATACCCCAGGGTCGATGAACGCTGTAACGGCTCTGTCATTTAAAATGCCTCACTCAGCTCGCAAAAAAAGACCCGCATGCGCGGGCCTTTTCATCTTCATTTTCAGCAGCCACCAGCCATCAGATGCTCAGCACCTTCTCGCCACGAGCAATGCCCGACACGCCAGTCCGAACAACTTCCAGAATCGAAGTCTCCGACAGCGCCTCGATGAAGGCATCCAGCTTGTCGCTCGGGCCGGTGAGCTGGATCGTGTACACGCTCGGCGTCACATCCACGATGTGGCCACGGAAGATGTCCGCCGTACGCTTGATCTCGGCGCGGGCAGCACCTACGGCCTTGACCTTGATCAGCATGAGCTCGCGCTCGATATGCTGACCTTCGCTCAGGTCCACGACCTTGACCACTTCGATCAGCTTGTTGAGCTGCTTGGTGATCTGCTCGATCTTGTGCTCGTCGCCGTTGGTGGTCAGCGTGATGCGCGACAGCGTCGGGTCATCGGTCGGCGCCACGGTCAGGGTTTCGATGTTGTAGTTGCGCTGGGAGAACAGGCCGACCACGCGCGACAGCGCGCCCGGTTCGTTTTCCAGCAGCACGGAAATGATACGACGCATGATCAGGTACGCTCCGTCTTGCTCAGCAGCATGTCACGCATGGAACCCTTGGCGATCTGCATCGGGTACACGTGCTCGCTCGGGTCCACGTAGATGTCCAGGAACACCAGCTTGTCGGTCATGGCGAAGGCTTCGCGCATCTTCGACTCCAGCTGGGCCGGGTCGGTGATCTTCATGCCGACGTGGCCGTAGGCCTCGACCAGCTTGACGAAGTCCGGCAGCGAACCCATGTACGAGCTCGAGTGACGACCCTCGTACTGCATGTCCTGCCACTGCTTGACCATGCCCAGGGACTGGTTGTTGATGTTGACGATCTTCACCGGCAGACCGTACTGCAGGCAGGTCGACAGCTCCTGGATATTCATCTGGATCGACGCCTCACCAGTGACGCAGGCCACCTGGGCATCCGGGAAAGCCAGCTTGACGCCCATGGCGGCCGGCAGACCGAAGCCCATGGTGCCGAGACCACCGGAGTTGATCCACTGACGCGGATTGTCGTACTTGTAGTACAGCGCGGCGAACATCTGGTGCTGGCCCACGTCGGAAGTCACATAGGCCTTGCCTTCGGTGACCTTGTAGAGCATCTCGACAACCTGCTGCGGCTTCATCTCGCCCGGCTTGGGCGCTTCGTAGCGCAGGCCGTGACGAAGGCGCCACTGATTGATCTGATCCCACCAGGCTTTCTGCGCCTCGGCATCCGGTCTGGCGGCGTCATCCGCCTTCACCAGTGACAGCATGTCGGTCAACACCGGCTCGACGGCCCCCACAATGGGGATGTCGACCTGCACGGTCTTGGAGATCGCGGCCGGATCGATGTCGATGTGGATGATGCGGGCATTCGGGCAGAACTTGGCCGTGTTGTTGGTGACACGGTCATCAAAGCGCGCGCCCACCGCCAGGATCACATCGCTGTGATGCATGGCCATGTTGGCTTCGTAGGTGCCGTGCATGCCGAGCATGCCGATGAACTGCGGATCCGAACCGGGGTAGGCGCCGAGGCCCATCAGCGTGTTGGTGCACGGGCAGCCGAGCGCGCGCACGAGCTCGGTCAGCAGGGCCGAGGCATTGCCCTGGACCACGCCGCCGCCGGCATAGATCACCGGACGCTTGGCAGCCAGCAGCTCATCAACCGCCTTTTTGATCTGGCCGGCATGACCACGGGCCGGCGGCGTGTAGGAACGCAGCTTGACCTTGGCCGGGTATTCGTACGGGAACTTTTCGTTCGGGTTGGTGCAATCCTTCGGGACGTCGATCACCACCGGGCCCGGACGGCCGCTGGCAGCGATGTAGAAGGCCTTTTTCACTACGGCCGGGATTTCCGAGGCGTGACGGATCTGGAAGCTGTGCTTCACGATCGGACGGCTGACACCGACCATGTCGGTTTCCTGGAAAGCATCTTCACCGATCAGGTTGGACGGCACCTGACCCGAGATGACCACCATCGGAATGGAGTCCATGTAGGCCGTGGCAATCGCGGTCACCGTGTTGGTGGCGCCCGGGCCGGAAGTCACCAGGACAGTGCCGACCTTGCCGGTGGCACGCGCATAGCCGTCAGCGGCATGGCCAGCGGCCTGCTCGTGACGGACCAGGATGTGCTTGACCTTGTCCTGCTGGAAGATGGCGTCGTAAATGTGCAGCACGGCGCCACCGGGATAACCAAAGAGATATTCCACGCCTTCGTCTGCGAGGGCGCGGATGAGCATTTCACCGCCGGATAACTGTTCCACGATTCACCCTGATGTAAAGAATGGCCAGGCCAGAACTCAGGCTATCCCTGGACTGAAAGAGGGGCCGAATTCTAGCACGATCAAAAAACCTCATGGGGGCTGATGCTTCAGCTCGGTGGCCCCGGGTTCGGGGTCGCGGGCGACTGGCAACGGGTGTGCCAGCAAGCCGCCGAGCGGGAGGAAGGGTCACGCGCATAAGCGTGACCGGAACAGGACAGCCTGTGTCCTGGCGCCGACGTAGCCGAGGGTGTTCAGCGGGGCGGCACCCACCATGAAGCCGGCGATTTTTTATCCAGACGCGCGGAATGTCAAGGAATTCATGGTCGCAATGCGCTGGGCGAAAGTCGCAGGGGCAGCACCCGCGTGATGCCCCTGCCCTGCCTCAGTGCAATCGGGCTTTGTGGAAGCTCAGCACACCATGCTCTTCCTCGACCTGAATGGTATCGCCGGCAACGAAATCGCCGCGTAACAGATGATCGGCCAGCGGATTCTCGATGCCGGCCTGAATCGCGCGCTTGAGCGGTCGCGCCCCGTAGAGCGGGTCGAAACCAGACACCACCAGTTGCGCCAGGGCACTCTCGGTCAGCACCAGCTTGAGCTCCCGCTCGGCCAGGCGGCCACGCAGACGATCCAGCTGAATGTCGGCGATGGCCCGGATCTGGCCCTCATCCAGCGGTGCGAACACCACTGTTTCATCGATACGGTTGATGAACTCCGGACGGAAATGGCGACCCACCGCCTCCAGCACGGCGCCGCGGACCTCGTCGAGCTTGCCGGCATGGGTCAGGCTCTGGATCAGGTCGGCGCCCAGATTCGAGGTCATCACGATCAGCGTGTTGCGAAAATCGACCGTACGCCCCTGGCCATCGGTCAGGCGACCATCCTCCAGAACCTGCAGCAGGATGTTGAACACATCCGGATGGGCTTTCTCGACCTCGTCGAGCAGCACCACCGAATACGGCCGGCGCCGGACGGCTTCGGTAAGCGTGCCGCCCTCCTCGTAGCCGACATAGCCGGGAGGTGCCCCCACCAGACGCGAGACGCTGTGCTTTTCCATGAACTCCGACATGTCGATGCGGATCATGGCGTCATCACTGTCGAACATGAAATTTGCCAGCGCCTTGCACAACTCCGTCTTGCCGACACCGGTCGGACCCAGAAACAGGAAGGAGCCGTTGGGACGATGGGGGTCGGTGAGGCCGGCGCGCGAACGGCGCACGGCATGCGCGACGGCCGTCACCGCCTCATCCTGGCCCACCACCCGGGCAGCCAGCACCTGCTCCATGCGCAGCAGTTTCTCGCGCTCGCCCTCCAGCATGCGTGCGACCGGAATCCCGGTGCTGCGCGCCACCACTTCGGCGATTTCGGTCTCGGTCACTTTGCTGCGCAGCAGTGTCGCCTCCGGATGCTCACCGGTCTGCGCCCTGGCGAGCTGCTTTTCAAGATCAGGGATGACGCCATACTGCAGACGCGACATTTTTTCGAGATCGCCACCGCGCCGGGCCGAGTCAAAATCGAGCCGCGCCTTCTCCAGCTGCTCCTTGATGTGCTGAGCGCCCGCCACCAACGATTTCTCGGACTTCCAGACTTCGTCGAGACTGGCGTATTCACGCTCGAGCTTCTCGATTTCTTCGTGCAGCTTGATCAGACGCTGCTTCGACGCGGCATCCTCCTCCTGCTTGAGCGCCTCACGCTCCATCTTGAGCTGGATGAGACGGCGGTCGAGCTTGTCCATGGCCTCAGGCTTGGAGTCCATTTCCAGGCGGATGCGCGCAGCCGCCTCGTCGATCAGGTCGATGGCCTTGTCCGGCAGCTTGCGATCGGTGATGTAGCGGTGAGACAGGCGTGCCGCCGCGATGATCGCCGGATCGGTGATATCGACGCCGTGATGCAATTCGTAGCGTTCCTTGAGACCACGCAGGATGGCCACGGTGTCCTCTACTGACGGCTCATCCACCAGCACTTTCTGAAAACGGCGCTCAAGGGCGGCGTCCTTCTCGATGAACTGACGATACTCATCCAGCGTGGTGGCACCGACGCAGTGCAGCTCGCCGCGCGCCAGGGCCGGCTTGAGCATGTTGCCGGCATCCATGGCGCCATCGCCCTTGCCGGCACCCACCATGGTGTGGATTTCGTCGATGAACAGAATCACCTGCCCTTCCAGCTTGGCAAGGTCCTTGAGTACGGCTTTCAGGCGTTCTTCGAATTCGCCGCGATACTTGGCACCGGCAATCAGCGCGCCCATGTCGAGCACGAGCACTTTCTTCGACTTGAGACTATCCGGCACTTCGCCGTTGACGATGCGCTGCGCCAGTCCTTCGACGATCGCGGTCTTGCCGACGCCCGGCTCCCCGATCAGCACGGGATTGTTCTTGGTCCGGCGCGACAGCACCTGCAGGGTGCGACGGATTTCGTCATCGCGGCCGATGACCGGATCGAGCTTGCCGGCGGCAGCGCGCGCAGTCAGGTCTATGGTGTATTTCGACAGTGCCTGGCGCTGCTCTTCGTCACCTGCGTTCTGCACCGACTCACCTCCGCGCAACTGCTCGATGACGCGACTCAGCGCATCGCGGCGCACACCGGCCTGCTTGAGCAACCTGCCGGCGGCAGCCTCGCTGTCGAGCAGCGCCAGCAGCACCAGCTCGCTGGCGATGAAGCCATCCTGTTTCTGCTGGGCGAGCTTGTCGGCGAGATTGAGCACGCGCACCAGATCGGGACTGGGCAGCACCTCGCCCGTGGCCTGGCCGAGACGCGGCAAGTCATCGAGGCTGCGGGTGACACTGGCCTTGAGTGCGGGCACATTGGCCCCGGCCTGGGCCAGCAGTGGCGCCACCGTGCTGTCTGCCGGCTGCAGCAGCGCCGCCAGCAAATGCAGCGGATCCAGACTGTTGTGATCACGGCCGACAGCCAGCGACTGGGCATCCGCCAGAGCTTGCTGCAGTTTTGCGGTCAGTCGATCAAGACGCATGACAACCTCCATCACCCGGTGTGTACCGGTCATTCGATCGGAACATCCACGGCAGCACGCAAGCGCTGCCCATGTTCACTAGATCGGGATGGTGAGGCCGCTTTTCAAGTCAGGCGCCGCGTCGCCAGCGCATGGCGCGTTCGGCGACATGACGGCCAAAGTGCTCTGCCGTACGACGATCACCGCCCGGAGGGGTCAGCTCGGGCGCTTCATTGTCGGACTGGGTCATGAGGCCGGAGTTGCAGCCCAGGCGATTGACATCATCCGGGCCGATGCCGCTGGGCTGCAGCGGGAAGTTGACCCAGAGCATGCCATGCTGGCTGGCGAAGGTCTGCATCTGCTGGATGGCGACCTGCTTGTCGCCACTGAGTGCGCCGGAATTGGTGAAACCAGCGGCCAGCTTGTCCTGCCAGCCGAGGCGGAACCAGGTTTTGGAGCTGTCATCCATGAACTGCTTGAAAGCCGCCGAGACACTGCCCATGTAGGTGGGGGCGCCAAAGATGATGGCGTCGGCGGCATCCAGCAGTGCCCAGTCGATGGCGGACACCGGCATGAGCGAGGCCGTGACACCGGCCACCTCACTGACACCCAGAGCGACATGGCGCGCCACCTGCTCGGTGTGGCCATAGCCGCTGTGATAGACCACGACCACCTGCGTCATGCTGTTTCCTCAGTCATCCAGATCATGCTGGCCATGCGCCCGGTGCGACCCTCGCGCCGGTAAGAATAGAACAGGCCGGATTCGGAGTAGGTGCAACGACCACCGCCGTACACAGCACTGACGCCGACACGCTGCAGCCGCTGCCGCGCCAGCAGGTAAAGGTCACCCAGCCAGAATCCGGGCTTTCCGGATACCGGGCGGAATGCCTGGTCAGCGGCCGGATCACGGGCAATGAACTCGTCACGGACCTCGCCACCAACCTCGAAAGCCTGCGGGCCGATCGCCGGCCCCAGCCATGCCATGACATCCGCCGGCTGCGGAAACTCGGCGACAGTCGCCTCCAGGACGCCATCACACAGGCCTCGCCAACCGGCATGCGCCACGGCCACACGAGTCCCGGCGCGATCCGTGAAGAACGCCGGCAGACAGTCGGCTGTCATGACCGTGATCGGCACACCGGCCAGCGTGGTCACTGCGGCATCGGCCTCGGGAATCCAGACGCGACGCTGCATTGGCTCGGGCGGCGGGCTGATGACGCGGACCCCATGGACCTGTTTCAACCATTGTGGCGCCGTCGCGGACACCAGCGTTTGTTCGAGCAGGGCACGATTGGCCGCCACGTTCTGCGGGTCATCGGCGACGTGATCGCCCAGATTGAGGCTGTCATAGGGTGACCGACTGCATCCGCCGAGGCGTGTCGTGACAAGCGCATGGACATGCGCAGGCGCGGGCCAGTCGGGGCGCAAGGCATGTTGCAGCAAGGTATCGGGCGTCATGGCAGGGACTCCGTGAACTCAGACCGGGGGCTGGGCATCAAGTTTGAGTGCCTCAAGCAGTTGCAGGAAGTCCTCCGGCAGCGGGCTCTCCCAGAGACACTGCTCACCGGTGGCCGGATGCACCAGTCCGAGACGACGGGCATGCAGTGCCTGGCGATTGAACAGCCGCAGCGTATCCAGCAGGACCGGCGTGGCACCTTTGGGGAAGCGCAGACGGGCATACACCGGATCCCCGATGAGGGGAAAGCCGATATGGGCCATGTGGACACGGATCTGGTGCGTACGTCCGGTCTCCAGCTGCACGCGCACATGCGTGTGGTTGGGGAAACGCTGCAGAATACGGTAGTGCGTCACGGCCGGGCGACCACCGGGCACCACCGCCATGCGGACACGATCATGCGGATGGCGGTCGATGGGCGCATCCACGGTGCCGCCAGCCGTCATGTTGCCATACGTCACGGCCTCATACTCACGGTAGACCTGCTTGTCCGCCAGCTGCGCCACCAGGCTGGTATGCGCGGTCAGTGTCCTGGCCACCACCATGAGACCGGTGGTGTCGCGATCAAGGCGATGCACAATGCCGGCACGTGGCAACTGCGACAGCGCAGGATCGTGATGCAGCAGGGCATTCATTAGCGTGCCCTGATGATTACCGGCGCCGGGATGCACGACCAGGCCGGCCGGCTTGTTGATGATGATGAGCTGGTCATCCTCATGCACGATATCGAGCGGGATATCTTCGGCGACGGCCACGGTCTCATCCTGGAGGGTGACCGCCACGGTCAGCTGCTCGCCGCCCATGACTTTTTCCTTGGGTTTGGCCTGCTTGCCATCCAGCGTCAGGGTTCCCTCCTGGATCCATTGTTTCAGTCGCTCACGCGAATATTCACCGAATAATTGGGCGGCGGCCTGATCCAGGCGGCTGCCCGCGAGTTCGGGCGGGACTACGGCGTGCAGGGAAATTGCTTGCGACATGGTTTGGCGGGCTCGTCGAGCTGGTGTTTAATAGCGGGATTGTACCCGCGCACCACCTCTGGTGCTCATCGCTGGATGAATCCATGAAAAAGCTGATGCTCCGCACACTGCTGATCGCCCTGCCGCTCGCCCTGGGCGCCTGCGCCTCCAACCCCGGCCAGAGTGGCGGCGTCAAGACCGAAGCGCAGTACTACCAGGAGGCCAGCAGCGCGCTGAAGGCCGGCAACTATGGTGCTGCGGTGACCGGCTTCGAGGCGCTGGAGTCTCAGTACCCGGTCGGACGCTACACCGAACAGGCGCAACTTGAGGTCATCTACGGCAAGTACATGCAGGCTGAATACCTGGCCGCCATTACCGCTGCCGACCGCTACCTGCGTCTGCATCCGGAGTCGCCGCGTCTTGATTACGTGCTTTATCTGCGCGGGCTGTCGAACTACTCGATCGACCAGGACAGCATTCTCAAGCGCCTGCCAGTGAACATGGCACACCGGGACTTCGGTCAGGCCCGCATTGCCTTCGACGACTTTCGTCAGCTGATCACCCGCTATCCGGACAGCCCCTACGCCAACGACGCGCGTCAGCGCATGATCTATCTGCGCAACCAGCTGGCCGAAGCGGAACTCCATGTCGCGCGCTACTACGAAACGCGGGGTGCCCTGGTCGCCGTGGTCAATCGGGCACGCTGGGTCGTGGAAAATTATCCCGAGAGCGATGCCGTCCCGGAAGCACTGAACCTGCTGATCAAGAACTACAAGGCACTGGGCATGAACGACCTCGCCGGGCAGGCCGCCAGCCTGCTCAAAGGATCGCAGGCCGCACAACCGAACTGAGCCCACAGCCGCCCGCGTTAGCCGTGCATCCTGACACGCCGGCTAACGCGGCAGAGGCACCATCTGCCTGCCGGTTCGCTGGCGATACGGTGCCGGCACGCGCAGAGCCAGCGCAGCCCCCATGCTCCCCGGCCACACCAGGACTCCCGTGTCCGTCAGTACCGGCGAAGATGGCAGCGGCACCGCCGTCACGCCGAGATCTTGCTCCCCGGCTTCAGACTCAGCCCCCTCTGCCGTTACCCGCCAGGGCAGCCGGTATAGCCGCTGGCGCCAGCGCTGGGGCAGGCAGCCACTGAGCGGCTCGGCTGTTTCAGTGGCCAGTACGACCTGACCGAGGAGCCAGCGGGGTGAAGATGCCAGTTGCTCGTCCGCATGCGCCCAATGCCGCCGCCAGCCCCAGACATGATCCGGTGGCGTCAGGCGCGCTGCAGGCCATTCGGTCAGCTGGTTGCGCACCAGGGAAGGCGTGCCTGACCCGCTGCGGTCCAGCCAGGAGAAGACCGAGGCCGCCACACCCGCCTCCCCGGTCGCGGTACGGCTTCCCAGCGTCAGTGCCGGCAGAAAATCGCCCTCGGGACCGGCAAGCCAGGTCAGCGATGGTGCCTCTTCAAAACGCTCAGCCCCTGTGGCCAATGCCGGATCAGAGAGTGTCGCGACCTCCTGCAGTGAAATGCCGCCGGGCAGGGTATCAATCGTCGCGCTGGCGGGCAGGGTCAGGCGCCAGACCTGGCCACCCAGATCGACACCATAGATCAGCTGACGGCCATCCGCTGCGATGAGCCGCTGCCAGGATGCCCGCCAGGCTGTCGTCAGCCGGGCATCCACGACATCGGCGGCATACCCGCTGGCAGCAGCGCGCCACAGGATATTGCCGCTGCGTCCATCCATCAGCCATAGCCGCTCAGGAGAGCCCTGTTCCAGTGACGGGGTCTGGCCGGTCACCGGAACAGGGCTCCCGCGCGCCAGCAGCAGAAGCGGCCGTGAGTCACTGTCGGCAAGCCGGAAAATACTGAGGCTGCCGACACGGGCATCCGGCGGCAGCATCGCCTGGAACAATAGCCGGGGCTGCAGGGGCTGAGTGATATCCAGCGCCAGCAGCTGGCCATCGCCAAGGCCATAGAGATAGCGGGGCTGCCCGGGACGATACTCACTACCGGCCGGCCATATCTGCCAGTCGCTGGCAGCGACCAGCGACGGCGCCGAGACGCCGGGGTCCAGCCGATGACGCAGCCAGTGCGCCAGCAGGCTGGCCGGTCGCCAGCCCCAGCGCGGCTGACCGGTGTCTGCATCCAGCCAGAGCAAACCGCCGTCGGCCATTCCCCAGGCGATATAGCCACGCCGACCGCCAGCCCGCCCCGGATCCGGACCGTCATCGATGTAGCGCGCAGCCCCCTGCAGCACAGGCGGATGCGCCAGTTCGTCCTGCAATGCCGCCTGCAACCAGGCACGCTGGTCCGCATCCGGCGCGCGTCCCAGCAGTGACAGCAGCTCATTTTGTGTCGCCGCTGAGTCCAGCACTGTCCGCCAGTCGTGCAACACCTGTCCTGCGGCCAGCCCGGCATCACTCAGCCAGAGCAGCGTGGCGGCCTCCCGGGACAGCTGACTGCCGAGATCACGACCCGAAACCTGCCCATCAGGCACACAGTCTTCGGGGGCCCCGCAAGGAACAAATTGATGATTGCCATACCAGGCCAGACGACCCGGGACGGGCTGCATCCGGAGGACGTCCAGGCCCAGAAACGCGGCGCCCAGATGACGCGGTTGCAGAGCGGCCAGCACGGGTGGCGGAGCCAGCGCCTGATCCCGCCAGCGGTCGAGCTCGGCCGGCAATGACTGCAGACCGACCGCGCGTGCCGACGACCAGACTGGCCAGGGTTGCGTCACATTCACGATCTGCCAACGTTGCGGCAGCGTCCGCAAACCCTCGGCAGCGGTCACCCCGGCGACTGGGGATATCGCGCTCAAACCCAGCTGCAAAACGGCGGCAGACTCGCAGTCCGAATCACCGCTGACCGCGCCCGTCTCCGCCCCGGGCGGCCAGGCGCCTGATGGCAACCGACGCAGCGCCAGGGTCAGGGCGGCAGCATCTTCCGGCGCCGCCACCGGCCGGACTGTCGTGTCCGTATCCGGCACCGAAGGCAGCAAATCCGACAGCACCCCCTGCAGCTGCTCACGCCCGCTGGCCCGATGTGCCGCCTCCTGCCAGGACACCAGCCAGGAGGCCGGATCAGCGGCAGTCCATGGCCGCCACCGCCAATCGGCACCCGAATCCTCTGTCGGACGAAAGCGCCAGCGGGCGGCGGACAAGGGCTGGACCGTGAGTGCTGACAAATCGAGCCGCCAGTAGCCTGACGACACGGACTGCACCGGCACTTCGGCCATATGCCACCCGGCGACGGCATCCCCCACAGGTGCCACTTCAGCCAGCAGGTGCTCCGGGACCCTGTCGGCCTGAACCGGCAAGGTCAGCTCCAAAGCATTTACACGTCCTGCCGGCAGGGCCGGCAGGCTGACCTCCAGGACCCGGTCATCGGCAGACAATGCTGCGCCGGCGCTGAACTCAGCCATCCGCGTTCGCTCCTGCTCAGGCCAGTCACGACTTGCGTCCAGTGCCACGGGCGGATGCAGGACACGGACAGCGCGCTGACGGTGGCGATCGGGAACCACCGCCAGCAACCCCAGAGGGATATCGTCACGGGGATAAGGGCGCTGCCCGGGTCTCGGACGCTGCAGCCAGGCTTGCAGAGCCGCAATCACATGCGCGACGGCAAGGCCGTCATGCCCGCTTAATGCAGGCGGATGGGATAAATCCAGCCCCCACCAGAGATTGGGTGCAGCGGGCTCCCCCGGCGGCAAATACGCCGATGCATCACGGGCGGGGAGGTCCGGCGCCAGGCAGGACAGCAGGCAGCACAGAAAAACATGAAGCCAGCCGGGCTGGTGCCCGCAGGCCTGAGGACAGGTCATCGCGTCTCCTCCCTGAGACCACATCATGAAAACGCTTCAGGAGACGATGCCGGAATCGGCAGCCCCCCTTCCAAAGCTAGACACGATGACCTGTTTTAGCGAGCCGGTAGCGCCTTTCCGTCGCCGCGGGGACGACCGACCGGCCTCAGTGGCCGATACGCCAGCCGTTGACGATGGGATAGCGCCGGTCCTTGCCAAAGCCACGCTGGGTGATACGTGGCCCGATGGCGGCCTGACGACGCTTGTACTCGTTGATATCGACCAGGCGCAGCACGCGCTGCACGGTCTCGGCCTCGAAACCCGCCGCGATGATGTCGGCCGCACTCTCGTCCAGCTCGACATAGCGACGCAGGATCTCGTCGAGCACCGGATAGGGGGGCAGCGAGTCCTCATCTTTCTGATCCGGCGCCAGCTCGGCGGAAGGCGGACGGTCAATCACACGCTGCGGAATCGGCGGATGCTGCGGCGTTTGCTGATTGCGCCATTCGCAGAGTCGGAACACCAGCGTCTTGGGCACATCCTTGAGGACATCGAAACCGCCGGCCATGTCACCGTAGAGCGTGGCGTAACCGACCGACATTTCCGACTTGTTGCCGGTGGTCAGCACCATGTAGCCGAGCTTGTTGGATATGGCCATCAGCAGCACACCGCGTGAGCGCGCCTGCAGATTTTCCTCGGTTTTGTCCTTGCCCAGCCCGGCGAAAGTTTCGGCCAGGGTGTCAACGAAAGCCTCGACCATGGGGGCGATGCTGAGCACCGAATAATGCACGCCCAGCGTGCGGGCCTCGGCCTCGGCATCCTCCAGACTCATTTCAGCGGTGTAGCGATACGGCATCATGACCGCACGCACACGCTCGGCGCCCAGGGCATCGACGGCGATGGCCAGGGTCAGCGCCGAATCGATGCCGCCGGACAAGCCCAGCACCACACCCTTGAAACCGCTTTTGTTGACATAGTCGCGCACGGCCAGCACCAGCGCCTGATAAACCGACGCCTCCAGCGCCGGTAAAGCGGCCTGCACACCCGGCAGGAAGCGGCGACCGGCGATATCGTAATCCAGGACCTGCAACGACTCCTCGAACACCGGCGCCTGCAGTGCCAGGGCACCATCGGCCTGGAGGGCAAACGAACCGCCATCGAAAATCAGCTCATCCTGCCCCCCGACAAGATTGCAATAGGCCACCGGCAGGCCCGTCTCGGCGCAGCGGCTGGCGACCACCTGATGACGCTCGGCCGACTTGCCGGCATGGAAAGGCGATGCGTTGAGATTGAGCAGCAGCTCGGCACCGGCGTCCCTGGCGGCCAGCGCCGGACCGGGATGCCAGATGTCCTCGCAGATGGTCAGACCGAGACGCACGCCGTTCTGTTCAAAGACAGCCGCCTGATGCCCCGGCACGAAATAGCGCCGTTCATCGAAAACCTGATTGTTCGGCAGCTCCTGCTTGCCATAACGCACGAGCACCTGGCCATCGCGAAGTGCCCAGGCGGCATTGAGCAAGCCACCCTCACCCGGCGTCGGCAGGCCGAAGACCAGGGTGATGCCGGAGACCGTCTTCAACCGGGCGACGGCTTCGTCGATACGCCCGCCCAGACTGGGGCGAAGCAGCAGGTCTTCCGGCGGATAGCCGGTGAGGCTCAGCTCGGGAAACAGGATGACATCGGCCTGATGGCGGTCGCGGGCCGCCTCAGCGGCCTGCACCAGACGGGCCGCATTGCCCGGAATATCCCCGACCAGCAGGTTGAGTTGCGCGAGAACGATACGAAGAGTGTCAGCAGGCATTTTTTTTCAGTTTGCAGTCGGCTCGGAGTTGCCTAGGATAGACGAGGACAAGGCCCAGCAGAAGGAACCCTCATGGCACTCATCATTCGCTTGCTCATTCTCGCCGCACTGGCCTGGTTCGGGTATCGCCTGATACGCCATTTCATGGGTGTGAAGCCGGTGCTGCCCAAACCGGATCAGCACCCCGACATCATGCAACCCTGTGCCCATTGCGGCGTGCATGTGCCGGCGGGTGAAAGCACCCAGTCGCGTGGCCTGACGTTCTGCTCGGAGGCACATCGCGACGCCTATTTCCGCGACAATCAGCCGCAATAGTCCAGACGGTAGGGAGAGGGATCGATGGCCGGCTGCCGCCCCAGCATCTGATCCGTCAGCAAACGCGCCGACGCGGGCGCCAGCACCAGGCCATTGCGGAACTGTCCGGCATTGACCCACACGCCCTCCTGCCCGATCACCGGGCCGATGAACGGGATGCCATTCGGCGATGCCGGACGCAAACCCGCCCACTGCCGCACCAGCGGCGCTTCCGCCAGAGCCGGCCAGAGCCGGACTGCTGCAGCACGCAGCAGGTCATGCGCCTGCTCGGTGGTGGATTTGTCGAAGCCCGCCTCTTCGACGGTCGAACCGCAAAGCACATGACCATCGCGGCGGGGAATCACATAATGGCCACCGCGCATGATCATGCAGGGCAAGGCACCCGGCGCCAGGCGGTAGAGCTGCATCTGGCCCCGCACCGGACGCACCGGCAGCGCGATACCCAAAGGCGCCAGCAAACGCGCACTCCAGGCGCCGCCACAGACCACCACGGCATCTCCAGACACCTGCTCGCCGGAAGCCAGTACCACTGACGCACCCGAGCCCTGACCCGAGCGAATGTCTTGCACCTCGGCCTGCTCGCGCAGAGTGACGTGCGGGTTGGCGCGCAGTGAGGCGATCAGCGCCTTGAGCAGCCGAGGGTTGCGGATATTCGCCAGCGCCGGCAGGAACAGCCCCTCGCCGGCATCTGCGGCGAGGCCGGGCCAGCGGGCATGCAGCTCGCCACGCGCCAGTACTTCCGCCGGCATTTGCTGCTGCGCGGCCCAGGCGCGGGCATCCCGGACATCAGGGGCATCGATAAAAAGCAGACCACAGCGCGTCAGCTCGGCATCCATACCGGTTTGTGCCAGCAGATCGGCAGCCAGCACCGGATAAGCCTGCTGCGCCCAGCAAGACAGTGCCGTCACCGCCGGCGGATAGCGCCAGGGGTACAGTGGCGAGATGATGCCGCCGCCGGCCCATGACGCCTCGCGACCCAGCTCACCCTGCTCCAGAAGCACTACCTCGGCACCGGCCAGCGCCAGCTCACGCGCTGTCAGCAGGCCGTTGATGCCGCCCCCGATCACTACCACCCGCATGCCTCTCTCCTCACTCAGGTGCGCCACTCAAGTCCAGCCACACACCGCACGCGCCGATTTCAGCGTTGCCGCTCCGGCCTGTGACGGCTGCACCAGCCGGACCCTGCCGGATTTGCTGACCACCAATTGTCGCAGGGCGGCATCGTGCGCGGTCGGCGGGCACAGGGTCAAGGTGCCGTTGGCCGTGGCGGCATCGCCGGAAGCCAGCCAGATCATGCGCGGCTGATTGCGAAAACTGCGCCAGACCGCGCGCCAGCCTGGCAATACGGCCGGAGATCTGCGCCAGCCGGCCTCCCCTGGCTGACGCAGACCGTCGCCATTGGCATCAGCGAAAACCAGCCAGCCGCCTGTTGCCACCAGATCACACTGATGGCCGTCACGACTGCCGCACAATGACAGCTCACGCGACTGCTGCATGGCCTGACGGCGCAACTGCTCAAGGCTGAGTTGCATCTGCTGCGCCCATTGCCTGGCCTGGGCACTGCTGCGCCAGGCCGACCATGACGACAACGCCGCTGCCAACATGATGCCAGCCAGCGCCAGTGTCACCAGCTGCTCGATCAGCAAATGCCCGCGGCCGGTGTCATACCCGTTCCTTCTCATGGCGCGGCCTGCTGGCGGTAGCGATAACGCCAGGCTGTCGACTCGCCCGTGCGGCTGGTCACCACCACCTGCAATTGCCACTGCTGTACCTGCAGCCCCGGAAACGCCGCCAGATCGGTCCCGTCGCTGCCAGGCGCGTCATCTGCCCGTCTCAGCAACTGCCAATGCCAGCCAGCCGCCCTCGGTACGGGTGCGATCAGATCGCCGGCAACCGGCCACTCACAAGGCTGGGCATAACGGCCTGTCAGCCACTGTCCGCAGCCCTGACGATCGCGATCCTCAGGGTCTTGTTGCGGATCCCAGAGCAGGCCCGGCTCCGTGTCGCGCAGCGACGTCAGCGGCAATGCCTCCAGCGCCGAGGCAATCGCTTCGGCACTGGCATCACGACGCTGACGGCGTTCATCCGCCAACACCATCAGACCGCTGCGGGCAGCCTGCTGAAGACTCGTCACCGCGAGTTCGGCCAGCAGCCCCAGCAGCACCAGCATGACCCAGAGCACATGACCACGATGATTAGCCATGCGGCACCACCAACGTCAGTTGCCAGGCTGAATGCGCAGTCCGGTCGGTCACCGACGACAGGTTGCAGCCCAGCCAGTCTGCCGGCAATGGCCAGCGCCGCGCACGCACGACGGATTCGCGGCTGCGCTGCAGCAAGCCGATACGCAGACTGGTCAGCCTGGGCACCGGCGTCAGCGAGCGCCACGCCGATGCATCGACATAGCGCCCGGCTTGCCCGGGACTGTGTGGCAAACCGTAAAGCACCTGAAAGCTCTCCAGATCGGACTGCAATGGCACCCCGGCGTCACCCAGCTCACGGCAGCCGGTCGCGTTGCAGGCGCCGGCATCGCACGCCAATACCAGTCCCGGGGCACTGCTGTCAGCACGCAGGAAGTAGCGTTCGATGAGGTCATCCCCCGCCGGCACCCGGCTGCCCTCACAATCCAGCACGTCACTGTCGAGGCGGCGCCTCAGCACCAGCTGATCACTGGCAGGCGAGCCGGGTCCGAGGCCGTCGCTGACCTGCCAGGCCTGCAGACGGACATCTCCGCTCCCGAGCGGATGCACAGCGCCCTGGCCGGCCAGCATGGCCGCCTGCGTCAAACGCTGCAGCACCCAGGCTGACTCCTCTGACATTTGCAGCGGCATGCGCTGCAGCAAGGCCAGCTGCAGACTGCTCTGCAGCCACGCCAGCGCTGCTGCCAGGATGAAGCTGCCAAGCAACGCTGCCAGTGTCCATTCAACCAGCGCGAGACCAAGCTGCTGAATACGCCCGTGAGCCCTCATGGCAGCTCCTGTGCCACGCAATGCGCCCCTGTCTGGCGCAGACCGGAAGCGTCGAGACAGCCGCCATCCGGTCCGCTGCTGGCCAAGGTACCGCCCCAGGCCAGCAGCAGGCATTGCCCGGGACTGTCGAGACAGGGCTCAAGACGCCAGGCCGGCTGCGGCAGCAAACGCCGCATTTCACCGGCCAGGAAGTGCACATCAGCGCGCGCCCGCTCAGCCGGTACACAGGCTGCCACCGCACATGTGTCAGGACTGGAAACCACCGGCACCGCCCCGGTCAGCGACAGGGCATAAACAGCATGCGCTTCGGGATTCAATTGCCGTCTGGCCGAGAAGTCAGCCAGCATGAGCAGCGCCTGCTGTCGCTGCAGCGCATCCTGCTGCAGGCCGCGTGCCTGCCACTGCGCTGCCACCAGTCCACTGAGCGCAACCCCCAGCAATGCCAGTGCCACCAGAGCTTCGGGCAACCCCAGACCGGCGGCTGCCAATGTCTGTGAGCGCCCGCAGACGTATCTGCTGATCATGCCGCCTCCCGGCCCGACGACCTGACGGCCGGGCACTTGCTTCAAGGCTAGATACGGCATCGCTTTATCGCCAATTCCGGACTGACACGCAGCCACCCGGCACTCGGATAGAATCAGCGGACAGTCACTCGCCGTCGTCACGGCAGATATGGCGGCCACCACCTGAGGATGCTGAATGTTCACCACGACCGTTTCGCCGCGCTTCTACGAAACCGACGCCTTCGGACACGTCAACAACACCGTCGTCGCCGGATGGTTCGAAACCGCCCGCGAACCGATCTTCCGCATCTTCACGCCGGAAATGGATATCAGGAAGCTGACACTGATCCTGGCCCGCATCGAGGTCGATTTCGTGGCACAGATTCATTACGGCCACGAAGTCACGCTCCGGACAGGCATAGAGCGCGTGGGCAATTCATCCTTCGTGGTCTGGCATCAGGCCTGGCAGCGCAATCATCTGGTGGCGACCGGCAAGGCCGTTCAGGTTTACTTCGACTTCGCCACACAGAAATCCGGCCCGCTGCCTGAACCTTATCGCAGCCAGCTCACGACACGGGTCAGCACGCCCGACTGAGCCGGACAACAGACAGTAAAAAGCCCCGGAAACGGGGCTTTTTACTGTGGCTGATTTCATGCCGCCGGAGCCTGCCTCATCACACGGCCTTGACCGGGATGCGCAACTCCTTGGGCATGGAAAAGACAATATGCTCCGGACGCCCGGCAAGCTCTTCCGGCGAGGCGCCGCCCCAGCTGCTGAGACGGTCAATCACCTGCCGGATGAGCACTTCCGGCGCCGATGCGCCTGCGGTCACACCGACTGCACGGGCTCCATCCAGCCAGGCCTTCTCGATCTGGTCGGCATTGTCGATCAGATAGGCATGTGAGCCGATGCGCTCAGCCAGTTCGCGGAGCCGGTTGGAGTTGGACGAATTCGGTGAGCCCACCACCAGCACCACCTCGCACTGCTCGGCCAGCGTCTTCACGGCATCCTGGCGATTCTGCGTGGCGTAGCAAATATCATCCTTGCGCGGACCATGGATGGTCGGAAAGCGGGTTCGCAGGGCATCGATGACACGTGCCGTGTCGTCGACCGACAGCGTGGTCTGGGTGACGAACGCCAGATTTTCCGGATGGCGCACAACCAGACGGGCGACATCCTCCTCATCTTCGACAAGGTAGATATCACCGCCGTAATGGCGCTCGTACTGTCCCATCGTGCCTTCCACCTCGGGGTGACCGGCATGACCAATGAGGATGGCCTCGGTGCCGGAGCGGGCATAACGGGCCACTTCCATGTGTACCTTGGTCACCAGCGGACAGGTGGCATCGAAGACCTTGAGACCGCGCGCAGCAGCCTCGCCCTGCACCGCCTTGGACACGCCATGTGCCGAGAAAATGACAATGGCAGCATCCGGCACCTGATCAAGCTCGTCGACAAACACCGCGCCACGGTTGCGCAGGTCATCGACCACGAACTTGTTGTGCACGACTTCATGACGAACATAGATCGGCGGCCCGAACACTTCGAGGGCCCGGTTGACGATCTCGATGGCGCGATCAACACCGGCGCAGAAGCCGCGCGGATTGGCCAGTTTGATTTCCATGACGCTCTCCCCCCTCTCAGCGTGCCGGCTCGGCCAGCATCACCGGACTTGCCTCGGCATCCAGCACACGCAGAATGTCGACTTCGAATACCAGCTCACGACCCGCCAGAGGGTGGTTGAAATCGACCACCACCACGCCTTCGGGCAAATCCTTGATGACACCCGGCAGCTCGGCACCGCTGGCATCGGCGAAATGCATGACCATGCCCGGCTCAAGCAGCTGCTCGCCGAACTGGTGACGCGGGAAATGCTGCACATTGTCCTCGTTCCGGTCACCGAAGCCATCCGCGGCCGGGATCGTGAAACGGCCCTGATCGCCGGCGCGCAGACCACTGATGGCATGCTCGAAACCCGGCAGCAGACTGCCGTCGCCGAACACGAAGGTCGGTGGCTCGGCACGATCACGCGTGCTGTCCAGTACTTCTCCGGAGACCAGCGAAACCGTGAAATGCAGGCTCACACGCTTGCCCGGACCGATGATGTTCATTGCTTGCGCTCCTGACCGTTACGCTCACGGCGGCTTTCCAGGAACAGACTGTCGATGATCAGCATGACAGCACCCACCGTGATGCCGCAATCGGCAATGTTGAACGCCGGGAAGTGCCAGTGTTCGTAATACACATGAATGAAGTCGACCACATAACCTTGCAGGGCACGGTCGTAAAGATTGCCGAGGGCGCCGCCAAGCAGCAGCGAAATGGCGACCGGCAGCCAGCGCGACCCCTTGGGCAGCCGCGTGAGCCAGATCACCAGCGCCACACTGACCACCACGGCGATGGCCACGAAGAACCATCGCTGCCAGCCGCCGGCATCATGCAAGAAGCTGAAGGCGGCGCCGGTATTGTGCGCCAGCGTCCAGTTCAGGAAAGGCAGCACCGGACGCGGCCAGCCAAAGATCAGGCTTTCGCTGGCCCAGACCTTGGTGACGTAATCGAGCACGAAGACCGCCAGGGTGATCCACAGCCAGCCCAGCGGGTGACGAAACAGAGCTGCCAGCATGCTCTTAAGCATAGTGACGCACCTCGCCGGCACCGGCGACATTGTCGACGCAACGGGCACAGATCTCGGGATGATCGGCATGGCTGCCGACATCGGCACGGTAGTGCCAGCAGCGTGAACACTTGGCATAGCGCGATGGCAGGATGGCCACCCGCAGCCCCTCAACCTCGGTTGCCACACCACCCTCCTCATCCAGCGCCCGCAGACGGGCAGCCGAGGTGATGAGCACGAAGCGCAGCTCATCACCGAGCGGAGCCAGCAATGTCTGCAGCGTCGGGGCCACGAACAGTTCGACCTCGGCTGACAACCCGGAGCCGACTTCCTTGCGGTTACGCGCCTCTTCGATCTGCTTGTTGACGGCGGTTTTCACCACCAGCACCTGTGCCCAGTAATCACGGGTCAGCAACGGCTGGTCCTCCGGCAGACGCGCGAGACCACGGTACCACTCGGCAAGGAACACCGAACCGGCCCGCTCGCCCGGCAGCACTTCCCAGATTTCCTCGGCGGTGAAGCTGAGGATGGGGGCAGCCCAGCGCACAAAGGCTTCGGCGATATGCCAGAGCGCGGTCTGCACCGAACGACGCGCCAGCGACTGCGCCTGCGTGGTGTACTGACGATCCTTGATGATGTCGAGATAGAACGCGCCCAGCTCGACCACGCAGAAATTGTGCAGCTTGTGATAGATCTGATGGAACTGCAGATCCTCATAGGCGGCGATGATCTCGTCCTGCAGGCGCGCAGCGGCATCGACCACCCAGCGGTCCAGCGCCAGCATCTCATCCGGCGCCACGGCATCACGCGCGGGCTCGAAACCGTTCAGATTGGAGAGCAGGAAACGCATGGTGTTGCGAATGCGGCGGTAGCTGTCCGACATGCGGGTCAGAATCTCGTCACTGACCGACATTTCACCACGGTAGTCGGTCGCCGACACCCAGAGACGGATGATGTCGGCGCCCAGGGTCTGCATGACCTTCTGCGGCGCCACCACATTGCCAACCGACTTGGACATCTTGCGGCCCTGACCATCGACCGTGAAGCCATGGGTGAGCACCGTCTTGAACGGCGCCGAACCATTGGCACTGACAGCCGTCAGCAGCGAGGACTGGAACCAGCCGCGATGCTGGTCGGAGCCCTCGAGGTAGAGGTCGGCCGGGTACTGCAGGCCATCGAAGCGCTTGAGCACGCAGGCATGGGTGACACCGGAGTCGAACCAGACATCCAGGGTGTCGCTGACCTTGTCGTACTGCGCGGCCTCATCGCCCAACAGCTCGGAGGGTTCGAGGTCGAACCAGGCGTCGATACCGGCCTGCTCGACTTTGCGGGCGACCTGCTCGATCAGTTCGGCCGTGCGCGGATGCAGCTCGCCGCTTTCCTTGTGCACGAACAGCGTGATCGGCACGCCCCAGGTGCGCTGACGCGAGATGCACCAGTCCGGGCGGCCAGCAACCATGCCTTCGATTCGGGCCTGGCCCCACTCCGGCAGCCACTCGACCTCGCGGATGGCGTTGAGCGCGGCATCACGCAGACCCTTCTGCTCCATGCTGATGAACCACTGCGGCGTGGCACGGAAGATGATCGGCGTCTTGTGCCGCCAGCAGTGCGGATAGCTGTGCTGGAACTTCTTGTAGCTGAGCAGCGCGAACGAGCCATCCGCGCGCGGCTCGCGCAGGGCGTCGAGGATGGCGTCGTTGGCCTTGTTCACATGCAGGCCGGCGAAGCGCGGCGTCGACGGCAGGAAGACACCCGCGCCATCGACCGGGTTATCCACCGGCAGACCATAGACACGGCCGATGACAAAGTCGTCCTGGCCATGACCCGGCGCGGTATGCACGGCACCGGTACCGGCATCCGCGGTGACATGCTCACCGACAATCACCGGCACCACGCGCTCATAGAACGGATGCTGCAGCTGCAGGCCTTCCAGCACCTGCCCGGCGACAGTGGCCAGCACGGCGGCATCGCTGCCCTCATAGCGCGCCACGGCGCTCTCCCAGAGCGACTCTGCCAGCACGAGATGGCGCACACGCTCCGCAACCGTCACCCGCACCAGCACATAGGCCATGTCCGGATGCAGCGAAACGGCCTGGTTGGCCGGCAGCGTCCACGGTGTCGTGGTCCAGATCACCAGCTCGGCCGACGGCACGCTGACACCGGCACGCGCACTGAAATCAGCGACATCGCGCACGGCAAAGCCGACATCGATGGCCGCCGAGGTCTTGTCCTGGTATTCGACTTCGGCTTCGGCCAGCGCCGAACCGCAGTCCATGCACCAATGCACCGGCTTCAGGCCCTTGTGCAGATGGCCGTTGCCGGCGATCTGGCCAAGCACGCGGATGATGTCGGCTTCCTGCCCGAAGTTCATGGTCAGATAGGGGTTGTCCCAGTCACCGAGCACACCCAGACGCTGAAAATCGACAGACTGGCGCGCCACCTGGGACGCGGCGTATTCGCGGCACTTCTGACGGAATTCCTTGGCACTGACCTTGACACCCGGCTTGCCGACCTGCTTCTCGACATTGAGTTCGATGGGCAGACCGTGACAGTCCCAGCCCGGCACATAAGGCGCATCGAAACCGCCCAGGGTCTTGGCCTTGACGATGATGTCCTTGAGGATCTTGTTGACGGCATGACCGATATGGATGTCGCCGTTGGCATAGGGCGGGCCGTCATGCAGGATGAACTTCGGCGCGCCGGCACGGGCCGCGCGGATCTGCGCATACAGCTGCTTTTCGCGCCAGGCTTCGACACGGGCGGGTTCGCGCGTGGCCAGGCTGGCCTTCATGGCGAAGCCGGTTTCCGGCAGATTCAACGTGGTCTTGTAGTCCATATCTCTTCGGAACGCTCTTCAAACAGCAAAATATCGATGGCCGGCGGCGACATCCGCCTCAATGGCCGCTTTCAGCGCATCCAGTGACGGAAAGCGCTGCTCGTCACGCAGCTTGTGGCGGAACACCACACGCAGACGGCGACCATAGAGGTCGCCCTGAAAACGCAATAGATGGGCCTCGCAGCGGGCCTGCACGCCCTGCACGGTCGGCCGCGAGCCGACATTGGCGACGCCCGGCAGCGCGACTGTCGCCCCGGCACCGGCCGTCACTTCGGACACCTCGACGGCAAAGACACCCCGCAACGGCAGCACACGACGGCGCATCAGCAGGTTCGCCGTCGGCAGCCCCAGCGTGCGGCCGAGCTTGTCGCCATGAACGACACGACCGGAAACCGCGAACGGCCGCCCGGCGAGCGCTTCGGCGAGCGCGAAATCACCTGCGGCCACGGCCGCGCGCAGGCGGGTACTGCTGGCACGGCCGTCGCCGACGATCACTGTCGGCATGTGACCGACACTAAAGCCCTGCTCAGCCCCCATGCGCTGCAACAAGGCATGGTCACCACTGCGGTCACAGCCAAACCGGAAATCATCGCCGACCAGCACATGCCGGGCGCCCAGATCCCGGACCAGCAGCGACTCGACGAAGTCGCGGGCGCCATAGCCCCGGAAGCGATCGTCAAAACGCACCAGCAGGACACGATCAATGCCACAGGCCGCCAGCGCCTCGACCTTGTCGCGCCAGGTCATCAAACGGCCCGGCGCCTGATCGCCGGCAAAGAACTCCTGCGGCTGCGGCTCGAAGCACATGACCAGACTGGGCACGCCAAGCGCAGCGGCTTCGGCGCGCAGGGCAGCCAGCATGGCCTGATGGCCGAGATGCACCCCATCGAAATTGCCGATGGTGATGGCATTGCCCCGATGGCGGGAGCGCAGATTGTGCAAACCGCGGATCAATTCCATGGGCAGACAGCCGTCATTGCGTGGAAAACGCGCCAGTATAAAGGATGCGCATCAGGGATGGCGGATCTCGCGCGGACGGAAACCCACCGCCAGCAGCGCCGCACCATAGGCCGCCGCGCCCGCAAAGCAGATCAGCAACACCCAGCCGACCCGGCTCCAGCCCTGCTCTGCCAGCCACCAGGCCGTGTCCGGTGTGACCCAGAGCAGCACTCCCACCATCGCGGCATTGGCCAGCGCAAAACGCAGCGCCAGTCTCAGCCAGTGCTTTTCGAAGCGGTAGATGCCTTTCTGATGCAGACCGCGATAAAGCAAACCGGCATTGAGAAACGCCGACAGGGTGCTGGCCAGCGAAAGCCCGACATGATCCAGATGCCAGACCAGCATGAGATTGAACACCATGTTGGCGACCATGGCGATGATGCCGATGCGGACGGGGGTCTTCACATCCTGGCGCGCATAGAAGGCCGGCGCGAACACCTTGATCAGCATGAACGCGAGAATGCCGCCGGACAGCGCCTGCAGCGCCATGGCCGACTTGATCACGTCATCGCTGTCAAACCGGCCATGATGGAACAACGATGCCAGCAAGGGCTCGGCCAGGATGCCCATGGCCAGCGAAGCCGGCACACCGACCATGACGATGACCTTCAGCGCCCAGTCAATGGTGCCGCGAAACTCGGCATCCGACTTTTGCGAATGCTTGGCCGACAGCGTCGGCAGGATGACCGTGGCCACCGCGATGCCGATCAGGCCCAGTGGCAGCTCCGTCAGACGCTCGGCGGTATAGAGCCACGACACCGACCCCTCGACCAGGAACGAAGCCAGCACGGTATCCAGCAACAAATTGATCTGACTGACCGAGACACCAAACATGGCCGGGACCATCAGGGTCAGGATGCGCTTCACATCCGGGTCCTTGAAAGAAGGACGGAAGCGCGGCATCAGATTGATCTCGCGCAATGGCCACCACTGGAAGCCGAGCTGCACGATACCGGCAATCAGCACCCCCCAGGCCAGCGCCATGATGGGCTGACTCAGCAGCGGCGCCATCCAGATCGCGCAGGCGATCATGGTCAGATTCAACAGCACCGGCGTAAAACTGGACGCGCCGAAACGACCGTAGGTATTGAGAATGCCGCCGGCGAACGCGGTCAGGGAAATCAGCAGAAGATAGGGGAACGTGATGCGCAGCATGTCCGAGGCCAGCTCGAACTTGATCTCATCGCCGCGAAAGCCAGGTGCAAAAAGAAAGATGATGGCTGGCGAAAACACGATGGCAATCACGCTGATGCCACCCAGCACCACCGTCAGTGACCCGGCCACATGATTGATCAGGCGCCGGACCTCATGATCCCCCTTTTGTGTGCGCACTTCCGACAGAACCGGCACAAAAGCCTGCGAGAAAGCACCTTCGGCGAACAGACGACGCAGGAAGTTGGGGATTTTGAATGCCACCAGGAAGGCATCCATCAGCCGGCTGGCACCGAAGAGGTTCATGAACACCATGTCGCGCACCAGGCCGGCGATGCGTGACAACAGGGTCATGGCGCTTACAATAAAGGTCGAACGCCAGAGATTGTTGCCTTTGGGCTGACTGACGGGGCTGCTGCTGGACATGGAAACTCCTGGATCGCGGCGTGATGGTAGCCCGGCGGGGTGATTATCGCCAGTTCGGAGTTGACTTGAGGCGATGTCCCCGGCATCATTGCGCGCCTCTGATTTTGGATATGCGCACGCCGTTTCTTGCACGCCTGTCCGGAACACTTTTATTACCGTTTTCTTTAGGAGTCGCCTCGTGGCCAACTCTGCACAAGCTAAAAAGCGCGCCCGTCAGAACGACAAGCAGCGCCTGCACAATGCGAGCCTGCGCTCCATGGTGCGCACCTACATCAAGAAGGTCGTCAACGCCATCGCCACCGGCGACAAGGCTGTTGCCCAGGCCGCCTACACAGTCGCTGTTCCGGTCATTGACCGTATCGCCGACAAGGGCATCATCCACAAGAACAAGGCCGCTCGTCACAAGAGCCGCCTGAACGCCCAGATCAAGGCTCTCGCCTGATCCGGACACACGCTGACGCGTGTGTGGATGCCAAAAAGCCGGCCCAGTGCCGGCTTTTTCATGCCTGTTTTTCCTGCCCCGCCAGCGGCAGGATATGCCGACTCAGTCAGTCCGCTGCAGGCGCAGATGGCTGGCCGGCAGTGACAGCCTGGCGTGATCAATCCGCAACGGCACGGGCCTCTGCGGCGGATAGGCGCGCAGCATGAATGCCGTCTGCACCGGCGCCTCGGCGTCACGGTCAAGATGGAAACGGGTCCTGAGCACGGTATCAACAGGGACGGTCAGCGTCTGATCGAAGGCAAAACGCACCGGACCACGATAGGCGAGACGAATACGCGTATCGAGCGGCACCGTCAGATCCACCGGAAAGTCGAAGCGCAGTGGCACTTTCGCCCGCAACGGAAACTTGGGCAGCCAGCGCCGGTCAACCACCAGTCCCGTATGACCGGCAAGGTCAGCCACGGCATCCACCGGCACCACACCGCGATAGTGCATGACCATGCGCAGCGGAATGTCGGCCTCAAAGGCCGCATCGGCCTCGTAACTTCCCCGCATGGGCACCGTGAAGCTCTGCTTCAGGGGAATCCGGGCGGACACCTCGCCATCCAGCCGAACCGCCACCGGGTTGACCGCCCTCACCCTGGCCTCCAGCACCGGCGGCAGGCGCAACAACACCACCTGATCCTGCAGGGTCAGACCGAACACCAGGCGCGTGTACGCGAAAAAACCGATGGCCCCGCCAAAAACGATCAAGGCCAGCGATGCCAACCCGCCCGCCAGCAGCCTGCCTGCTCGCCGATAGCCTCGCCTCATGGCGCCTTTCCGGCGCTTGCTGCCGGCTGACTGATGCCGAAGCCGAGCTGGCGCAGCGGCACCTTCAGGTGACTGTGGACGATCACGGCCTCGAACGGCTGAGGCACCGTGATATCGGCCTGCAGCGCCGACTTCACCGGAATACGCATTTCGCTGCGGATCGGCACCACCGCCGCAATATCCGCTTTCAGCGGCACCGACACGGCGTCCTTGATCCGGACCTCCGTCGGCGCCGTGAAGCGTATGCGCACCATCTGATCCACCGGCACATCAAGCTTGACCGGCACCATGGCTTTGACCGGCACCTGACCGCGCACCGGCAGCGTCAGGGTCTGGCCAAGGACATCGACCTGGACCTTGGTGTTGACGTCAACCGTCTGGTCGATAGGAATGACATCGCGGATAGGCACCGTCATCTTGATCGGCACATCGCTATCGACAGTGGCCATGACATGCAACGTGTCCTTGATGGGCACCTGCACCACCTGATCGATGGGAACCGTCGTGGCAATATCCCCTTCGATCAGCACATCCAGAGCGTCCAGGATGTCCGCCCTGACCCGTATGGGCTGTGGCAGCGCCACGGTCGCGGGCTGATCGGCCAGCAGCAGGAGCGCATCGACATGACGAAACAACCACCAGGCCGACAGGCAGCCGCCGGCCATGGCAGCGATCAGAATCAGGCTAACGCCTGCAACGACAGTCTTGGTGGAGCTCACGCGCGCTTCCTCGCCTACGGACAGCGCAGGATAGTAGCGCGAGACCTGCCCATCGTCGCTAGTCCGAATGGAAACATGACGCTATGCTGGCCGCCTTGCAGGAGATTGATCATGGCTACAGGCCACGGCTCGCCAGCGCTGCATTGTCTCGATTGCGGCCTGCAGAAACTGTGCTTCCCTCCCACGTTTTCCAGCATGGCACTGGATCGTGTGACTGAAATCATCGGGCAGCCACCCATGCTGCCTCGTCACCATGTCATTTATCGCGCCGGGGATGTGCCGGGCGCGGTCTATGCCGTGCGCTCGGGCTCTGCCCGGACCAGCGTGCTGTTGCCGGAGGGTCAGGAGCAGATCACAGGGTTCTATTTGCCGGGAGAAGTCATCGGGCTGGAAAATCTCGGCCAGGATGAGTGCGTCAGCACCGCCATCACGCTGGAGAAAACCACACTCTGCATCCTGCCGGTACAGGCCATCAGTCAGCTGTCACGTCAGCTGCCCGAGCTGCAAAGTCACCTGTTCCAGATCATGAGCACCGAAATTCGCGCCGACTACCAGCGCATGCACTTGCTTGCCAGCCAGAGCGCGGATTCGCGCGTGGCAGCCTTCCTGATCGGACTCGCCAGCCGTCAAAGCCGCCGGCATCTGGCCCCCGAGAGCCTCACTCTGCCCATGTCACGTGCCGAGCTGGGCAACCACCTCGGTCTCGCCCTCGAAACGGTCAGCCGCTCACTGGGCCGCATGGCGGATGCCGGCTGGCTGACGGTCAGCGGCAAGCACCTGCAGCTGCTGGACATCCCCAGCCTGCAGGCGCTGACGCAGGCTCAGTGCACATAACGGGGGGCATGACGCGCACCTGACGGCTTTGCGGCCGGCAGATCGGCATCATGGGCCCGCTCGATCGGGCCTTTGAACTGGACCATCAGGGCCCACAGAATGGCGCCGGGAATCGCCAGCGCCGACAGCAGAATGACGACCAGCGATGCCACGCCGACCCAGCTTCCCATCATCTCGACCCACATTTCCATGACCGCTCTCCGGTGATTTGACTCACAGCCATCAAATCACTTCCGGACCGCCGCCTTCTTGACCCGCGTCAAGTTTCGGCACGAGCAGCTGACTCAGGTCAGGACATAGTCCACGGGTTGCGGTGCCGGCGGCAGGTCGGTCTCGCCCAGCATTTCGCGCAGCGAAATTTCTATCATGAGCGCCATGGCATCAAGGGCGAGATCATTGGCACTGAGGCCGAACGGATCCTCCAGCTCTTCGCTCAGCTCCTCCAGCGAAAGATAGGTATAGGCCACGAAAGCCACAATCAGCGGCGTCATCATGCCAATGGAATCCACCAGACCGAAGGGCAGCAGAAAGCAGTAGAAATAGACTGTGCGATGGATGATGACGCCGTAGGTGTAGGGCAGCGGATTGCCGGCGATGCGCTCACAGCCCCCCAGACTGTCCGCCAGCCCGGTCAGCGGACGCTCCATGGCCTGAGCCAGCAGCGGGTCCAGTTTGCTGTCCTGACGCAGCCCCTGCAGCCATTGACTGAGACCCAGCAGGATCATCGCCGGCTTGTAGCGTGCCACGGCAAGACGCTCGGCATCACGCACCGGCAGCCAGCGCGTGAGGTCAGCACCGGCGTCAGTCCCACGCAGCTGATGCCGCAGGGCATGCACGAAACCGATCAGACCGTGCACGAAAGGTCTGGCATCCACCTGCGGTACCGGCAGCGTCATGGCCTGGCGGGTCAGGGTACGGCAGTCATTGAGCACCGCACCCCAGAGTTTGCGGGCCTCCCAGTAGCGGTCATAGCTGGCACCGTTGCGGAAGCCGAGAAAGATCGCCAGCGCCACCCCGATCAGGGTGAAAGGCACGAAGGTCAGCGTCACTTTGAGCCGGAAAAGCTCACCATGCAGCAGGGTCACGACCACCGCCAGCCCCGTGATCGCCAGCAGCTGAGGGAGGATGCGGGGCAGCACGGACCCCCGCCAGATCAGCAGCATGCGAAACCAGTGCAAACGCTTGCGGACAATCATGACTCACTCCTTGGGCGCTGCCACAGGCCAGCACACCAGCACCACGCCCGACAGGATCACGGCCAGCCCGGTGAGTTCGGCAGCATCCACCACTTCACCGCCCAGGCTGACGCCGATGGCCACCGCCACCAGCGGATTCACATAAGCATAACTGGTCGCGAGGGCAGGCCGCACGGTAGCCAGCAGGTAGACATAAGATGAAAAGCCGACAATGGCACCGATGAGGATGAGATAGAGCAAAGCCCAGGCGCTCTGACCGGTGGCAGGCAACGTCCAGGCCTCTCCGCGCAGGAGACTGGCCAGCAGTAGCACGCCCCCGCCAACGACCATCTGTACTGCACTCGCCATCCAGATTGACGGTTGCTCATGATGCTTGCCCCACATGGAACCGAATGACCAGCTGACCGCGGCCAGCAGCAACAGGGCAAAGCCGAACAAGGAGCCCTCCAGCCCCTGCCCCTGCTTGAGCAGGATCACGCCGACCAGCCCTAGCCCCAGACCCAGCCACTCACGCGAGGAGGGTCGGTGCCCCCAGAAGCGTGCGAACAGCGCCGCGCACAACGGGGTGATCGCGACCACCGTCGCCGACAAGGCGGAGTTGACGCCATGCGCCATGGCGATGCCAACCGAGCCATTACCACCGAGCAGGAGAAAGGCACCGACAATACCGGCATTTCGCCATTGCCGCCCCGTCGGATGGGCATGGCCGCGCCAGCGCAGGAAAACGTAGATCATGCCGCCCGCCAGAACATAACGGACAGCCGCCATGAACAGCGGCGCCATGCCCTCGATGGCCCAGCGCATGGCGAGATAGGTAGAGCCCCAGATGAGATAGACGGACAGCAGCGCCAGCAACACACGTCCACGAGTGGCGGTCATATCCGCTCCAGACACCCGCGAAGCACGGGCCGATATTCAGGAGCGTACTGCGCGCTCCGGGCTTACACCAGCACCATATTGTCGCGATGAATCAACTCCGGGGCGTCGACATAACCGAGCAGCGTCTCGATGCGCTCCGAAGCCTGACCGGCAATGCGGGCGGCTTCATCTGCGCTGTAGTTGACCAGGCCGACCGCGACCTGACGACCCTGCTCGTCGACGCAGGCCACCACTTCGCCACGCAGAAAAGTGCCTTCCACCTGGCGCACACCGACCGGCAGCAGACTGCGCCCGCCGGTGCGCAGGGCTTTGACCGCACCGGCATCCAGCACGAGACGGCCGGCATGCTGCAGGTGCCCTGCCAGCCACTGCTTGCGTGCTGCCAGACGGTCCTGCTCGGGCAGCAGCAACGTGCCCAGCACCTCGCCATCGGCAAGACGCACCAGGATGTCGTCGCCGCGCCCGCTGGCAATCACCGTGGCGCAGCCCGAACGCGCCGCCAGCCGCGCGGCGCGCACCTTGGTGATCATGCCGCCGCGGCCGAACTTGCCGCCGCCACCTGCCATGGCCAGCAGACGCTCATCCATGGCCTGGACTTCCGGCAGCAGCACGGCATCCGGGTCATGGCGGGGGTCACGATCGAACATGCCTTCCTGATCGGTCAGGATGATCAGTGCTTCAGCCTCGACCAGATTGGCGACCAGCGCGCCCAGCGTGTCGTTATCACCAAAACGGATTTCGTCGGTGGCGACCGTGTCGTTCTCGTTGATGACCGCAAGCACCCCCCACTCCATCAGCGTGCAGAGCGTGCTGCGGGCATTGAGATAGCGCTGGCGGTCGGCGAGGTCATCATGGGTGAGCAGAACCTGCGCAGTGCGCACGCCATGCTCACGGAAGTGGGACTCATAGGCCTGAACCAAACCCATCTGGCCGATCGCGGCGCAGGCCTGCAGGGCATGCACCGCGTCCGGACGCTGACGGATGCCCATGCGCACCATACCCTCGGCGACAGCGCCGGACGATACCAGGATCAGCTCGATGCCGCGCTGCTTGAGGCGCACCATCTGCGCGACCCAGGCAGCCATGGCCTGCTGGTCGAGACCCTGCCCGTCATTGGTGAGCAAGGCCGAGCCGATTTTCACCACCCAGCGGCGGGCTTGCTGAAGGCGGACACGGTGTGACGAGGCGGGAACGGACATGGTGTGGCTTCTGGCACTGGCATCAAACAGGAAGTCGGATTGTGCGGATTCCGGCCGGCCGGCTCAAGCAGCACGACAAGCCGGCACAGACCCTGCGTCACGGACGGTAGATGATCTCCGGCGCATCGTCGGCATCTTCGTCCCAGTCATCATCATCGTCATCACTGAGCAGTGCCGGGTCGACGCCGAGACGGCGGGCACGACGCTCGGCGGCGCGGCGGACATCGAGCTCGCGGATACGCTCGCGGCCTTCCTGCACCAGGCGCTCGCGCTTGGCCTGTTCGGCCTCGGCCAGCTCCGGATCAGCAGCCTCGGCGGCACGCTGTTCCTCGATGGCATCCATGAGGCGATAGCAAACCGCCATGGCGCCTTCCTTGGTGAGGCCCGAGGTGCGGAACACCGGACCGGTCCAGCCCAGACGCGCAACGATCTCGTCGCAACGGGCATCAACCTCCTCAGCCGAAGGCACAAGGTCGATCTTGTTCAGAATCAGCCAGCGCGGCAGACCAGCCAGCGTCGGCGAGAACTTGTCCAGTTCGTTGGCGATCGCCTGCACGGCGGCGACCGGATCGGTCTCGTCGTAAGGTGCGACATCCACAAGATGCAGCAGGAAGCGGGTACGCGCGAGATGCTTGAGGAAGCGGATACCGAGACCAGCACCTTCCGAGGCGCCTTCGATCAGACCAGGAATGTCGGCCATGACGAAGGAGCGATGACGATCAACGTCGACCACACCGAGGTTGGGCACCAGGGTCGTGAACGGGTAATCCGCAACCTTGGGCTTAGCGGCCGACACGGCGCGGATGAAGGTTGACTTGCCGGCATTGGGGAGACCGAGCAGACCGACATCAGCCAGCACCTTGAGTTCAAGACGCAGCTCACGCAGCTCGCCGGCGGCACCGTCGGTGGTCTTGCGCGGCGAGCGGTTGGTCGAGCTCTTGAAGTTGATGTTGCCGAGGCCGCCGTAACCGCCCCGGGCGAGCAGAATGCGCTGGCCGTCTTCGGTGAGGTCGCCGAGCATTTCACCCGTGGTGTCATCCAGCAAGGTGGTGCCGACCGGCACCTTGAGCACGATGTCATCGCCGCTCTTGCCGGTGCAGTTGGCACCGCGGCCATTGCCGCCGCGCTGGGCGCGGAACTGGCGGGTGTAACGATAGTCGACCAGGGTGTTGACGCCGATATCGGCCTCGGCCCAGACCGAGCCGCCATGACCGCCATCGCCACCATCGGGGCCGCCGAACGGGATGAACTTCTCGCGACGGAAGCTCATGCAGCCATTGCCGCCGTCGCCCGCCACCACCTTGATCACCGCTTCATCGACGAAACGCATCTTATCTCTCCCGACACCGAACGGCTCTGCACCATTCTTCCCGCCGCTCCGATATTACCGGACCGGCGCCAACCCGCCGCCAAACAAAAAAGCCCCGCGCAGGCGGGGCTTTTCAGTCGCGCTCACGCTCAGGCAGCGGCTTCGACAACCACATACTTGCGGTTGAACGGGCCCTTGACCACGAACTTCACCACGCCGTGCGCCGTGGCGAACAGGGTGTGATCGCGGCCCATGCCGACGTTCTCGCCAGCATAGAACTGGGTGCCACGCTGACGAATGATGATGCCGCCAGCCTGGATCTGCTGACCACCGTAGACCTTGACGCCAAGTCGTTTGGCTTCTGAGTCGCGACCGTTGCGGGTAGAACCGCCAGCTTTTTTATGTGCCATGTCTCTATCTCTCTCTGATCAGGCCGTTAATCAGGCGCTGATGCCGGTGATCTTAAGTTCAGTGAAGTACTGACGGTGACCCGCCTGCTTGCGGTAGTGCTTGCGGCGACGGAACTTGACGATGCGGACCTTGTCGTGACGACCGTGCTGAAGCACTTCAGCCGTGACTTTGGCACCCGCGACGACCGGCGTACCGACCTGGATGTTGTCGCCGTTGACGACCATCAGAACGTCTTCGAAGGTGATCGACTGACCCGGCTCGATAGCCAGCAGCTCGACCTTGAGGCGTTCGCCTTCAACCACACGGTGCTGTTTGCCACCGCTCTTGATAACCGCGTACATACACTGCTCCATAAGCATCAATCGGGGCGGGTCGCGCGACCGGCATCATGTCCGTCTGCGCTGTTGGGGAATACCCGGGACCGAGAAAATTCGCAAGGCGCGCAATATTAGGGAAAAGTCCCCGCGCATGCAAGTTCAATCGCACGTAAGGCAAGGCACACCAGCCCCTTCGCTCCGGAGCCGGACACACGCCGTAACGCTGGCGCGGTGGCCGTCGCGGCCGCAGGCTGTTAGCATGCACGCTCTCTCCATTGTACTCGCACATTCCCGTTCATGGACTTCAAAGACATTCTTCATCTGGTCAGGGACGATTTCACCGCCGTCGATGCCTGCATCACCGCCAACCTGCAATCGCGCGTGCCACTGGTCAGTGAAGTCGGTGAGTACATCGTGCAGAGCGGCGGCAAGCGCCTGCGTCCCCTGGTCACCCTGTTGTCGGCTCGTGCCTGCGGTTACCAGGGCAGCCAGCACGTCAACGTCGCTGCCATCATCGAAATGCTGCACACCGCCACACTGCTGCATGACGACGTGGTCGACGAGTCCTCGCTGCGCCGCGGACGCGCCACCGTCAATGCGCGCTGGGGTAATCCGACCGCTGTGCTGGTCGGCGACTACCTTGTGTCCCGCGCCTTTCAGATGATCGCCAGCCTGGGCAGCCAGGACATCCTCGACATCATGGCCGACGGCACCTGCGTCATCGCAGAAGGCGAAGTGCTGCAACTGATCAACCAGCATGACCCGGACACCACTGAGGCGCGCTATCTCGAAGTCATCCACGGCAAGACCGCCAAGATGTTCGAAGCCGCCGCAGAGTGCGCAGCGGCCTTGTCGACGCCGGCATACCGCCCGGCCACGGGGGCTTATGCCCGTCATCTGGGCGCCGCCTTCCAGATCATCGACGACGTGCTCGATTACACCAGCTCGGCCGAAGTCATGGGCAAGAATGTCGGTGACGACCTCGCCGAGGGCAAGCCCACCCTGCCCCTGATCCAGGCCATGATCCTCGGCACACCGGCAGAGGCCGAGATGGTGCGCGAGGCCATCCGCACCGGGGGTCTCGACCATCTGCAGGAGATCATCGCGCTGGTGCAGCGCTCCGGCGCGCTTCAGTACAGCCATGACCGCGCCCGCCAGGAGTCCGATGCCGCCATTGCCGCGCTGGCGCCATTGCCGGCCAGCCCCTACCGCGAGGCACTGGAGCATCTGGCGCGCCTGGCGCTGGACCGCAATCACTGAAGCCGCGCCCCGAATGCACTGACTGGCCAAGAAAAGTGCAACAGCCCCTTTTCAAAGCTGAAACGCATGCTAGAATGCGCGCCTCGTGAAACAGCCTGCTGTTCACGAATCGGGGTATAGCTCAGCTTGGTAGAGCGCTACGTTCGGGACGTAGAGGTCGTAGGTTCGAATCCTGCTACCCCGACCAAATTCAGGCCGGAACATCGGCCGCAACACTGAAAAGCCTCATGAAGCCGTTATGCGTTCATGGGGCTTTTTTGTGCCTGTCAGCTGCGTGGTTGCCTGCCCCCGTTACATTGCATCGCACAGGGCGGCAGCATACTATTCCGAGCAATTAATCGGATATTTTGCATGACCAGAAAACCCAAGCAGAGCCGCTCGCGAGCTACCGTTGAAGCGATCGTGGAGGCCGGTTTCCGAACTGTCGCAAGTCACGGCACCCATGCCACCACTCGTCAGATTGCCGAGGCAGCCGGCATCAGCATTGGCTCGCTTTACGAGTACTTCAGCAACAAGGAAGAAATCTTCACTGCGATGCATGAGCGCTTCATCCAGGATGTGGTGATGCTCATACAGGACAAGACGCCCATCATTGTGCAGATGCCGCCCTTCGAAGGCACGCGCGAACTGCTGACTTGTTTCGGCGAGTTTCTGCAACGCGATGAGGCTCGCTATCTGAAGGTCGCCCGCAGACTGATCGACAGCGACTCACTGACTTATACCGCACCCATACGACAGATGCTGATGCAGTTGGTCATGACCTATGTCATGACCTGGCCTGAATACAACAAGGTCAGTGATTTGCAGACCATGGCCTACATCATAGTCAACGCCGGCATCTTCATGATGCTGCACTACTTCTCCGACCCCAGTCCGCCCATCACTTTTGATCAGCTCTGTGATGGCCTGGCCGGCATCGTGCGGCGCCATATTGAAGCGGCGCTGCGCGATGCCGACGCAGTGACCGGCTGACGAATTCGTACGGACTTCGTCTCAGCCGTTGACCGCACTGGCGGTCGGCAGCGACTGCTCGGAGACCTTCAGCACGTCGTAATCGGCCAGGCTGAAGGCACTGAGGCGCTGCTTGAGTGCTGCCAGCGACCACGGCCAGGCAGCGAAGTTACGACCGTTCTGGTCCAGGTAATAGCTGCGGCAGCCGCCACTGTTGAACACGGTCGTCTGCAGATGCTTCTGTACCAGCTCGTTGTGAGCCCTGAGCACATCCTGTCTGATCGTGAACTTGCTGATGCCGCGAGCCTTGACCTGCTTGATGCCATCGACGATGTAGCCCAACTGAGCTTCGGCAAGACCAATGAAGGAGTCATAAACCAGGACGTTGGGGCCCAGCACCAGAAAGGCATTGGGGGTGTTTTCCAGCGTCGCCCCCAGATAGGCCTCGGGCGACCCCTGCTTCCACAGATCGGACAGGCGATCACCATTGGCATTGATCACACGCCGGCCGATCGGCGGATGTGACACCTCGAAACCCGTTCCCCAGATGATCACATCCACTTCATGCCGCTCGCCATTGGCCGCGATCACCGTATTGCCGTCGACAGCGACCAGACCGTGCGGAATCAGCGTCGTGTTGGCTGCCTGCAACGCGGGGTAGTAATTGTTAGCGAACAGGATGCGCTTGCAACCCAGCGTGAAGTCCGGCGTCACGTCACGACGCAAACGGTCGCTCCGAACTTGCAGTCGCAGCAATTGCCTCGCGGCAGCACTGACCGGCTTCAGCACGGAGGGATTGCGCAAGCCGAAATTAACCACGTTCAGAGAGCCTGCCACCGCCTTGCGCCAGCCAGTCTGAATCACCGGCAGCCTTTCGATCAGCTGCTTGGCCATGTCACCCAGCGGCACATCCGGCTTGGGCAGCACCCAGGGGGCCGTGCGCTGGAAAACCAGAAGAGACTTCACGCGGGGCTGGATCTCGGGCACGAACTGGATCGCCGATGCGCCCGTGCCGATCACGGCGACGCGCTTGCCCGTCAGGTCACAGCCATGATTCCAGCGCGACGAATGGAACATTTCCCCGGTAAAGCCTTCCAGACCAGGCAGTGCCGGCGTCTTCGACTCCGTGATCGGACCGGTCGCAAAAATGACGGTCCGAGCCAGGTACTCGCCACGGCTGGTCTCGAGCACCCAAAGGTGGCGGGTATCATCCCAGACGGCATTTTCCAGCCCGGTATTGAACTCGATCAGCGGCGTGATCCCGAGCGTGTCACTGACTTCCTCCAGATAACTGAGGATTTCGGGCTGCTTGGCAAACAGGCGACTCCAGCGACTGCTCGGGAAAAAGGAGTACGAATAGAGCGCCGAGGGCACATCACAGCCACAGCCAGGGTAAGTGTTTTCGCGCCATGTCCCGCCCACACGGGCGGCCTGCTCGATGATCTTGAAGTCATCAAGTCCGGCCTCCCTGAGCTTGATGGCCGCCGCCAGACCGGAAATTCCTGCGCCGACAATGAAAGTGTCGTAAATACGCTCGGCACCGGCGCCTGATTTCTTTTTCGTTGCTGACACGGGAACTTACCTCTGCGAGTTACTTGAGGAAACGATAGGAGAGGCCGAGGAAGTCGGCGTAGAGGTTGGGCGCGAGACGCTTCATGAGCCAGAACAGCTTGGCATCCAGCTGCGGCGTGGTGTACAGCTGCCCCTGGTCCAGGCGATCCAGTGTCAGTTTCGCCACGGAGTCGCTGGTGGTCATGGCAAAGTTCATCAGCGCATGATCGGCCAGACCGGAGTAGCGGCCGGGAATGCGTCCGTTCTTGATGATGTTGGTCGGCACCAGCGTCGGGCAAAGGACATTGACGCGGATGTTGTCCGACTTCAGCTCGGCATAGAGGGTTTCTGACAGCGCGCGGACACCGGCCTTGGTGACGTTGTAGGCGCTCATTTCCGGCGCTGCCGTATAGGAAGCGGCCGAAGCCACGTTGATGATGGCGCCGCGACCGTGCTTCTTGAAACCGGGCACGAAGTAATGACAACCGTGGATCACACCCCAGAGATTGACGTGCATGCACCACTGCCAGTCTTCCAGCGACTGTTCATGGAACTTGCCGCCAAGGCCGACACCGGCATTGTTGATCAGCAACGTCACCGGGTGACCCAGCAGCCCCTCCGCCTGACCCGCGAGCTCACGCACGGCATCGGCACTCCCGACATCGCAATGCACGGCATAAGCCTGCCCGCCGGCTTGCTCGATCAGCGCGACCGTCTCGCCAGCGGCCGCCAGGTTGACGTCGGCACAGATCACCGCACCACCGCGACGCGCCAACTCCAGGGCAAAACTGCGCCCGATGCCGCTGCCGGCACCGGTAACCACCGCGAAGGCGTCATGGCTGGGCTTGGCGGCACGGCGCTTGAAAATATTCATCATAGGGAAGTTCATCCGGCTCTCGTGAATGGGATGCGCTGGCTCAAGCCCTGAGGCCCGGCACAAATTCGCGCACCAGATAAGGCGTCAGCAGGCCCGTCTTCGGATCCAGCAAACGCTTCTTGTAGTACGTCTGCCACTCCGTGGTGTCGTGGTCATTCGGATGGAAGTCGGGGCGCAGATAATCAAAGATGTGGCTCAGCGTGCTGCCGTATACGCCATCGCCGGTACCGAACAGCAGGGCGACACTGCGTTTGACATCCTTCCAGTAGCGCAGGCTGACCAGATTGGTCGGTTTGCGGATCACCGGAATCAGGGAAGCCGCCATGGGAACCAGCATCGTGATGGTGACCAGCGCGATGAAAAATCCGGAGATACGCAACGGATAGTTGCCGGACAGCGACTGATACACGTCATAAGCAATCGCCTTGTGCTCGGACTCCTCCAGCATGTGCCACATCCACAGCGCCCGCTGCTGTTCATTGCTGGTGGCGAAGAAGTGATCCTCATGCTTCATCATGAACTCAGCCAGCACGGCGGTGAAATGCTCGATGCCGCTCATCATGGACAGCTTCAGTGGCTGAGGGAAACGGTTGAAGCCGTACTCGAAAACCTTGCTGCCGAGGAAGCGGTACAGCGGAACCGGGAAACGGTGCTGGGCCAGCACATCATTCCATTCATTGTGCATTTTGGAATGAATGGCCTCCTGCCCGATCAGCGCCGTCACCTGACGCTTCAGCTTGGGGTCGGTCAGGAATTGGCGGTGATGACGCGCCGTGTCGATGACCAGGTCTTCCCCATAGGTCAAGAAAATGGAGAGCGCTTCGAAGTAGGCACTGGCCAGTTCGGCGTGCAAATAGAACTTGTCATCCGCCTTGCTGACATCAAAATTGAACGCCATGTGCCTTACGGGCAGATCCGCTGCCTGCTGAGCGCGGGTCGAATTCAGGTCAACTACGGTTGCTGCATTCATCTATGACACCTCTTATCGAGACCACCAGCTTTCAGGAGCGGATGACACATATCACCCATCGAAAACCGTAACATTGCTCAATGTCAGTCTATGACACGGCAGTGATCTGATAAAAGTCGGATAAATGAAATCCGTCAGCGCACACCCATTATTTCAAACCATTGATTTTCATCATCATAAAAAGTCACCTCCACAGACTTCAGCTTTTTTTACTGACAACTGTTCAGATTTGTTCGGCGTCATCAGACCTCCCGCCATGCTGTCCGCCCGACTTTGCTATCCTCGGCACTCAGGCTTCGCAGGAACAAGGTCACATGCTTATCGACATTCTCCAGGACATCGCCGCACATCCCGACAGCTGTCATTTCCGCCCGCTGGGTCAGCTGCTCAAACGCCTGCGCCCGCTAGCCGCCGACCATCCGGAAGAGTCCATCACCCGCATCGATGCCCTCAGCGGTCTGCTGGCCGGCCAGCCCGCGCTGCTGGCTGGCCTGCAACACTATCTCGATGCCCTCTTGCTGCCCCGTCGTCATCTTCACCTGTATGCCGACACCGGGATTCTGGGCAATGAGGGTCTCGGCGCCGGCATCTGGCGCCGCCTCAATGAACGGCTGCTGCCACCGGTTCCGGATGACACCTATCTTGATGATGCCTTCTCGCGCCTGATCCGGCGCGGTCGCGATGCCGACTGGATCGAAGCCGTCCCCGACGAATGCTGGGCCCGGCTGTTCCAGCTGCTGCTGGAGTGCGAGCGCAGTGACGCCGTGCGGCAGCACACCCGCCTGCAACAGCTCGATGCCCTGCGCGTGCTGGCACATCGCGTCAGCGCCATGGGCCTGGAGCCCGAGTTGGTGCGCAACTATCCGGCCGTGGAAGATTTCGAATCGCCGTTCCTGGCCCTGAGCACCGAGTGCGAGCGCTTCGTTCGCCATCAGCGCGAACAACTGCAGGGTCTGCGCGACGCCGGTATTGATCATTTGCAGATGCAGGTGCTGATGGAGCAGTGTCACGACGTGCTGCGCAAGGTCAGACGCCAGGCCGGCCATCAGGGTGTCAGTGTCAGCCTCACGTATCTGCTGGTGCGACTGGAACAGAGCCTGCAGCGCATGGCCCTGATGCTTGACTTCATCAGTGGCGACCCTGCGTTGCAGCCGCTGTTGCTGGCACGCTTTTTCAAGCTGATGAGCCGCGCCGAACATCAGAGCCGGAGTATCCGGGCCCTGTTCTCGCGCAACACGGAACTGCTGGCGCGCAACATCACGGAGCATGCCAGCGAAACCGGCGACCACTATGTCACCACCACCCAGGCGGGCTTTTTCGGCATGTGGCGCTCAGCCGGTAAAGCCGGCTTCATTGTGGCGTTCATGGCCCTGGTCAAGATCCTGTCGGCACGGCTGGTGCTGGCGCCGGTTGCCCAGGCCGTGATTTACAGCATGAACTACTCCCTCGGCTTCATGCTCATCCATGTGCTGCACGGCACCATCGCCACCAAGCAGCCCGCCATGACGGCATCGCACATCGCCGCCAGCATCGAGGACGTGCCGGACCGCAAGGCCGAACGGCAGCTCGGTAAACTGGCCCAGCTCTGCATCGATGTTTTCCGTAGCCAGCTGATCGCCATTTTCGGCAATGTCGGCATCGCATTTCCGGTTGCCCTGCTGATCGGCCTGGCCTGGCAGTGGAACAATGGCAATGGCCCGGCAGCGGCGGCCAAGTCATTGCATCTGCTGCATGACCTCAGCCCCGTCGACAGCCTGGCGCTCTTTCACGCGGCCATCGCAGGCTTCTTTCTGTTTCTTGCAGGGATTATTTCGGGCTATTACGACAATCAGGCCATCTATTCGCGCATTCCCGAGCGGGTCGCGGCACTGCGGCCGCTGCAATGGCTGTCGGTGGCACGCCGCGAACGCATCGCGACTTATCTGCGCCACAACCTGGGCGCCCTCGCCGGCAACTTCTACTTCGGCATCATGCTCGGCAGCATGGGCACGATCGGCGACATCCTGGGTCTGCCTCTGGATATCCGTCACATCGCCTTTGCCACCGCCAACTTCGCCTATGCCCTGGTCGGCCTCGACTTCAATGTCAGCTGGCAATTGTGGGCCACCAGCATCCTCGGCATCGCCGCCATCGGCCTCGTCAATCTGGGTGTCAGCTTCTCCCTGGCGCTGATGCTGGCCCTGAAGTCGCGCGGGGTGCAATTCCGTCTTTGGCTGCCGTTACTGCGGCTCATCCTGCAGCATCTGCGCCGCCACCCACGTGACTTTTTCTGGCCGCCAAAGCCAGTGGTCAGCACAACCGCCGACGCGTCATGAAGCCCTGAAACGACAACAGGCGGCCAAGGCCGCCTGTTGTCTCCAGCTGCAACACTCAGCGTCAGTGCGCCTGAGCTCCGCTGGCACCGATACCGGTGTTCTGACGAACGTAGAGTTCGGTCCACTTCTCTTCGGCACGGCGATCACGGCCATACAGCAGCGAGCCCAGGAACACCGCAAAGAAGCCCAGCGGGATCGAGATCAGACCCGGGTTCTTGAGCTTGATCAGCGGCTCCTCCAGACCCACCATCGAGGTCGTCTGGCCAGCATACTTGACGAGATCTTCCTCCGCCTTGATGACGTCCTTCTCCAGCTTGGCGAGCGCCTTGGTTGCTGTCAACCGCGCAGCGTCAGCCAGGGCGGCATCAGCCAGCTTGGTCTCGAGGCCGGCACGCTTGACGGGTGCTTCCGCGATCAGCTTGGTCGCATCAGCCTTGACCTTGAGCGGATAGGTCATGTTCGGCGACACCATCACCAGCGAAATTGCCGCCGTGGTGCCGACAATCATGCCGGCGACGATGCCGCCGGTGTTGCAACGCTTCCAGTACAGGGTCAGCAGGACGCACGGCAGGTTGGCCGATGCCGCAACCGCGAAAGCCAGCGCGACGAGGTGAGCCACGTTCTGGCCCTTGGCCGCGATGCCGATGGCAATCGCCATGGCGCCGACGATCACGGTGGAGATGCGCGCCGCACGGACCTGTTCTTCCGACGTGGCGTGCTCGCCGCGAATGACACCCACATACAGGTCGTGCGCCATGGCCGAAGCCGAGGCCAGCACCAGACCGGCGACCACAGCCACGATGGTGGCGAAGGCGACGGCAGCCACGAAGGCCAGCATGAAGTTACCCATCATGGAGTCGGCACCGCCACCCAGAAACTGAGCCAGCAACGGCGCGGCCATGTTGCCACCCTTGTCGATCAGCGCGATATCGGCCGAACCCACGTGAATGGCTGCGCCCATGCCCAGGAAAATGGTCAGGACGTAGAAGCCGCCGATGATGGCCATGGCCCAGATCACCGACTTGCGAGCTTCCTGTGCATTCGGCACGGTGAAGAAGCGCATCAGGATGTGCGGCAGACCAGCGGTACCAAAGACCAGTGCCATGCCCAGCGAGAGCTGGTCCAGCGGATCTTTCAGGTACAGGCCCGGCTCCAGGAAGCGCTGGCCCAGTTCGGCAGCCGTCATGTTGGCGGCCTCATCACCCAGCAGCTTGGCAACCTGACCCTGAACCTTGGGATCACCCACCACAGCCGTCAGAAAGTCTGGCAAGCTGAAACCGTAAGGCGCCCAGACCAGCATCACCAGGACAATGGAAGCGGCGACCAGCAGAATGGCCTTGATGATCTGCACCCAGGTGGTAGCGACCATGCCGCCAAACAGCACATAGGCCAGCATCAGCACACCCACGGCCACCACCGACACCTCATAGTCGATACCGATCAGCGTCTTCACCAGAACGCCGCCACCGACCATCTGAGCGGTCAGGTAGAACGTCGAGACGGTAATGACGGAGAGCGCGCCGACGATACGGGTTTTCTTGGGGTCATTGCGGTACGCCAGAATGTCCGACAGCGTGTACTTGCCGATGTTGCGGCAAGGCTCGGCGATCACCAGCAGCACCGTGATGTAGGCCACAAGCCAGCCCACGGAATACATGAATCCATCATAGCCATAGAGCGAGATGAGACCGGCGATACCAAGGAACGATGCCGCCGACAAGTAGTCACCTGCAATCGCCCAGCCGTTGGCGACACCGGAAATGCCACCACCCGCCGTATAAAAGTCCGATGCCGAATGCACACGCTTGGAAGCGAGGTAGGTCACGAACATGGTCAGCATGATGATGGCGCCGAACACCATGAAAGTGAGGAAGCGGTACTCGCTGGAAACAGCACCCTCGGCAGCCAGTGCAGCCGCCGGGACACCGAGACCGAGCAAGCCGCCCAAAAGCAGTTTTTTGTTCATGTCAGTGGCCCTCATGTTCAGCAATGATTTCGCGTGCCATCACGTCGAATTCGCGGTTGGCGATACGTGAGTAGGCAATCGCCACGCCCCAGGCCACCACAAACTCCGACAGGGCAAACAGCAGACCGACATTGAGCGGACCCCATACCTGTTGCTTGAACAGGTCGGTGGCATAGGCGGCGCCCAGCGGCAGAAGGAAGTAATAGCTGATCGAGAAGATCATCAGACCGGACAAAACGCGTTTTTTGCGTCTGACCAACTCCTTGAAGCGTGGGCTGGCAGCTATGGCCTCCCAGTTTTTTTCTTTTTTCATCGTGAGCTCCTGGTCTTTTTCTAGACGCTGGTAACGGGTGGGGAAAGGCCGATGGCTCTTTCTCACATTCCCGAGACTATGCTTTGCAGCCAGGATAGCTACACGACTTTCGGCTTAGGCAACGGCCGGTCGGCCCGAGGGCCTTGCAGACCGGCGCTCTTAACGCAGAAAGCCCGGCTTTTCAGGCCGGGCTTTCTACCAAGGGATGAGACCGGCAGCGCTCAGCGCCTGCCGCCTCCCGGACGACGACCACCGCCGGCGCCACCCGGACGCGGACGCCGCGGCGCCGGCTCGGCACCGGAAGCGCCATGCACCACCGTCACTTCCGGCACCGGCGCCAGCAGCTCGGCAGGCGGATGGATGCAGTCCAGCTTGCGACCGATGGCTGCTTCCAAGGCCGGAATCAGATGGCCATCATCCTCGCAGGCGAAGCTGATGCTGGTACCGCTGGCACCGGCACGACCCGTGCGGCCGATACGATGCACATAGTCATCCGGCTGCTCCGGCAACGTGAAGTTGACGACATGGCTGACCCCATCAACATGAATGCCGCGCCCGGCGACATCCGTCGCCACCAGCACACTGATCTTGCCGGCCTTGAAGTTGTCCAGCGTCTTCACACGCTTGTCCTGCGGCACATCGCCGGAGAGCAATGCACAGGACAGATTGTGCGCCTTCAGCACGTCCGTCAGACGACGGGTCTGATCACGGCGGTTGGCGAACACCATCACACGTTCCAGCTTGTGCTGCGTGATCAGGTTATAGAGCAGAGGAATCTTTTCTTCCGTGGTCACGATATAGACCTTCTGCTCCACCGTCTCGGTGGCAACCGACTCGGGCTCGATCTCTACCGTGACCGGATGGAAAGTCCACTGCGCGGCCAGATTGAGCACATCCCGCGTGAATGTCGCGGAGAACAGCAGCGTCTGGCGATGCGTTTTCTGCGGCGTCAGGCGCACAATGCGCTTCACATCAGGGATGAAGCCCATATCCAGCATGCGGTCGGCCTCATCAATCACCAGCAGTTCAACCTGGTCGAGATAGACCTCCTGCTTGTTGGCGAAATCGATCAGACGACCCGGCGTGGCAACCACGATGTCAACCGGCTCGGCGTTGAGTTGTCGACGCTGCTTCTCGTAGTCCATGCCGCCCACCAGGGTGACGACATTGAGACCGGCATACTTGCCAAGATCGGCGGCATCCTTGGCAATCTGCAGGGCCAGCTCGCGCGTCGGCGCCAGTACCAGGGCCCGAGGCTCACCGGAAAAGCGCTCTTCCTTGACCGGATTCCTGAGCAGGTCGGCAATGACCGTCAGCAGGAAGGCCGCTGTCTTTCCCGTGCCGGTCTGGGCGCGGCCGATGGCATCGTGCCCCCCCAGCGTGAAGCGCAGCACACGCCCCTGAATGGGTGTGCAGTACTCGAAGCCGAGGTCATCGACTGCCCTGAGGATCTCATCGGGCAGCGGCAATTCATTGAAGCGCACTCGCGGCTCGACCGGGCGAGCCGGAGCAGCCTCGACCTCGGCGACCGGCACTTCCGGTTCGGCAGCCAGCTCAGGCTGCAATGCCGGCTCCGGCTCGGCAGGGGCCTTGGCCCCGACAGCCCCGGCCTGGGCCGCGGCCTCGGTCACAGCCGTGAGGGCTTCGGTTTGTGCGTAAACCTGTTAATCCTGATGACCTGCAACGACAGGCTGCTCTTGTTCAGGCAGCCGGGAATCAGTGATTGGCTCAGACATCGTGTATGAATCTTTCCCGGTTGAAGCGGATGCGCGGGTGATAAACGCCATCCGGTGCGCGGCGACCAGCGCCGATGATCATGGTGACAGTGGCGCTGCGCGGCAGCTTGAGCAGCTTGCGTACGCGCGCTTCGTCGAAGCCTTCCATGGGGCAGGTGTCATATCCGTGCGCGCGCATGGCGAGCATGAAGTTTTCAGCAGCCAGTGCCGTGCTCTTGACGGACCAGGTGCGCATTTCGGCTGCAGTATACGGACCGCGAGGTACCGGACGCGCGAGACCCACGACAGAGAACAGCGCTTTCTTGAACCAGCCCTTGAGACCCAGCAGCCCCGCTCCGTAGTGGAACTTGGCGTAACGGCGATAATAGTTTTCGACGATGGCCGGCAGCTTGGGCAGCGGCCAGTGCGTGATGTTGAGATCCGTATGGGCGTACCAGGTATCCGTACGCGCCACGATGGCAACCAGTGCCTGGGCAGTAGACGCGGCACTCTGGCTGAGGCAGGCCTTGACGATACCCTCGCGGATCGCGGGTGTGCGGATCACATGGAAGGACCAGGGCTGCAGATTGGATGAATTCGGGGCAAGCATGGCGAGATCGAGACAGTCCTGGAGAACCGCCTCGGGGAGAGGCTCGGCGGTGAAGCGCCGTACCGAGCGACGGCTCTCCACAACCTTGCGAAAAGCATCGACATCAGTCTCCGGAACCGGCTCGTGATAACGAACCTTGCCATCACTCATGCTGCTTGCTCCTCGCGACATGTCGCTCCCGTCATTCTTCGTTCATCTGGACATCATCAGCCTGGAGACCCTTGTCACCACGCTTGAGAAAGAACTCGACGCGCTGGCCTTCGCGCAGCGTGCGATGCCCCTCACCGCGAATGGCGCGATAATGAACAAAGACATCATCGCCACTATCACGCGTGATGAAGCCAAAACCCTTGTTGGCATTGAACCACTTGACGGTGCCCTGCTCACGCGGCCCTTTCACGCGCACGGTGCGCGGCGGCAGGCTGAGCAACAGCAACAACAGTGCCGGCAGCACGGTCAGCACGATCGACGGCGTCAGACTGATCAGCGCCGGCGTACCCGCGGACATGCTGATCACCGCAACCGCGGCGAAGCCGGCGGCCTGAATCGTCAAGGCCAGACGGATGGTGCGGCAACGCTTGAGATTGCGGGCGCACCAGAAAAACAGAGGGGCAAGACCAATATCCACCGTGCCCAGCAGGCGAACGGCAAATTCGCTGTCGGCATTGATAGAAGTAAAAGCGAGGGGGAAAATCTTGAGCCAGAGGCCTGGAGCCACCAGCATGACGAGTCCGTTGAGGGCGTAGCCCAGACCCATCAGTGAATAAAGCAGAGCAATACTTTGTTTGCTGCGCATGAACGGTCTCAACACAATCACACGTCGGTTGGGCATCGGGCCAACACGCTACCAATACCTAAAGCCGAGAATGACAGGACTGACCCGGCTCCCGATGCGGCAGACAGAATAAATATGCGGGAGAAAAACCCGCTGAAGGGTGTCACGATGAGCCCGAGGGCTCACCGTGACTGGTGCATCAGTCCAGGGGCAGGACGTCTTCGGCTTGGAAGCCCTTCTGACCCTTAACCACGCTGAATTCGACCTTCTGGCCGTCCCGCAGGGAGCGGTGACCATCGCCACGAATGGCACGGAAGTGAACGAAAACATCTTCACCGGCTTGACGCTGGATGAAACCAAAACCCTTGGCATCGTTGAACCACTTCACGGTGCCCTGCTCACGTTGCGACATAATCAACCTCAAAAAACGCTGTATCGGATGGCCGTGGTGCCGCCATCAATCGTTGGCGCAAATGGTTGAACATGGCGTTTACGAGGTGATGATGCCCACGGGCTTGTTGATTAGACACGGAAACCCCTGTTGACGCAACAAGCAAGAATGAAATCTTTTGTCAAGAGATCCGAACCAGCCAAAGATGATCCAGGAGCAGCCCCGCAAACAGGCCCAGCAGATAGACAATCGAGAAGCCGAATGTCTTCATGGCCTGCCCTTCACGGCTCCGGTATTTGAGCAGCCAGGCCTCGCGCATGAACAGCACGGCGAGCACAACCGCGGACACCAGGTAGATGAGACCGCTCATGCCGATCAGGTAGGGCATCAGCGTGACCAGCCCCAGCAGAATGGTGTAGTACCAGACCAGTGTCTTGGTGAGTTCAACACCATGCGTCACCGGCAACATGGGGATGCCGGCCTTGGCGTAATCATCACGGCGATGGATAGCCAGGGCCCAGAAGTGTGGCGGCGTCCAGACAAAAATGATGAGCACCAGCAACCAGGCTTCAGCCGCCATCTGGCCGGTGACGGCGGCCCAGCCCAGCAACGGTGGCAGCGCACCGGAGAGCCCGCCGATGACAATGTTCTGCGGCGTCGCGCGCTTCAGAAAGCGCGTGTAGATGCCGGCGTAGCCGACCATGCCGAACGCCGTCAGCCAGGCCGTCAGCGGATTCACCCAGAGCGTGAGCACCAGCATCGATGCCGCCGCCAGCAAGCCCGCCCAGAGCAGTGCCACGCCACCGCTGATGCTGCCTTGCACCAGCGGGCGCCCCTGCGTGCGCGCCATCACGGCATCAATCTGCTGATCCACCCACTGATTGATCACAGCCGCCGACGCCATCCCGGCCCACAGCCCGAAAATCGCGGCCAGATAGCCGGCAAGGCTGAGCGGCTGATGCGGCGCCAGCACCATACCGACCATGGCTGTCACCAGCAGCATGGCCACCACGCGCGGCTTGGTCAGCGCCCACAAGTCACGCCAGCCCGGCATTGCCGCTGCAGTCAGTGTTGTTGCCATGATCACCTCACTCCCAGGAACGTTCGCGGCGCAGGGCGAAAGCCAGCGCCACCAGAATCTGCAAAAGAATGGCCGCCCAGACATTGTGGGCCACCGCGTTCCACAACGGCAGCTGCGCCGTCACATTGACCACACCCAGACCGACCTGCACCAGCAATGCCAGGGCAATGGCGATAGCGAACTGCCGGTACCGTACACTGCGCGCCTTGAGGTAAAGCCGCAGCGCCAGCGTCAGCAGAACCAGCATGACCAGCATGGCACCCAGGCGATGACTGGCGTGAATCGTGACCTTGGCCGCCGGGCCGAGATGCGGTGCAAACTCATAGGAACGATCTTCCGGACGGAACAGACGGAACGCCTCGCCGGGCGTCCAGGCCTGGCGCCAGCCACTCTGACAAACCGGCAGCTCGGTGCAGACGGTGGCGGCATAGTTGGATGCCGTCCAGCCGCCGAGCATGATCTGCACCACCAGCACGACAATCGCCACCCGTACCGGACCCCGCAGCTCTGCCACGCCCCAGTCTCCGGTACGACGGAATGCGCCTGACAATCGCAAATACAACAGGAAAAGCAGTGTCAGCGTGGTAAAGCCCAGCAGCAGATGGGCGGTGACCACCGGAGGGTAGAGCTTTTCGGTCACCGTGAATGCCCCGAAAGCGCCTTGCACGCAGACCAACGCCAGCAACGCCAGGCCATGACGCCAGGGCATGCCCGGTTCGCGGCGGCGCGCGGTCATCCAGACGGCCATGATCAGGATCACCAGACCGATGCCGCTGGCAAAGTAGCGATGAATGGTTTCAGGCCAGGCCTTGTGCGCCACCACTTCCTGGCCCGGATATAACTGTTGTGCCCGGGCCAGCGCTTCGGGGCTGCTGGGCACGCTGAAATGACCGTAACAGGTCGGCCAGTCGGGGCATCCGAGACCGGCATCGCGCAGGCGTGTCCATGCCCCGAGCAGAATGACCATAAGCACCAGCACCACGGCAAAGCGTGCCCAATGCACCAGCGCGCGTCGCTCATGTCTAGCCAATGCGGGATACCTTCAGCAGTTTCTGCAAATCATCGAGAACATCCTGCGCCTTCAGGATGGCCGCATCACTGGCCGCCGGCGGCAGGTAACTGAGCATGATCCAGCCCATGGGGTCCATGATGAACCAGCGCCCGATGGCTGGCGCAGGCACACCAGCCATGCCCAGACGCCCGGCCAGGCGCTGCGCGTCACCGGTCACCTGACGCACCACCGCCAGGTTGCGCAACGCTTCCGGCACGGGCGCACTGTCCGGGCTGACGACCAGCAGCAGGCCGACACGGCCACGCTCACGCCCGAGGCCGGCCTCCATGCTCGGCAGCGCCTGCCAGCTTTGCTGGCAGGCGGCATCGCAGACCGCCGGCACGACGTAAACGATCCACCAGCGCCCGTCGAGACCGGCAACCGGGCCACCGGCGTCCGTCAGGGCAAGGTCACGCACCGCCAGCGGCGGCATCAGCAGGTCACCTTTGTTGGTGACGCCGCCGCCGAACCAGCCGCGCTCATAGGCCAGATGGCCGAGCACGAACGGCAGGATGAAACTGAGCGCCAGGGCCAGCATGACCCAGCGCGCGCTACGACGGGCAGGCGCCACAGAGGACTGCATCACGACTTCTCTCCACCCAGCTTGCGCCAGCCATAAAACCAGCAAATGCACCACGCCACCGCCAGTGCAGCCCACTGAAAGGCATAAGCACGGTGACGATCAGGACTCATGCGCATGTCCGCGCCGGCCTTCCATTCCCGGACATAGCCACCCGGCACCTCAGGCGCCAGGCGAATAACCCAGGGCACCAGCGTCAACCCCCAACGGCGCCCCCAGTCTGCCGGCACGATGCGGCCGGCGCGCCAGAGGCCGCGCGTCAGCTCAGGTTCGCCCACTGTCAGGAAGGCCGACGGATAGCCTGCCCAGCCTGAAATCTCGTGCACCGACGGCATGGCGTCGGGCACAGCAGGGCCGCCATCACGATCCGTGGGCACCCATCCGATATTCACCAGCACGCGGCTGTCCGAACCCTCGGGACGGAATGCCACATACAGGTGATAACCCGCGACCCCACCGCGCATCTGATTGTCGAGGGCGACACGGTAGCGCGGCTCGAAATGCCCGGTCAGACGCACGGGACGATCGGCGACATCACCCCCCAGCGCCTGCAACCCGAGCCAGGACACCGGGGCCAACTGGCCGCGCTCCGCCTGCCGCGACATCAGCCACTCCTTTTCTGCCGCGCGCCCCCACTGCCAATGGGCAAGCGAAACCAGTGCCGCGGCCACCCCGAGCAACAACGCCAAAGCCGCCAGCGAGGGCCAGACCTTTCGTGTTCCATTCGTCGCCAGATCCACAGTCAACTACTGCTCCGCATTTATACTGTGACCTCGACATTCACTGGAGTGACACGATGACCGTCAAGGTTCTGATTCTGATCGCACTTGGCCTGGTGGTATGGCAGCTGTTCTCGGCATTGCGCGCCATGACACGCGGAGGCCAAGGCGACCCTCAGCGCCTGCTGAAAGCGCTGAAGGCACGCGTCATCCTGTCCATCCTGATCGTTTCCGCCCTGTTCATCCTGGGCTCGGTCGGCCTGCTCGATCCGCACGGCTTATAACCAGTACACCGTCACAAACAGGAAGAGCCAGACCACGTCCACAAAATGCCAGTACCAGGCTGACGCCTCGAAAGCGAAATGGTTTTCGGGCGTCAGATGCCCCTTCATGGAGCGCAGGGTCATCACGATCAGCATGATGGTGCCGATGGTCACGTGGAGACCGTGAAAACCAGTCAGCATGAAGAAGGTCGAACCATAAATGCCTGAGTCGAGGGTCAGCCCCATCTCGACATAGGCATGGTGGTATTCGTAGGCCTGGCAGACCAGAAAGATGACACCGAGCGCGGCGGTGATGGCCAGGAAGCCAATCTGGCGTTTGCGATCGCCAAACAGCAGCGCATGATGCGCCACCGTCAGCGTCACCGAAGAAGTCAGCAGGATCACCGTGTTCAGGAACGGCAGCCCCCACGGCCCCATGGCCTGAGTCGCCTGCCCGCTCGGCATGTGTATCAGCGGCCACAATGCCTGGAACTGCGGCCACAGCACTTCATGCGTCATCCCGCCCTTGCCCTCCCCGCCCAGCCAGGGGACGCTGAGCATGCGGGCATAGAAGAGGGCGCCGAAGAAGGCGGCGAAGAACATGACCTCCGAGAAAATGAACCAGGTCATGCCCTGCCGGTAGGAGTGGTCCATCTGCACGGAATTGCGATTGCCCATGCTCTCGCGGACGGTGTCGCGGAACCACAGGAACATCAGCAGAAAAACGCCCAGCAGTCCCAGCGGCAAGAGGAAATTGAACGTCCCTTCATTGGGCGCAATACCTGACTTGCTGTGGCTCTGGATGACATTGCCGGCGCCGATCACCAGCAGAAAGAGAATGACAGAGCCCATGATGGGCCAGGGGCTGCTGGCCGGCACGTAATAACTGGCCGGCTTGTGCCCGGTGTTCGAGGTTTCAGCGGTGGCAGACATGCAACACTCCTCTTGACGCAATGGGGCCGGACTCAGATCTTCCGCGCGCTGTCGGGCTGACGGTAGAAGCGATAGGCCAGGGTCACGGTCTTGATCTGTCGCGGCAGATCCGGATCAATATAGAAAACCACCGGCATGTCGGCAGAAGCACCGGCAGCAAGGGTCTGCTCTTCAAAACAGAAGCACTGAGTCTTCTTCAGGTGGCTCGCCCCCGCCGCCGGAGCGATCGAAGGAATGGCCCGGCCCGTCACGGCGACCCCGGCCTCATTGCTGACGCGGAAGCTGACACGCTGAATCTGCCCCGGATGCACCTGAATGGAACGGGTTTCGCCGGCGAACTGCCAGGGCAGCCCGGCATCCACCGAGGTCACGAACTCAACCGTTACCGTGCGATCCAGATCCACGGCACTGGTGGCACCGGCAGCCACCATGGAGGGCTTGCCGTTCAGTCCGGTGAGCTCACAGAAAGCCCGGTACATGGGCGGCATGACAAAGACCGCGAAGACGAACATCAGGACTACCCCACCCACGAGATAGCCCAGTTGTCGTTTCTGTGTCCGGTCTTCGCTCATGCACGCTCCCTCTTACTTGATGACCGGCGGTTCGGAGAAGGTGTGATACGGCGCCGGACTGGGCAGCGTCCACTCCAGACCCTCCTTCGCCTCCCAGGGGTTTTCCGTGGCCTTGGGCTGCCGCTTGATGGTGAACAACACGGCCAGGAAGAACAGCTGGCTGGCGCCGAACCAGAAGCCGCCAATCGAGATCCAGAAGTTCAGATCAGCAAACTGCATGGAGTAGTCAGCGTAGCGGCGCGGCATGCCCGCCAGACCCACGAAGTGCATCGGGAAGAACAGCAGGTTCACCGACAGCAGTGAGCTCCAGAAATGCAGCTTGGCCAGCGTGGTGTTGAACATGTGGCCAGACCACTTCGGCAGCCAGTAGTAGGCGCCGGCGAAGATCGCGAACAGCGAGCCGGTAACCAGCACATAGTGGAAGTGCGCCACCACGAAGTAGGTGTCCTGGTACTGGTAGTCAGCCGGCGTGATGGCCAGCATCAGACCGGAGAAGCCGCCGATGGTGAACAGCACCACGAAGGCCAGCGCGAACAGCATGGGCACCTCGAAGGTCATCGAGCCCTTCCACATGGTGGCAACCCAGTTGAACACCTTCACGCCGGTCGGCACCGAAATCAGCATGGTCATGTACATGTAGAACAGCGAGCCGGCCAGCGGCAGACCCGTGGTGAACATGTGGTGCGCCCAGACCACGAACGAGAGCAGCGCGATCGAGGCGGTGGCGTAGACCATGGAGGCGTAGCCGAACAATGGCTTGCGCGCAAATACCGGAATGATGGCCGAGACGATCCCGAACGATGGCAGGATCATGATGTAGACCTCGGGGTGACCGAAGAACCAGAAAATGTGCTGGAACATGACCGGATCACCACCGCCGGCGGCATCGAAGAAGCTGGTGCCGAAATGACGATCCGTCAGCATCATGGTCACCACACCCGCCAGCACCGGCATCACGGCGATGAGCAGGAAAGCGGTGATCAGCCAGGTCCAGACGAACAGCGGCATCTTCATCAGCGTCATGCCCGGGGCACGCAGGTTGAAAATCGTCACCACGACGTTGATGGCGCCGAGAATGGACGAGATGCCCATCAAATGAACGGAGAAGATGAAGAAGTCAGTACTGGCCGGGGCGAACTTGGTCGACAGCGGGGCATAGAAAGTCCAGCCGAAATTCGGGGCGGAACCATGACCCAGAACAGACATCAGCACGGAGCCGAGCAGGATGCTGAAGGCAAAGGGCAGCAGCCAGAACGAGAAGTTGTTGAGTCGCGGCAGCGCCATGTCGGGCGCGCCGATCATCATCGGCACCATCCAGTTCGCAAAGCCGGTGAAGGCCGGCATGATCGCGCCGAAGACCATGAGCAGGCCGTGCACCGTGGTCATCTGGTTGAAGAAGTCCGGCTGCACCAGCTGCATACCCGGATACATCAGCTCGGCGCGGATGACCATGGCGGCCAGACCGCCGCTGAGCAGCATGAGCAGCGCGAACACCAGGTACATCGTGCCGATGTCCTTGTGATTCGTGGTCGTGAACATGCGCACCAGAAATGGCTTCAGCGTGTGATGGTGATCATGTTCGGCATGTACTGCATGCGACATCGTGTTATCTCCGCTCATTTGGCCACCTCCGACGGCTGGACGATGTCACCGGTGGCATTGCCCCAGGCATTGCGCTCATAGGTCACCACAGCCGCCAGCTCGCGCGGCGTCAGAATGCCCTTCCAGGCCGGCATGGCGTTCTTGCCGGCCACGACAATATGAATATGATCCTTGAGCCGTGCCTTTTCCGTGGCCATCTTGCTGCCCTTGAGCGCCGGGAACATAGGCGGCAGGCCGGTGCCGGCCACCTGATGGCAAGCGGCACAGCGCGCGGTATAGACGACCTCACCCTCCTTCATCGCAGCATCCAGCGAGGGGAATTTGTAATCGACAGATGCCGCTGCGGCCTTGGCCTCTTCAGCTGCGCGCGTCTTGGCGCCCGCCAGCCAGGTCTTGAACTCGGCCTGGCTCTTGGCTTCGACCACGATCGGCATGAACGCATGATCCTTGCCGCAAAGTTCGGCACAACGCCCCCGGAAGATGCCTTCCTTGCCCGCCGGCACATCTGCCCAGACCTCGTTGATGTAGCCGGGCACGGCGTCGCGCTTGATCGCGAAGTCCGGCACCCACCAGGCATGGATGACGTCGTCGGAGGTCAGCAGGAAGCGCACCTTCTGCCCGGTCGGAATCACCAGCGGCTTGTCGACTTCAATCAGGTAATTGGGATGGTTCTTGAAGTCCGGGATGTTGGACGGATTCCAGCCCTTGCCCTGGCGCTCGTACTGCTCACGCGGTGTCGACAGCACGGAGTAGAAGCTGACCCCCACATCCTTGTCATCGTTGTAGGTCAGGTACTCGTAGTTCCATTTCCATTGCGAGCCGGTGACGCGGATGGTCAGCGTCGAGTCGCCGGTATCGTTCATGGCCACCAGGACACGGGTGGCCGGAATCGCCATGCCGATGAGGATGATGAACGGAATGATGGTCCAGATGATTTCGACGGTGGTGCTTTCATGAAAGTGCGCGGCAACGGCACCCTTGGACTTGCGGTGATGCAGGATGGACCAGAACATCATTCCGAACACGGCAGCGCCAATGGCGATGCAGATATAGAGAATGGTGCGGTGAAGATCGAACACCTGCTGACTGATGTCGGTGACACCCGGGGTCATGTCCCATTGGGACGCTGCATGCAGGGAGGTGGTGGTCAACAGGAAAAGCGCGCTCAACAGTAGGCGCACTACTACAAATTTCCGCATGCAACGGGCCCTCGTGTGGTGTCTGTGCGAACCGAACACGGTTGGACTGCGCATAAAGCGACGGCGGGTGATTAGCGAGCCGTACAGCGCGTCCACCTCTTGTTATCCTCATGGAGATTAGGAGCATCGCAAGCGCGTGTCCATACAGTCACCGGAGTTTTGTCGCGACATACGATGGTCGGCTTGCTGGCTCCGACAAAACAGCCGAGCATGGCTGTGCAACTCGTCACAATTTCACGAGACTGTCATCCAGAGTGATTGCCTGGCCTCCGGGCATTCGGTATCGTGCCCGGCTAGAAATGGCTAATTTGCCGACAATTACAACATTTCACCGCCATCATGGTGATTGTTTAATACCCGGAGCGTCTACCCGACGCCCAGGTCAGGAAACAGGAATCTATGCCCGCCATACTCGTTCTGCACGGACCCAATCTGAACCTCCTGGGCCAACGCGAACCCGGCATCTACGGCGCCGACACGCTGGAGATCATCAACAAACGCCTGCTGGGCCAGGCCGAACAGGCCGGCATCAGTCTTGACAGCCTCCAGAGCAACCATGAAGGCGCCCTGGTCGACCGCATTCATCAGGCAGGCCTGGATGGCACACGCTTCATCATCATCAATCCGGCCGCCTTCACGCACACGTCCGTCGCCCTCCGCGATGCCCTGCTGGGCGTGAAAATCCCGTTTATCGAAGTGCACCTGTCCAATGTGCACGCCCGTGAAACCTTCCGGCACCATTCCTTTCTGTCGGACAAGGCCGTGGGGGTGATCACCGGACTGGGTGCCATGGGCTATGAGCTCGCCCTCGCCTATGCCTTGCGCGAACTGCGCACGGCTCACTGAATTCTTTTTCGAGGAGTACGTTTCTGATGGATATTCGCAAGATCAAAAAGCTGATCGAACTGGTTGAAGAGTCCGGTATCGACGAACTGGAAATCACCGAAGGTGAAGAGTCGGTACGCATCGCGCGCAACCGCGCGCCGGCCGCCGTGAGCTACAGTCTGCCGGCTGCCCATCACGCCCCCGCGCCTGCTCCGGTCGCCGCCGTGGCCCCGATGGCCGCACCGCTGCCGCAGACCAAGGGCACTGCGCCCGCCGCCAGCGAACCCAGCACCCAGGGCTTCGTCCAGCGCTCCCCGATGGTTGGCACCTTCTACCGCTCGCCGGCGCCCACCTCGCCCAAATTCGTCGAAGTGGGCTCCACCGTGAAGCCGGGCGACGTGCTCTGCATCATCGAGGCCATGAAAATGATGAACCAGATCCAGGCCGACAAGGGAGGGGTGATCGAAAGCATCCTGATTGAAGACGGCCAGCCGGTGGAATTCGATCAGCCGCTGTTCACCATCGTCTAAGCGGAGATCACCAACATGCTGGACAAGGTGGTCATCGCCAACCGTGGCGAGATTGCGCTCCGTATCCTGCGCGCCTGCAAGGAACTCGGCATCAAGACTGTCGCGGTCTATTCCAAGGCCGACCGCGACCTGCTGCATGTCCGTCTGGCTGACCAGGCCGTGTGCATCGGCCCGGCATCGAGCAAGGAATCCTATCTCAATATTCCGGCACTGATTTCGGCAGCGGAAGTCACTGATGCCCAGGCCATCCACCCGGGCTACGGCTTTCTCGCCGAGAATGCCGACTTCGCCGACGCGGTCGAGAAGTCCGGCTTCAAGTTCATCGGCCCGCGCGCCGAGTCGATCCGCATGATGGGCAACAAGGTCGCGGCCATCGTCGCCATGAAGGCCGCCGGCGTGCCGACCGTGCCCGGCTCCGATGGCGCTGTCTGCGCAGAGAATGCCCTCGAGATGGCGCGCAAGATCGGCCTCCCGGTGATCATCAAGGCGGCCGCCGGTGGTGGTGGCCGCGGCATGCGCGTGGTCTATGAAGAAAGCGAAGTGCTGAGTTCGCTGGCGATCACCAAGGGCGAGGCCGGTGCCGCCTTTGGTGATGACACCGTCTACATGGAAAAGTTTCTGATCCACCCCCGCCACGTCGAAATCCAGGTCATCGGTGACGGCGAAGGCAAGGCCATCCACTTGTATGACCGCGACTGCTCGCTGCAGCGGCGCCATCAGAAGGTCGTGGAAGAGGCTCCGGCTCCGCTGATTCCGCAGCATCTGCGCGAAGAGGTTTATGCCGCCTGCGTCCGCGCCTGCGAGCAGATGAAGTATCGCGGCGCCGGCACGTTCGAGTTCCTCTACGAAAACGAGCGTTTCTATTTCATCGAAATGAACACCCGCGTGCAGGTCGAACATCCGGTCACCGAAATGGTCACCGGCATCGACATCATCAAGGAGCAGCTGCGTGTCGCCGCCGGCCTCGGTCTCTCGGTCACCCAGGACCAGATCAAGCTGCAGGGCCATGCCGTGGAGTGCCGCATCAATGCGGAAGACCCCAAGACCTTCATGCCCTCACCGGGCAAGGTCAACTACTACCATGCGCCCGGCGGCCCGGGCATCCGCATGGACTCCCATCTCTATTCAGGCTACAGCGTGCCGCCCAACTACGACTCGCTGATCGGCAAGCTGATCGCGCACGGACCGACACGCGAGGTCGCCCTCAAGCGCCTGCACAATGCGCTGGACGAGATCGTGGTGGACGGCATCAAGAGCAATATCGCGCTGCACCGGGATGTGATCCTGCGCGATGAGGCTTTCCTGCGGGGTGGGGTCGACATTCATCATCTCGAAAAGCAGCTCGGCCTGAGCTGACCGGCGCCGGAAAGCCCGGCCCCGGCCCGCCCCCCCTGATTCGGGGCGTCGCACTGGATGTGACGCCCCGATCGCCTCGTTTCATCGCATTTCATCACCATTTCTGACTACAAAATCGCCAGCCGGAGGACTACACTGCGCGTCCTGTTTTCCGGAGGCCGTCATGTCCTGGCTGCAAATCAAGATCGAGACCCAGAAGGCCGACGCACCGCGCTACGAAGAGCTGCTTGAAACGGCCGGCGCCAGCGCCGTGCTGATGGAGGACTCGGCGGATCAGCCCCTGCTCGAACCGCCACCCGGCGCCCAGCCACTGTGGGATGCCACGCGCGTGATCGGCCTGTTCGTGGTCGATTCGGAAATGGATGCTGTGGTCGACTTCCTCGAAGGCCAGCTTGGCCATGCCCTGCCGCCGCACCGGATTGAGGTGCTGGAAGACAAGGATTGGGAACGCGCCTGGATGGACAACTACCATCCCATGCGCTTCGGCGAGCGCCTGTGGGTCGTGCCGAGCTGGACGCCGGCACCGCAGCCTGAGGCCATCAACCTCCTGCTGGATCCCGGCCTGGCCTTTGGCACCGGCACCCATCAGACCACCGCGCTCTGTCTGGAGTGGCTGGATGGCCTCGACCTGCGCGACAAGGTTGTCGTCGATTACGGCTGTGGCTCCGGCATCCTCGCTGTCGCGGCATTGCTGCTGGGTGCCCGCGAAGCCTGGTGTGTCGACCTTGACCCGCAAGCGTTGACCGCCACACGCGACAATGCCGAACGCAATGGCGTATCCGACCGCATCAAGGTCTTCATGCCGGAAGACATGCCCCTCGACTTCAATGATGGTCAGGGGGCTGATGTCGTGGTCGCCAATATTCTGGCCGGTCCGCTGGGCATGCTGGCCCCCACGCTGGCCGGCTTCTGCCGCAGCGGCGGCGACATTGCCCTGTCCGGCATCATCGTGTCGCAGGTCGATGAGCTGCGCGAGATTTATGGCGCCTGGTGCGACATGGATGGTCTGGGCATCAAGGACGAGGACTGGTGCCGCCTCTCCGGCCGCAAGCGCTGAGTCACGCCATGAGCGAGCCCGCACTGCCCCAGGATTTGCAGACGCTGCAGCTGCCGGTCGAACTGACCCGGCGTCCGCTGCCACGGCGGCGCAGCCTGTGGCTGGCGCTGGCTCTGCTCGGCCTGATCACGGCAGCGGGCGAAGCCATCTGGCTGAGCCGGGACTTCTGGCTTCGCCAGCCGACCGTGCGCATGCTGCTGACACCCGGGCTCGACCAGGCTGGCTACACGCTCGAGCGCCCGCAGCTCGCCGACGCCTGGCAGGTATCCGCGCTGACACTGCATGCCGAACCGACAGTTGCCGGCGTCTGGCATGTCGACGCGCTGCTCAGCCACAACGCCGACATCCTGCAGACCTGGCCGACGCTGCGCCTCAGCCTGCGCGACTGGCAGGGTCGTCTGGCCGGACAGCGCACACTGCGACCCGTCGATTACCTGCCATCCACCCTGCCCGCCCGCCTCGGTCCGCAGGCTCTGGTGGCCAGTGATCAGCCGGTGCGCATTCAGATCGCGGTGCGCATGCCGATGCGTGCCGATGGCCAGCCGCCGGCTTTCGAGCAGGCTGAACTGAGCGTTCTGCCATGACCCCTGCCGACCTGCTCAGGCCGCTGCACATCGGCCCTTACCGGATCGACGTACCGCTCGCGCTGGCGCCCATGGCCGGCGTCACTGACCGACCGTTCCGCCAGCTTTGCCGATCGCTGGGCGCCGGCCATGTCGTCTCGGAAATGGTGGCGTCGGAAATCCGTCTGTGGAATACCAGCAAGTCGCGCTTTCGCATGGACCATACCGGCGAGCCGGGCCCGATCACGGTCCAGATCGTCGGCTACGATCCGGCCATGCTGGCCGATGCCGCCCGCCAGAATGTCGCGCGTGGCGCCCAGATCATCGACATCAACATGGGCTGCCCGGCCAAGAAAGTCTGCAACCGGCTGGCCGGATCCGCACTCATGCAGGATGAGCCGCTGGTGGCCGACATCCTGCGCGCCGTGGTCGCCGCCGTGGATGTGCCGGTGACACTGAAAACCCGGACCGGCTGGAACCGCGACAACCGCAATGGCGTCACCATCGCGAAAATCGCCGAGGATGCCGGCATTGCCATGCTGTCAGTGCATGGTCGCACGCGCGCCGACAAGTACATGGGCAACGCCGAATACGAGACCATCGCGGCCATCAAGCAGGCGGTCAGCATTCCGGTGCTGGCCAATGGTGACATCGACAGCCCGGAAAAGGCGCTGCGCGTCTTTGAGCAGACCGGCTGCGATGGTATAATGATCGGCCGGGGAGCTCACGGACGTCCGTGGCTCTTCGACGAGATCCAGCATTACCTCCGAACCCGCGAACGCCTTTCCTCCCCGGACATGGCGTCGCGACGCGATGTCATCCTGCACCACCTGGGCAGCATGCACGCGTTCTATGGTCCGGATCTCGGTGTGCGCTTCGCGCGCAAACATCTCGGCTGGTATGCCGAACAATTGCCGGAAGGCCACGCGCTGAGCCGGCAGTTCAATGCCCTTACAGACACTGACCAGCAGATTCGACTGGTCAGCGAGTATTTTTCAAACCGGGTTCAGGACCAGCGGCCGGATGCCGCTGCCTGACAGCCCCCTCAACAAGAGCAGTGAAATCAGCATGGACATGTCCGTCGTCAAGAAACCTTTGACCAGCACCAGCACCCGCCCGAACCAGACCCTGCGTGATCACGTCGAAATGGCCATGCGCAACTACTTCGCCCATCTCGATGGCGAGCGCGCCACGGCTGTCTACGACATGGTTCTGGCCGAAGTCGAGACGCCGCTGCTGGAGGTCGTGCTCGAGTACACCCGCGGCAATCAGACCCGCGCCTCTGAAATCCTGGGCCTCAACCGCGGCACGCTGCGCAAGAAGCTCAAGCAGCACGGCCTGATGAACTGAGCCTGACGGCTACCTGACTCCCTTTTAGCAACACGAGCCCCGCCATGACCCAACGCGTGCAGCGCGCCCTGATCAGCGTTTCCGACAAGACCGGCATTGTTGCCTTCGCCCGCGAGCTGGCCTCGCAAGGCGTCCACCTGCTGTCCACGGGCGGCACCTTCAAGCTGCTGCAGACCGAAGGCGTGGCAGTGACTGAGGTCTCCGACTACACCGGTTTCCCGGAAATGATGGATGGCCGCGTCAAGACGCTGCACCCGAAGATTCACGGCGGCATTCTCGGCCGTCGCGG
>CAZEEQ010000016.1:0-64293 GCA_964511255.1 uncultured Paraperlucidibaca sp.
GAACCCCTGATCAAAACCTGATCAGGGGTTTTTGCTTTTTAAAACTCGCAAAACCGGAGAGCAGCGCCATGACGCCTGAACTGCGCAAGGGCTTCTATCAGCACTACAAAGGGCCGTATTACGAAGTTCTGGATCTGGTGCGCCACTCCGAGACCGACACCTGGCATGTGCTTTATCGCACCTGCTATGGCGACTGGGGGCGCTGGGTTCGCCCTTATGACATGTTCACCGGGATGGTCGAAGTCGAGGGGCGCATGCGCCCGCGTTTTGCCTGGGTGAGCGAGCTGCCGCCGGAAGGCGTGCAGAGACCCTGAGGTCTCTGCCGCGGGCGGGTGCCGTCAGCGCGGCGGTTGTGGATTCAGGCTTCGATCAGGCGCATCGAAAGGTCAATGGCGCGGATATCCTTGGTGATGGTCCCCAGAGAAATATAGTCGACGCCGGTTTCAGCGATACCACGCAACGTGGTGCGGTTAACGTTTCCGGACGCTTCGAGCTGGGCACGGCGGGCGGTGAGTTTGACCGCGACCCGCATCTGCTCGAGATCGAAGTTGTCCAGCATGATGCGGTCGGCACCGGCTGCGATGGCTTGCTCCAGCTCCTGCAGGTTTTCCACTTCGACCTCCACCATGCGCCCTGGCGCCTGCAGACGGGCTGAATTCACGGCGGCTGCGATGGAGCCGGCCGCCATGATGTGGTTCTCCTTGATCAGAAAGGCATCAAACAGCCCCATGCGGTGGTTCTCGCCGCCGCCGACCAGTACGGCGTATTTTTGTGCCACCCGCAGGCCGGGAATGGTCTTGCGGGTATCGAGCAGACGAGCATCCGTCCCTTTCAGCAACTGCGTCAGTTCGCGGACATGCGTGGCGGTTGCCGAGAGAGTCTGCAGGAAGTTGAGGGCCGTGCGTTCGGCCGTCAGGAGGCTGCGGGCGCTGCCACGAACCTCGAACAGGCTGGTGCCCGCTGTGACAGCGGCGCCTTCATCCACCAGCCAGTGCAGCCTGAGCTGCGGATCAATGGCCATGAACGTGGCTTCGACCCAGAGCTTGCCGGCCAGCACCATGTCATCACGCGTGATGATGCGGGCGGTGGCCTGACGATCAGCGGGGATCAGCTGCGCCGTGACATCACCGGATCCGATATCTTCCACCAGCGCAGCGGCGACGTTGGCGGCCAGTGCCGCTTTGAGCAACTCAGGGTTCATGCAGGAATTCCGTACTGGCCATGACAAAACAGGTGCGCAGTATAAATCGAAATGACGCGCCTGTTTGCCCGTCATCATGCATCGGGTAGGCTAGCAGCCGGAACGTCGGAGCGCATCAGATGCAAATTACAGCTGATCACTGGCTGACTTCGGCAAGACGCTGTCCGTCGCCATTTTTCAATGTGCGGCCGACAGGCGAGATAAGCTTGACCGTGGTCCACAATATCAGCCTGCCGCCGGGCGAGTTTGGCGGCCCGTACATCGATCAGCTTTTCACGGGAACGCTGGCGCGGGAAGGACATCCCTATTTCGCCGAGATTCATGGCATGGAAGTATCGGCACATGTGCTGATACGGCGGGATGGCGAGATCGTGCAGTATGTGCCGTTCGACGCGCGCGCCTGGCATGCCGGCCGTTCGCGCTGGCGCGATCGGGAAAACTGCAATGATTTCTCGATCGGCATCGAATTGGAAGGCAGTGATGACCAGCCCTTCGATGACAGGCAATATGACAGTCTGCTGGCGCTGATCGGCGTGCTGTGGAAAAACTATCCGGCGACGCGTGGCGCGCTGGTCGGACACAGCGATATTGCTCCTGGACGCAAGACCGACCCCGGACCGCATTTCGACTGGGGGCGTGTAAGCCGCGCATTGCGGTCAGTGCATGACTGGCCTGCCCATGATTTTTGTGACGAATCATCACCAGATGATTCAGGGAGAACTGGAAGATGACGTTGTTACTGGCTCTGCTGGCTTTGGCTGCCTACTTTGCCCTCCCGGAGGACTGGCGCAGGCTCGCCGGTCGCCCGGCCATGACCTGGCTGGACTGGACTGAACAACTACCGGCTTCGCTGGGCGGTGGTGTGCGCCTGGCGTTAACACTGCTGATTCCCATGGTGGTACTGGCGATCCTGCTGCAGGCGCTGCGTGAGGTGGGTCTCAGTCTGCTGGTGATCGTGCCCAGTGCGCTGGTGCTGGCCTCGGTCTTTGGTGATGTCAGTCTGCCCGGTGCCGCGCAGCGGCATCTTGCGCACTGGCAATCACGCTCCTGGGCGCAGCCGCCGGCTGACCATGAGCAGACAGACTGGGTGACGGATGATGTCGCCCTCGCCAGTGAGCTGGGTGAAGCGCGCAGCGAGCTACTGCGTGAGTCCCTGCACGAGCTGTTCTCTCCGCTATTCTGGTTTCTGCTGGCGACGCCGGTGGCAGCCGTCGGCTACTACCTGTTGCGTCAGGCCGCCAAGCGCAGCGATGAAGAGACCCGCGTGCTCGCCCAGAACTGGTTGCAACTGGCCGACTGGATACCGACCCGTCTGCTGGCGCTGAGCTTTGCGCTGGCCGGCAATTTCACCGCGACCTGGGAAGTGATTCGCGAACGCCTGCTCAAACCCGATGCCGAGGGTCATGCGCTGATTGATGAGGCGGCGGCGGCGGCCGAGCCAGCCGAAATCGATGTCAGGGCAGAGCCTGCCGCAGCGCTGGCAGAGGCCCTTGATGGCCTGCAGTCACTCATGCAGCGCGCGCTCATCGTCTGGATGGTAATGCTGGCTCTGCACACCCTGTGGCCCGGCGCCTGAGCCGGCTGCGAGCACGCGCGCCGTTACCGGTGGCCGTCCTCTGGCGCTGCCGCTGTGCGTGCGCGGCGGTCGCCCTGATGCTGCTGACCCTGCCGGTGGCGCCGGCGGTGTCGGCCCCCTTGGCACAATGGCGCGATGACCTCGGCCAATCCTGGCAGATCCCGGCCCGTCTTCCGCAGCGTTGGGTGGTGCTGGGTCCGCATCTGGTCGACATGATGCTGGCGCTGGGCGCTCGTGAACGCATCGTCGGGGTTCAGGATGATCACCCCATGGCCGGGCGCTGGCAGACCAGTCTCAGCGGCCTGCCGATCGTCGGTCAGTCCGGGCTCATCAATGAAGAGCGCCTGCGTATCGCGCGCCCTGACCTGATCGTGTTCTGGCCGACCGGGTTGTCGGTGACGCAACAGGACAGACTGCGGCGCCAGGGTATCGCGCTGCTGGCCATCGAGCCCCGCCGGCTGGCCGATATTCCCGAACGCTTGCGCTGGTTGGGCGCGCTCGCCGGCAAGCCGGATCTGGCCGAACGTCAGGCCGCCCAGTGGCGGGGTCTGCTGGCAGACACCATCGCGCGTCATGCAGCCGGCCCGCGCCTTAAAGGGTTTTACCAGGTCTGGCAGACCCCGCTTTACAGTCTGGCGCCAGACCATCTTGTCAGTCAGGCCATGCGGGTCTGTGGCGTCGACAGCATCGTGCCGGTGTCGCCGATGGCGGCACCGGTGCTGAGCCCCGAGGCCGTGCTGCAAGCGGCTCCCGACATCATCCTGGTCGGGCCCGAACAATTGACCACGGCACAGCGTTTCTGGGCACGTTTTCCCAGCCTGCCGGCGGTACGCCGCAAGGCCATCGTGGTGGTTGCTGATCGCGACCTGACGCGACCGGGACTCTCTCTTTTGCAGGCATTGCCCACGTTTTGTCATCAAATGCAGCCCTGGCGAGCTGGTGACAAGGGAGCTGGCGTGCCAAAATCCTGATGACCGGGCGGTCACTGGCTCTGTTCTTACCCAGGACAGGGTTTAGGCTGCCCATAACCCGGCCCAACAGGTCGAGACCCGTCATCGGGAAGGAGAGGTAACAATGGCACGGTTGCGTCACTACGGAGACCCCGACCACGCGGAAACGCAAGAGTGGCTCGATGCCCTGGCATCAGTAGCGGAAAATGATTCTCCCGAGCGTGCGCGTCAGCTGCTCGAATGGCTCAACTGCCAGGCACCGGATTATGGTGTTCACATCGGCAGGCTCAACACCCCCTATCTCAACACGATCCCGCGCGAGCAGGAGCCGCTCATGCCGGGCGACCCCAACCTCGAGTGGCGTCTGCGCTCGCTGGTGCGCTGGAACGCCCTCGCGATCGTGATGCGTGCCAATCAGAATGATGATGAGTTGGGCGGCCATATCGCCACCTTCGCGTCGTCGGCCACGCTCTATGATGTCGGTTTCAACCATTTCTTCCGGGCGCCCAGCGACAGCCATGGCGGCGACCTGATCTATTACCAGGGACACTCGGCGCCGGGCATCTACGCCCGCTCTTATCTCGAAGGACGCCTGACCGAGGAGCAGCTGGACAACTTCCGTCGCGAAGTCGGCGGACAAGGCCTGTCGAGCTATCCGCACCCCTGGCTGATGCCGGATTACTGGCAGTTCCCGACGGTATCCATGGGGCTGGGGCCGATCATGGCGATCTACCAGGCCCACGTCATGAAGTACCTCATCAACCGTGGCCTGCTGCCGGACCAGAACCGCAAGGTCTGGGCCTTCCTCGGTGATGGCGAGATGGATGAGCCGGAGTCGCTGGGTGCCATCGCATTGGCCGGCCGTGAAAAGCTCGACAACCTGATCTATGTCATCAACTGCAACCTGCAGCGTCTCGACGGCCCGGTGCGCGGCAACGGCAAGATCATCCAGGAACTGGAGTCGGTGTTCCGCGGCGCCGGCTGGAAGGTCATCAAGGTGGTCTGGGGCAAGAAGTGGGATCCGCTGCTGGCCCGCGACGAAAGCGGTGCGTTGCGCCAGCGCATGAACGAGGCGGTCGACGGCGAATATCAGGTCTTCAAGAACCGTGGGGGGGCTTACACCCGCGAAAAGTTCTTCGGGAAGTATCCGGAGCTGGCCGAGCTGGTGAAAGACCTCAGTGATGACGAGATCGCCTCGCTGGATCGCGGCGGTCATGATCCGTTCAAGGTCTATGCCGCCTATGCCGAAGCCATGGCGACCAAGGGCCAGCCGGTGGTCATCCTGGCCAAAACCGTCAAGGGCTATGCCACGGGTGCCGGCCAGGCCGTCAACAAGACGCACCAGCTGAAGTCCCTGGACCTGCCGTCGCTCAAGCAGTTCCGTGACCGTTTCGACATGCCGTTCTCGGATGAGCAGCTGGAGCAGTTGCCGTTCTACCGGCCGGCAGATGACAGCCCGGAGATGCGCTATCTGCGCGAGCGCCGCGAGAAGCTCGGTGGTCATCTGCCGCAGCGCCGCATGAAGAGTCGCGAGCTGCCGGTGCCGACACTCGATCAGCTCAGCACCATCACCACCGGCTCCGAGCGTGCAATCTCGACCACCATGGCCATCGTGCGCCTGATGGGCGTACTGCTCAAGCTGGAAGGGCTGGGCGAACGTATCGTACCCATCGTGCCGGATGAGGCACGTACCTTCGGCATGGAAGGCATGTTCCGCCAGTTGGGCATCTACTCCAGCGAGGGCCAGCTTTACGAGCCGGAGGACGCGGGGCAGCTCATGTTCTACCGCGAAGACCGGAAGGGGCAGATTCTGGAGGAGGGCATCAACGAGGCCGGCGCGATGAGCGCCTGGGTGGCCTGCGCCACGGCCTACAGTGTCCACGACCAGCCGCTGGTGCCGTTCTATCTCTACTACTCGATGTTCGGATTCCAGCGCATCGGCGACCTGGCCTGGGCCGCCGGTGACAGCCGTGCGCGCGGCTTCCTGGTCGGTGCCACCGCCGGACGCACCACGCTCAACGGCGAAGGCCTGCAGCACGAGGATGGCCACTCGCATATCCTGGCGGCGACCATCCCCAACTGCGTGGCTTACGACCCGACGTACAGCTACGAGATCGCGGTGATCGTGCAGGATGGCCTGCGCCGCATGTTCGCTGAGCAGGAAGACGTCTACTACTACCTCACCGTGATGAACGAGAACTACCCGCACCCGGCCATGCCGGTGGGCTGTGAGGAAGGCATTCGTCGCGGTATCTATCGCTTCCAGACAGCAAAGAAGGGGAAGGGCCCCGAAGTTCAGCTGATCGGCAGCGGGACCATCCTGCGCGAGGTCGAGGCGGCGGTGTTGCTGCTGGCCGAGGAGGGCGTGCGTGCCGCGGTCTGGAGTGCGACCAGCTTCACCGAACTGCGCCGCGAGGCGCTTGAAGTCGAGCGCTGGAATGCCCTGCATCCGGATCAGAAGCCGCAGACCGCCTGGGTGACCAGTCAGCTGGCCGGCAGCAAGGGACCGATCATCGCGGCCAGCGATTACATGAAGGTCCATGCCGACCAGATTCGTGCCTTCCTGCCGTCGGGCCGCAGCTATCGCGTACTCGGCACGGATGGTTTTGGCCGCTCCGACGCCCGTCGTCAGCTGCGCCGCCATTTCGAGGTGGATGCCGCGCATGTTGCCTACACGGCGCTGCTGGCGCTGCATGAGAGCGGCGACATCGCGACCGACAAACTGCTGGCTGCCCGCAAGCGCTGGGGCATCGACCCCGAGCAGCTTTCGGCGGCCAAGGCCTGAGGAGATCGACATGGCGACGCAAATTGCTGTGCCCGATCTCGGGGTGGAACAGGCCGAGATCATCGAGCTGCTGGTGCAGCCCGGTGCCGCGGTGAAAAAGGATCAGCCGATTGCCGTGCTGGAGTCGGACAAGGCCAGTCTGGAGTTGCCGGCGACTGAGGATGGCGTGCTGGTGTCGTGGTCTGTCAAAGTCGGTCAGACGGTCAAGGCCGGCGATGCCCTGCTGATGTTTGAGGCCGCCGGTGCCGGTGCGGTGCCAGTGGCGTCTCCGCCGGTCGCCGACCCGGTGGCCGTGGTGGCGGCCCCGGCTCCGGTCGCTGCGCCTGCCCGGTCGGGTGGCACGTCGCCGCAGGCGGTTGCTGTGCCCGATCTCGGGGTGGAGCAGGCCGAGATCATCGAGTTGCTGGTGCAACCCGGCGCCGCAGTGAAAAAGGATCAGCCGATTGCTGTGCTGGAGTCGGACAAGGCCAGTCTCGAGTTGCCGGCGACTGAGGATGGCGTGCTGGTGTCATGGGCGGTCAAGGTCGGCCAGGCAGTGCGGGCGGGTGATGCCCTGCTGGTGCTGCAAACAGCAGGAGGCGCCGCGCCCGTTGCCGCGACGGCATCAATCGCTCAGGCGCCGGTTGCTCAGGCCGTGGAGACCCGTGTGGCGCCTGCGCCTTTGGCCCTCGCGGCCACTGCAGCCGCGAGGGCCGTGGTGCCGGCCGTAGCGTCAGGCGCCCCCTGTCATGCCGGACCTGCGGTACGGCGTCTGGCCCGTGAGCTGGGCGTCGATCTGCCGGCGGTGACCGGCAGCGGCCCCAAAGGACGCATCCTCAAGGATGACGTGCATGCCTGGGTCAAGACGCGTTTGTCACAGCCGATGGCGGCGCCCGCAGCCAGTGGCGGCGGGCTCAATCTCGATCTGCCGCCCGAACCTGACTACAGCAAGTGGGGTGCCATCGAGCTCAGGCCGCGCTCGCGCATTCAGCGTAAATCGGCGGAGAACCTGGCACGTTCGGCGCTGATCGTGCCGCAGGTGACGCAGTTCGACCTTGCCGACATCAGCGAGCTGGAGGCTTTCCGTCTCAGCCTGCGTGACAGTTTCAAAAAGGATGGCCTGTCACTGACCATGACCGTGCTGGTGGCGAAAGCAGTGGCCTATCTGCTGCGCGAAATGCCGGTGTTTAACGCGTCGTTGAGCCGTGATGGCGAGAATCTGGTGGTCAAGGATTACGTCAATCTCGGTATCGCGGTCGACACCCCCAACGGTCTGCTGGTGCCGGTACTGCATCACGCGGACCGCATGAGCCTGAGCGAGATGTCGCGCAAGCTCGGCGAGTTGTCCGAGCAGGCGCGTACGGGCAAGCTGCCGCCGGCAGCGATGCAGGGGGCGACCTTCAGCATCTCTTCGCTGGGCGGCATTGGCGGCACCGCGTTCACGCCGCTGGTGAACTGGCCTGAGGTGGGCATCCTCGGCTTGTCGAAGGCCAGTCAGCAGCCGATATGGGATGGTCAGGCTTTCGTCCCGCGTCTGATGCTGCCGTTGTCGCTGTCCTATGACCACCGTGTCATTGATGGTGCGGTCGCGGCCCGCTTCACGTCACGGCTGGCGGTACTGCTGGCCGATATCCGCCGTCTGCTGGTGTGACCACCCCGGCGGCCGGATGCCCGGCCGCTGTCTTCAATCTGCCGCCGGGATGTCGTCTAACTGACATCCCGGTCCGGCAAGCTGACTCCGCCTCCATGTCCGCAGGGTGCAGCGTTGCCATCCCATAACCGTTTCGTCACGCGTCATGTTCTGCGTCCGGGCCTGGCCACGGATGAGCAGCCGTCGGTGCTGCCGGCCGGGTGGCGGCTGCTGCGTGCCGATCAGGCGCTGGTTGAGGCGCTGGCCCGCCTGCACCGAGACAGCATGCCGGATGACCTGTTGCCCCGGCTCGGTCACTCCCTGCTGCGGTGTCATTTCTGGCCTCGTCTGCTGCAGTCGCGGCATGGCGATACCTGGGCTCTGCTGGATGAGCATGACGACCTTGCCGGCTTTTGCGTGATGGCGCGCGAACGCATGCCGCTGCGCCTGAGCTTCTATGCTGACCCCGGATTCTGCGCTGCCATGCTGGTGCGGTTGCTCTTTCGTCCGCGGGTGTTGTTGCACTCGCTGATGGTGCTGGCGGCGCCGCTGCGTCTGCAGCGCCCCCTGGATGAGGTGCCGGCCGAGCTGGTGCTGCTCGCCGTGCGTGAGGAGAACCGCGGGCAGGGCGTGGGGCGCTGGCTGTTGCAGCATGCGCTGCGGGAACTGGGGCCGGTGGCCTGCCTGGTCAAGACGGCATCGGATGATGCCCGGCGCTTCTATCAGCGTGCCGGATTCGCCTGCTGGGGACGTGAGCTGCGCGATACCCGGTCGCTGCATCTGCTGGTGCGGAGGTTCGCGGTTGTGCCTTCCGCCTGAGTCGTGGCTCAGGTTGTGCGCTTGCGCCAGAGCACTTCCTGTCCGCCCTGTTCGCGGGCGAGCTGGCGGGCCAGCACGAAGAGATAGTCCGAGAGCCGGTTGAGGTATTGCAGCGCCAGCGGATTCACGGTTTCTTCCGTCATCAGGCTCAGCACGCGGCGTTCCGCGCGCCGGCAGACCGTGCGCGCGACATGCGCTTGCGCGGCCGCAGGAGAGCCGCCCGGCAGGATGAAATCCTTGAGCGGTGGCAGGTCGGCGTTCATGGCATCAATCGCGGTTTCCAGACGCTCGACATAGCCCGGTGTCACCAGGGTATAGCCGGGAATGCAGAGCTCCCCTCCGACATCGAACAGGTCATGCTGGATGTGCTCCAGCATGACCTGCGCGCCATGGTCCGCCGCCAGACTCGCGCGCAACACGCCGACCTGTGCATTGGCTTCATCCACCGTGCCATAGGCTTCGACACGCGCGGCATCCTTGCGGATGCGGGTGCCGTCGCCGAGACCGGTGCTGCCGTCATCGCCGGTACGGGTGTAGATCTTCGAGAGGCGGTGGCCCATGGTGGTCTCCGGTCAGAACGTATAGCGCGCGGTCACGTAGCCGCTGCGATCAGCCGTGTTATAGCCGATCACCTGCACATACTGCTTGTCGGTCACGTTGTCGGCACGCAGACCCAGCGTCAGCTTGGGTGTGATCTGCCAGTTGCTCAGCAGGTTGATCACGGTATAGCCCGGTACGCGCTCAACACCGAGGTTGCCGAAGTCCTTGGCATGGCTGCGGGCGACCACTTCGGTGCCGGCACTCCAGCGTGAGGTCGGCTGTACCATGAACAAGCCATTGAGGGCGCCACGTGGACGACGCAGCAGGTCATCGCCATTGTCATTCTTGGCTTTCAGGCTGTTGGCATTGAGCTGATAGCTAAAGATGCCCTGTTTGCCGCTGGCTGTGACTTCGACGCCCTTGATGAGTGCGCGGTTGATGTTGATGTAACTGTTGGGGAAGGCGAAATCATTGGTGATCAGGCCATTGATCTGGTTGCGGTAAATGTTCGCTGTGATGACGTGATGCGGTGCAATCTGCCAGTGCACGCCGAGTTCGCGCTGCCGGGATTTCTCCGGCTGCAGATTGGGGTTGCCGGTATAGCAAGGCCCAAAGTCGTTAAAGTCGAAGTCTCCATCGTCTTCGCAGAAGCCCGTGAATCCCGGAGAGTAGAGCTGCTCTGCGGTCGGGGCCTTGAAGGCCGTGGCGACGCTGCCGTAAACACGAAAGCTGGTGGTCAGCGGATAGTTGAGTGTGAAGCTGCCGGTATTGTGGCCGCCGAAGCGCTCATGTTCGTCGCGGCGACCGCTGACACTGATGCCCAGCTTTTGCAGCGTGGTTTCGAGGGTGACAAAGCCGCCGTGGCTCTGGATGGTCTTGTCATAGCCGAAGGCGCCGGTATCTACCGCTTCCTGCTGGTAGTCGATGCCGGCGATCAGGTTGTCTGCCTTGCCGAGGCCGATGTGGTTCACCCAGGAGCCCTGCAGGCGGCTGGCATCCAGCGCGGTGTCACGCTCGACGCGGTTGTAGCCGAGCTCGACGGTCTGCTGCCAGTTGGCGGCGGTGGCGTGACTGAAGGAAACGCGACCATTGCTGAGCTGTTCGTCAGAGACACCCTGGTCGAACTCAACCTGACGATCCTGATGGATGCCGCTGAACTGCAGCATGGATTTTTCACCGATCTGCTTGCCGGCGTTGATCTGGGCACTCTTGCTGTGCTGGCCATCGCGGTCCGGGTTGGAGGGCAGGTTACGCGCCGAGAAGCCATCCTGATCAGCATAGCTGGCGGTCAGGGACACGTAATCACGATCTTTGCTGCCGCCGACGCCGGCCTGCAATTCCTGGGTATGGAAGCTGCCGGCCTTCAGTGCGACAAAGTTGCGACCCGTCTGGCGGGTGAAAATCTGGATGACGCCACCGATGGCGTCGGAGCCGTACTGGGCGCTGCGGGCGCCCCGCACGATCTCGATACGTTCAATGTCTTCCGGGCGCATCAGCGAGAAATCAAAGCGGCCATCGTTAGCCGTGTTGGCGCGCACGCCATCGATCAGAACCAGGACGTGATTGGAGTTGGTGCCGCGCATGAAGACCGAGGTCGACGAGCCCGGCGTACCATTCGAGGCGACATCGATGCCGCCGGCCAATGACAGCAGTTGTGCCAGGGAGGCAGACTGTCGTGCTTCGATATCTGCACGGGTGATGACGGTGGTGCTGGCGGTAACTTGGGCGACCGGTTCGGCAACGCGATTGGCGGTCACCACCACATCGGGCAGGGTCTTGTCCGCATAGGCGGGCAGCGCGGTCAGTAGCGCCAGCGGCGCCAGGGCAAAGGGCAGGTGTTTCATGTGGCGGATGTCTCCATGCTGTCTGCATCCCCGCAAACAGTCGTTCGGGAAAGCCAGCACGGAGCTTGCGCCCGGTCCGGGAAGGGACAGGCAGCAGCGCCGGATGAGCGCCCGCCGCGCTGGCCGTGATTTTCCTGAGCAGGTCTCCGGGCTGGCTGGCGGGCTGTGAAGCCACGGATGCCCGCCTTCCCATCCTTGCGGACAGTGGTTATCGGACATCTTGACCAGGGTCACCGTTGCGGGGGCAGCGTCGGATTGGCACCGACTTCCCTCCTGCCGTGTGAGGCGGCAGGCCAGCGTTGCGGCTGGGCACTCTGGAAGCGCGCATTGTCACCATGCCCCCGCGCTTTGTCCAATACTTGCTTTAGAGAGATGCGGGTTTGGCGCGTTACGGGTTTTGATGGGCCAGCGATCTCATCCCTTGCCATGCGCGACAACTATTTCGATCGCAATGTTCAGCAAAGGCTGTTCGCGTGAGTGGCGCGCCATGGGCACGGGCTTTCGGCCCGGCAAGCCCGGGACAGCCGGGTGGTCAGACTAAAGTCGCAGTGTGATCAGCGACATTTGCTGACATAAATCATACGTTTGCAACAGACGAAAGGTGTTGACTACCGACTGGTCAAAGCGTCATATCTGACTCGTGTTGGATAACTAATAAAACAATAAGAGGTGTCCCATGCCGTTCCCACCCTATCAACGTGTGGTCTCCCCGCTTGTGGCTGCTGTTGCCGCAATCAGTCTCTTTGGCGCCATCCCGGCACAGGCTTTCGAGTTCGATCTTGCCGATGGCGAGGTCACCGGTTCGCTGGATAGCACCGTTTCGTATGGTGCGCTCTGGCGCGTGACGGGCCAGGATCGCTCCAATATTGGCGCCCTGAACGGCGGCACCAAACCCAATGCCAACTATGACAATGGCGACCTCAGCTACAAGCGAGGTGAACAGGTCTCGTCACTGTTCAAGATGACTAACGATCTTGATCTCAACTACAAGAATTTCGGCGCTTTCTTGCGCATCAGTTCTTTTTACGATCGTGCCATCGAAAGCAAGAGCTTCAATACCAATCGCGTTGATGAGCGTGCTGTTCAGAACCGGATTGGGCATGACTACGAAATCCTCGATGCGTATCTGCGCGGACGCTTCCAGGTGGCCGGCAAGGCGACAGATGTGCGTATCGGTAAGCAGGTGGTCAGTTGGGGTGAGAGCACTTTCATTCCGAACGGCATCAATGCGATCAATCCGGTGGATGTTGCCAAATTGCGTGCTCCGGGCTCAGAGCTGAAGGAGGCATTCCTGCCGGTCAACATGCTCTGGGTTTCCCAGGAGATTAGCGAGCTGGTGACTGTCGAGGCTTTCAATCAGTTTGAGCACAAGAAAACACGGCTGGAACCCAACGGCAGTTATTTCAGCACGAATGATATTGTTTCGCCCGGCGCCTCCTATATCAATATCGGGGTTCCTCCTGATGCGTCGGCCACCCCTTCGCTGCGTCGAGCCGCTGACAAGGATGCGCGTGATGGCAATCAGTTTGGCCTCGCCGCGCGCATTCTCGTGCCGGAGTTGAACAACACCGAACTCGGGCTTTATTACATCAACTACCATAGCCGGACCCCTTACATTTCCGGCAAAACGGGCCCTGTCCCTGGTGCCGGTGGGCTGGGGGGCGCCAATGCTGCGTTTTACCGCTCTGATTATGCGGAAGACATCGCCCTTTTCGGTCTCAGTTTCTCAACCTCTGCGCCTTATGGGATTGCGTTGCAAGGAGAGTACTCCTATCGCCCCAACATGCCGGTGCAACTGGCAGCCACGGATTTGCTCAACGCCTTGCTGACCTTCAATGGGGGCGGCAAGTGTGCTGCGCCAACGCCGTGCGCGATTGGTCAGGCACCGCTGGCCCCCAATACGGTTTACAAGGGCTATGAGCGCGTTGATTACCATCAGGTTCAGGTGACAGGAACCAAGTCGTTTGGCCCGCAGGTGAAGGCAGACCAGGTTGTTGGTGTTGTTGAGGCGGGCTATACCTACATGGATCTGCCAGATAACCGTAACGGTATTCCTTTGGCATTCAATGGTACCGGGCTGGATCATGTGGTTTCAGATCCGCTGGTTGGCGGTCGCGGTGCGGCCACCAAGCAGTCGTATGGGTATCGCATGGTGGTTCGTGCCGATTACAACAGTGTGATCGGCTCAATCAACCTCAGCCCCCGCTTCGCATTTGCACATGATGTGCGTGGCACCAGTCCGTCATTCAATCAAGGCGTCAAGGCGGCAACGGTTGGTGTCGGTGCTTCGTATCAGAATAACTGGCAGGCTGACATCGCCTATACGAACTTTTTTGGCGGGGAGAATTATCGTTCTTCCAACGCACCCGCTGGCACTTTCCTGACTACCAATAATGCACTTTCCGATCGCGACTTCATTTCCGCGACGGTGAGCTATTCCTTCTAAAGGCTGCCCGGAGAATAAAAGCCATGAAGATCATGATGAAACATTTGCTGGGCCTTGCCGTTCTTGCAGCCGCTTCGCAGGGGGCCTATGCCGCTTCGGCAGCCGATCTTGGCAAGTCCCTGACGCCCATGGGGGCAGAAAAGGCCGGCAATGCGGCCGGCACCATCCCGGCCTGGACGGGCGGTCTGACCAGCCCGGGCGCCGGCTTCAAGGCCGGTGGGCATTACCCGGACCCTTACGCCAGTGACAAACCCCTGTTCACCATCACCGGCGCTAATGCCGACCAGTACAAGAACAACCTCAGCGCCGGCCAGCTTGCCATGCTGAAGAAGTATCCGACCTGGAAGCTCAATGTCTATCCGACCCGTCGCAGCGCTTCCTTCCCCAAGGCGCACTATGACGAAACCGCCGAAAATGCGACCAAGGCCAAGCTGGCCCCGGGTGGCAACGGCATTATCGGTGCCGACGGCGGGATTCCGTTTGCGATTCCTGACAACGGTCTGGAGGTCATTTGGAACCATCTGACCCGCTATCGCGGTGACACCTATGCCACCAACTGGAGTCAGGCCGCTGTCACTCGAGATGGCAACTACACGCCGGTTCGTTTCGAATACGAGTATGACTTCCACTACGGCAACCTGAGCAAGCCCAAGAGCGAGCGGGAGCCCAACAAGATCTTCAACTTCCTGCAAACGGTGACGGCGCCGGCGCGTCTCGCCGGGCAGATCCTGCTCGTGCACGAGTATGCCGACCAGGTTGCCAACCCACGTCAGGCCTGGACCTACAATCCGGGGCAGCGTCGTGTGCGTCTGGCCCCGAATGTGGCTTACGACAACCCCGGTACGGCGGCTGACGGCCTGCGCACCAACGATGACTTCCTGATGTTCAACGGCGCCACCGACCGCTACAACTGGAAGTTGCTGGGCAAGAAGGAAATGTACATCCCTTACAACTCCTACAAGCTCAGCGGCAACAGCATCAAGATGTCTGATGTGCTCAAGCCGGGTCATGTCAATCCGGATGTCGCGCGCTATGAGCTTCATCGCGTCTGGGTGGTCGAGGCCACCCTGAAGCCGGGTACCAGTCATGTCTATACCAAGCGCACGTTCTATGTGGACGAAGACTCCTGGATGGTGTCGCTGACGGACAAGTACGATGCCCGCGGCCAGCTCTGGCGCACATCCGAACAGCACAACATCAACTACGCCGATCTGCCGATGCAGGCCCCCAGCGTGGAGGTCCACTATGACCTGCAGTCCGGTCGCTATCTCGCGATGGGTCTGCGCAACGATGAAAAGAGTGTCTACACACCCATCAAGCGAAGCAATGCGGATTTCTCGCCGAATGGGCTGCGTCGGGCGGGTACGCGCTGAGGCGGGTGTTGAGTCAGCGGTTTTCACGGGCCAGCGGTGCTGGCCCTTTTTTTGATTTTTCGCCGGCCTGAGAGCGTGAAAGATTGTAATTGCCGGTACATATTGCTATTCAGATGACTGGGTTACACAAAAACAACAAAAGGTGACTCGTGATGCCTGACCCGGTGTATTTTCTGCGCGCGCAACCCCTGCAAAACTCACTGGCTGCGGCGGCATGTCTTGCCGCTTCGGCTCTGATACCTGCGGCTCATGCCGCCACATTCGATTTCGCTGATGGTGAAGGTAACTTCACTTTCGATACCACCTTGTCCGCGGGTGCGCTGGTGCGTACCCAGGCACCGGACCCGCGCATTGTCGCCATTGCCAATGGCGGCACGTCACGCAGTGTCAATGAGGATGATGGCAACCTCAATTACGAGAAGGGTGAGCTGGTGTCGGCGGTGCTCAAGGCGTCGCATGACATGGACCTGTCTTATGGCAAGACCGGGCTTTTCTTGCGTTTTGGCTACGGGACCGACATGGCCGCCCGCGAGAAGGAAGCGCTGGGTGAGACGGCCCATGAGCGTCTGGACTTCGATGCCGAGCTTTATGATGCCTATGTGCGCACCGAGTTCACTTTCGCTGACCGCCGGCTGAATCTCCGCCTCGGTAATCAGGTCGTGAGCTGGGGTGAAAGCACCTTCATCCAGGGCGGCATCAATGTCATCAATCCGGTCGATCTGGTCAAGCTGAGGGCGCCGGGTTCGGAGCTCAAAGAGGCCTTCATTCCGGTGCCCATGGTCTGGGCTTCGCAACAGATCACCGACAACATTACCCTGGAGGCTTTCAATCAGTTCCAGTGGAAGCCGTTCAAGATCGACCCTTTCGGTACCTTTTTCAGCTCGACCGATGTGTTCAGTCCGGGCGGTACGCAAAGCTTCATCGGCTTTGGCCGCACGCCGGATTCCACGCATGCCGGGACGCCTGAGGCCGACACCATCATCCCCCGCCTGACTGACCGCAAGGCACGCGATGATGGTCAGTTCGGTGCCGCATTGCGCTGGCTGATCCCGGCGCTCAACAACACCGAGCTGGGCTTTTATGGCATCAACTACCACAGCCGCACGCCGATCGCGAGCACGCTGATGTCCGATGATGCCTCTGCCGGCCCGGTACAGCTGACCGGCGGCTGCGGCATCCTGTCATCGCTGCCGGCGATTCTGCAGCTGGGGGCGCTCTGCAATGGCGGCATCCTGACGGTGCCCAGCGTGCCCGGCCAGCGTGATGCCAGCACCGCCAGGATCTTTGCCGAGTATCCCGAGAACATCCAGCTCTTCGGCCTCAGTTTCAATACCCCTGGCCCCATGGGTATCGCGCTGCAGGGCGAGTACTCCTACAGACCCAACCTGCCGCTGCAGGTGGCGACGGTCGAACTCGTGCTGGCGACGCTGGGGCTGCCCAATCAGGCTGGTTACGGTAGCGATCTGGAGGGGAATGCTGCCGCTCCCGGCACGTATCTCCGGGGCTATCGCGAGGTTGAGGCCCATCAGTTCCAGTTCACGGCACTCAAGGCCATACCCAACCTGATCGGGGCGGATCAGATCATTACCTTGTTCGAGGCGGCCTATGTCTTCCTCGACTTGCCCGAGGGCATACGCTTTGCCGGTCCGGCGACCTATCTGCCGGCGCCGCAGAACAAGGCCTCGGTTGCCGGCATCGTGCCGTTTCCCTATCCGAATCCGCTGGTGGCCAACGGTTCTGCCCAGCCGGACGGGCAGGGCTATGCCACCAAGCACTCGTGGGGCTTCCGGGCTGTCACCCGCGCCGAGTATTCGGATGTTTTCGCCGGCGTGAATCTGTTTCCCCGGCTGATCTTTTCCTATGACGTCAAAGGCGTCAGCCCGTTCCTGACCGAGGATGTCAAAGCGGTCTCGATCGGCCTCAATGCCACCTACAACCAGTCCTGGTCGGCTGACATTGCCTATACCAATTTCTTTGGCGGCAAAGTCTACAAGGGCGTTGATTGCGAGGCCGATCTGGCCGGCGTGCCGGCGGGCGATGTGCTCTGCCAGGCGCCGACGGGGCCGACCAGCAACCCCCAGGAGCCGTCGCGCAGCTTTGAAAGTATTGCCAACCCCAGCATTGACCGTGACTTTGTCGCGGCCAGCATCAGCTACTCGTTCTGACAAAAAGAAAAACAGGAGTCACCATGAATACCGGAAAATTGATGCTCGCAGCCATGATGTTCGCTGCTGGCGGGGCTGCCCAGGCGGCCGTTTCAGGGGCTGAGGCGGCCCAGCTTGGCGCCGCGCTGACCCCGATGGGTGCCGAGAAGGTCGGCAACGCTGCCGGCACCATTCCGGCCTGGACCGGCGGGCTCACCAAGCCGGTAGCCGGCTTCCGGGACGGCGGTCATTATCCGGACCCGTTCCCGGGCGAGCAGCCGAAATTCGTGATCTCGGCCGCCAATGCCGGACAATATGCCGCCAATCTGACGCCGGGCCAGCAGGCCCTGCTGAAGAAGTATCCGACCTGGAAGATGCGGGTTTTCCCGACGCATCGCTCCGCGGGTTACCCGCAGGCGATTTATGACGCCTCCAAGGCCAATGCGACCCGCGTCAATCTCGCGGCGGGTGGCAACGGTTTTTCCGGCGCGACGGCCGGCGTTCCGTTTCCGATTCCCAAGTCCGGTGTGGAGGTGATCTGGAACCACATCACGGCCTATCGTGGCGATACTTTCGCGATCAATACCAACCAGGTCGCGGTGACGCGTGACGGCAGCTACACGCCGGTTCGCTTCGAGTATGAATACGATTTCCACTACAACAACCTGAAGAAGTCGGAGTCCGAGCGCGAGAAGAACAAGCTCACCAACTTCCTGCAGACGGTGACCGCGCCGGCGCGTCTGGCTGGCCAGATCCTGCTCGTGCACGAGTACGTCAACCAGATCGAAAGCCCGCGCCAGGCCTGGACCTATAACCCGGGGCAGCGCCGTGTTCGCCTCGCACCCAACGTGTCCTATGACAATCCGGGTGTTGCAGCGGATGGCCTGCGCACCAACGATGACTTCACGCTGTTCAACGGCGCTACTGACCGTTATGACTGGAAGCTGTTGGGCAAGAAAGAAATCTACGTGCCGTACAACGCTTATCAGCTCAACAGCGACAAGTACAAAATGGATGATGTGGTGCATCCGGGTCACATCAATCCGGACCTGGCGCGCTATGAACTGCACCGTGTCTGGGTTGTCGATTCGACGCTGAAGTCCGGGACCAGCCATATCTACAGCCGCCGTACCTTCTATGTCGATGAAGACTCCTGGACCATCCTGGCGGTCGACAAGTACGACGGCCGCGGTCAGCTCTGGCGTGTGGCCGAGCAGCACCCGATCCAGTTCTATGACCTGCCGGGGATCGGCCCGGGCATTGAAGTGCACCATGATCTCCAGTCCGGTCGTTACCTGGCCATGGGCATCACCAATGAAGAGTCCAAGGTGTACCAGCGCATCAAGCGTTCGGCAGCGGATTTCTCGCCGTCCGGCCTGCGTGGCGCGGGTACCCGCTAATCCGGCAATCAAAGAGTAGATGATCATGTCGAAAGCCATCCCGGCGCTGTTTCTGATCTTTGTTGCGGCGGTTCTCAGTTATGCCTTCGCGCATCGTCAGGGACCGCCCAAGCCGGCCACGGAAGTTCGTATCGAGACCACCATGGTGATGTCGGCCGCCCAGGCAGGCAGTGCCCGTGTTGCGGTGGGCGAGCGTGGTCGCATCTTCCGGCAGGAGGCGGCAGCCCAACCCTGGCGGGGGGTGAAGTCGCCGACCGAATCGACCCTGACCCGGGTACGCTTCCTGGATGACAAGCTCGGGCTGGCGGTTGGGCATGATCAGCTCATTCTGCGCACCGAAGATGGCGGCAAGACCTGGCAGCAGGTCCTCAGTGATCCGGCGGCCGAGACGCCGTTGTTTGATGTGATCCTGCTCGATGCCGGACGCGCGATTGCGGTCGGTGCTTACGGGCTTTTCCTGGAGAGCGGGGATGGCGGTCGCACCTGGGCTCCGCGCTTCATCCTGCCGGAAGGCGAGGACAGGCACCTCAATGCCATTGCGCGCCTGGAGGATGGCACCCTGATCATTGCTGGAGAGGCCGGGACCATTCTCCGGTCGGCGGATGCCGGTGCGACCTGGAGCAAGTCTGCCACACCGTATGAAGGTTCCTATTTCGGCGTGCAGCCGCTGGGAGGCAAACAAGTGGTGGTGTATGGCATGCGCGGCAAGCTCATGCGCAGTGATGACAATGGCGCCACGTTCAGTGAGGTCACACATCCGGTGGCGACATCGCTGTTCGGCTCTGCGCTCTCGGATGACGGCCGCCTTCTGGTGGTCGGCCAGAACGGCGAACTGCTGATCAGCCGCGATGGTGCCCAGACGTTCAGCCGCAGCAAGATCGAGGGCAGCGTCATGCTGACCTCGGTGCTGGCGGTGGCTGGCGGTGCCGATACGTTCGGCGAGAAAGGCCTGCACGCGGCCAAGACGAACTGATCAGGAATCGATGACATGAGAATGCAAGCTTTCGTCCAGTCACTTTCCGACCTGCTGTTCGGGCGCCGCAAGTTCTTCCTCGGGCTGTTCGCGCTCATCACCGTGCTGCTGGGGCTGTCCGCTTCGCAGCTGCGTGTCGATGCCGGCTTCGCCAAGATGATCCCGCTGCAGCATCCGTACATGCAGACTTTCACCGAATACCAGAAGACCTTTGGTGGCGCTAACCGTGTCCTGATCGCGTTGCGGACCAAGGATGGCAATGACATCTACAACGCCAATTTCTTCAAGACCCTGAAGGGGGTCACTGACGATGTCTTCTTCCTCCCCGGCATCGACCGGCCGACGGTAACGTCGCTGTTCACGCCGAACGTGCGTTTCATCGAGGTGGTGGAGGAAGGCTTTGCCGGCGGCAACGTGATCCCGGCCACGGTGGTCGGCAAGCTGGCTGACAACTCACTGGCGCCCGAGGACCTCGAACTGGTGCGCGGCAACGTGCTCAAGTCCGGTCATGTCGGTCGCCTGGTGTCAAATGACTTCAAGGGCGCGATTGTCAGTGCCGAACTGCTGGAAATTGACCCGAATACCGGAGAAAAGCTGGATTACCAGGCGGTCGCCAAAAAGCTCGAGGACATCCGCAGCAAGTACGCGTCGGAAGGTATCGATGTCCACATCATCGGCTTTGCCAAGGCCGTGGGTGACATCGCCGAGGGTGCGGCCGGTGTGCTGGTGTTCTTCGTGGTGGCGTTTTTCATCACCGCATTGCTGCTGCTCTGGTACTCGGGTTCGGCCAAGTTGACCGGCCTGGCGCTGGTCTGTGCGTTCGTTCCCGTCGTCTGGCTGTTGGGGCTGTTGCCGCTGATCGGCTTTGGTATCGACCCGTTGTCCATCCTGGTGCCCTTCCTGATTTTCTCTATCGGCGTCAGTCATGCGGTGCAGATGACCAATGCCTGGAAGCTGGAGGTCGTGGATGGCGCGGATGGCTTCACGGCGGCGAAAAATTCCTTTTCCAAGCTTTTTGTCCCGGGCGCCATGGCGTTGCTGGCGAATGCCGTCGGCTTCATGGTGATGGTCTATATCGCCATCGACATCGTGCGCGAACTGGCGATCACCGCCAGCCTCGGCGTCGCGGTCATGATCGTCACCAACAAGATGCTGCTCACCATCCTGCTGTCTTATCTCAAACTGTCGCCGAAGGAGACCGAGAAGCTGCGTCAGCAGGGGGGCGATACCCGTGGCGAGTGGCTGTGGCGGCGCATACAGGTGTTCGCGCAGCCCAAGGCTGCGCTGGTGGTGCTGGCGGTGACGGCGGTCCTGCTCGCCGGCGCTGCCATCAAGTCGCGTGACCTCAAGACCGGTGACCTCGGCAAGGGCATCCCGGAGCTGCGGGACGAGTCCCGCTACAACCAGGATATTGATGCCATTGTCAGCAGCTTCACCATCGGCGTTGATGTGCTGTCGATCATTGCCCGTGGCAAAGACATTGATGGCGCCTGCACAGATTTTGCCGTCATGGATGCCATTGATCGTTTCGAACACCACATGAAGAACGTCCACGGCGTACAGGGCACCATGTCGCTCGCGGGCTTGTCGAAAGTCGTCAATGCCGGCTGGAACGAGGGCAATCCGCGCTGGCGCGTACACTCGCGCAACCGTGATGTGCTGGCGCAGGCGGTGACGCCGATTGATACCGGCACCGGCCTGCTCAACACCGACTGCAGCGCCATGCAGGTGCTGATCTTCACCAAGGATCACCAGGGTGAGTCGCTGACCCATATCATCCAGGAAGTGAAGGACTATATTGCTGCCAATCCGCAGAAGAATGTCGAGCTGCTGTTGGCCAGTGGCAATGTCGGCGTCATGGCGGCGACCAACGAGGCGGTGGATGCGGCAGAAGTGACCATGCTGCTGTTGCTCTTCGCTGCCATCAGCTTGCTGTGCTACGCCGAGTTCCGTTCGGTCGCTGCCGTGCTGTGCATTGTGGTGCCGCTGGCCATCGTGGCGGTACTTTGCAATGCGCTGATGGCGACGCTGGGCATTGGTCTCAAGGTGGCTACGCTGCCGGTGGTCGCGCTCGGCGTCGGCGTCGGGGTCGACTATGGCATCTATCTGTTTGAGCGGATGAAGCACGCCATGGCCGATGGCATGTCGCTTGCCGATGCCTTCCACAAAGCGCTACAGCAGCGCGGAACGGCGGCCATTTTCACCGCCATCACCATGAGCATTTCGGTGGGTACCTGGGCCTTCTCGGCGCTCAAGTTCCAGGCTGACATGGGCATCCTGCTGGCTTTCCTGTTCATGGTGAACATGCTCGGCGCCATCTTTGTGCTGCCGGCTCTGGCCGCTTATCTCGTGAAAGACAAGCGCAAGGCCTGAGTCTGTCACGGGCATGAAAAAGCCGGCTGATGCCGGCTTTTTCATGCCCGTGGTGCGGGGTGCGGTCAGAGTCCCGGCAGCTTGTAGCCGGCGAGCTGTTCGCGCAGTTTCACCTTCTGCATTTTGCCGGTAGCCCCGAGCGGGATGCTGTCGACGAAAATCACATCGTCCGGAATCTGCCACTTGCTGAGCTTGCCCTGATAGAACGCCAGCAGCGCTTCGCGGGTGGCTTCGGCACCGGGCTTTTTCACCACGACCAGCACCGGGCGCTCATCCCACTTCGGATGGAACATGCCGATACAGGCGGCCATGGCAATGGCAGGATGGGCCATCGCAATATTCTCGACATCGATGGAGCTGATCCATTCGCCGCCGGACTTGATGACATCCTTGCTGCGGTCGGTGATGTGCAGATATCCCTCGGGGTCGATGGTGGCGACATCCCCGGTGGGAAACCAGCCATTGATCAACGGATCACCGCCTTCACCCTTGAAGTAGGACGCGATGATCCACGGTCCTTTCACCAGCAGCTCGCCCTGGGTCTTGCCATCATGCGGCAGTGCGTTGCCTTCGTCGTCGACGATCTTCAGGTCGACGCCGAACACCGGGCGACCCTGGGTGCAGAGGATCTTCAGCTGCTCCTCGGCAGAAAGCTTGAGGTGCTTGTTTTTCAGCGTGCACAGCGTGCCCAGCGGCGACATTTCGGTCATGCCCCAGGCATGGAGCACGGTGACGCCGTACTGGTCCTTGAAGGCGCTGATCATGGCCGGCGGGCAGGCCGAGCCGCCGATCACGGTGCGTTGCAAGGTGCTGAAGCGCAGGCCGTTCTGCTGCATGTGACCGAGCAGCATCTGCCAGACGGTGGGCACGCCGGCAGCGAAGGTGACCTGTTCGGCTTCCAGCAGTTCGTAGACTGACTTGCCATCGAGTGCCGGGCCCGGGAAGACCAGCTTGCAGCCGGTGGCTGCCGCCGTGTACGGGATGCCCCAGGCATTAACGTGGAACATGGGTACGACCGGCAGCACGCAATCACGCGCCGACAGCCCCATGACATCCGGCATGGCAGCGGCATAGGCATGCAGCACGCTGGAGCGATGGCTGTAGAGCGCGCCCTTGGGGTTGCCGGTGGTGCCGCTGGTGTAGCAAAGGCAGGCGGCGGCGTTCTCGTCGAGCACGGGCCAGCTGTAGCGGGCGGATTCAGTGGCGATCCAGTCTTCGTAGCTGACCAGTCCCGGAATCCCGCTGTCGGCGGGCAGCACGGCGCTGTCACAGAGCGCGACCCATTGGCGTACGCGCGGGCAATGCGTGTGGATGGCCTTGAGAATGGGCAGGAAGGTGAGGTCGAAGCAGAGCGCCTCGTCTTCGGCATGGTTGATGATCCAGGCCACTTGTTCGGGATGCAGGCGCGGGTTGATCGTGTGCAGCACGCGGCCGCTGCCGGACACGCCGTAGTACAGCTCGAAGTGGCGATAGCCGTTCCAGGCCAGCGTGCCCACGCGGCTGCCCCGGGCTATGCCGAGGCGATCCAGGGCATTGGCGACCCGGCGCGAGCGTTCGGCGGCATCGGCATAGGTGTAGCGGTGAATGTCGCCTTCGACACGACGGCTGACGATTTCACCATCACCATGAAAGCGTTCGGCGAAGTCGATCAGGTTGGAGATCAGGAGGGGACGATCTTGCATCTGGCCTTGCATGTAGGGCTCCGGGCAGGTCGGGCAGCGCCTGGCGGCACTGCTGGGCTGTCTTCTTGTGACCTTCGGAGTATCGCAATCGGTGATGATCGTGACCAGTGCGGCCGCGCACAAAAGAAAACCCGGCCAGAGCCGGGTTTTCGAGCAGTCGCCGTGTGGGCAGGACTCAGAACTTCTGGGTGAACTGCAGACCGTAGACGCTGGCCTTGTTGCTGAAGTCGGCGGAGTAGGCAGAGGCAGCCTGACGAACCTCAGCCTTTTCCTCGTCCAGATAGGTGTAAGACACGTCGATGGTCTGCGACGGGCTCAGCTTGTAGCCGGCACCGAGGCTGGCAATACGGCGGTCCGCGCTGGGCAGACGCACTGAACGGAACTCTGGATTGACCGGGCTGTTGTCGTACGCAATACCGGCTCGCAGATCCAGTTTGTCGCTATATGCGTGCGTCAGTCCAATGGCATAGCCTGTCGAATCTTTCCAATGGAACTCTTCTGCAGGCAGTGCACCCAGTGTCGCTGATGTGACGGGCAGCGTCTGCAGTCGGCTCCAGCGGGTCCAGGTGGCACCAGCGTGCAGCGTGTTCTTGGTATCCAGTTTATGCGAAATGGAAAGCTCGATACTCTCAGGCAGGGTGATGCCGGTCGAGGCTTGGCTCTTGCCGACGGTGCTGCTGGTCAGCGTGCCATCATCGATCTTGTATTTCACGCTGGAGCGATAGACAACCCCGGCCTGGGTTGCTGCGTCGATGTCGACATGGACACCGGCATTGAAGCCATAGCCCATGTCATCGCCTTCCAGCTCGACATTGCCCAGCGGGGAAAGGCCGGTGGTGTTTTTGCTCAGGTAGGCATCCAGACGGTTGATGGTCGGGCCGAAGCCAACGCTGACCATGTCATTGACGCGGTAGCTGAGAGCCGGCTGAATGGTGATGACCTGAACCTTGCTCTTGTCCCCGAGATGACGGCCAGCAAAAGTCGGTTCGTAGTTGGTTTTCAGGCCGAAGCTGCCGTAGGCGGCAACGCCCCAGGCCCAGCCACCTTTGTCACCCGAGGTGAAGTAACCCGACGGCACGAAGGTGTGCGGAACCATATCGCCATCATTGCTGCCGCCCAAGGGGGCGGTCACATTGCTGATCTTGGTCTGGGCATCGATGAAGGCCACGGCCTGGGTAAATTGAGCCTGCTTCAGCTTGTGCATCGCTGCGGGGTTGTTGAAGACAACGGAGGCATCCTGCGCATGCGACGTGCGGCCTGCATTGGCGGTACCGCCCGCAGAGACACTTTGCTCACTCAGCGCGAAACCGGCAGCAGTAGCCTGGCCGGCAACGCCGGCGGCCATGATGGCAATCGCCAGATATTTGATTTGCATGTGTTTCCCCTCATGACATCGTTATTAACTACGCCAAGTAGGATAGAGCTCACGGCAATCGGGCACAGTGGAGGCTCATGCACACTTTTGTAGCACTTTTGTGACCGATAAAGTCATGCGGGTGTCAAAAAAGACGATCTTCGGTGCTCTTTGCCAGACGAGGTGTAAGCCAGAAGAACAATGCCAGTGCCGGGATCACGGCCAGCGTGGAGAAAATGAAGAAGCCTTCATAACCCATGCCGGTGACCATGAAGCCTGACCAGCCCCCGATCAGTTTGCCGGGCAGCGTGACCAGCGAGCTGAAGAGTGCGTACTGGGTTGCGGTATAGGCGCGGCTGACCAGTGCCGACAGCCAGGCGATGGCGGCAGCACCGAGGAAGCCGCCGGACAGGTTCTCGCCGCCAATGACGGCGACAAAAGCGCGAAGGTCACCCGGGAAATAGGCCAGCACGACATAGAGCAGGTTGCTGACGGCTCCCAGCAGCATGGCGATGAGCAGGGTGCGATGGGCACCGAGACGGACGACCACGGCGCCTCCCAGGAAGGCGCCGGCAATACCGATCCAGACACCGAAAAGCTTGGAGACGGCGGCGATCTCGGTTTTGGTGAAGCCGCAGTCGAGATAGAAGGGCAGGGCCATGACGCCCAGCATCTGATCCGAGATCTTGAACAGGCCGATGAAGCAGAGCAGTGCGACGCCGACCCAGCCGGCATAGCGTTTGAAGAAGTCGCGGAAGGGGCCGACCATGCTGGTCTGGAGGGTGGCGAGCAGGCCGGCTTCCGGGACGGATTCGATCCGATCCGGCTCCCGTGCCCACAGTGTGGTCAGCATGATCAGGCCGACGATGGCCGCCATGAGCTGATAGATGAGCGACCAGGGCAAGTGGTCGGCGAGCAGCAGCGCGAGCGCTCCTGAGACCAGCAAGGCGAAGCGGTAACCCAGGGTGTAGGTGGCCGCTAGCGCGCCCTGGACTTCCGGCGGCGCGATTTCGATGCGATAGGCATCGACCACGACATCCTGGGTTGCCCCGGCGAAGCCGGCGAGCACGGTCAGCGCAACAAACAGGCTCAGGCTGCCGAGCGGTGTGATGAAGCTCATCATGAACAGGCTGGCGGCCAGCAGGATCTGCGCCGCGAGCAGCCAGGAACGACGTTGACCCAGTCGGGACAGCAGCGGCAGGCGCCAGCGGTCGACCAGAGGGGCCCAGAGGAACTTGAATGCATACGCCAGGCCGGCAAGGCTCATCAGGCCGATATTTTCCAGTGAGATGCCGCTGTCCTTGAGCCAGACGGAGAGCGTACCGCCCACGAGCAGGAAGGGCAGGCCGGAGGCAAAGCCGAACAGGAAAAGGGTGAGTGCCGCAGGTTGGGCAAACGCCTGGCGCAGGCTGATCGGGGAGGTGTCGGACATGAGGCTTCTCGCGGCAACGTGGCCATACTCTAGCGGCTCGCCTGCAGGACGGGGGTGTCCGGCATAAAAAAATAGCCCGCGCCCCTTGAAGGCCGGGTTTCAACCCCCATTAGTGAAGACAAGCCGGTGTTCACAGCCGGCATTAACGACTTCATGCGGCTCTTACCGGGCCCTTTGATCCATCGCACAAACCAGGAGGTTCTGATGAAAATTCGTCCTTTGCACGACCGCGTTGTCATTCGTCGCGTTGAAGAAGAAACCAAGACCGCAGGCGGCATCCTGCTGCCGGGTTCCGCGGCCGAGAAGCCCTCGCAGGGCGAAGTGGTTGCAGTTGGCAACGGCATCATCAAGGACAACGGCGATGTCCGTCCGCTCGACGTCAAGGTCGGTGATCGCGTGCTCTTCGGCCAGTACAGCGGCAGCACCGTCAAGGTCGACGGCGAAGAGCTGCTGATCATGAAGGAATCCGAAATTTTCGCGGTGCTGGCCTGAGCCATGTCCCGTGCAGGTCGGCATATACGGCCTGTTGTCATGGTCGCTTGCGACTGAAGCTTATTAGAGGAAGAAAGAAATGGCTGCAAAAGAAGTGAAGTTTGGCGATAGCGCCCGTGCCCGCATGATTGCCGGTGTCAACGTCCTGGCTGACGCGGTCAAAGTGACCCTGGGCCCGAAGGGCCGTAATGTCGTGATCGACAAGTCCTTCGGCGCTCCGCACATCACCAAGGATGGCGTGTCTGTTGCCAAGGAAATCGAGCTCAAGGACAAGTTCGAGAACATGGGCGCCCAGCTGGTCAAGGAAGTCGCTTCCAAGACCGCCGAGATCGCCGGTGACGGCACCACCACCGCTACCGTGCTGGCCCAGAGCATTCTCAACGAAGGCTTCAAGGCCGTTGCGGCCGGCATGAATCCGATGGACCTCAAGCGCGGCATCGACAAGGCCGTGCGCGTCGCCGTCGGCGAGATCAAGAAGAACTCGCAGCCGTGCACCGACACCAAGGCCATTGCCCAGGTCGGTTCCATCTCCGCCAACTCCGACACCACCATCGGTGACCTGATCGCTCAGGCCATGGAGAAAGTTGGCAAGGAAGGCGTCATCACCGTTGAGGAAGGTTCGGGCTTCGAAGACACGCTGGAAGTGGTCGAAGGCATGCAGTTCGATCGCGGCTACATCAGCCCGTACTTCGCCAACAAGCAGGACACGCTGACGGCCGAACTGGACAACCCGTTCATCCTGCTGGTCGACAAGAAAATCTCCAACATCCGCGAACTGATCCCGGTGCTGGAAGGTGTTGCCAAGTCGGGCAAGCCGCTGTTGCTGATCGCCGAAGATGTCGAAGGCGAAGCGCTGGCCACGCTTGTGGTCAACTCCATGCGCGGTATCGTCAAGGTTTGTGCCGTCAAGGCCCCGGGCTTCGGCGACCGTCGCAAGGCCATGCTGCAGGACATCGCCGTCCTGACCGCCGCCACCGTGATTTCGGAAGAGATCGGTCTGAGCCTGGAAAATGCCACGCTCAATGACCTCGGCCATGCCAAGAAGGTCATCGTCGCCAAGGAAAGCACCACCATCATCGATGGCTCCGGCCAGGCTGATGAGATCGATGCGCGCGTCAAGCAGATCCGTGCCCAGATCGAGGAAGCGACCTCTGACTACGATCGCGAAAAGCTGCAGGAGCGTGTCGCCAAGCTCGCTGGTGGCGTTGCCGTGATCAAGGTCGGTGCGGCCACCGAAATTGAAATGAAGGAAAAGAAGGACCGTGTTGACGACGCCCTGCACGCCACCCGTGCCGCCGTCGAAGAAGGCGTGGTCGCTGGCGGTGGTGTGGCCTTGGTGCGTGCCGTCAAGGCACTGGAAAGCCTCAAGGGTGACAACGAAGACCAGACTGCCGGCATCAACATTCTGCGTCGCGCCATGGAGTCGCCGCTGCGTCAGATCGTCACCAACGCCGGTGATGAAGCCTCGGTGGTGCTGAACAAGGTCAAGGAAGGCTCCGGCAACTTTGGCTACAACGCAGCCACTGGCGAATACGGCGACATGCTGGTCATGGGTATCCTCGATCCGGCCAAGGTCTCGCGTTCGGCTCTGGAGCACGCGGCTTCCGTGGCCGGCCTGATGCTGACGACCGAATGCATGATCACCGATGCGCCGGAAGACAAGGGCTCCGCCCCGTCGATGCCGGACATGGGCGGCATGGGCGGCATGATGTAAGTTGAGCTGTCCCGACACGGTGAGGCGGCGGGCCATCCTGCGCCCTGCCTGACCGTGTCAATCCGCGCGCGACTGCGTGGATGCCACGAAAAAGCCCCGATTCAGGGGCTTTTTCATTGCGGGCGTCCGACACGGGTTTGACTGCCCTGACAGTAAATGCTGTCAGCCTGGCCCATGCTCAGCCCCGGCGTTCGTTTAAGCTCCGATATACCCCTCTTGTCCGGATCTCCTCATTGCCCATGGTTCCCCATCCTCCTTTCATCGCCTGCCGCATCAGTGAAGACCTGCCGACGCAGGTCGAGCAACTGGATGTCAGGCTGCAGGCGCGCGTGCGCGAGTCTCAGGCTGATCTGGCCGGCCGCCTCATTACCGAAGCCTCCTGTGATCTGATGGATGCTTTTTTCGGTCACATGATGCTCGACCTCAAGCAAGCCAGTCCGCAGTCGCCGGTGTTTCGGGAGGCGTATGCCGTGATCGAGGATATCAAGGGGAAGCTCCGTCATTACCTGGGCTGGGTCACCGGCTTCTTCAGCAATGAGCGTCTGGCACCGGTGGTGGCGCATTACCGCCAGCTCATGACCTGGCTGCCGGTGGAGGGCACGCCGCAGGCCCACCTCGCCTTCGCCATCACGCCCGAGCTGGCGCGAGAGGCCCAGGCTTCGCTGCAGGTCCTGCGCGAGGGCCGGACGCCCGAGGCCGCCAAGGCCGGGATCGAGGTGCTGATCAAGGTCATCGACGAGGCTTTGCAGCCCTTGTTGTTCGTGCCCAAGCAGCGCATGAAGTTCAACTTCGTGGTGGACAAGACCCTCAACGGCGTCATTTCGGTCACCATGGCGTTTGCCTATCGCAGTCTGCGCAAACTCGGCGAACACCTGCCGCCCGATTTGTTTCCGCAGGTGGCTGACCACCTGGAGCGCTTTCTGCATGTGAAAAGCCCGTCCTGAGGACGGGCTTTTTCATGGCTGGGATTGCTGCTGGGCGCGCTCACGCGGCCTGGGCATTGCTGCGGGTGTAGAGGAAGCGCTGCATATGCCGCGCCAGGATGATCTGGTGCTCCGGTGGCAGATGCTCGCCGAGTTTGCGCAGACTGCGGTAGGACAGGCTCTGGGTCAGCGAGATGACGCCGTTGAGGGTCTTGTCCACCACGAAGTTGAACTTCATCAGTTTCTTCGGGGTGATGAGCAGGGCATGCAGCGCGATATCGATCACCTCGATCAACACCTCGATGCCTTCGCCGGCATCTTGCGCCTGACCATTGAAGAGCGGCTGCAGAACTTGGTCCGCACGCTGCGCCAGCTCGGCCGGAATGGCGAAGCCGATGAAAGGACGCAGCTCACTGCCCTCTGCCGGCAACTGCATCATCATGGCGTGATAGTGCTCGACGGCGGGGCGGATGCGGTCATTGCTGAAGAACCCGGAAGCCCAGCCGAGATAGTGTGTCAGCTTCTCGTTGATCTCGCGTACCATGACCTCGGCATCGCGATAGGCCGGGACCTTGCCGGCCGCCAGCAGGTCGGCAATCAGCTCGGCAAAGAAAGTCTGGATCAGCTCGTGGGACGCGCCCTGGATCAGTCGGGTCGCCGTCGCGGCCTGGGACTCACGGGTGTTGGCCTTGAGCTTTTCGTGCAGTGCCCGAACGTTATTCTGCAGGTCGTTTGTTGTCGGGTAGGCAACGAAAGGGGTGGGTAAACTCATTACACAGTCCTGGTGTCAGATAAGCGTGAAAAGTCGCGAACAATAGCAACGAATCATGCAAGGAGGGAGCCATGTCCGGCCATTTTTTGAGGCAATTCGGCAGAACCGGCCGGTCGCCCGGATGTCCCGGCCTTGAGCGGACATCCGGCTGGCCCGTCGGGCTTTCGACTATGATCGTGCGCGACAATGACAGCGATTGAGGCAAAATGCCGAACGGGTGGGTGCTCGCTCAGCGAAGAACAATGGCGGTGCCGCGATGACGGACTGCTTCACGAAAAAATGGCGGGATGATTTCTCATGAGCAAAGACAAGCTCTTCATATTTGACACCACCATGCGCGATGGCGAGCAGAGCCCTGGCGCCTCCATGACGCTCGATGAGAAGGTCCGCATCGGCAAGGCGCTGGAGCGCATGCGCGTGGATGTCATCGAGGCCGGCTTCGCCATCGCCTCCCAGGGTGACTTCGAGTCCGTGCGCGCCGTCGCGGCAGCCGTGAAAGACTCGCGCATCTGCTCGTTGTCGCGTGCCCGCGCCGAGGACATCGACCGCGCCGCGGAAGCGCTGAAGCCGGCCAATGCCGCGCGCATCCACACGTTCATCGCGACCTCGCCGATTCACATGAAGTACAAGCTGCGTCTGGAGCCGGATGCGGTGGTCGAGAATGCGGTGCGCGCCGTCAAGTACGCCCGCAACCTCGTCGATGACGTCGAGTTTTCCTGCGAAGACGCTGGTCGCTCCGAGATCGATTTCCTCTGCCGCATCATCGAGGCGGCGATCAATGCCGGCGCGCGCACCATCAACATTCCCGACACCGTCGGCTACGCCATTCCCGGACAGTTCGGCGAGACCATCGCGCAGCTGCTCGCGCGCATCCCGAATGCCGACAAGGCCGTATTCTCCGTGCATTGCCACAATGACCTCGGGCTGGCAGTCGCCAACTCCCTGTCTGCTGTGCTCAACGGCGCGCGTCAGGTCGAATGCACCATCAACGGCCTTGGTGAGCGTGCCGGCAATGCCTCGCTCGAAGAGCTGGTGATGGCGGTGAAGACGCGCAGCGACCTGTTCCCGGTCGAGACCACGATCTGGACGCCGGAAATCGTGCCGACCTCGCGCCTGGTGTCATCGATCACCGGCTTCCCGGTGCAGCCGAACAAGGCCATCGTGGGCGCCAACGCCTTCGCGCATGAGTCCGGGATTCACCAGGATGGCGTCCTCAAGCACCGTGAGACCTACGAGATCATGCGAGCCGAGGATGTCGGCTGGAACGCTAACCGCATGGTGCTCGGCAAGCACTCCGGCCGTGCCGCTTTCCGGGCCCGGCTCGACGAGCTCGGCATTCCGGTCGGCAGCGACAGCTCGCTCAACCAGTTGTTCGTGCGCTTCAAGGAGCTGGCGGACAAGAAGCACGAGATCTTCGACGAAGACATCCATGCGCTGGTTTCCGATGCCCAGCCCAATGCCGAGGAGGTGTTCAAGCTGGTGACGCTGGAGGTGACCTCCAAGACCGGTACCACGCCCGAGGCCCGTCTGCTGCTGTCGGTCAGTGGTGCCGAGAAGTCGGTGACGGCGACGGGCTCCGGCCCGGTCGATGCCACCTTCCGGGCGATCGAGGCGGTGGCCAATTCCGGCACCACGCTGGAACTGTATTCGGTCAATGCCATCACCAGCGGCACCGACTCGCAGGGGGAAGTCACCGTGCGTCTCAGCCAGGCCGGCCGCATCATCAACGGCCATGGTGCCGATACCGATATTGTCATCGCCAGTGCCAAGGCCTATCTCAATGCGCTCAACCTGTTGCAGACCGGAGCTGACCGGGCGCATCCGCAGGGTGAGGCGATCTGATGCAGGCGGCGGTCATGCACGAGGCCCGTCGTCGCGAATATCTCGCGGCACTGGGTGTGCCGCTGTTCGTGGCGCGCGCGCCGTTGCCGGGGGCTGCGGCCAGCGTGATCGACGTCGCGCTGCCAGCCATGGCGGGTGTGCAGGAGACCGTGGGCGAGCACGTCAGCGTGGCGTTGGCTCCGACCACGGCAGCCCCGGCGCGCGAGTCGGCGGCCACGGCCCCGCGCCCGCCGGTGCCGGCGCTGGCCGAGGCGGCTTCGCTGCTCCAGGTACCGAAACGTCCCGTGATCGCCGCGCCGAACATGCCCGTGCCGGTGGCTGCGGCGCCGGCAGTGGCAGCCGAGCCTGCGCCCAGCTTCACCTGCCGTCTGATCCGGGTCGCGCCGGCGCTTTCCGTGTTACTGGATCTGGGGGCTTATCCGGATCTTGGCGGCCCTGAGCGGCAGCTCTGGCAGGCAATCTGCCGCGCGCTGTCCTGGTCGCCGCAGCCGTTGGCGGCTGACTTTTCCTGGCCGCTGACCGCCGGCGGTAAGTCATCCGGCATGATCGGCACCAGTGCCGATGCCGCGCGTGCTTTCGTGCAGGGCTGGCTGGGTCGTGATCTCGCCTCCGATGAACGACTGCTGGTCATGGGCCCGGCGCTGGCGCCTTATGTCGAGCGCCCGCACCGGCTGTTGCCCGCGTTGGCCGAGCTGCTGGCCAGTCCGCTGGCCAAGCGTGCGCTCTGGCAGCAGCTCGCGTCCGGGGTCTGATGGCATGAGCGCGATACTGCGTGCCATGACGCGCGCCGACCTTTTTGCGGTCCATGCCATCGAGCAGGTCTCGCATCCGACACCGTGGCCCATGAAGGGCTTGCAGGAGTCGCTGGACAGTCATCACGGGTTTGTACTCGAGGCGGAGGGTCGTCTGCTCGGTTTTGCCTTCGTGCAGCGCATTCTCGATGAGGCCCATCTGCTGGATATCTCCATCGATCCTGCCGTGCGCGGACAAGGTCATGGCCGCGAGCTGCTGCGCCGGCTCATGGACGACATCCTGGTGGACGGCATCCGTATCTGGTTTCTTGAGGTGCGGGTTTCCAATCGTGCCGCGATCGCGCTTTATCAGTCGCTGGGCTATAACGAGCTGAGCATCCGCAGGAATTACTACAAGGATGCCGGTGGCAGTGAGGATGCGCTGCTCATGGCCTGCTCCACCGGCATGGGGGCATGATGCTCAGGCATTTTCTGACGGCTGTCGGCCGCTGGCTGTACGAGCTGGGTGCGCATGCCGTCATGCGGCCTTTCCAGCCCTTTCGGGGCTTCTTCCTGATGGGCTATCTGCTGCTGATCCCGGTCTGGTTGATACCCGGGCTGTTCAGCGCCTGGCCCGGCTATACCGCGCTGGCACATGCTGGCGCCAGTGCCGGCCCCGGGCGCTTTCTCATCGACCTGTCGTTTCTGCTGGCGGGACTCTCCCTGCTGGTCGTCTGCTACTACCTCAGCCCGGCCCGGCTGACAGAGGCCAATGCGCTGCTAGATGCCAATCGCGTCCATCGCTATCCGGTGATCGGCGCCAGCTTCTTCTTCGTCCAGTACCCCTGGCTGCTGCTGGGCTACGAGGCGCGCGGCGACTGGGTCTACGACCTCACCGGCAGCCTGGTGTTCCTGAGCTATGCCATGCCCTGGTTTGCCTATCTGTTCGCCAACAGCTTCGTGGTGCTGGTCATCCGCTTCTGGCGGCTGCGCCAGACACGTCGTATCGCAGGCTGAGCAGGCTCTCTGCGGCCGACACAAAACTGCCATTGGAATGATGCAGCCTGACTGGCTATGATTTGTTCCAGCTGACGGACCTGATGAAACTGACAAGGATGTGATCATGAAAAAGCCTTTGCCCGGCCTGCGCGCCGTATTTCCGATGGTGTTTGCCCTGGTGCTGGCGGCCTGCGGCGGCGGTGGTGGGGGTGACGAACCGGCCCCCTTGACCCCGAGTGGTCGCATGCCAGCCAACCTGCCGGTCTCCGGTGACGCTGTGCCCGGCATCTGGGCATCGAATACTTCCGGCGGACGCCTCATGGGCATCGAGTTCCTCGGTGCCGGCACGGCGACTTATCGCCGTGCCGAGACCGATGACGACGGTGTGCCGGCGGCACTGGCCAGCGGGCGCTGGCGCATCGTCGACAATGTTCTGATTTTCAAGGGTGCCAACCAAGGCGGGCAGGATGAATGCTCGCTGACCAGCGTGAGCGAGAGCACGGCAACCCTGAGTTGCCTGACGGTCGGCGGTCCAGATGATGGCACGCCCTACGACTGGTTCCTGAGCCCGGTGGATCTCCCGGAAATCCTGCTCGGTTCCTGGACCAGTGAGCTGGGCACGGCGACGTTCACTGACGACGGCCGCTATACGGCGATGATTGATGGCGAGACGCTGACAGGCACCTGGAGCATCAGCGGCATACGCCTGACGCTCAGCGGGCTGGCGCGTTGCGACTTTGCCGGGGCGATTTCCGCCGACAACCTGTTTCTGACCTGCCGGGCCAGCGGTGATCCTGAAGAGGGGCTGACATTCTGGACGCGCAGCACGGCAGGCGCCAGCGGCTCGGCCGGGGCGATAGCACCCTGAGTGACAGATGCCTCAGGGCGTGACCTGAGGCGGCGAGTGGCTGATTGCAGCAGAGGATAGCGGCGTTCCGGGTCGGATCGCCGTATAATCCCGGCATCGCTGATCAAGGCACTCCGAGCATTCATGTCTTTTACCGAACAACTGGCCGCCGAAGTCACCTCGCGCCGCACATTCGCCATCATCTCTCACCCTGACGCGGGCAAGACCACCATCACCGAGAAGCTGCTGCTCTGGGGCAAGGCCATTCAGGTGGCGGGCACGGTGAAGTCGCGTAAATCCGACCGCCACGCCACCTCCGACTGGATGGAGATGGAAAAGCAGCGCGGCATTTCCATCACCACCTCGGTGATGCAGTTCCCGTACAAGACGGCGACGATCAATCTGCTCGACACGCCGGGCCATGAAGACTTCTCGGAAGATACCTATCGCACGCTGACGGCGGTCGATTCGGCGCTGATGGTCATTGACGGCGCCAAAGGTGTCGAAGACCGCACCATCAAGCTCATGGATGTCTGTCGTTTGCGCGACACGCCCATCATCTCCTTCGTCAACAAGCTCGACCGTGAAACCCGTGATCCCATCGAGCTGATGGATGAAATCGAAGCCGTGCTCAAGATCAAGTGCTCGCCGGTGACCTGGCCGATCGGCACGGGGCGCGGCTTCAAGGGCGTTTACCATCTCGTCGAGGATCGCTACTACCTGTATCAGCAAGGCCACGGTGCCGAGCTGATCGCCGACAAGACCATCGACGGTCTGCACAATCCGGAAGCCGATGCCACGCTCGGTGATGATGCCGCCAACCTGCGCGATATGCTGGAGCTGGTGCAGGGCGCCAGCCACGAGTTCGACCTCGAGGAGTTCCGCGCCGGCCGCATGACGCCGGTGTTCTTCGGTACCGCGCTGGGCAATTTCGGTGTCAACCACATCCTCGACGGCTTTGTCGCCTGGGCGCCCACGCCGTTGGCGCGCAAGGCCGCGCAGCGCACGGTTGAGCCGACGGAAGAGGGCTTCTCGGGTTTTGTGTTCAAGATCCAGGCGAACATGGATCCCAAGCATCGCGACCGCATCGCCTTCCTGCGCATCTGCTCCGGGCGTTATCAGAAAGGCGTCAAGATGCAGCATGTCCGCCTCGGCAAGGAAGTGCGCATCGCCGATGCCCTGACTTTCCTGGCGGGCGAGCGCGCGCATCTGGAAGAGGCCTGGCCGGGTGACATCATTGGCTTGCATAACCACGGCACCATCCAGATCGGCGACACCTTTACCGAGGGTGAGAGCCTGCAGTTCCTCGGCATCCCGCACTTCGCGCCGGAAATGTTCCGCCGTGTGCGTCTGCGCGATCCGCTCAAGAGCAAGCAGCTGCAGAAAGGTCTCAAGGAGCTGTCGGAAGAGGGGGCCACCCAGGTCTTCATGCCGCAGATCAACAATGACCTCATCCTCGGGGCCGTCGGTGTTCTGCAGTTCGACGTGGTCGCCTTCCGCCTTCAGGAGGAATACAAGGTCGAGTGTGTCTATGAGGCCGTCAACGTCTCCACCGTGCGCTGGATTCACTGTGACGATGAGCGCAAGCTGGCCGAGTTCAAGAAGAAGGCGCATGATCAGTTATCGCTGGATGGCGGCGGTTATCTGACCTATCTGGCGCCGTCGCGCGTCAACCTGCAGATCATGCAGGAGCGTTATCCGGACATCGTCTTTTCCCCAACGCGAGAACATTGATGTTGCTGCGTCATCTGGTGGCCCTGGTCGCTGTCTCCGCGCTGGCGCTGACAGCCTGTGAACGCAAGAAGCCTGCGGAGACTGTGCCGGCCCCCGTGGCTGCTCGCCACATGGCGCCGGCACTGGCGGTGCAGAAATTTGACGTCGTGCTCAAAGGCGATAGTCAGTGCCGCGAGCGCTGCGCCGAGTTCAAGGCCCAGTGGCTGAGCTTCCCGCAGCAGCCGGCGCTGGATGCTGCCTTGCTGGCGGTGGTCGAGGCCCAGACCAGCAGCACGGCCCAGGCCGGAATCACCCAGTTGGGCAAGCGCTTTCTGGCCGATGCCGCCGAAGCCGGGGAGGGCTGGCAGCAGACGCTCGAGGCGGAAGTCGATGACAGCCTCAACGACGTCACCCTCATTGATACCGAAAACTACAGCTATACCGGGGGTGCCCATGGCATGACCATGGTGGCTTACGTCAACTGGGATCGTCGTCTCGGCAAGGTGCTCAAGCTGGCGGATGTCATCCTGCCCGGCGGCGAAGCCGCGTTCTGGCGCGAGGCGCAGCGGGCGCATCAGGCCTGGGTGCGCAGCCATGATGATGCAGCCTCGCTGGGTGCCGGCTGGCCTTTCGGCAAAACCGACAACTTCGCGCTGAAGCCCGATGGTCTGGTGCTGAAGTATCAGCCTTACGCCATCGGTCCCTATTCCGAAGGCACGCCTGAAATTCGGCTCGACTACGCCCGGCTGGCGGGGGTGCTGAAGCCGGCATATCTGCCCCGGCCATGAGTCGGTAGGTCCTGCGCATGCGCCAGGCCGCTCAGCCACAAGCCAGGTCATGACTATGGAGCTGATCGACAGCCATTGCCACCTGGATGCCCCCGAGTTCGATCATGATCGTCCGGCGGTACTGGCGGCGGCGCGTGCCGCCGGCGTGACTGGCATCGTTGTCCCCGCCTATGTGGCGGCGCGCTGGCAGAGCCTGCTGACGCTGTGCCGGGCGCATCCACGCATCACTGCTGACAGCCCCCGCCTCTGGCCTGCCCTCGGCCTGCACCCCGTGCACCTCGCGGCCCATGCCGATGGCGATCTCGATACGCTGGCCGCACAGCTTGCCTCCTCCCCGGATGTGGTCGCCGTCGGCGAGATCGGCCTCGACCGTTTCCTGCCCGAGCTGATCACGGACGCTGCCTGGGCGCGTCAGCGCAGCCTGTTCGAAGCACAGCTCGATCTCGCCCGGCAGCACGATCTGCCGGTCATTTTGCACGCTCGGCGCTGTCATGCCGATATGGTGGCCAGCCTCAGGCGGACCCGTCATCGTAGCGGCGGTATCCTGCACGCATTTTCCGGCAGCGTTGAGGAGGCGAAGCAATATCGTCAGCTCGGCCTGCACCTGGGGCTGGGCGGGCCGCTGACCTATCCGCAGTCGGCGCGCCTGCGTACGGTGGCGACGGCGCTGCCACTGGATGCCTTCGTGATCGAGACCGACGCGCCGGATCTGGTGCCTTTTCGTCATCGTGACACGCATGCCGATGGCCGGCCGCGTGAACCTGGTGAGCGCGTGCGCAACAGCCCGGCCTATCTTCCGTCGGTGCTGGATTGCTTTGATGAGATCAGGCCGGAACCGGCCGATGTGCTGGCCGAGGCGTTCCGTTGCAATGCCGTCCGGGCTCTGCGTCTGATCTGATCGGATCAGCCATCGCTGCGATCGGCGTGTTCAGACGCACTCGGCCACGGGCGCGAAGGTGTCGGGGCTGGCCATATTCCAGAACATCCGGTAGACCGGGTGCTCGGCGCGATGCTCAAGCAGATCGCCCGGCTGCAGATATTGCACCAGGGTCGATACCAGCGCGACTTCGTTCACCGACACCCGGCGCACGATATGGTGCGGGCGCAACTGGTTGGGGTGGCTGAGGCCGGCCGCGCCGGTGATCTCGGCCAGGGCCTTCAGGGTGTTGTGGTGAAAGTAGTAAACGCGGTTGGCCTTGTCAGCCGGGTCGAGCGCGCGTTGCCGCAACCAGCTCTGGGTCGCGACGCCGGTCGGGCAGCGGCCGCTGTGACAGGTCTGCGCCATGATGCAGCCGAGTGCGAACATGAAGCCGCGGCCGGAGTTGCACCAATCGGCCCCGAGTGCCATGGTGCGCGCGATATCGAAGCCGGAGACGATTTTGCCGGCGGCGCCGATCTTGATGCGATCACGCAGATTGAGTCCGATCAGCGTGTTGTGCACCAGCACCAGCCCTTCGTTCATGGGGGTGCCGAGATGGTCGATGAACTCCACCGGCGCCGCTGCCGTGCCACCCTCTGCGCCATCCACGACAATATAGTCCGGTGTAATGCCGGTCTTGAGCATGGCCTTGCAGATGGCGAAGAACTCCCAGGGATGACCAATGCAAAGCTTGAAGCCGACCGGCTTGCCGCCGGACAGTTCGCGCAGACGGGCAATGAAATGCATGAATTCGACAGGTGTCGAGAATGCCGAATGACTGGCGGGTGATACGCAGTCCTCACCTGCAGCGACCCCGCGTGCTGCCGCGATCTCTGCGGTCACCTTGGCGGCCGGCAGGATGCCGCCGTGGCCGGGCTTGGCGCCCTGACTGAGCTTGATCTCGACCATTCTGACCTGCGGATCGCGGGCATTCTCGGCAAAGCGCTCGGCATTGAAGCTGCCATCCGGATTGCGGCAGCCGAAGTAGCCGCTGCCGATCTCCCAGATCAGGTCGCCACCGTGCTCGCGATGATAGCGGCTGATCGAACCCTCGCCGGTGTCATGGGCAAAGCCGCCCAGCTTCGCCCCTTTGTTCAGCGCCAGGATGGCGTTGGCCGAGAGTGCTCCGAAGCTCATGGCGGAAATATTGTAGACCGACAGGGAGTAAGGCTGGCTGCACTGGCCTTCCCCGATCATGACGCGGAAGTCGGGGTCCTTGATGCTGACGGTGCCGATCGAATGGTTGATCCACTCGTAGTGCTCTTCATAAACATTGGTGAGGGTGCCGTAGGCTTTCTTGTCGATGACATTCTTGGCGCGCTGGTAGACCAGTGAACGCTGTGCTCGCGAGAACGGAATTTCCTCGGTGTCGGACTCCAGGAAATATTGCCGGACCTCGGGGCGCACGGCTTCGAAGAGGAAACGGAAGTGCGCCATGATCGGATAGTTGCGTCTGATGGCCTGTTTTTTCTGGAAGAAATCGAGCGCACCCAGGAGGGTCAGGGCGGCGAAAATCAGCGCCGGCGTGGTACCCAGCAGCGGGTAGAGCCAGAGCAGCACCAGCGAGGCCAGCAGGGCTATGCCGCTGAACAGCCAGGCCAGGTAGCGGTAGGGAATGACGTTCCTGATCAAGTGCATGGTCGGTGTCCGCTCAGGCAGTATCTGGCAGACAAGCTAGCATGAGAGGCCAGCATGGGTATGCCGGCCATCTGGTCACCGGTCAGGTTTCAGCCCTGTTCGTCAGACGCGTCTCCGGATTGCGCGATGACCTTGAGCGTGAGCGGACGGAAGCGGGAGTAGAGCCAGAGGCCGAGCGCGCTCATCGTGCCGATCATCAGCGTGAAAAGCAGTGCCGTGGTCAGGCCGATCAGGGGGCCTGCCAGCAGCGCGCCCGCGCCGTGGATCGGGACGCCCTGCCACGACAGGCTATTGAAGCCGAAGCAGGCCAGAATGCCCTGTACCAGACCGAGCGGAACCATGAACAGGGTCATCCCGATCAGGTGCAGCTTGAACACCGCGCCCACCTTGAGGCGGGCGAAGGAAATGGTTTGTGTGCTGCGCATGGAAGCCCCTGTGGTGATGTCAGCGCAGGTCCAGCAGTCCCAGGGCAGAGAGTGCCAGCATGGTGGCTGTGGCCAGCAGAACGGTCAGTACCTGCGTGACCAGTCCGGTGAAGAATACCCGCCAATTGGACTGGAAGTCATATTGCGTATCGTTGGCGATGGTTTCTTTGCCGGGCTGCCAGCGCATCACGATACCCCATGTGATGGCGGTGTAGACCAGCGGGATCAGCAGGCTGGGAAAGCGCTCGGGAAGGAAGGACAGCGTCAGCAGAAAAATGACGGTGGCCAGGGCACCGAGTAGCTGTGTCAGCCCTGCTTCTGGGCCTTTTTTCAAGGCCTGGAAATTCTGCCGGATGAAATAGGCGGCAGCAATCGGGCCGCCCCAGAGTGCGCCCAGTGTGACCTGGGTGGGCGTGTAGAGTCTTCTTCTTGTCACGGGGTACTCCCGGGAGAGTAGGCTGATACCAAAGGTATTCCCGGTCATTCCCTGACCTGAATCCTGGATCGTGCCATACAACAATCCTGCTCGGCCAGCCTGTCGGACATGAAATACCCCGGAAGCAAAACGCCCGGCACAAGGCCGGGCGTTTTCTCGGACGAAGACGGGATCAGATGATCTCGATCGCCATGGCAGTGGCTTCCCCGCCGCCGATGCAAAGGCCGGCGACACCACGGGTCTTGCCGTGCTGCTTGAGGGCATGGATCAGCGTCAGCAGGATGCGCGAGCCGGTGGAACCGACCGGGTGGCCGAGGGCGCAGGCGCCGCCGTAGACATTGACCTTCTCGTGCGGGATGTTGTGCTTGATCATCGCCGCCATGGTGACCATGGCGAAGGCTTCGTTGATCTCGAACAGGTCCACCGAGTCCGCAGTCCAGCCGGTCTTGGCGAACAGGTTGCTGAAGGCGCCGATCGGCGCGATGGTGAATTCGCTCGGATGCTGCGACTGCGTCGCGTGGCCGACGATGCGGGCCAGCGGCTGCAGGCCGAGTTCACGAGCCTTGCTTTCCTTCATCAGCACCAGGGCCGAGGCGCCGTCGGAAATCGACGAGGCATTGGCGGCGGTGATGGTGCCATCCTTCGCGAACGCCGGCTTCAGGGTCGGAATTTTGTCCGGGTTGGCGTTGCCCGGCTGTTCGTCGGTATCGACCAGGACTTCGCCCTTGCGGGTCTGCACCGGCACCGGAACGATTTCAGCCTTGAAGCTGCCATTGGCGATGGCGGCATTGGCGCGACGCAGCGACTCCACCGCGAAAGCATCCATGTCGGCACGGGTCAGGCCCATGGTGGTGGCCATGTCCTGAGCGAACGAACCCATCAGGCGGCCGGTCTTGGCATCTTCGAGGCCGTCGAGGAACATGTGATCCATGATCTGGCCGTGGCCCATGCGATAGCCACCACGTGCCTTCGGCAGGACATACGGTGCATTCGTCATCGACTCCATCCCGCCCGCGACCATGATGTCGTTGCTGCCCGCGGCGATCAGGTCATGGGCCAGCATGGTGGCTTTCATGCCCGAGCCACAGAGCTTGTTGATGGTGGTGGCGCCAGCGGCGGAGGGAATGCCGGCATCGATGGCGGCCTGGCGTGCCGGGCCCTGCTTCAGGCCGGCAGGCAGCACGCAGCCCATGATGACTTCCTGAACTTGCTCAGGGGCAATGCCGGCACGTTCAACGGCCGCGCGGATGGCGATAGCGCCCAGTTCGGTTGCAGTGACGCTGGCGAAAGCGCCCTGAAAGCCGCCCATCGGGGTACGGGCGCCATTGACGATGACAACGGGATCATGACTCATGGAGGTTCTCTCTGGCTTCGGGTGCCGGCTCAGGCGCCGTGGCACTTCTTGAATTTCTTGCCGCTGCCACAATGGCAGGGATCGTTGCGACCGATCTTCAGCTCGTTGACCACCGGCTTCTGCTTTTCGGAAGGACCGCTGTGCAGCACTTTGCCGTCGCGGAACTGCCAGCCGGATTCGGTACGCAAAAATCCGGACACTTCGTGATGGTGCTGCTTGATGCCGCCCAGCGTGTAATGTGCGATGAATTCTACCAGACCTTTCTTGTCGGTTTCGCCACCGGCTTCGACCTGCACCACGTCCAGTCCCTGCCAGTCGGCAGCTTCGGACCAGGCCTTCATGGCGTCGATATCGCTGTCACCCTGACCGTCGGGGTGCGTCGACTGCATGATGAAATCAATGTTGTGCTGGGTGTAAGCGGTGTAGCGGGCACGCATCAGGGCTTCAGCGGTGACCGCCGGCATGTCGCCAGCAATGATGGGGCCGCAGCACTCGGCCAGAGCAAGGGATGAGCCGCAGGGGCAGGTCATGGAAATCTCCAACAGACAGACATGAAAAAGGGGTGCCGAAGCACCCCTTTTTGTTGAGGCGTGAGCCTCATCCCATTACTGGGCGGCCGGGGCCGGAGCAGCTTCAGCGGCCGGAGCGGCTTCAGCCGGAGCAGCTTCAGCGGCCGGAGCGGCTTCAGCCGGGGCAGCTTCAGCAGCCGGAGCAGCTTCTTCAGCGGCCGGAGCTTCAACAGCAGCAGCTTCTTCCTTCTTGGCGCAGCCAGCGATGGCGAGGGTGGCGGCAACGGCGGCCAGAACAGCAATCTTCTTGATCTGCATGGTAATTCTCTCTCTCAGGTTGGACTGGAACTAGTCAGTTTCCTGTCCGGGGCAGTTGCCAAGCTTGTTGCGGCAATCCAGGCAGTGCATCCGAACGAGAAGCATCTTAGCACCGGGAAAACAGGATTGCATCCGTATTTTGTCCGACAAGGCGGGCCAGCTGTCAGGATAAGGCGATGCCGCTGCGCACATGCTCCGGATCCGCGTAAACCGCGCCCGATACCCCCAGACGGTGCTGGCGTGCCCGGTGCAGGGCCTGATCGACGCTGCCCAGCATGTCATCCAGCGCCAGTGGTCGTACCGGCAGCCAGGTCGCGCCGATATGCGCTGTGGCGGCTACGCCAGCGGCCTGACTCCAGCCTCGAAACTGCGACATGAGATGCTGAGCGATCGGATCGGCCTGTGAGCTCGGGCAGTCGATCAGCATGAAAACGAACTCCAGCGGAGCGTAGCGGACCAGCACATCGCTGCCACGCAGACGGCCCTGAGCGATATTGGCGAATTCCCGTGCGAGATGATTGATCAGCGGCAGGTCGGGCGCCTGGCCGGCTTTCAGTCCGCCGGGCTCGATCACCACATACATCAGTGTCACTGGTAGCTGTTGGCGGTGAGCCAGCGGCCACAGCATCTGAGCCGCGGCATAGAGCGTCCAGCGGTTGCCCAGTCCGGTGACGGGGTCTTCGGCGATGGTGCGCTCGACCTGCAGGCGCAACCTCCGGATCTGCTGCCAGTGCACGAAGGCGAGGCTGAGCAGGAGGAGGGTGGCCGCCAGCGTGGCCAGCAGGGCATGCGGATACGTGTCGGTGATCAGGCTGCGGACAGCGAGTGCCAGGCCGGCCGTGGCCAGGCTCAGCAGCAGCGTGATCAGCAGGCTGCGCGGAGGGTGACGCATGCCCGCCAGGCCGAAAAGCAATACGAGCAGCAGCAGGGTGGGTGTGCTGGCAGCGGGATCATTGAGCATGCTGATGCCGAGCAGGGCCAGGTCGAGCCCGGTGATGGTTGCGGACAACCGGGTACCGGGGCCCCGGCGGGCCTCGATCAGGGCCAGCAGCAACTGCAGGACAGCATAAACACCCGGAATGAGCACACCTATCCAGGCGGGTGCGAACATCTGACCCGGCTTCAGCGCGCTGTAGCCGGCCAGCAGCAATGCCGCCAGCAGGCGCAGCGAGCGTTGGTCGAGGACACTGAAGACCGTCGGTATCAGGTCGGCATCCACAGGTTTAAATTGGTGCGATTGGGAGTCTGTCGGGGTACGCATACGGGTGCTAATCTCGGGGTTGCGACAGGCTCGCCGCATCATGTTTTCACGACGCACGAGTATACCGATTTGACCCGCCAGCCATAGGGATAAGCCATGTCCATTCCGGATCACCATGCGCCACTGCGCGATGACGTACGCCTGCTCGGCAGGGTGCTCGGCGAAGCCCTGAAGGCGCAGGAGGGACAGGCGTTCTTCGATCAGGTGGAGGAAATTCGCCAGTGGGCACATCAGGCGGTCTCCGGGGACCCCGAGGCGCGGGCACGTCTGGATCGCTTTCTGGCCGAATGCGACAGCCAGGCCCTGTGTGATGTCGGTCGTGCTTTCGGGCACTTCCTCAATCTCGCCAATATTGCCGAGCAGTATCACCGTATCCGACGCCGGCGCGCGCATGCCATCAGCAAGCCGGAGATGCCCCCGCCGGACTCGGTGCATACCCTTATCCTGCGCCTGCTCGCCGCCGGAGTGACCCGTGATGCCATCCTGGCGGCGGTGAAGTCACTGGCGATTGATCTGGTGCTGACCGCGCATCCGACCGAGGTCACCCGCCGGACCCTGATTCAGAAACAGGATGAAATTGCGGTCCGGCTTGAACGCCTCGACCAGACTCGCCTGACGCCGGGCGAGCGTCAGCAGGAACAGCAGCATTTGCGTCGTCTCATGATCGCCGCCTGGGAAACTGACGAGATCCGCGCCCAGCGGCCGAGTCCGGTGGATGAAGCCAAGTGGGGATTCACCACCGTCGAGCACAGTCTCTGGCATGCCCTGCCGGACTGCCTGCGCGAGCTTGACAGCGTGCTGCAGGAAACCCTCGGCGAGCGTCTGCCGCTGGACGCCGCCCCGCTGCGTATCGGCTCATGGATGGGCGGCGACCGAGATGGCAATCCCTTTGTCACCCACCAGGTCACACGCGAAGTCATCCTGCTCGCCCGCTGGATGGCGGTCGACCTTTATCTGCGGGATATCGATGCCCTGCGCGCCGAGCTCTCGCTCTCGCGTTGCGGTGACCTGTTGCGCAGCCATGTTGGCGAGGATTCGCGGGAACCCTACCGGGACTGGCTGAAAGCTGTGCGTGAGCGGCTTCAGGCGACACACAGCGCCATCCTCCGCGAACTCGCCGGTGAACCTGCCGAACAGGCTTCGGCCGCCATTTACAGCGACAGCCAGTCACTGTTCGATGACATCCGGCTTTGCCATGATGACCTCAAAGCCTGCGGGCTCGGAGAGCTGGCCGAGGGCACGGTGCTCGATATCCTTCGCCGCATCAGCTGTTTCGGCCTGCCGCTGCTGCGGCTGGATGTCCGTCAGGAGTCCACGCGGCATGCCGAGGCCATGGACGCCATAACGCGCTATCTCGGTCTCGGCAGCTACCTGAGCTGGGATGAGGCAGCGCGCCAGCGTTTCCTGCTGGCCGAGCTGGTCAATCCGCGTCCGCTGCTGCCGCTGTCGGCGCTCTTGCCCGAGGCAGAGGCCAACTTCAGTGAGGAAGTGCGCGAGGTGCTGGCGACATTCCGCATGCTGGCCACGCAGCCGACGGAAGCATTGGGCGCCTATGTCATCTCCATGGCACACCAGCCCAGTGATGTGCTGGCGGTCCTGCTGTTGCAGCGCAAGGCTGAAGTGCCCAAGCCCATGCGGGTGGTGCCGCTTTTCGAGACTTACGCCGACCTGGCTCAGGCGTCCGGGTGCCTGGATGCCCTGTTGTCGCTGCCCGTCTATCGCGCCCACATCGACGGTCGCCAGGAGATCATGATCGGCTACTCCGACTCCGCCAAGGATGCCGGTTTCGTGGCCGCCGCCTGGGCACAGTACCGCGCCCAGGAAGGGCTGAGTGCCGTCGCCGATCGTCATGGTGTGCGTCTGGTGTTGTTCCATGGGCGTGGCGGCACGGTCAGTCGTGGTGGTGCACCGACGCGTCAGGCGCTGCGCTCGCAGCCGCCCGGTTCGGTGCATGGTGCACTGCGCGTCACCGAACAGGGCGAGATGATTCGCATGAAGTTCGGCCTGCCGGAGGTGGCGAGGCGTCATCTTGAGCGTTATCTCGCGGCTACCCTGGAGGCGACGCTGATGCCGCCGCCGCCACCGCAGCCGGCCTGGCGGGACCTCATGGACCGGCTCAGTGAGGTATCGATGCGGACCTATCGCGATCAGGTCCGCGAACATCCCGCTTTCATCGCCTATCTGCGCACTGTCACGCCCGAGCTGGAACTGCAGTTGCTGCCGCTGGGGTCGCGTCCGGCGCGGCGGCGCTCGGGCGGCGGTATCGAGACGCTGCGTGCAATTCCCTGGGTTTTCGCCTGGACGCAGATCCGGCTCATGCTGCCGGCCTGGCTGGGTGTGCTGGAGGCGCTGGAGGAGGTCACGACAGGCGACCGTGCCCTGTCGCTGCAGGAGGTCGCACAGCAGTGGCCGTTCTTTGCCGGGCTGATCGACATGCTGGAAATGGTGCTGGCCAAGTCGGATGCGGCCATCGCCCGTCATTACGAGCTGACACTGACCGACCGCGCCGATCTGCGGGCGCTGGGTGATCAGCTGCGTGCCAGCCGCGAGCGGCTGGTGGCCTTGCTGGCCGGCGTCCAGTCCGGTCCCGACTGGGCCTCGCGCAATCCCATCCTGGCGCAGTCGATTCGCCTGCGCACGCCGTATTTGCTGCCCCTGCATCTGTTGCAGGCCGAGTTGATGCGCCGGCGACGTGCCGAAGTGGCATCACGCCCGGAAAGCCGCGCTGAAGACAGCACGCCCTATGATCACGCGCTCATGGTGACGATGACGGGCATTGCTTCCGGTCTGCGCAATACAGGATGAAGCGGCGCCGGCGGATCGCAGCTTGTCCGTGGCGATGCTGATGGCTAATGGATGCCGTAGAGAAAGCGGATGCCGACCAGTATCAGGACCACACCGAAGGCGCGCTTGAGCGTCGCGGCCGGCAGGCGATGGGCTGACACGGCCCCGTAATGTGCGAAGAGGATACTCGTTGCCGCGACCCCGACCAGTGCCGGCCAGTAGATATACCCGCTGCTGCCCGCCGGCAGGCCGGGCTCGCGCCAGCCACTCAGGATGAAGCCGGCGGTGCCGGCCAGCGCGATGGGAAAGCCGCAGGCTGCAGCGGTGCCGACGGCGCGGCGCATGGCCACGCTGTGATGCACGAGGTAGGGCACCATCAGGCTGCCTCCCCCGATACCGAAAATGGCCGAGGCCACGCCGATGACGCTGCCGGCGCCGGCGAGACCGGCCTTGTCGGGCAGACCCTTGTCCGCGCCCGCCGGTTTGCGCCCGGACAGCATTTTAGCGCCGGTCCAGATGGCGAAGACGGCAATGATCAGCTGCAGAGCGCGGGCCGGTAAGGCATGGGCGATCTGGGCGCCGAGCAGCGAGCCGACCATCAGGGCCGGCGCCAGACGCCAGAACAGGGGCCAGTCGACGCCCTGATTCTGGTGGTGGGTGCGCACCGAACTGATGGAGGTGAAGACAATGCTGGCCAGCGAGGTGCCGACGGCAAGGTGCGTCAGTACCTCGGGTGCAACGCCCTGCGACTGAAAGCTGATGATGAGCGCAGGCACGATGATCATGCCGCCGCCAATGCCCAGGAGACCGGCGAGAAAGCCGGCAACAGCGCCGGCACCAGCGAACAGGGCCCAGGCGAGGGGGTCGAGATGCAGCATGATGCTCCTTGAATCTTGCCGGTGATCGGATAGGCGGGGTGCCGGTCACGGGTGATGATTTCACCAAACTGTCACTGATTCTTAACGGCAGCTAAACGCGCGACCGAGAAACTGCTCTCATGAAAACGACCATGAAGAGCCAAGAAATGACCCTGAATGCCACCCAGACCACTGCTGCCAACCTGTGCGTTGCCAACACGGCCATGGAGGCGACGGCGTCGCCCGTCCGTCTGCGTCAGAAGCCCAGCCTGGAGGCGCGTTTCGCCACCACGCCGGCCCTGGTGGCGGATGCCCAGCGTCTGCGTGCCGAAGTCTTCGGCGATGAGTATGGCGTGCAATTCGACGGTCCGGAAGGCCTCGACATCGACCACTACGATGCCTTCTGTCTGCATCTCAATGTCTACGATGTCGCCAACGACCTGCTGATCGCCACCACCCGCCTGCTGTCGCAGGAAAAGGCGGCAGAGGCCGGCGGCTTCTACTCGGGCCAGGAATTCGACCTGTCGGCGATCAGCCGCATGCCGGGTCGCATCCTTGAGGTCGGCCGCACTTGCGTGCATCCGGACTACCGCTCCGGCGGCGCCATCACGGTGCTGTGGTCGGCACTGGCCGAGTACCTGATGACGGAAGGCTTCAGCCACCTCATCGGTTGCGCCAGCATCAGCCTGGCCGATGGCGGCACGACGCTGGCCAGCGTCATGCCGACTTTGCGCGAGAAGTATTTCGTGGATAACGAACTGCGCGTCAGTCCGAACCGCGAAATCATCCTCTCCGCTTCCGGTACCGGCCCGGTCAACGTCCCGCCGCTGCTCAAGGCCTATCTGCGCATGGGCTGCCGCATCGGGGGCGAGGCCTGCTGGGATCCGGAGTTCAACTGCGCCGATGTCTTCATCGTTCTTGATGTACAAGCGCTGGCAGGACGTTATGCTCAGAGGTTCCTGAAGACCGCCTGAGCCGAGGACGTGTGAGCCGAGCCCCCAGAACCAAGAATGCGCATCCGCCCGTGACGACAAAGCCGCCGCTGACCCTTTGGCTGATTCTGCGCCTGACCCTGGTCATAGCGCATATGCTGTTCGGCTTCCTGCTGGCCTTCCTGATTGGCCTGTTCTTCTTTGACGCGCGCTGGCAGCAGCCGGTCATCACCTGGTGGCTGCGCCGTCTCACCGGCATCCTCAACCTCCGTATCACGGTGCATGGCGAGCCGGTGGATGCTTCGGCGCTGTGGATCAGCAATCACGTGTCCTGGATGGACATTCCGGTGCTCGGCGGCATACGCCGGCTGAACTTCCTGTCCAAGGCCGAAGTCGCAAGCTGGCCGCTGATCGGTCATCTGGCGCGAGCCGGTGGCACACTTTTCATTCAGCGCGGCTCGGGTGACTCCGAACGGGTCAGCCGCCAGATGGTGACCGCTCTGGAGGAGGGCAAGCGCGTGCTGTTCTTCCCGGAAGGCACCACTACCGACGGTCACACGGTGAAGCGCTTCTTCGCCAAGCTGTTCGCCTCGGCGGTGGAGAGTCAGTGCCTGATCCAGCCCGTGCTGATCTGCTATCGCGAGGGTGACGGCCTGCATCCGATCGCGCCTTTCATTGGCGATGATGAAATGGGCGCGCATCTGATGCACATCCTCCGCGGCGGCCGCATCCATGTCGAAGTCAAGTTCCTGGCGCCCGAGCGCGCCGGCCTGCGGGATGCCAGGGATCTTGCGCATCACTTTGAAGAGTCCATGCGCCATGCACTCCATGAGTTCCATGGTGCTGCGCAGCCGCCCAGCCGGGTCGAACATCCGGCGATCCGTGCCGCCTGAGGGGTTGCCCTGCTTCCGATCGGCGGCGTGCCGGTCGAAATTTTGACATCGCGTGTTGTCTCATTGTTGACGGCGTCTGGTGGCTCCGTTAGCCTCCGGCACATCGCAAACCGCTGGAGCCCATGACATGGCACGCGCACAAGATCTGCTGGCACAACCGCTGTCCCTGCCCAACGGCGCCCGTCTGCCCAACCGGCTGGCCAAGTCGGCGCTCAGCGAAACCCTCGGCACCATGGACAATCGTGCCACCGCCAAACTGGTCCGTCTTTATGAGCGCTGGGCTCAGGGCGGCACGGGTTTGCTGATCACCGGCAACGTCATGGTGGACCGTCGCGCCCTCGGTGAGCCCGGCAATGTCGTGATTGAGGATGAGCGGGACTTTGAGCTGCTCAAGGCCTGGGCATCCGGCGCCACCCGTCATGGCGCCGCCATCTGGGTGCAGCTCAATCATCCCGGCAAGCAGTCCCCCAAGGGCCTCAACAAGCAGAATATTTCACCGTCAGCGATTCCGTTCAAGCCGGATATGCAGGCTTTCTTCGATACCCCGCGAGAGATGACCGAAGCCGAGATCCTCGATGTCATCCGCCGCTTCGCGACCTCGGCCGGTATCGTCAAGAAGGCCGGTTTCAGCGGCGTGCAGATCCATGGCGCGCATGGCTACCTGGTCAGCCAGTTCCTGTCGCCCAAACACAATATCCGCGAGGATGGCTGGGGTGGCACGGCGGAAAAGCGTCGTCGTTTCGTGCTGGAGCTCTATCGCGCGATTCGCGCGGAGGTCGGTCCGGGTTATCCGGTCGGCATCAAGCTGAACTCCGCTGACTTTCAGCGTGGCGGTTTCACCGAGGAAGAGTCGCTGGCCACCATTGAGGCCCTGGCAGCGGCCGGTATCGACCTGATCGAGATTTCCGGTGGCACCTATGAAGCGCCCGCCATGGCAGGCGTCAAGGCCAAGGCCTCGACACGTGAGCGCGAAGCCTACTTCCTTGAGTTTGCCGAGAAAGTGCGTCAGACCGTGACGGTTCCGCTTATGGTCACCGGCGGTTTCCGTTCACTGGCTGCCATGGCTGGTGCCCTGACCTCAGGCGCCATGGATCTCGTCGGCCTCGGTCGTCCGCTCTGCATCGAGCCGGACGCGTCGCTGCGCCTGCTCGCGGGTGAGGAGACGCGCTTCCGCGTCAAGCCGATCATCACCGGCATTGGCATGGTTGACCGCATGGCTCTGATGGAAGTGGCCTGGTATTCGCGTCAGATGCACCGCATGGCGGTCGGCAAGCTGCCCAAGCCGGATGAGTCGCCGTTGTGGTCGCTGGCGGCTACGGTGGTCGGCAATGTCCGGGGGACACTCAAGACCCGGCGCTTGCGCGCTTCCTGAGAGCAGCCTCTGTCGTGATCAGCCGCCGCTTGCTATGATCGGCGGCTGATTGCGCCAGTGGTGAAATTGGTAGACACGCCAGATTTAGGTTCTGGTACCGCAAGGTGTGAAGGTTCAAGTCCTTTCTGGCGCACCAATACCCTGTATCCGTATGACTCCGTATGGCTCCAGGAGTCTCTGAAAAGCCCGCCCTGTGCGGGTTTTTTACTTTATGGCTGCATGTGGGCGCATCTGTACAGCTTCATTTTTTAGGGGTACGTTTAGGGGTACAAAGCGGTTCTATTTCGTGTGTACCCCTAAAAATCGGGTTTCGTACCCCTAAAAGGTGCCGGCCATGGCCAGGACTGTCGTACCCCTCACTGACCCCAAGTGCGAGGCTGCCCGCTACAGCCCTGATGGCAAGGGCAACAAGCTGGCGGACGGTGGTGGTCTGTACCTTCTGCTCAAGCCCAGCGGCTCCAAGTCCTGGCGCCTGAAGTACACCCGCCCCGGCGGTCAGGAAGACACGCTGGTCATTGGCGACTATCCCGCTGTGAGGCTCAAGCAGGCCCGCCTGGTACGGGACAAGGCCAAGGCATTGCTGGCCAGCGACAAAGATCCCAAGGCACAGCAGCGGGAGGAGGAGATTGTCCGCCAGCAGGCGCAGGGCAATACCTTCGAGGCCGTGGCGCGCGAGTGGCACAAGGCGAGGGCTGCCAAGCTGTCACCGGATTACGCCGCGCGCATGTTGAAGCGCATGGAAGACAACCTCTTTCCCGAGATTGGCCGGCGTCCGGTGTCCGAGCTGAAGACCCGCGACCTCATGCTGCCGCTGCAGAAGATCGAGAAGCGCGAAGCCCCTGTGGTGGCCGAGCGCATGAAGCAGGCCATTACCGGTGTCATGCGTCATGCCGTGCAGCACGGACTGATCGACAGCAACCCCGCGCTGGATCTGGCGGGCAGCATTGCGCCCAGGGAGACGGTGCACCGGCCGGCGCCGCCGCTGGCCCGCCTGCCTGAGCTTCAGCAGCGCATCGAGGCCTATTCCGGCCGGACGCTGACCCGACTGGCAACACAGCTGGCGCTGCTTACCTTCGTGCGCTCCAGTGAGCTGCGCTTTGCTCGCTGGTCGGAGATCGACTTCAAGCAGTCGCTATGGACCATTCCGGGCGAGCGCAAGGCACTGGAGGGCGTGAAGTTCTCCCAGCGTGGAGCCAAGATGCGCACCGCCCACCTGGTGCCGCTATCACGTCAGGCGGTGGCGGTGCTGCGGCTGATCAAGGAACTGTCCGGCCGCTTCGATCTGGTGTTTCCCGGCGAAGGCAGCTCCGGCGCGCCGTTGTCGGAGGGGACCATCAACAAGGCCTTGCAGCGCATGGGCTACGACAGCAAGACCGAGGTTTGTGGCCACGGCTTCCGTACCATGGCCTGTGGTGCCCTGGTGCAGTCCGGTCTGTGGCAGGAAGACGCGGTGGAGCGGCAGATGAGCCACCAGGAGCGCAACAGCGTGCGCCTGGCCTACACCCACGCTGCTGAGTTCATGCAGGAGCGCCGGCTGATGATGCAGTGGTGGGCGGACTACCTGGACGCCAACCGTCAGCAGCATGTCACGCCCTATGACTACGCCCACCCGAGAGATAAGAGGGTGGTGGGGATCAAGCGGGCGTGAAACATCTGTATGCGCCCGCACGCCTCCGTAAAGTCTGCTACAGTGACTATATGAACAGTATTTGACGACGGCCTAGGTATATGAGAGTAGCAATACAAATTGAATCAGACCCCTGAAGCCGTACAAATTCCGCGCGACGCTCAGCGCCTTGAGGACACGCTTCGCAAAGACACATGGAGTGTCCACGAAGGCTTGTCAGAGATAGTCCGTGACAAAAGCCCGACATTGGCTGGTGGCGATGTCATGGCTGGACTGCAACTGCACGCGCGCCTGCAAGTAATTTGGGATAGTGGTTGCCATCCTCCTGGTAGATTGCCACCAGCCTATTTCGTGTCATGGGCAGAACAAAAGCGGTATGCCTTGAGCTGGGCAGCATGGGCCAAGCAAGAGGGGTGGCTAGAGATCCAGCCAGTGGTTGCTTCCTTGCGTGATGTGAAAAGAAGAGCTACTGCGCAGAGCGGCATTGCTGCAGCGCGGGCTGCTCTTGAGGGATCGGATCGCCCCGTGACAGTGCAGATACCAAGACTTTCCACAAAATTGGCTGCAGCGTTGAATGTATTCGCCGAGCTTTGCACACAAGGCAAAGTGCCAGCGCACAAGACCCTTTCTATAGCCATTGATGAGCGATGGGGTAAGTCTCCGAAAGATGGCTCGGCCTCAACCGAAGCACGCAATCTAGCAACGCTTTTGCGTGGTGATGCAGGCACAAATACACAGACCGATGCGGCTGATGCTGCATAAGCGTCTGGGTGCGCATAACTGCGGATAAAAGCGCATTTCTGCGCTCAATTCTAAGTGTCAAAACTGCCTCTGTCGAAACCGCACAGAGGCATCAAAATGCACCCACAAACCTCGCTGCAAGGCAAAGGGCTGATCGCCCAGCCCAACCTGATCAAGTGGCTTGACCTGACCCGCAGTGGCCTGGACAAGCTGCGTGCCAAAGACCCGACCTTCCCCAAGCCCATTAAGGACGGCGATACCCGCCAGGCGTCGGTCTACTACGTCTTGGCCGAGGTCGAGGCATGGCTGGCCGCAAAGATTGCTGCGAGGGACGCAGCATGAGCACGACCATTCCTGCCCACAACACTGCCGCGGCCCAGCGCAAGCGCCTGCTGGATCACCTGCTTACCCATGGTCGTGTCACTTCGGTCTATGCCCGTGAGGCACTGGACTGCTACCACCCGAACGCCCGCATTTTGGAGCTGAGGCGTATGGGCTACGGCATTACCACCACATTCAGCCGCGAGCTTGATGCGTTCGACCGCCCGCATGTTGTCGGAGTGTGGACGCTGGTCAGCCTGCCGGAAGCTGCCAATGCATCGAATGAGAAGGATGGGGAGGCCGCATGATCGCCTTGACCCGCCCGCCAGCTCAGACCTATGCTGACCCAGTCGCCACATTGCTGGCGACCGGGATTGGCGTCCTGAAAGTGTCCGAGGCCGACAGGGCCGCAGAGCGTTTTGACGTTCGCGGCTTTTTTGTCGGCGGCTCAGTCCTGCGCGTTATGACGGGACTGGTCGATGGCTTCTTCGGAAGCGCTGGTAGCTCGGCCGCCAGTACGCCAACGTCGATCAGTCCCGTCACCCGGATTGGCGTCCATGGTGATGGGATTTCAAACCCTGAGCCGAGGAATACCGTCATGAGCAACACCGCCCAAGGTGCGCCTGCACCGTCTGCTGTTTCCCTGCTTCGCGCCCAACGTCATCGCCGCCTGGCCATGGCCGCCCTTCGTGCTGACAGCAGCCTGCTGGTTCGTGTCAGCCGCTACAAAGCGCACATGATCGCTGCCCGTCATCTGGAGGGCCGCTGCCATGGATAAGCAAGCGCACGAGTTCTTCAAGCTGAACGCCACTTACCAGGTCGCGCCTGGTGCAACTGTCGACCGGCTGCTGGAGGACGCCACCACCCTGATGGGCGTGGTCAGTGGTTCGCTGACTGCGCTGGCGATGAGCATTGATGTGGCCGGAGATGGTGGCGACATCACGAATGAACGCGGCTTCTGCCAACTCCTCTGGGGCTTGAGCTATCTGGCCGAGATGGGCAACAACGCTGCCGGCGCGGCTCATTCGATTGTGCTGACGGCTGGTGCGGGAGAGCAGTCATGACCTTCCTGCACTACGTCTGCCGCTCGCAATGGGACGCGCGCGAGCTGTCCTCCCCGACCATCGACAAGCAGAAAGCCATCCGCGACCTGGAGCGCCTGCGCCCGGAGTACCGGTCTGCCGCGCTGGCGACCCTTTGCGTTGGATTTGATGATGACGAACCGGAGGTCGCATGAGACCGATCCAGCGTAGCCAGCGTGAGGCGCTGGCGGTGTTCAGCGAGGATAGTGGTTATCGGCGCGCCCTGTGGCAGGAGTATCTGCGCAAGCTGCGTGAGGCCCGCGAGCAGCAGTCCGTCCGCCAGCAGCAGCGTGAGCAGGCCAGCCAGCCGGTAATTGTGGGAAATCCTCACATTTGCCAATCGGAGGGCGAGACTGCGGGGGTGAGCCATGGCTGACTCCCTGCACGATGTGATCGACCGTTTCACCCAAGCCATGCGCGAGGCGGGCATGGAGACTGAGGCAACCATCCTGGCCGATGGCCAGCGCCACCGCTTCCGCGTTACGGGCGACAAGGCCGGCAGTGAGAATGGCTGGTATGTGCTGCACCTAGACGGTGTGCCCGCTGGTGCTTTCGGCTGCTGGAAGCGCGGCATCTCGGAGACCTGGTGCGCAAAGTCCGCCAGCGGCCTGACTGACAGCGAGCGCCAGGCATTACATGGGCGCATGGAGGCCTCCCGGCGCGCGCAGGAGGCCGAGCAGGCCCGTGTCCGTGCCGAGTGCAAGGCCAAGGCCGAACGCCTCTGGAATGAGGCCGCAGAGACCGTCAGCGCCGATCATCCGTATCTGGTCGCCAAGGGGGTGAAGTCCTACGGCTTGCGTCAGCTCCGTGATGCGCTGGTGGTGCCTGTGCGCGCCGACGCTGGCGGACTGGCGGGCCTGCAGTTCATCCAGCCGGATGGCGCCAAGCGTTTCCTGACGGGCACGCCCAAGGCCGGAAGCTATCACCGCATCACTGGCGACCTGTCGCGGGTGCTGATCTGCGAGGGCTACGCCACTGGCGCGTCATTGCACGAGGCTACCGGTTGCGCTGTGGCGATAGCCTTTGATGCGGGCAACCTGCTGGCGGTGGCGACCACATTGCGCGACAAGCTGCCGGACGCTGAGCTGGTGCTGTGTGCTGACGACGACCGCCACACCGAGGGCAACCCCGGCAAGACTAAGGCATGGGCTGCTGCACTGGCAGCCGATGCGGGGCTGGCGGTCCCGGACTTCCCAGCTGGTGCTGAGGGAACGGACTTCAACGACATGCACCAGGCCCAGGGCATCGAGGCGGTACGCGTGAGCATTGAAGCTGCGGTGACGCCGGGCCTGTTGAGAAGTGTTGAGGTCCAGCCTGTCGAAACCATAACAAAACATAACATCGAGAACCTCACAAAACCTGACATTGGCAACCTCCGAAAACCTCAGATTGGCGAGCAGTCCGCCAGCGGCGATGTGGCGACTGCTGCTGACGTGCAGGAGACCGAAGAGGCAATGATTGCCCGTCTGGCGAGCTTGAATGACCTGGCCTACTACCGGGTGCGCAAGACCAGTGCTGAAGCTTTGGGCATCACCAGCGCTGATCTGGACAAGCTGGTGACCAAGGAGCGCAGGCGCCAGGCTGCCGAGGCAGGTGCTGCCAGCGAGGGCGGTAGCTCCGTGCTGTTCGATGAGGTGGAGCCTTGGCCGGAGCCGGTAGACGGTGCGGTGCTGCTGGACCACATGACCAGCACCATCCAGCGCTTCACCGTGCTGTCGGTCGATCAGGCGCGCGCCTGTGCCCTGTGGGCCGCCTTCACCTGGTTCATTGATGGTGCGAACGTGGCGCCGCTGCTGAATGTCACCAGCCCGGAGCCACGCTGCGGCAAGTCCACGTTGGGCGAGCTGGTTAAGGAGATGGTGGCCCGTCCGTTGTACGCCTCCAACATCACGCCGGCCGCGTTGTTCCGCGCCGTGGAGAAGTGGAAGCCCACGCTGCTGATTGATGAAACGGACGCCTTTCTGAATGAGAAGGAGGAACTGCGCGGGATCATCAATGCCGGGCACTACCGGAGCACGGCCTATGTCATCCGCGTGGTAGGTGAGGCGCTGGAGCCGAAGCAGTTCTGCACCTGGGGCGCCAAGGCGCTGATCGGCATCGGCAAGATAGCGCACACCCTGACGGACCGCTCCGTGGTGATCGAGTTGCGCCGCAAGCTGGAGACCGAGCGCGTGGAGAAGGTCCGCCATGCCGAGATTGGTCTGTTCGAGACCATCAGGCGCAAGCTGATCCGCTGGGCTGATGATGAGCTGGCGCATTACAAGGCGCTGCGGCCCAGGCCCATCGAGACGATCCATGACCGTGCTGCTGACAACTGGGAGCCGCTGCTGGCGGTGGCCATGGTCGCCGGCGGTGAATGGCCGGCTCGATGCCTGGACACCGCCCTGGCACTGTCCGGTGCGGCACAGGAGGCGCCCAGCACCAATGCCGAGCTGCTGGCGGACATCAAGGCAGCCTTTCAGCGGAAGCGTGCCAGCAAACTGTTCAGCACGGATCTACTGGCAGCGCTGTGCGAGGACACGGAGGCGCCTTGGGCTACTTGGAACCGTGGCAGGGAAATGACAGCCCGCCAACTGTCGTCGCGCCTGTCCGGCTTCGGCGTCACATCAGGGACCATTCGCATTGGTACCGAGACGGCCAAGGGCTACACGCTGGAGCGGTTTGCAGACGCTTTTGCACGCTATCTGCCAGATACCCGGCTCCAATCCGTCACACCGTCACAACCCAGCAATGGCGCGGCTTTGAGCCAATTTCCTATCCGTCACACGGCATCAAGTGTGACGGATGAAAAAGCGCCGAAATCCAGTAGCGGCGCGGGTTGTGACGGTGTGACGGATGAAAGCCCCTGGAGTGGGCAGCAGGCTGCTGGCAGTGACGTAACAGCATGGGATGAGGGGGCGATATGAGCGCTGCCGAGGACCTGCTGCATGACCTAGTGGAGCATGGCGTGACCGTCTGGCAGGAGGCTGGGCAGATTCGCTACCGGGCACCAGCTGGCGCGATGACGCCGACCATGCTGACCGACATCCGCCAGCACAAGCCCGAGCTGCTGGCTCTGCTGGCGGCGAATGATGACCCCAAGGTTGCCGCAAGGGTGGAGCACCCCGGCCCGCTGCTGCTGACCTTCGAGCTGGACGCCGGCCGGGTAACTTGCATTGACCCGGTGAGCTCATCGCTGGCGGAAGCTGTGGCCGACATCCGCCGGCAGTTCCCTGGGCGTGTGGGGAGGTTCTGGCGCCGTGATGTCGAGGTAGCTCTGGCTGATACGGCTGCTTGACACGGTGAGGTAGAGTGAAATTACCGCCAGCCCTTGTGCCACAAGCCTTACAGGCTGTTTGTGGTGGTAAGGCATCAGGAATTTCCTTAATGATTAAGGCGGGGTGGCCATGTCGCTTGATGAGCTGTTGAGGCTGGAAGTGTCCGCGCTCAGGAAGATGGACGCGCTGGCGACAGAGCCGGGCGAGGAGCTGGAGCGTTCATTGCACTGGGGCGAGTCGTCAATCTGGATGGCCGTCACGTACGGGGCGTTGCGCCTGATCTATGACAACAAGGGCCAGCCTAGGGACTACCTGGTGATGTTGGATCGGACACCCTGCAACTATGGCGGTGAGCGTATCTGGCTGATGTGCCCAGCCAAGGGCTGCAAGCATCGAGCGGCGGTGCTGTTCCTGTATGGCGGTGTGTTCGTCTGTCGGCACTGCACGGGGCTGCTGTACGACAGCCAACTCGCCACTGCCAACTGGAGGGCCAAGGGTCAGGAGTGGAAGTTGCGGATTGCCATGGGAGTCAAGCCGGGCGACATCCGGCCCGCCTACATGATCCCGAGAGCGAAGGGACGACACCAGAAAACCCATGATCGCCTGATCACCAAGTTGGAGCGCCTGGAGCGGATGGCTGCCGCTAGATCATGGGCGATGATCCGTAGGCTGGCGAAGCGCGCCAACTATGATTTAGGCCACTGATGCCCGAGTGTTTCGAAACAACCAAAGCCAGCCGCCGCGCGGTCTCAGGCCATATCTGGCCCATGGTTTCGGAACAGATTGCGGGCACTTGAACCACCGCCAGCTATTACCCCCGCAAGGTGGGATTTTCCCACTTTGGGCCAGGGCTTCTGCCTTGGATTGAAATGCCCGACTTTCCGGGGATTTGATGCCGGATTTTCCGGTATCAAACCGGGATGAGCGGCTTGGACGGTGTGGGCATGGCGGGGCTATGCTGGCGCCAGTAACGGGGGGTGACAATGCAGGTCGGTGAGAGGCATTTCGAGCAGCAGAAGGCATATAGCGTCTTCGAGATGCTGTGTGTTGGCACGCGCTTCACTGATGGCTTCGGGCCGGAGGACGCAGTGCGAAAGTACATGCAGCTGCACCCGGAGGCCATTGAGGCCGACGTGCGCGTCGAGCTGCTGGCGGAGCTGACCAAGCGAGGCATGTCATGGGGATGAGCCGTGAGGAGGCCAAGCGCCAGCTTGAGTGGTACGCTGCGGGCTTGCTCACAAGGAAGTCATGCACCATGAGAACACTTCTGGCCCTGGCGACGTCTGTCGCTTTCACCGGTTGCGCCACGCTTCCTCCGCCAGCAGTCTGGAGCCCTGATTCTGTCGCTGTGTCTGGCAAGCTGGTTGCCGGAGAGATCAGGCCGCTCTGCGATGACTATGGCTGTAAGGCCTTCACGGTGTCACTGAAGAACCTGACTGCCAAGCCGGTCGAGATCGACTGGAATAAGTCCTACTACCTGAAAGCCTCGCAGACAGACGGCGGCTTGATGACTGAGGGTGTGCTGTTTGCCCAGCGCAACTTCGTGCGACCGCCGGACATGATCCTGGCATCAGGCAGTTACAAGAAGACGATGTGGCCTAGCAACAACATGGACTTCATGACCGGCACTACGGCCATCGGCTGGGTTACTTCGACGCTGCCGCCAGGCGTGCATGGTGTCTTCCTGACCCTGCGTCAAGGCGAGGTTGAGGAGCAGCTGCAGGCAGAGATGCGCCTGGCAGGGAGTGAGGCTGATGGCCTAGCGCAGCAGGGTGCGTTCCCCAAGCTGCCCGGGCTCAAGGCTGGCGGTATCAATCTGATCAATTCGGACTGAGGCTGCTGACGGATTGACCATGGCCCATGCAGGCGCACGGCCAGGACATGGTAAGGGCACGATTCCCTTTCCCGGCGCCGTGCCTACTTGGATGGTCGCTATCGGTAGAGCAGTTGGCTTTTAACCAATTGGTCGGGGCGGCAGGATTTGAGGCGGCAGGCTACGGTTTGCTGATGTATCTGTGTAGGCTGGTCCAACGCCGGGATACCGGGCGCTTCGTTAGGGCCTTCTGCACTGTTGGGTATTGGTCTATCGGGTCGAGGCGTCCATCTGGCCAGTCTGCGAAGTTGTGTACGATCACTGCGGATCTTGCTTCTATCTCCTCGCCGCTTGTTGGTGGAGCAGAGTAGTACCCAGCGTGCGTAGCGAGAGGCTCGAGCTTCACAAAAAACTGGCGACGCCAATGCTCTTCGTGGCTTTCACACGACCTCAACAAGACCGGGTCTCTGAGTCGGGCTTTTGTGTCGTGATACTCCAAAATCAAGCGCGCTGAGGTGAGCCAGGAAAGACGGTCTCTTTCTGGGTAGGCTTTGGATAGGTCGCCGCTCATAAGTGCCTGAAATGAGCGCTCTAATGTCAGAACAGCATGGTCATGCCATGTTTGATTTTTTCGATTTAGCTCTGCGCGGGAAATAGCGTAAGCGGCAAAGCCCGCGGAGGCTGCCGCTGCTATGGCAGCGATTGTGTTGGCATCGATAGATGCAAGTGCGGTTGTAAGCCAAGAAAGGCAGCTCATTCTTCAAGCTCGTAGATGTGATGGGAGAGTAGAAAGCTTAGTGCGGCTTTACGAACCGGAGAAGAGCGGTGGCTGCAAAGGTAAGAGGGATGAGTGTTCGTCGCCGCTGTTCAGAGGTCGGCCTGATTGTGCGAAGGGGGAGGGCGCTTCGGCGCTCTTTTTTATACCCGCTGCTGCTTGGGCGACGCTCTGTCTGAGCCAGCCACGGCGTTTTGTATAAGCGTCCAATACACAGCGTGCTTGCTGCCTCCCCTGCGTCGTGACACCACCATAGGAACCGCCTCAATTTCTTGGAGACGGTTCCATGGTCACGCTGCCAACGCTACTTGCCATCTTCTGGGTGGCGCGGATTGCACTTTCCTTTGCTCATCTAGTCAGAGCGTGGCCCAAGGCCAGTAGGTCGCAGAGAGCGTGGATGGTTGCCCGCTTGCTCGTGTGCGCGGACAGTTGTCCGTGACTTGCTGTCGGGCTTTTCGTGAGCGATGACGAAAAACCGGTTGATCGCTTTGGCATATCCGTCAGACTTTTTCTTGGGTATGGCAAAGGAGATCTGGCAATGAAAGATGATGGCAAGCCGCCTCTTCCGAGGAATGAGAACGGATACTTGATCGTGCCGAAGGGCGAGGTGTGGGTGATTTGGGGCGATGATGGCCCAGAGCGTGGCGAGCCCGCCTTCGCCACTGAGGCTGAGGCTGCAGCTCGAGCTAGGCAGCTCCGGTCGATCTGATTAAAAGCCTGCCTCTGTGCTTGCTGCTACCTTGCGGTAGGACGTGTCATGCGTACTATCGGGTCACTATCACCAGTGGAGGCAGGGATGAAGGTCAAAGACTTGAGGGCAGTCCTAGTGGGGCTGGATGATGAGCTGACAGTGATCGGCTATGCCGAGGATGGTGGCAGCCCAATCCCTTTCGAGGTCGATCAGGCGAAGCAAGAGCAGGTCGAGCAGACACGCCTGGATGATGGTCGGCCAGTGCTCAAGGTCGGCCAGGGCCAGGTCCATGCGCTGGTTCTCTATCTGTCATCTGACTTCTGAGTGGACAGATCCGTGGATGGCTGGCCTCGCCTAGCCATATAAATCCTACGGTAGGGGGGGCGCTGTGGGGCTTCTGCTTGGGCGGCCTTTCTTGCGCGCCATGATGATAGTCTGGCCCATTAATTCAACAACGGATGGGGATTATGCAAACGCTTACTTTCTTTAATCACAAGGGCGGTGTTGGTAAGACCACGCTTACAGTCAATGTCGCTGATGCGTTGGTCGATCAAGGGGTTCGCGTGCTCATGATTGATGCAGACCCGCAGTGTAACCTTACTTCGTTCTATCTCGAAGAAGCGGAGCTAGATAGGCTCCTTGGTGAGTCGGATGATGTGGGTGGCGGCACGATTTGGTCAGCCATCAAGCCAGTTGTAGAGGGTAAGGGGGCTATCAAGCCGGTTGATGCATACAAAGTCAGGGACGGGCTGTTTTTCTGCCCTGGAGATGTGCTTCTTGCAGACTACGAGGAGGAGCTACCAGCAGCATGGACTGGGTCATTCGCCAGGAAAGAGCGTGATTACGATGTGATGTGTGCGCTGTCTAGGGCAGTTAGAGAGATGGGGGAGAGGTATGAGGTCGATGTTGTCATGTATGACATTGGCCCAAATGTCGGTCCGTTAAATAGGGCAGTACTTTTGGACTCTGACTATTTCATCACGCCTGTAGCTGCAGATCTCTTTTCGCTGCGCGCTCTTTCGACTGTTGGGCGGGCCCTAGGGCGTTGGATCGCGGATTGGCAAACTGTTCGTGGTCTGGCAACGCCAGAGCGGTGCCAGACCTTGCTGCATGGTTCGCCTGTCTATCTGGGGTATGTTACTTCGGCTTATAAGGTTTCCTCGGGTCGGAGCTCCACACGCCCTCATGAGTTTTGGGAAGGGAGGATCGCGCCACGAGTCAAGACTCGAGTAGTCGATGTGTTGGGCGCAATCAGTACTGCGTTGGTCCCGTTTGCCTCGCATAACAAGCTGTCTGCAATCAAGAACTTTCAAAGCTTGGCTCCCCAGGCGCAGGAGTATGGTTTGGCCATTGGGAAGCTCAGGGGGATGGTCAACTCTGGGTACAATGCTCAGGTTGATGAGGCTGCGGCTGAGTTTCAGGGGTTGGCTAAGGTAATTATGCAGCGGATGGGGCTGTAGGGATTGTTATGGCTTGGCTCATGAAGCTCTACTGAGTCTGCTCAAGGGGGCGGTATGGAAAGGCCCGCTATAGGCGGGCTGTTCTCACTTGTTCTTGCGTGGCTTGTCGAGCTTATCGAACTCGCGCTTCGATGACTTTATGGCGCTCCTGACATCCTTGATGTCTGCGGTGAGGGGCAGATCTTCCGGCTTGTTACCGCTGATGTCGATCATTGCCTCTCTGACTTTCCTTCCAACGTTTTCAGCGATTTGCTCAGCTGCTTTCTGTCCGCGAACATTGTCGTTTATCAGCTTTGCTTCAGTCTGGGTGACTCGGAATAGGTTGGCTGCCAACTCCTCCTTACCCATGAAGTCGAGCAATGAACGCTTAGTGTCTGAAAGTCCCTTGAAACGCTTCAGGTCGCCCATGTTCATGTTGTACAGGCCGCGATAGCCAGCACTCTGGAAGTACTGGTACTCGGTCACACCGGCCTTGGTTGCGGCAGCACCTAAAGACTTCTCGTGTTTTGAGATTTCGTCTCGGATCAAGATGCGCTCAACATCGTCGGCCTGCTCAATGTATCGCTTGAAGGTCTCTGCCAAGACTGCGAAGTATGCTTGCGCGCGTGCCACTTCTGGCTTCTTAGAGTCGGCGTTCAGCGTTACCATGTAGCAAGCAAAGCGCGTCAGCTTATAGTCCTTGGTTGCGACTCCATCGATGATGGTTTCACACTGCTGGAAGTTTTCAAGGACGTCGATGTTCAGGGAGGCACATGCGGCGATCGCCTTCTGTACGGCCTTGCTGAAGCTCGCCATAGTCTGGTAGCCCAGTGACGTCATCAGGTCGCTAGCAAGCCAGTAGGTGATCCCGTTCTGCTTGCACAGCCCATTGAAGTTCGGGCGCGTGTCATCAAAATGGAAGACGTCGTCGTCGTTCATGGGCAGGGACATATCGAGTTGGTTCTGAGTCATTGTAAGACCAATCCTTTGGCGAGTCTGTGTTGTTTTTATGAGCAGGCCGTCATTCTTGGCGACTCGGCGCGGTGCTAGTGGCCTATTGTAGGCATGTGTTAGCCAGCAGGCCATCCGAATCGGTTGAGTGGAGCTTGGGTACTTTCCGTTTTAGGGGTACGTTTAGGGGTACGATTGCAGTTCGTGATTTCACGAGTCCAGTATCTGCAAGGCCTGATAGCCTGCCATTCAAGTCCTTTCTGGGCACCAATACCCTGTATCCGTATGACCCCGTATGGCTCCATGAATCTCTGAAAAGCCCGCCCTGTGCGGGTTTTTTAATTTATGGGGGCATGTGGGTGCATCTGTACAACATCGGGATGTAGGCGTACATGGAAGATGGTGGATAAGTAAGGGTATCCAAAAAATGTGGCGGCGTGTGCCTGTAGTGTAATGTTCTGTAATGTTGGCGGCAGGCGATCCTTTATAACGCGCGGTATTGCTTATAAAAGGGTCCGCCACCATGAAGTCATCCTCTCTCAATCACGTCTATCGCATTGTCTGGAACGCTGTCCT
>CAZEEQ010000017.1:0-59877 GCA_964511255.1 uncultured Paraperlucidibaca sp.
TCAGCGCCATCGTCTACACCGACATCGCCCGCGACGGCATGATGCAGGGCGTCAACGTCGAGGCCACTGCCAAGCTGGCGCGAGACTCGGGCCTGCCGATCATCGCCTCCGGCGGCGTCACCAACCTCGACGACGTGCGCCGCCTGCTCACCGTGCAGGGCGATGGCGTCATTGGCACCATCACCGGCCGCGCCATCTATGAAGGCACGCTGGATCTCGCCGAAGCCCAGGCGCTGGCCGACGCCTGAGCCTGACGCCAGCCCGAACCACGCCCGCTGCCATGACGCGCATCCCGATCCGGGCCGCCGACCCCGAGCGGCTGGAAACCTGGGTGCGCTACCACAGCGGCCTCTGTCATGACTGCAGAGCGACCTGCTGCACGTTGCCGGTGGAAGTGAAGCTCGACGACCTCATCCGCATCGGGGTTGTCGATGAATTCGAGCGCGGCGAGCCCCTGAGACTGATCGCGCGCCGCCTGGAAAAGGAACGCGTGATCGGGCACTTCAATCACAAGCACGCCGTGTTCACCCTGGCGCAGCGGCGGGGCGGCGACTGCCTCTATCTGCATCCCGTGACACGCCGCTGCACCATCTACGAGCGGCGCCCGAATACCTGCCGCAAGCATCCGCAGGTGGGACCGAAGCCCGGTTTTTGCGCGTACCGGCCGAACCCGGGCACCCCCTCCATCTCTCGTTAACCCTCAGAGCCTGAACCCCCATGAGCCAACTCCCCGCGTGCCCCCAGTGCCAGTCGGAATACACCTACGAAGACGGGGATAACTACCTCTGCCCGGAGTGCGCGCATGAGTGGCCGATCCATGCCGTGGCGGAGAGCGGCGATGAAGCGCGCGTGATCAAGGATGCCAATGGCAATGTGCTGGTCGATGGCGATAGCGTGACCGTCATCAAGGACCTCAAGGTCAAGGGCTCATCGCTGGTGGTCAAGGTCGGCACCAAGGTCAAGAACATCCGTCTGGTCGACGGCGATCACGACATCGACTGCCGGATCGACGGCATCGGCGCCATGAAGCTGAAGTCGGAGTTCGTCAAGAAAGCCTGACCACGCTCATCAGACTCCGTGCCACCGCCTCCGCGACCTTGATGCCATCCACCCCTGCCGACAGGATGCCGCCGGCATAACCCGCGCCTTCGCCGGCCGGATAGAGGCCTTTCGTGTTGATGCTCTGGAAGTCATCGCCACGCTTGATGCGGATCGGCGACGATGTCCGCGTCTCGACGCCAGTCAGCACGGCATCCTGCATGGCGTAGCCGCGAATCTGCTTGTTGAACGCCGGCAGCGCCTCGCGGATGGCTGCGATGGCATAGTCGGGCAGACTGGCATCGAGCTCGCCAAGGGTGACGCCAGGCTGATACGAGGGCTGCACGCTGCCGAACGCCTGCGAGGGCCGCTTGGCGATGAAGTCGCCCACCAGCTGACCCGGAGCGTTGTAGTCGCTGCCGCCCAGAATATAGGCCTGCGACTCCAGCTGGCGCTGGAAATCGATGCCGGCCAGCGGACCACCCGGATAATCCTCCGGGGTGATGCCGACCACGATGGCGCTGTTGGCGTTGCGCTCATTGCGCGAATACTGGCTCATGCCGTTGGTGACCACGCGCCCGGGCTCGGAGGTGGCCGCCACCACGGTGCCGCCCGGACACATGCAGAAACTGTAGACCGAACGCCCGTTGCTCGCGTGATGCACGAGCTTGTAATCGGCCGCGCCGAGGATCGGATGCCCTGCTTGCGGGCCGAAGCGGCAGGTGTCGATCAGCGACTGCGGGTGCTCGGCGCGGAAGCCGATGGAGAAGGGCTTGGCTTCCACATACACACCACGGTCATGGATCATCTGGAAGGTGTCGCGGGCACTGTGACCGACCGCGAGCACGACATGATCGCTGCGGATCTGTTCGCCATCGGCCAGCGTCACGCCGCGCACCTGGCCATCCTCGATGTGCAGGTCTTCGACACGCGCGCTGAAGCGGATCTCGCCGCCGAGCTCAATGATGTTCTGGCGCATCTGCTCGATCATGGTGACGAGCTTGAAGGTGCCGATGTGCGGCTTGCTGACATAAAGAATCTCGGCCGGCGCACCCGCCTTCACGAACTCGGTCAGCACCTTGCGGCCGTGATGCTGCGGGTCCTTGATCTGGCTGTAAAGCTTGCCGTCGGAGAAGGTGCCGGCACCACCCTCGCCGAACTGCACATTCGACTCCGGCTGCAGCTCGCGCTTGCGCCACAGACCCCAGGTGTCCTTGGTGCGCTCGCGCACGGCCTTGCCGCGCTCCAGCACGATGGGGCGAAAGCCCATCTGGGCCAGGATCAGCGCGACAAAGAGGCCGCAGGGACCGAAACCGATCACCAGCGGACGCAGAAAATCGCCACGCGGTGCCTCGGTGACAAACTGGTACGTCGTATCGGGCGAGATGCCGACATGGGCATCACCGGCAAGACGCTGCAGCACTGCCGCCTCGTCAATCAGCGCGACATCCAGGCTGTAGATCAGAACGATATGGCCGCGCTTGCGGGCATCGTAGCTGCGCTTGAAGACGGTGAAGCCGGCCAGCTCATCGGCACGGATGCCGAGGCGGGCGATGATGGCCGCACGCAGGGCATCATCGCCGTGCTCCAGGGGCAGCTTGAGGTCGGTCAGTCGCAGCATGGCAGTGTTCCAGAGTGATCGGCAGGCGGGGCGGCAGCACAGCGGCTAACCTGGCCCTGCGTGAATGGCTGCATTTTAGAGGCTGCGCAGATAAAGCTCTTCCACTTTCTGACGCGCCCACGGCGTGCGGCGCAGAAAGGTCAGGCTGGACTTGATGCTGGGGTTGTCATTGAAGCAGCGGATATCGATGACATGGCCCAGTTCACGCCAGCCGTAACGCGCGACGAGATGATTGAGGATCATCTCCAGGGTGAGGCCGTGCAGCGGATCGGTTTGACGTTGTTCGGTCATGCGCAGCGCTCCCGGGTCATGGTTCAGACAAACTGGCCGGCGGCATTGCCGGACGACCAGGCCCATTGAAAATTGAAGCCGCCCAGCCAGCCGGTGACATCCATCACCTCGCCGATGAAATAGAGTCCGGGCTGCCGCTTGCTCTCCATGGTACGCGATGACAGCTCACGGGTATCGACCCCGCCCAGCGTGACCTCGGCGGTACGGTAACCCTCGGTCCCTGACGGCTTCAGCGTCCACGCCTGCAATTCGCCGGCCAGCGCCGCCAGCGCGGCATCCGGGATATCGGTGATGGCGGTCTCGGCCCAGGATGGCCAGAGCAGGGTCTGCAGCTCCAGCACCAGCGCCTTGGCGAGACGGTCCGCCAGCAGCGTGCGCAGCAGCGCCTTGGGCTGCGTCTTCTTGCGCTCCTTGAACCAGGCCTCCAGGTCTTCGCCCGGAAACAGGTCAATGGCGAAGCTCTCGCCCAAACGCCAGTAGTTCGACAACTGCAAGACCGCCGGACCGCTGAGGCCGCGATGCGTGAACAGCAGATTTTCGCTGAAGGCGGCATCCGGCACGCTCAGCGTCGACTCCACCGCCAGCCCGGAGAGGCGCTCGGTAACCGTCTTGAAGCCATCACTGAAGGTAAAGGGCACCAGCCCCGCGCGCGTCGGCAGCACGCTGTGGCCGAACTGGCGTGCGATCTCGTAACCGAAGCCACTGGCACCCAGCGTCGGGATGGACAGGCCGCCGCTGGCCACCACCAGCGACGCGGCCGTCAGCTCGCCCTTGGCCGTCTTGAGCACGAAGCGCTGGCTCGCTTCGTCATCCGGCAGCACCGTGATCGCAGTGATCTCGCAATGGGTCCGGATGACCACGCCGGCCTGCTCGCATTCGCTCACCAGCATGGCCAGGATGTCCTTGGCGGACTCATCGCAGAAGAGCTGGCCGTGCTTGCGCTCGTGATAGGGGATGCGATGCTTCTCGACCAGCGCAATGAAGTCCCACTGGGTGTAGCGATTGAGCGCGGAGATGCAGAAGTGCGGGTTGGTCGAGAGGAAGTTATCCGGCGCGACGAAGAGGTTGGTGAAGTTGCAACGACCGCCGCCGGACATGAGGATTTTCTTGCCGATCTTGTTGCTGCTGTCGACAACGAGCACGCGCCGGCCACGCTGGCCTGCGGTCATGGCGCACATCAGGCCGGAGGCACCGCCACCGATGATGATGACGTCGAATAGGTTCGCAGAAGTGGTCAAGAAAGGCGCTCGGTGTCGGCGAAATCGCCAGGAAAAAAGGGAGGTCTGGCGCGCATTATAGTCGGGCAGGCGACCTGCCAGCACCCATGCTAAAATCGCCGCCTGCACAAAAACGGTAGTCCCCTCATGAGTCTCGCCAAGCGCATCATTCCCTGTCTCGATGTTGACCAAGGCCGCGTGGTCAAGGGCGTCAAATTCCTCGACATCCGTGATGCCGGCGACCCGGTCGAGGTGGCGCGCCGCTATGACGAGCAGGGGGCCGACGAGATCACTTTTCTCGACATCACCGCCAGCGTCGAAGGCCGCGACACCATGGTGCGTACCGTCGAGCGCATGGCTTCGCAAGTCTTCGTGCCGCTCACCGTCGGTGGCGGCATCCGCGAAGTGGCTGATATCCGCCGTATGCTCAATGCCGGCGCCGACAAGGTCAGCATCAACTCCGCAGCCGTCAAACGGCCGGAATTCGTCGCCGAAGCCTCGCAGCGCTTCGGTGCCCAGTGCATCGTCGCCGCCATCGATGCCAAGCGCGTATCAGCCCCCGGGGAGCCGGGCCGCTGGGAAATCTTCACCCACGGCGGCCGCAACCGTACCGGCATTGATGCCGTCGCCTGGGCCGCGCGCATGGCCGAATACGGCGCCGGCGAAATTCTGCTGACCAGCATGGATGCTGATGGCACCAAGGCCGGCTACGACCTGCCGTTGGTACGCGCCATCACGGACGCGGTGAATGTGCCGGTAATCGCCTCAGGCGGCGTCGGCAATCTGCAGCATCTGGCCGATGGCATTCTCGACGGCGGCGCCGACGCCGTGCTGGCGGCGAGCATCTTTCATTTCGGCGAGTACACGATCCCGCAGGCCAAGCAGTACCTGGCCGAACGCGGGATCACGATGCGACTGTGAGCGAGCGTCGCGTCACAGGGGCTTGTGCCTGAGCAGGTTGCGAACCCGTCAGTAATTGCACCAGTTGCCCGGCTGACTCGGACGACCCCGCAGGCGGGTTTCGAAGTAGAGACCGGACTCGGCATCACCGCCACCGGAGCCGACACTGGCAATGGGGGTGCCGGCACTGACCGACTGCCCGACGCTGACCTGCAGACTCTGGTTATAGCCGTAGAGGGACATGAAGCCACTGCCGTGATCAATGATGACGAGCTTGCCGTAACCGCGCAGGAAGTCAGCATAGAGCACTTTGCCCGACTTGACGGCCTTGACCGGCGCGCCTCCGGCGGCGGCAATGACGATGCCATTCCAGCGCAGACCGCCGCCGCGCGCAGCACCAAACTGGGCGCGGATACCGCCGGATGCCGGCAGGGCACAATTGCCGCGATAAGGCGCGGCGTAGTCAGGCTCCTGACTCCAGGCCGTGGTTTCCTTGGGCGGTGCCGGCTTGACTGCCTTGCCGGCTTCGCGCGCCAGACGCTCTTCCTTCTTGCGACGCTCCTGCTCGAGGCGGTCCTGCTCGCGTGCCGCACGCTCGAGACGACGCATCAGTGACTGCAATGAGGCCTGATCCTGCTTCAGCGACTTCAGGTTCTTGTCCTGCTCCCGGATTTCGCTGTTGAGTATCTTGAGCGCAGCTTCACGCTTCCCCTGAGCCTGCTTGAGCTGGCCCTGCTCATCCGCCAGACGGACCTGCAGCTTTTCAAGCGCAGCGACCTGCTCGGCCTCTTCCTTTTCGAGACTGGCCAGGTCGGTCAGCGTGGTATCCAGCTCACCGATCTTCTCGCTGCGTGCCTTCTGCACATAGCTGTAGTAGCGCAGCTGACGGGCCAGCAGCGCCGGATTTTCCTGGTTCAGCAGGAGCTTGAAGTAGTCATCATGACCGGTGCGGTAGGCCTGCTGGATGTCACCACGCAGACTGACGAGCTGAACGCGCTTGTCATCGGCCAGCACACGCTGCTGGGTCTTCAGGACACGGATGCGGTCTTCGCGCTTGGCGGTCTCGCGCAGCGTTCCGGTCAGCGAGGTCTGCAACTGCCGGATCTGACGATCGGCATCGTCCAGGGCTTTCTTCTGCTTGTTACGTTCAGCCTGGGTCAGGCGCAGCTTTTTCTGAGCCGTGTTGATCTGACCCTGCACCGAGGCCAGATCGGATTTGGCCGATTTGGCCTGATCGCGCAGCTGGCCGCTGCTGGTTTCGGCCCAGGCCGGGGTGGTGAGGGCGAGCGCTGTCAGCACAGGCAAAAGCATGACGGCGAGCATGAGCCGCATCAGAGGAATCCTTTTATCAAGCCGGGATGACAAGGGAGCGGCCGGTCATTTCATCCGGACGGGCAATCCCCATCAGATCCAGCAAGGTCGGTGCCACATCGGACAAAACCCCGCCATCGGCAATACGAACGTTCCGGCGGGTGCCCAGGTAGACAAACGGGACGCGTTCACAAGTGTGCGCGGTATGCGCCTGACCGCTTTCCGGGTCCTGCATCTGTTCGACATTGCCGTGATCGGCCGTGACCAGCATCTCGCCGTCCATCTTGCGCACGGCGGTGACCAGGCGGCCCAGGCAACGGTCCAGGGTTTCGCAGGCCTTCACGGCCGCGTCGAAGACGCCGGTATGACCGACCATGTCACCATTGGCGTAATTGCAGATGAGGGCATCGAAATTGCCCGACTCGATGGCCGCGACCAGCTTGTCGGTGACTTCATCCGCACTCATTTCAGGCTGCAGGTCATAGGTGGCGACCTGCGGTGACGGGACCAGGATGCGCTCTTCGCCGACGTACGGGTCCTCACGGCCACCACTGAAAAAGAAGGTGACGTGGGCGTATTTCTCGGTTTCGGCGATGCGCAGCTGGGTCTTGCCGAGGCCGGACAGGTATTCACCCAATGAATTGTGCAGCGAGGCCGGGCGGTAGGCTGCCGGCGTCCTGATGCTGGCCGAGTACTCGGTGAGCATGACGAAGTCAGCAAGCGCCGGCCTGACCTTGCGCTCGAAGCCCTTGAAGTCGGTATCAACAAAAGCCTTGGTGATTTCACGGGCGCGGTCGGCCCGGAAGTTCATGAACACCACGGCATCGCCAGCGCTGATCAGCGCCGGCGGCTGACCTTCGGCCGCAATCACCGAGGCCTGCACGAACTCGTCCGACACGTCTTCCGCATAGGAGGCCTGTAGTGCGCTCACCGCCGTCGCGGCCGTGCGCACGCCAACCCCTTCGGTCAGCAGGCGATAAGCCGTTTCGACGCGATCCCAGCGGTTGTCACGATCCATGGCGAAGTAGCGGCCGATGATGCTGGCGACACGGCCTTTGCCGGTACGGGCGAGATGCGCCTCCATGGCAGCCAGCGACGGCTCGGCCGAGCGCGGCGGGGTGTCACGGCCATCGAGGAATGCATGGACATAGATCTGCGTGGCGCCACGTCGCTCGGCGAGATCGACCATGGCATGCAGGTGATCCTCATGGGAATGCACGCCGCCCGTGGAAAGCAGGCCGAGAATATGTACGGCGCGGCCGGCAGCCACCGCCTTGTCGACGGCCTGACAAATCACTTCATTGTCGAAGAAATCACCATCGCGGATGGCCTTGGTGACACGCGTGAAGTCCTGATAAACCACCCGGCCAGCACCCAGGTTCATATGGCCGACTTCAGAGTTGCCCATCTGGCCGTCAGGCAGGCCGACGTCTTCGCCGGAGCCGGACACGAGACCATGCGGGCAGTCTTGCAGCATGCGCTGCCAGTTCGGCATGCTCGCCGCCAGGATGGCATTGGATGCCGAGGTTTCACTGTGGCCGAAGCCATCGAGAATGATCAGGACATGGGGTTTGCGTGTCACGAGAGCACCCGGGCTTGTATCTGGATCGTACAAGTGTACCAGCCGACGGGACCCGGGGGGATAGCCTCATCCCGGTCCGGGCCGGCTGGCACCATCGCTCAGGGCTTCTTGCCGATGTTCTTCTGCGCCTCAATCTGGTCTTCGAGGGTTTCGATCAGGCTGGAGGCCAGATCACCCACCTCTTTGTTGACCTTGCGGATGGCGTCGTAGACCGAGCCGATGGTGCTGGCGTGGGCATCCTTGACGGCTGTCGCCTTTTCATCGAGGAGCCCACGCTTTTCCAATGCTTCCATCGGCATGGCAGCGATGGTCTGATGGATTTGCTCAACCGTGGTGGCACCCTTGTCGATGGCTTCCTGCACAAGGTCCTTGAGGGCTTCGATACGGGTCAGAAATGACATTTCACTCTCTCCTGGAAAGCTGGCGGGGGCTCCCGCGGGGCAGTTGAAGCGACTATAACGCGCTTGTCCGGCACGGAGGCAAACGCCTGACCAATGGTGGACCCGCACGCTCAGTGAACAATTGTTCTATTAAACGCATAAAAATAGCAACAGAGAGTACGGTCGTTCACTTTATATGTCGACCATCCGTTCAGACCAGGCTCCGGAATCCACCTCCTGTCGGACATAATTCGTGAACAGTCGTACTCTAATGCTAGAATAGGGCATCAAGCATCAGGTGGCAGGACATGGCATTACGCGAAGAGAAAAAGCTGCAGACGCGACAGGCACTGATTGAAGCCGCGCTGACCCTGATGCATGAGGGCGGTGGTTTTTCCGGCCTCAGCTTGCGTGAAGTCTCGCGACAGGCCGGACTGGTGCCTACCGGCTTCTACCGTCACTTTCCGGATATGGAAGCCCTCGGACTCGACCTCGCGACCGAAGCCTGCCTGAGCCTACGTCGCACCATGCGCGAAGTGCGCCTACGGGCCCAGGGTGGCGCCGCCGTGCTGGAGTCCGTCAAAGCGCTGGTTGCCTTCATTCGCGAACAGCCGCTGTATTTCGAATTCCTGGCCCGCGAACGTGCCGGCGGCCCGCCAGCACTGCGTCATGCCATCCATCGTGAAATCAGTGGTTTTGTCGGCGAACTGGCTGAAGACCTGAGCAAATGGCCGGCTTACCATCGCTTCCCCAGCGAAGACCTTTTCATGCTGGCGGATCTTGTGGTCAACACGGTCATCCATCTCGCGCTGGATTTGCTGGCTCAGTCCTACGATGAAGATGAAGCAGAACTGATCAACCGCACCGCCAAGCAGCTGCGCCTGATCATGATCGGAGCCATGTCCTGGAAACCGGAAAAGGGCGCCATCTGAATCATGGACGCCCCTGGTCGCAGCCGACTCAGCGCTTGACCTGCTCGCGGGCGACCAGCGCCTTCACGACTTCTACCGACCGCGCGGTTTCACCCGGCACCAGATACTTGCCATTCACCACCATGGCCGGCACGCCACTGAGCTGATAGCGAATGGCCAGATTGCGTGATTGCGCGATCTTGGCGCTGATGGCAAACGACTGGTAAAGGCCATTGAAGTTGTTGGCCGAGACACCGTACTTGCCATAAAAAGCCGCCAGTGACGACTGATCGAAGAGACGCTCCTTGCGAACCTGAATGGCATCGAACAATGCCACATGAGTGCGTTCGACCAGCCCCAGGGTTTCAGCCACATAAAAACCGCGGGCATTGGCCTCCCAGACATTGTTGAGCGCTGCCGGCGTACGGATGAAGTTCACGCCCGCCGGCTTGGTCTTCAGCCAGGCGGCAATATGCGGATCCAGGCGATAGCAGTGCGGGCAGCCATACCAGAAGAACTCCCGCACTTCGACCAGACCCGGCTTTTCCGGCGTCGTCGGATTGGCGATCAGCGTGTAATCCTTGCCCTCGACGGGCGCGACAGCAGCGGATGCCAGCGTCGGCCACAGGGCGAACAGGCAGAGTGCGAGCCATTTCTTCATGGTGTTTTCCTTATTACCCAGTCGTTTGATATGTGTGGTGAATAACGAGCGCCGAGAATAGCGGATTACCGCAACGGGCAAAACGCCTGCTCCGGATAGCAGAAGGCCCGCACACGGCGGGCCTTCCGGACATCAAGGGGCAGCGACTCAGCGAAGACCCTGGATGTAGGACGACAGCGCCTCGATCTCACGATCGGAAAGCTTGGCGGCGATCATCTGCATCGGCCCCAGCTCACCCGGCTTGGCCGCATCATTGGCACGCTTGACGTCGGTCATGTCATCACGGCCGGCTGCACGGAAGGCGTAGAGCTGAGCCTTGGTGTAATCGGCATGCTGACCGGCGAGACGCGGGAAAGCGGCATAAGTGTTGCCGCGACCGGCCGGACCATGGCAACCGGCGCAGGGCGCCAGTCCGGTGGTCTTGTTGCCGCCGCGGAACAGACGCTCACCGGCAACCGCCAGCTCCGGCTTGGCAGCGCCGCCGGCCGTCTTCTGTTCGGACATGAACACGGCAACGTTGGCCATGTCCTGATCGCTCATGGCTGCGGCAACCCCGAGCATCAGCGGATTGGCGCGATGACCGGACTTGAAGTCATGCAGTTGCTTGTAGATGTACTTGGCATTCTGGCCAGCAATCTTGGGGAACTGGGCGGTGGGGCTGTTGCCATCCATGCCGTGACAACCGGCACAAACGGCGGCGGTGCCCTGGCCGGCCATGGCATCACCCTTGGGCATGACCACGGCGGCCTGAGCCAGCGAGGAAAGGCCCAGCATCAACACGACAGCGGCAAATGACTTCTTCATCATGAGGAGTGTTCCGGTTGAAACTTATTTGGACATGTACTTGATGAGTGCTTTGTACTCTGCGTCAGTGCAGTCATTGCACAGACCCTTCGCCGGCATCATCTTGAACCCGTTTTTCACATGCAGCAGCATGGTCGCGTCACCCTGCTTCCTGCGCGCGGCCCAGGCCGCCTTGTCACCCGTCTTGGGCGCGTTCATGACCCCGGCCGCATGGCAGACTGCACAGGACTGAGCATAACGTTGTTCGATAGTGGCAGCCTGCACGGTAGAGGAAATACCGACAGCCAGCACGGACAACATCAGGATCACCTTCATGACACGCTCCACCAGATCTCTAGGAAACAGGGGGCAAGCGAAAAACATCAAAGGGTTGCGCTTGCGCCAGGAAGCCGCATATTGGACAGCGCGGAGTATAACGCAGTGCCCATAGAGGGAGTAGCCCTATAAACTATCGGCAATTAGAGAGTGGAAGCAGACATGACGGACGCTGAACATATCCTGGCGAAGCTCGCCCAGGCAGAATTCCAGATCAGTGCCCCGACACTGGCCCTGTGCCCGCCGAACATCGGACACGAAGTCGCGTTTGCCGGTCGGTCAAACGCCGGGAAATCGAGTGCGATCAATACCTTGACTCGCCAGCGCCAGCTTGCCCGCGCCTCCAAGACGCCAGGCCGCACACAGCTGATCAACTTCTTTCAGCTGGATGAAGAGCGTCGGCTGGTCGACTTGCCCGGCTATGGCTACGCCAAGGTGCCCGAGCAGATGAAGCTGGAGTGGCAGCGCCATCTCGCGCACTACCTGCGTGAGCGTTACAGCCTGCGCGGCCTGATTCTGCTCATGGACATCCGGCATCCGCTGATGCCGTTCGACCGCAACATGCTGACCTGGGCCCAGGAACGCCAGCTGCCGGTGCATATCCTGCTCACCAAGGCGGACAAACTCAACCGCGGCCCGGCGACAAACGCACTGCAGGAAGTCCGCCGTGGCCTGACCGCGCTCGGTTTCGAGGCCACGATTCAGCTGTTCTCATCGGTCAGCCGCCTGGGCATTGAAGACGCCGCCCTGCAACTGGCGACCTGGCTGGACATGCCCCTGCCGTCACAGAGCGCCGACGCCGAACCCGACGAGATCGTTGCCGGCCCCTGAGCCGGCAGGCTTAGTGCGCCTCGTCCCAGTTCGCGCCGACACCCACCTCGACCTCCAGCGGCACCGCCAGTTCGGCGGCGGCTGGCATCTCGCGCTTGAGCAGGGCAGTCACGACCGCCACCTCGGCCACCGGAACCTCCAGCACCAGTTCGTCGTGAACCTGCATGATCATCGCGGCCTTCAGGCCTTCGCGCTTGAGCGCAGCGTCCACCCGCAGCATGGCGCGCTTGACGACGTCAGCCGCGGTGCCCTGCATGGGCGCGTTGATGGCGGCACGCTCGGCCGCCTGACGCAGCACCGGCTTGCTGGCCCGGATATCGCGCAGCATGAGACGACGCCCGAACAGGGTTTCGACATAGCCCATCTCGGCGGCCTGCTCGCGGGTACGCTCCATGTACTCATGCACGCCGGGATAGCGTGTGAAGTAACGGCCGATGTAGTCCTGCGCCTCGCCGCGCGAAATGTTCAGCTGCTTGGCTAGCCCGAAAGCCGACATGCCGTAGATCAGGCCGAAGTTGACCGCCTTGGCGGCCCGGCGCTGTTCCGGCGTGACTTCATCCCGGGCGATGCCGAGCACCTCGGCGGCGGTGGCGCGATGCACATCCTCGCCGTTGCGGAACGCCGTCAGCAGGCCTTCGTCACCGGAGAGATGCGCCATGATGCGCAGCTCGATCTGCGAGTAGTCGGCAGCCAGCAGGACATGACCCGGTGCCGCAATGAAGGCCTGACGGATGCGGCGGCCTTCCTCGGTGCGGATCGGGATGTTCTGCAGGTTGGGATCGGTCGACGACAGGCGGCCTGTGGCCGCCACCGCCTGCTGATAGGAAGTGTGCACGCGACCGGTTTCAGGATGGATCATCTCCGGCAGCTTGTCGGTATAGGTCGACTTCAGCTTGGCCAGACTGCGGTGCTCCAGCAGAACGCGCGGCAGCTCATGATCGAGCTGCTCCAGCACATCTTCCGCCGTGGAGTATTGGCCGGTCGCCGTCTTCTTGGGCGCCGGGATGCCGAGTTTCTCGAACAGGATCAGACCGAGCTGCTTGGGCGAGCCGAGGTTGAATTCCTCGCCGGCGATTTCGTAGGCACGCTTTTCCAGCCAGAGCAGACGCGAGGCCAGTGACAGCGACTGCAGCTTGAGGCGCTCGGGGTCGATCAGCGTGCCATGACGCTCCATGCCCATCAGCACGCGCTGCACCGGCAGCTCGAGCTCGCGCAGCAGCGCATCCAGCGCCGGCACCTGCTTCAGTTCAGCGCTGAACAGCCCAGCCAGGCGCCAGGTCAGGTCGGCATCCTCACCGGCATAGGGCGCTGCCTGCTCGATCGTGACCTGATCAAAAGTGACCTGTTTCACGCCCTTGCCGGCGATCGACTCAAAACTGATCGAGTCGCGGCCGAGATAATGCTTGGCGAGGTCGCCAAGGTTGTGGCGGGTCGCCGTGGCATCGAGCACATACGAGGCCAGCATGGTGTCGAAGCTGACACCGCGCAGGGTGATGCCATGGTTGGCCAGCACATGCATGTCGTACTTGGCGTGCTGCAGGATCTTGGCCTTGCCGGCATCCTCGAGGATGGGGCCCAGGGCCGCCAGCACGTCATCCAGCGGCAACTGCGCGGGTGCGTCGGGATAGCGGTGCCCGACCGGAACGTACCAGGCCTGCGCCGGGGCGATCGCGAACGAGAGCCCGACAAGCCGGGCCTGAAGATAATCAAGGCAGGTGGTTTCGGTATCGAAGGCGAAGGCGTCGGCGGCGCGCAGGGCAGCGACCAGAGCCGCCAGCTGCTCGCGGGTGAAGACGGTTTCGGTGACGGTATCGCCGGCATCGCTTTGCATCCCGGCGACTGCCCCGGTGACAGGCCCGGCGGCACCCGAAGCGGACGAGGGCGCAGCGGATGCCGGCACGACCGGCGCCGAAGCCGAGGCGGTGAGCGTGAAGGCGCCGGCCGCCTGCGACCAGCTCGCCGCACCCTGGGGGCTGGTGCCGATCGGCGCCTGCGAGAGCTCATTGAGCCAGGAGCGAAACTCCAGCTCGGTGTAGAGATGGCGCAGGGTCTCGATGTCATTGCCGCCCAGCGCGAGCTGGTCCGGACCCACCGTCAGCGGCACATCGCACTTGATGGTGACGAGCTTGCGCGTCATCTCCAGCAGACCGATGTGGGCGCGGAAGTTCTCGCCGACCTTGCCCTTGATCTCGCCCGCACGGGCCTCCAGATGAGCCAGCGAGCCAAACTCGGCCAGCCACTTCACGGCGGTTTTGGGGCCGACACCGGGAATGCCCGGAATGCCGTCGGAGCTGTCGCCGACCAGCATCAGGTAATCAATGATCTGGTCCGGGCGCACACCGAACTTGTTGAGCACCCCGGCCTCATCCAGCACCACACTGGTCATGGTGTTGACCAGTGTGATCTGCGGCGTCACCAGCTGGGCCAGGTCCTTGTCACCGGTCGATACCAGTACCGGCCAGCCCTCCGCCGCGGCCTGATGCGCCAAGGTGCCGATGACATCATCCGCCTCGACGCCGGACTCGCAGATCAGCGGCAGGCCGAGCGCCTGAACGAGCGCGTGCAGCGGCGCGATCTGGGCGCGCATGTCATCCGGCATGGGCGGACGGTGCGCTTTGTACTCGGGAAAAATATCGTCGCGGAAGGTCTTGCCGGGGGCGTCGAACACCACCGCAACATGGCTGGGGTGCACCTGCTTGAGCAGGCTGCGCAGCATGTTGACGACACCCTTGATAGCGCCTGTGGGCTGGCCGGTGCGCGTGGTCAGCGGCGGCAGCGCATGGTAGGCGCGATAGAGATAGGAAGATCCGTCAACCAGGACCAGGGGCGGGCGAGAGGTCATGCGTCAGGCTCGGCAGAGAGAAACAGGACAACATGTTACACTGTTGCACATCGCATGCTTCTGCAATTCAAGCGGCCGGATGCATGCCGCGATTTTTTGAACCGCCATTTCGGGTAGCGCAGGCACCATGACCATTCGATCGATCTCCTCCAGCGTGCCTGCCGGCCAGGTCGGCCGGCCCACGCTGGCGCATGATCACAGCCAGTGCATCGAAAGCGCCCTGAGCCAGGCCGAAAAGCTCTGTGCCGAGTCCGGTGCGCGGCTGACGCCGCTGCGTCATCGCGTGCTGGAGCTGATCTGGGCCAGCCATAAGCCACTCGGCGCTTATGACCTGCTCGACCAGCTCGCCCGTGAAGGTCACAAACCGGCGCCGCCAACCATTTACCGCGCCCTGGATTTTCTGCTCGAGCACCGCCTGATTCACCGCCTGGCTTCGCTCAACGCTTTCCTCGGCTGCTCGCATCCGGGCGATGCCCATGCCGGCTACTTCCTGATCTGCCAGTCCTGTGGCAACACCGAAGAAGTCAGCGACAGCAGCGGTTTGCAGCAGGCCATCGAGAGCGCCACCGAGGCCGCCGGCTTTGCCATGCACCAAGGCACGCTGGAAATCAGCGGACTCTGCCAGCAGTGCCGCAATGACTGACGCCAACCTCCTCTTGTCGCTGGAAAAAATACGCTGGGTCCATGACGGACGGGCGGTGCTGGATGGTGTCGACCTGACATTGCGCCGTGGCGAGATCCTGACGGTGATCGGCCCCAACGGCGCCGGCAAGACCTGTCTGACCCGCATCGCGCTCGGCCTGCTGACACCCAGCGGAGGCCAGCGCTGGCTGGCACCCGGTCTGCGCATCGGTTATCTGCCGCAAAAGCTGCGTCTGAACCCCTATCTGCCGCTCACCGTGGCCGACTTTCTGGCCCTGCCGGGTGCCGGTAATCGTCGCTGGTGGCAGCGTGACAACGCGCCTTACCGCCGCGAGGACATCCTGCATGCCCTTGCCGAAGTCGGCGCCGAACATCTGCTGATGCAACAGGCGCAGAGCCTGTCGGGTGGCGAACAGCAACGGGTGCTGCTGGCCCGCGCGTTGCTTCGCCGCCCCGACCTGCTGGTGCTGGATGAGCCGGTGCAGGGCGTCGACCTCGCCGGTCAGGCCGAGCTTTATGCGCTCATCCGCGCGCTGCGTGACCGTTATGGCTGCGGGGTGCTGATGGTGTCGCACGACCTGCATGTCGTGATGGCCGCGACCGATCAGGTGCTCTGCCTTAACGGCCATGTCTGCTGTACCGGGCATCCGGAAGCCGTCAGCCGGCACCCCGAATACCACCGCCTGTTCGGGCTGCGCGCCAGCAACGACCTGGCGATCTACACACACCATCACGACCACCATCACACCCTGCATGGCGACGCGGCGCGCTGCGGCGAGGACTGCCACCATGACTGACTGGCTCTGGCCCCTGCTGGGCGGACTGCTCACCGCCGCCATCGCCGGTCCGCTGGGTTCGCTGCTGCTGTGGCGGCGGATGGCCTATTTCGGTGACAGTCTGGCCCATGCCTCGCTGTTTGGTGTCGCGCTGGCGCTGATTCTGCATCTGCCGGTCGGCCCGCTGGTGGTCGCCGTCTGTCTGGGCGCAGCACTGTTGCTCAGCCGCCTGATGACGCTGCCCGAGCACGGGGGCGATACCTGGCTGACCATCATGGCCTACAGCGGCCTCAGCCTGGCGCTGGTACTCACCGCCGCCCATGGCGACGATGGTCACGGCCATGCGCTGGAAGACTATCTCTTCGGAAATCTGCTCAGCCTGGACGGCCGGCAACTGCTGCTGATGAGCGCCGGACTGGCACTGGTGGCCCTGCTGCTGGTGCGTTGCTGGCCGGGTCTGGTGGCCATGGCGATCAGCGAAGAAACGGCTCAGGTCGATGGCTGGCCAGTGGCGCGGCTGCGGCCACTGCTGCTGCTGTTGCTGGCCGGCGTTGTGGCGGCCGGCGCCAAGGTCATGGGCGTACTGCTGATCAGTGCGCTGCTGGTGATTCCCGCTGCCGCGGCGCGCTACATCGCGCACAGTCCGGGGCAGATGGCGCGGCGCGCCAGTGTCATCGGCATGCTGTCCGTGGCAGCCGGTGTCGCCATCGGCGTCCCGGCCAGCCTGCCGCTGGCACCGCTGGTGGTGCTCAGCGGACTGGTCCTGCTGCTGACGCTGATGCTGCGCAAGCGTCTGCGCGCCTGAGACCCGGTCCGCCGCCCGCCCTCAGGCTCCGCCTGAGGGCCTGAAGCGCACGACGCCAGTTTCTTCGTCATGATGCTCGTCCGGCTCCTTCATGGTGACCTCAGTCGGACGTACATCGGTATAGTCGCAACGCACGCACTCAACCCATTCCGGACGCGCAGCCGCCGGATCATTGTCGGTGCAGATCTGCAGCTTGTCTTCCAGACCACAGCCGGGGCACTTTACGCCCGCGAGGAACATCCGCCGCACCGTCATGCTGCGGCCTCGGCCAGCAACCCGGTATGGCGCAGCAACGCATCCGGTGACGGATCACGCCCCATGAACTCGCGGAACAGCTCGGCGGCGGGACGACTGCCGCCCTGCGCTAGGATGGCCTGACGGAAACGGCGGCCGGTGTCGGCATTGAACACACCCTCGCGCTCGAAGGCCGAGAAAGCATCCGCCGACAGCACTTCGGCCCACTTGTAGCTGTAGTAGCCGGCAGCATAGCCGCCCGCGAAGATGTGCGTGAAGCTGCAGGGGAAACGGTTCCAGGCCGGCGGACGCAGCAAACTGGTGGTGTCCCTCACCTCGTCGAGAACCTTCAGCATGCCGGCGAAGTCGATGCCGGGACGACGATGGATTTCGAGGTCGAACAGCGAGAATTCGAGCTGGCGCAGCGTCATCAGGCCGGACTGGAAGTTGCGCGCCGCCAGCAGACGGTCAAGCAGCGCCTGCGGCAGCTTCTCGCCACTGTCGACATGGCCGGAGATCAGCGCCAGGCCTTCCGGGGTCCAGCACCAGTTCTCCATGAACTGGCTGGGCAGCTCGACGGCATCCCAGGCAACACCGTTGATGCCGGACACCGCGGCGACCTCGACTTCGGTGAGCATGTGGTGAATGCCATGGCCAAACTCGTGGAAGAGGGTGGTGACTTCATCATGGCTGAGCAACGCCGGTCGGCCATCGACCGGCGGATTGAAATTGCCGGTGAGAAAGGCGATGGGCAGCTGCAGGCTGCCATCATCGCGGCGGCGGCGGACACGGGCATCGGCCATCCAGGCACCGCCACGCTTGCGGGCACGGGCGTAGAGGTCGAGATAGAACCAGGCGCGCGTCTCGCCGTTTTCCTGCACGGCCCAGGCCGTGACGTCGGGGTGATAGGTTTCGAGCTCGGGGGCCGGCACGATGCTGACGCCGAACAGTCGCTGCGCCACCGCGAACAGGCCATCGATCACGCGCGGTGCCGGGAAGTAAGGCTTGAGGTCTTCCTGTGACAGCGCATAGCGCTGCTGCTTGAGTTGCTCGGCGGCATAGGTGACATCCCAGGGTTGCAGATCACCAATGCCCAACTCGGCAACCGCGAAGGCGCGCAGCTCGGCGAGGTCGCGCTCGGCACCCGGTCGCGCCTTGCGGGCGAGGTCGAGCAGGAACGCCACCACCTGCTCCACCGATTCCGCCATCTTCGGTTCCAGCGACAGCGCCGCGTAATGGGGAAAGCCCAGCAATTCCGCCTGCTCCTGACGCAAAGCGAGGATCTGGCTGATCAGCGGGCCATTGTCGAACTGGCCGGCCTGCGGGCCCTGCTCGGAGGCGCGCGTGGCGTAGGCGGTGTAGACCTGCTCGCGCAGCTCGCGGTCACGGGCATGGGTCATCACGGCGAGATAGCTGGGCATATCGAGGGTGACGCGCCAGCCTGCTTCGCCAGCACCTTCCGCCAGTGAACGCAGCAGGCTCAGGGCATTTTCCGGCAGCCCGGCCAGACGCCCGCTGTCCGTCAGCGTCAGCGACCAGGCCTGCGTCGCATCCAGCACCTGATCGGCAAACTGCGAGGTCAGCCGCGACAGCTGCTCGCTGACCTCGGCGAAACGCTGTTTCTGTTCGGCCGGCAGGCCGATACCGCTGAGGCGGAAATCTCGCAGCGCATTTTCAACCGCGCGCTGCTGTGCCGGACTCAGGCTGGTAAAGCCGGATGACTGCCGCAGGGCCTGCCAGGCGCGAAACAGATCCTCGTTCTGGCCGACTTCGGTGCCAAATGCCGACAGCTTGGGAATACAGGCGTTGTAGGCAGCACGCCAGGCGTCGCTGTTCATCACCGCATTGATCTGCGAAACCGGCGACCAGGCGGCGTTGAGACGGTCATCCAGCGTTTCCAGCGGCGCGGCCAGTGTCGCCCAGGTCGGCTGCGTCTGGGCGGCCAGCTCGGCAATACGGGCACGATGGGCCGCCAGCAGCTGATCAATGGCGGGCTCAACGGCCTCGGGAACCAGTTCGGCAAAGACCGGCAGTGCCGGCGGATTCAGCAGGGCGTTCATGACACTCCTCGACAGGCCGGATCACACAGATCCGGGCCGGCTCAATACACGTAAGACAGACTGACCGTGGTGACATTCAGGCGGCGGTTGACATCACTGTACTCGCGCTTCACGTCATAGCCCATAGCCACACCCAGCGCCTCATTCAGCCGGAGGCGCAGCTCGGTGAGCGAGCGGAAGATATTGCTGTCGCTGCCACCCTCGACCGCCAGTCGCTGGTGGAAGTCAGCGGTGGCGGTGAACTTGTAACGATAATCCAGCGCGCCCGTGGCAATCGGCGAGGTTTCGCTGTCACCGCTGACACGCGCCTCGCTGTAGCGGACGCCGGCACCCACTTCCGCCACCAGTGCCTGCAGGTCATCGGAGAAGAGGGTGCGGCCATAGCCGCCGGTGACATTGAACTGGTAACGAAACTCGCTGGCGCTGTCTTTCTCGAACTGCTCCTGGGTAAACAGGTAGTCAGTCTTGCTGAGGCCGAAGCGCTGCTTGCTGGCCAGCAGATAACGCGCCGTGCCGGTGCCAGCGGCGTCATCGGAGGCGCTGATGGCCTCGGCACGGTTCTCCAGCGCGAAGTCGCCCCACTGCCGGTTCAGCTCGGTCTTGAAGGTCAGGCTTTGCTTGCTGCCATCACTGCCAGACTGTGAAAAGAAGCCCAGATCGGCTCGTCCTTTCCAGGCGGCCGGCGCCGGCTCATCCGCCCAAAGGGCAGGGGATATCATCAGTGCAGCGGCAACGCACAGGCCTGTCTTCATGTTGTTTTCCTTCTTCCGGGGTAATCGGCTCATCAGGCAGTGATGTCGGCGCGCAGTGTAGCCAGCAGCTCGGCTGTCTTCGGACGCACCTGACGCCAGAGGAAAAATGCTTCAGCGGCCTGCTCGACCAGCATACCGAGGCCATCGCGGCGACGTGCCAGCCCTTGCTCTCGCGCCCAGGCCAGGAACGGGGTGTCACGACCATACATCATGTCGTAAGCCGCGGTGTCAGCATGGAACCAGCCGGCGGTGAGGCTGACGCGCTCACCCTGCAGGCTGGCACTGGTGGCATTGATGATGATGTCGAACGCCTGATCACCGGCAGGCGCCGGCCCGGCCAGGGTCGCCAGTGCGCAGGCTCGAACATCGCCCGCTCCGGCAAACAGCGCCGCGAGTGTCTCGGCCTTGGCCGGGGTGCGGTTCGCCACCTGCACGCGGGCGGCACCCGCCGCCAGCAATGGCCCGATCACGCCGCGGGCGGCTCCGCCGGCGCCGAGCAAGAGCACACGCGCACCCGCCAGCGGCCAGCCGGCATTGTCAGTGATGTCACGGACGAGACCGACGCCATCGGTGTTGTGGCCCGAGAGATGGCCATCCGCCTCGATTTTCAGCGTATTCACCGCCCCGGCCTGCTCGGCCTGCAGGGAGCGGGCGTCGCACAGCGCCCAGGCCACCTCCTTGAACGGGACGGTGACATTGGCGCCTCGCCCGCCCGCCTCGCGAAACGCCGCCCAGGTGCCGGCAAAGTCATCCAGCGGTGCCAGCAGTGCCTCGTAGCTCAACGGCTCACCCGTCTGGGCCGCGAACGCCGCATGGATGCGCGGCGACTTGCTGTGGGCGATCGGATGGCCGATGACGGCATAGCGATCCATCATGCCGCCCCGGACGTATCCGCCCGTTCAGCCGCTGACAGCCCGATCTCAGGCCACCAGCTGCGCGGCTGCAGATAGCGTGTGTATAGCGTCGCCTCGGCACTGCCGGGCTCCGGATGCCAGTCATAACGCCAGCTCACCAGCGAGGGCAGCGACATCAGAATGGATTCGGTACGCCCCCCGGTCTGCAGCCCGAACAACGTGCCGCGGTCATGGACCAGGTTGAACTCGACGTAGCGGCCGCGACGGATCAGCTGGAACTCGCGCTCGCGCTCGCCATAGGGTGTGTCGCGACGGCGCTTGAGGATGGGCAGATAGGCCGGCAGATAGGCCTCGGCAACACTGCGCATGAACGAAAACGACGCGGTAAAGCCCCCCTCGTTCCAGTCATCGAAAAAGAGACCGCCGACACCGCGCGGTTCGTTGCGGTGCTTGATGAAGAAATAGTCATCGCACCACTGCTTGAGCTGTGGATAGACCTGCCCGCCATAGGGGGCACAGGCCTCGGCCGCGGTTCGATGCCAGTGCTGGCAGTCTTCATCACGGCCGTAATAGGGCGTGAGGTCAAACCCTCCGCCAAACCACCAGACCGGCTCCTGACCTTCGGCCTCAGCGATGAAAAACCGGACATTGGCATGCGACGTCGGCACATGAGGATTGCGCGGATGGATGACCAGCGACACCCCCATGGCCTGGAAGCTGCGCCCGGCCAGCTCGGGTCGGTGCGCCGTCGCGGACACAGGCAACTTACCGCCCATAACGTGCGAGAAATTGACGCCGCCTTTCTCGATCACCCGCCCATCTTCCAGCACACGGCTGCGACCACCGCCGCCCTCGGCACGCTCCCAGCTGTCTTCGCGGAAGCAACCACCATCCTCGGCCGCCAGGGCAGCACAAATGCGGTCCTGCAAGCCCATGAGATAGGTCTTCACAGCAAGAATATCGGCGGGGGTCATCTTGTCTCCATCTCAGCCGGCGCGAATCACGCGCTGACTGCTCAAATCACGAATTTCAGTAGGACGGGCAAGTCCGCCCGTGGCGCCCGGCAGAATATAGTCCAGCTCGCCGCCCAGTCTTTGACGCACGTCAAAAAGCGTACGCGCGGCCGGCCGGCCGGCGCGGTTGGCGCTGGTCGAGACCAGCGGTCCGCCAAAGGCACGACAAAGCGCCTGCACTCCAGGATGGGCACTGACACGCAGTGCCACACTGTCATGGCGCCCGCGCAGCCAGTCCGGGAAATCCGGCGGCACCGGCACCAGCCAGGTGACCGGGCCGGGCCAGGTTGCATGCAGTCGGGACTGGGCAATGTCATCGAGACCCTGCAGCCAGGGGAGGATCTGCGACCAGTCGCCGGCAATCAGGATCAGGCCCTTGCCCGGGTCGCGGCGCTTAATATCCCAGATCCGCGCCACCGCTTCCGGGCGCCACGGGTCACAGCCCAGCCCCCAGACAGACTCCGTGGCATAGGCAATGACACCGCCGTCCCGAAGGGCAAGAACCGCTTGTTGCAGATGTATGGGGGAGGTCGCCGGCATGAGCAATATCTGTACGCGTTGTTGCCACCGAGTCTACCATGCACGCCGACAGGGGTCAGGACCGCTCAGGGCGGCAGCCGCTGATATCCCCCCGGCACGGCGGCCAGCCAGCCCAGCACCTCCAGCTCACCTAGCGCTGCCATGACAACTGCAGGCGACAGGTCGCCGGCCGCCACCAGCGCATCCAGGCTGTATACCTGCCAGTCTAGGCGGTCATACAGCGCCCGTGCGACGGGTCCCGGCGCCGGCCGCGCCAATGCAGGCAACGCCTGCGCTGACCCGCGACTACCGGAATCCGCCATACCGTACCAGTCTCGCAGTGTCGGCAGGATATCGCTGACCACATCGGTCGCCTGTTCAGCCAGCCGGGCATGACCCTGGCGAATCAGCTCATGGCAGCCGCGCGACTGGAGGCTGTGCACCGACCCCGGCACCGCCCAGACCTGACGGCTCATCTGATCGGCAGCACGTGCCGTGATGATGGAGCCGCTGTCGGGACCGGCCTCGACCACCAGAACACCCAGACTCAAGGCACTGATGACCTGATTACGGCGCGGGAAGTGCCAGCCGTTTGGCGGGGTGCCCGGCGCGAACTCCGACACCATGAGTCCGCCTTCGGCCGCGATACGCAGCGCCAGCTCGCCATGTCGCGGCGGGTAGACACGGTCAAGCCCGCAACCCATGACAGCCAGTGTCACACCACCCGCACTCAGCGCGCCCTCGTGCGCGGCGCCATCGATGCCGCTGGCCAGGCCACTGGTGATGGCAAAGCCGGCACGGGCCAGGTCAGCGCTGATTGCTCGCGCCAGCGCCAGGCCATGACGTGTGGCGGCGCGACTGCCCACCACGGCGATCTGCGGCAGGCCCAGCGCCGCTTCGCGCCCGGCCAGAAACAGCAGCGGCGGGCGCCCGGCATGACGGCTCAGCCCCATCGGCCACTGGCGCTCGCTGCAATCAGGGCCATCCAGCCAGAGACTGTGACCGGGCTCATCGAGCCAGGACAAAGTGTCCTGCCATTGCCGGCGAAGATCGTCCGTCCGTTCTCCGCGTAACCAGTCGGCATGACGCAGCAGATATTTTTCATCGAGACCGAGACCGCCATGCCCGCGCCAGACCCGCGCGGGCTGCGCCAGGGCGGCTTCGGCCGAACCAAAGGCCGCCACCACCCGGCGAAAGAGGCGATCATCCTGATCAAGCAGCAAATACAACCTGACAATGGCAGCGCTGCGGCTGGCCACTTCCCTGTCCATGGCGACCCCCATCAAGACAAGGCACGGCAGCGGTCGCTTAGACGGCCATCAATGCCTATAATATGGTCAACGGGCATCCCGCCCTTGTTGATGAGGTTTAGTTCCGGTCCGCGCGTTCCGCCAATGGCCGGAGGAAAATCATGGCACTGCTTCCGATTCTCGAATTCCCGGACCCTCGTCTGCGCACGGTGGCCAAGCCTGTCGCGGTGGTTGACGACGACATCCGCCAGCTCGCCAAGGACATGCTCGACACCATGTATGCCGCGCCCGGCATCGGTCTCGCCGCCACCCAGGTCGATCGCCACATCCGCATGCTGGTGCTCGATGTCAGCGAGGACCAGTCACAGCCGCAGGTCTTCATCAACCCGGTGATCGAGAAGATCGGCGCAGAAACCAAGCCTTACGATGAAGGCTGCCTGTCCGTCCCCGGCTTTTACGAGACCGTGGAACGCACCGACCACATCCGCATCACGGCACTCGGTCTCGACGGTCAGCAGCACACCATGGAAGCCAGTGATCTGCTCTCGGTCTGCATCCAGCACGAGATCGACCACCTCGACGGCAAGCTGTTCGTGGATTACATCTCCCCGCTCAAGCGCAACCGCATCAAGGCCAAGCTGGAAAAGCAGCACCGGGCCCGCGCCTGACCCCTTATCCTGAACAGGTACCCCCCGTTGGACAGTCATTTGCGCATCGTCTTTGCAGGCACTCCGGAGTTCGCGGCTGAAAGCCTGCGCGCCCTCCTGCAAGGACACCACGACGTCATCGCTGTTTACACCCAGCCGGACCGCCCGGCCGGTCGCGGCCGCGGCCTCAAGGCCAGTCCGGTCAAGGAACTCGCGCTGGAGCACGACATCCCGGTCTGGCAGCCGCACAGCCTCAAGGACATCGATGCCCAGAATGAACTGGCGGCGCTCAAGCCTGACCTGATGGTGGTGGCTGCCTATGGCCTGCTGCTGCCACCGGCCGTACTCGCCATCCCGCGTCTTGGCTGCATCAACGTCCATGCTTCACTGCTGCCACGCTGGCGCGGTGCGGCGCCTATCCAGCGTGCCATCCTGGCCGGCGACCGCGAGACCGGCATCACCATCATGCAGATGGATGCCGGTCTCGATACCGGTGCCATGCTCTACAAAGCCACTTGCCCGATCTCGAAAAGCGATACCGGCGCCAGCCTCCACGACCGCCTCGCGCTGCTCGGTGGTGATGCCCTGCTGGCCGTGGTCGACTCGCTGCGCGACGAGCAGGAGCTGACGCCGGAGCCCCAGGATCCGCTGCACGCCACCTACGCGGCCAAGCTCAGCAAGGAGGAGGCACTGATCAACTGGCAGCTGCCCGCCGATGAGCTGGCCCGCCGCATCCGTGCCTTCAATGCCGTCCCGGTCGCGCACAGCACGCTGGCCGGTCAGTCCGTACGCATCTGGCAGGGACGCATCATCCCGGGCGAAACCACCACGGCCACTCCCGGCATGGTGATTCGCGCCGACAAACATGGCCTGGCGGTCGCCGCCGGGGAGGGTAGTGTGCTCCTGATCGAAACCTTGCAGCTGGCGGGTGGCAAAGCCCTGCCGGTGGCCTTGCTGCTCAATGCCCGCCGCGATGAGCTGCAGCCCGGCACGGTATTCGGCTCATGAACCGTCCCCAGACGTCGCGCCCCGTCAGCAAAAACGGTCCGGGCAAAGGCCCTCGTCGTGAACTCGGCGTCCGCGCCCTCGCAGCCCAGGCTCTGGGCCCGGCGCTGGCTGGCGAGCGCTCGCTCAGCGCGACCCTGCCGCCGGCGCAACGTGCCTGTCGCGGTGAGGATATCGGCCTGCTTCAGGAACTGGTGCAGGGCACCGCACGCCATGCCATCCATTACCGGACCCTGATCAAGCCGCTGCTGCAGCGCGCGACCAAGGACAACACCGTCGAGGCTCTGCTGCTCATTGGCACGCACCAGCTGCTGGCGATGCGCATCCCCGATCACGCCGCCATCGCCGAAACCGTCGAGGCCGCACGTCAGCTCGGCATGGACAAGCTCACCGGCTTCATCAACGGCGTGCTGCGCAGCCTGCAGCGCCGTGAAGCCGAGCTGGTGCACGCCGCGCTCATTCAGGAGCATGCGCACCCGGCCTGGCTGTTGCGCGCCCTGCGCGCCGACTGGCCGGATCAGGCGGATGCCATCATCGCCGCCAACAACAGCTCGGCACCGACCACACTGCGCGTCAACCGCAGTCGCCACAGCCGCAACACGCTGCTCGCCGAGCTGATCGAAGCGGGGTTGCCGGTCGAGGCCACCCGCCACGCGCCGGATGGCCTGCGCCTGACCGAGCCGGTGCCGATCCACGCACTGCCGGGCCTCGCTGAAGGCCTGCTGTCCGTGCAGGACGAGGCCGCCCAGCTGGCCGCCTGCCTGCTTGCGCCCGCCGCTGGCGAACGCGTGCTCGATGCCTGTGCCGCCCCCGGCGGCAAGACCGCGCATCTGCTGGAAATCCAGCCCGACATGGCGGCACTGGTCGCACTCGACAATGACGAAGACCGCCTCCGTCGCGTCGAGGAAAACCTGTCCCGAGCCGGTTATCCGGCCGGCAGTCCGCAGGCTGCGAAGGTGCAGGTGCGCTGCGCCGAAGCTGAAGACCTCGACAGCTGGTGGGATGGCGAAGGCTTCGACGCCATCCTGCTCGATGCCCCCTGCAGCGCCACCGGCGTGATCCGTCGCCATCCCGACATCAAGCTGCTCCGCCGCGCCACCGACATCGCGCAGACCGTTGCCATCCAGGCCAGTCTGCTCGACCGTCTGTGGCTGACCCTCAAACCCGGCGGCCGCCTGCTCTACGCCACCTGCTCGCTGCTCAAGGCCGAGAACGAGGACCAGATCACGGCCTTCCTCGGCCGCACGGCCAAAGCCCAGACCATCCCGTTGCGTTTTGATGGCGAGATGCCCGGCCAATGGCGACCGCAAGGCCGTCAGCTGCTGCCGGAAATCGATGGCCATGACGGCTTCTACTACGCGCTGCTGACCAAACTGCCCTGATCGCGTCATCGCGCCCGCCGGGTCTGCCGTCAGCCCTTGACAGCAGACCCGCCAGGCGGTGGACTGGGCACCATGATCACTTCTCTGCTCCCTGACTTCATTGATGCCGCCTTCCTGCGCGACTGCGCGGCCTCGCTGGCCTTCTTTCTGGTACTGCTGACGCTGCGCGCGCTGCTAGGCCGCACCATCCTCAAGCGCGACAGCCTGGAACCCGAGATGAAACGGCGCTGGCTGGTCAGCCTGCGCAATCTCACCCTGGTGATTTTTCTGCTGGGCATGGCGCTGATCTGGGCCAGCGAAATCGAAACCGTCGCAGTCTCCATGGTTGCCATCGCCGCCGCCATGGTACTGGCCACACGCGAGATGATCCTGTGCCTGCTGGGTTCGCTCTACCGCACCAGTACCCATGCTTATTCGATCGGAGACCGCATCGAGATCAACGGCATCAAAGGGCAGGTCATCGACTCCGACATGTTGTCGACGACACTGATCGAGTCCAACCAGGCCACGGCGCTGAAAGGCACGGTCGGGCGCGTGGTGACTTTCCCCAACAGCCTGCTGCTGTCACAGGCGGTGTGCAACGAAAGCGTGCTCGGGCGCTTCGTGATACACACCGTGCACGTCAATATCCGACGTGAGGATGACTGGCAGGCAGCCGAGAACGTGCTGCTGACCGCCGCCCGCGAAGAAGTGGGAAATTACTCAAAGGAGCTGGTGAAGCACGCCCGCGAGCTGCAGCGCAGCTACGGCCTGGGTGCGCCGGCACTGGTGCCGCGTGTGCGCATGGTGCTCACCAGCCACAAGGAAATCGAATTGCATCTGCAGTTGCCGACACCCATCAATGAGCGTGTCAACGTCGAGCAGCGCATCCTGCGGATCTATCTGAGCTCGGTTACGGCTTGCTCAGAAAACCCTTGAGCAGCTCGGCGCCCTGCGCCAGCAAATTGCCGCCCTCCGGCAACTGCCCGTTGGGCGTGAGCTTGTCGATCAGGCCCGGCAGGAACTGCGCGACCTGAGCGGCGGCCTGTTGCGGATCGATGCCGAGCTTGCCGGCGATCGCCGCCACCTGCGGACTGCCCAGTACCTGCTGGAGTTGCTCGGCACTGATCGGCAGGTTCTGGCCATTGCCGACCCAGGACTTGACCTGCTCACCCAGACCGCCGGCCTGCAGCTTCTGCACCAGCCCCTGCAAGCCGCCCTGTTCGCTGATCAGTGCCTGCACCGCGCCCACCACCCCACCGGCCTGACCGCCCGCCTGGCCCAGCAGGGAGGTCACTTCATCAAGAAAGCCCATTGCAAGTCCCTCGTTTTGTCATGAGCCCAAGAGCTTACGCCCGCCTGACGTCTGTGAAATGACATTCCGACCACAAGCAGGCATGAAAAAGCCGGGCAATGCCCGGCTTTTTCACCACGATCAGACTCAGCGGCCGAGCAGTTCGCGCGCGACCACTTCCTTCATGATTTCGCTGGCACCGCCATAAATGCGCTGGATACGGGCATCGATGTAAGCACGTGAAACACCATACTCCAGCATGTAGCCATAACCGCCATGCATCTGCAGGCAGGCGTCAGCGACACGACCCTGCAGCTCGGTGGTGTAGAGCTTGACGGCAGCGCCGGTCGGAATATCCAGCTTGCCATCAGCATGCAGGTCGACGCAGTTGTTGACGAAGGCGCGGGCGGCCAGGATTTCCGTCTTGCAGGTGGCCAGCGTGAAGCGGGTGTTCTGCAGCTGCGACAACGGCTTGCCGAACGCCTTGCGCTCCTGCACGTACAGCGCGGTACGCTCCAGGTTGCCTTCCGAGGCGGCGACGGCGATGACGGCGATGTTCAGACGCTCGCGCGGCAGCTCGTTCATCATGTAGGCGAAGCCCTTGCCTTCCTGGCCCAGCAGGCAGTCGGCCGGGACGCGAACGTTGTCCATGAACAGCTCGGAGGTGTCCTGCGAATGCAGACCCATCTTCTCCAGCTTCTTGCCCTTGCTGAAACCGGGCAGGGTGGTGTCCATCAGCAACAGCGAGACGCCCTTGGAGCCGGCCGACGGATCAGTCTTCACGGCCATGATCACGACATCGGCGTGCTGACCATTGGAAATGAAGGTCTTGGAACCGTTGACGATGAAGTGGTCGCCATCACGCACAGCCGTGGTGCGGATGCCGGCGAGGTCGGAGCCGGCACCCGGCTCGGTCATGCCGATGGCGGCGACGGCTTCACCAGAAGCCAGGCGCGGCAGCCAGTAGGCCTTCACCGCTTCCTGGGCGAGATGCTCGATATAAGGACCGCAGATATCGGAGTGGACACTGACGCCGGTGGCCAGCGAGGTCAGACCCATCTTCGCCATTTCATTGAGAATGACCATGGAGTACTGGAAGGGCACGCCGACGCCACCGTACTGCTCCGGCTGATCCACGCAGAGCAAGCCGTTTTCGCCGAGCTTGTTCCAGTACTCACGCGGCATCCAGGCGTCTTTTTCCCACTGCTCGTAGTGCGGCAGGATTTCGTTTTCGAGGAAGCGCTTGACGTTGTCGCGGAACAGTTCCAGTTCAGCGTGATCGATCGACATGATGTTTCTCTGCAATGGCTGGGTTAGACGAAAGGCGGTATTTTAAAACATGTCAGTGGTGACTGACAGAACAAATGTCGTACAGCCGCGTATTGACCCGAAACGCGCCAACAGGCATCAAGGCGGCCGTTAATCACTTTTTCGGACTTGTTGTCATGACCCTGACCGAACTGCTCGCCGGCCTTCAGGCTGAACGTTACGATTTTGAAGATGCCCAGGCCTACATTCTGGCCCACTACGACTACACCCCGACAGCCTTTGACAATGGCATCGGTGATGACCGCGTCCGCAATGCGGCCGGACAGAACGAAGGCTCCTGCCGCCTGTTTGCCTTTGCCTCGCTGGAAGGACTGAGCCCCGAAGACACGCTGCGCTGCTTCGGCCGTCACTATCGCCAGGTGTTGGCCGACCCGGCTGGACAGGATCACGCCAATATCCGTCAGTTCATGCGGCACGGCTGGTCAGGCATCCGATTTGATGCCGTCGCGCTGGTTGCCCGCGACATCTGACATATCGCCACCACAACACGACGTCAACGAAATCGGCTAGCCTCCGTTTCCAGTTCCACGCTCACCATCCATAAAGGACTATTACCATGTCTCGTACTGCCCTGATTTCGGCCTCCGCCCTCCTGCTGGCCACCTCCGCCGCGCATGCCATCGATCTCAAGTCTGCCGTTTCCGTGCAAGCCCCGGGCGTGTCTGCACAGACCAGCGCCGAAGCCAGCGTCAAGGCACCGACGCTGCAAACCTCCAAGGATGCTGCGCTGCACGCCGGCCATGCCGCCAAGGAAGCCGGTATCGCCGCCGGCGTCGGCGCCCTGACCTCGGGCAAGTCCGCCATCGACAGCGGCAAGGCCGCCGGCCAGGCTGCCTACGGCAATGCCAAGGATGCCGCCCTGAGCAACGCCGCGGCCGCCAAGGACGCTGGCATGGCGAAAGCAGATGCCGCCAAGAACGCCGCCCTGACCAAGGCTGGTGTCGCCCAGAATCAGGCGGGCAGTGTGCTCGGTCAGGGCAAGCAGATCGCTGCCGGCTACCAGCAGAATGCCGCCAATGCCATCTCGGTCAAGGACCGCGTGGCCGTGGCCAAGTTCGCCGCCACCCAGAAGGCAGGCAACAAGGTTGTCGGCAAACTCACCGGCCTGTTGGGTGGCAGTGCGCAAGCCACTGGCGGCCTCGCAGCCGGCTACGAGAAAAAGCTGGTGATCGGCGCCCAGCTTGACGCCGGCCTGAGCACCCAGGCCAAGACACTGGACAGCACCACTGTGGCCGGCCTCGGCACTCAGCCGAAGGGCACCCAGTTGCTGCTGGTGGGCGACCAGATCGTCCGCGTCGACAGCAAGACCCGCGTCGTGCTCGATGTCAGCGCTGCCGCGTCCCTCTGAGGCATGACCGGGACAGTCTGACTGTCCTGCGTCACCTGACGGGCCGACCCTCTCGCGAGGTGTCGGCCCGTTTGCTTTCCGGCCAGCGCCGGGTGATGCCGTGGCCCGGCAACATGGCTATACTCGCGGGTTTCCGCCAACCGTGATCGCGCAAATCATGAGTCAGATATCGAATCCGGCAGGACAGCCGATTCAGACCTTCCAGGGTCTGATCCTCGCCCTGCAAAGCTACTGGGCCGAGCAAGGCTGTGTCGTACTTCAGCCCTACGACATGGAAATGGGTGCCGGCACCTTCCATACCGCCACTTTCCTGCGCGCGATCGGCCCGGAAACCTGGAACGCCGCCTATGTGCAGCCCTCGCGCCGCCCGGCCGACGGCCGCTATGGCGAGAACCCCAACCGTCTGCAGCACTACTACCAGTTCCAGGTCGTACTCAAGCCGAACCCGAGCAATATCCAGGAGCTCTACCTGGAGTCGCTGCGCCGTATTGGCGTCGACCCGACCGTGCATGACATCCGCTTCGTCGAAGACAACTGGGAGTCGCCGACGCTGGGGGCCTGGGGTCTGGGCTGGGAAGTCTGGCTCAATGGCATGGAAGTGACGCAGTTCACCTACTTCCAGCAGGTCGGCGGCCTCGAGTGCTATCCGGTCACCGGCGAAATCACCTATGGCCTGGAACGCCTCGCCATGTACCTGCAGGGCGTGGACTCCGTCTACGACCTGGTCTGGACCGATGGCCCGTTCGGCAAGGTCACCTACGGTGATGTCTTTCATCAGAACGAAGTCGAACAGTCGACCTACAACTTCGAGCACGCCAACGTGCCGGAGCTGTTCAAGCTGTTCGATCTTTACGAAAGTGAATCCAACCGCATCATGGCGCTGAAGCTGCCGCTGCCGGCCTACGAATTCGTGCTCAAGGCCTCGCACACCTTCAACCTGCTCGATGCCCGCCGCGCTATCTCGGTCACCGAACGCCAGCGTTACATCCTGCGTGTGCGCACACTGGCCCGTGCCATCGCACAGAGCTATTTCGACGCCCGCGCTGCGCTCGGCTTCCCGCTCGCCGACCCGGCGCTGCGTGCCGAGGTGATGGCACAGATTGAAGCTGCTGCTGGTCAGAAGGAGGCTCAGGCATGAGCGCCCAGGATTTCCTCTTTGAAATCGGCGGTGAAGAGCTGCCCCCGAAGTCCCTGCTGACGCTGGCCACCGCCCTCCGTGATGGTGTCGCCGATGGCCTCGCCAAGGCCGGCCTGGCGCATGCCGGTGTCGACTTCTACGCCGCGCCGCGCCGGCTCGCGGTGATCGTGAAACAGCTCGCCGCCCAGCAGCCGGACCGCGTCATCAGCGTCGATGGCCCTCCCGTCAAGGCCGCTTTCGATGCCGCCGGCAACCCGACTCAGGCGGCATTGGGTTTCGCCCGCAAGAATGGGGTGGATATCGCTGACATCGACCGCAGCGGCGAGAAGCTGCGCTACGTCCGCGACGTGAAAGGTGACAATGCCGTCACACTGATGCCCGGGATCATCGACCTCGCACTCAAGAACCTGCCGGTCGCCAAGCGCATGCGCTGGGGCGCCCGTCGCGTCGAGTTCGTGCGTCCGATGCATTGGGTCGTCATGTTGTATGGCAGCGATATCGTCCCGGCACGCCTGCTCGAAATCGAGAGTGGCCGGACCAGCCACGGCCATCGCTTCCATCATCCCCAGGCGGTCGAGATCTCCTCGGCCCACGCCTACCTGAGTGCCATGCGGGCAGCCCATGTCATCGCTGACTTTGCCGAACGCCAGGAACTGATCCGCGCCGCGGTTGCTGCGCTGGCGACGAAAGAGGGCGGCTTTGCCCTGATGCCGCCAGCCTTGCTGGATGAGGTCACCGCCCTGGTCGAATGGCCGGCGCCGTTGGTTTGCTCCTTCGAGGAGCGCTTCCTCGCCGTGCCGCAGGAAGCCCTGATCTCAACCATGCAGGACAACCAGAAATACTTCTGCCTGATCGATGCTGCCGGGCAGCTCATGGCACGCTTCATCACCGTTGCCAACATCGAGTCTTCAGCGCCGGAGAAGATTGTCGCCGGCAATGAGAAGGTGGTGCGCCCGCGCCTGACCGACGCCGAGTTCTTCTTCAATCAGGACAAGAAGATCACCCTGGCCCAGCGCAATGAACGCCTGAAAAATGTGGTCTTCCAGGCACAGCTTGGCACCGTCTACGCCAAAGCCGAGCGTGTCTCGGCCCTGGCTGCCGACATTGCCGGCATCATCGGCGGCGATGCCGGAGACGCGCGCCTGGCCGGCCTGCTCTGCAAATCCGACCTGGCCTCTGAGCTGGTCAGCGAATTTCCTGAGCTGCAGGGTATCGCCGGCTACCACTATGCCCTCCATGAAGGGCTGCCGCAGGATGTCGCACTGGCACTGAACGAGCAGTATCTGCCGCGCTTTGCCGGCGACTCGCTGCCGACGACCCGCACCGGCCAGGCTGTAGCCCTCGCCGACAAGCTCGACACGCTGACCGGCCTCTTTGGCATCGGCCAGCCGCCAACCGGCTCCAAAGATCCGTTTGCCCTGCGCCGCGCGGCCCTCGGCATCCTGCGTATCCTGATCGACGGGGCGCTCGATATTGATCTTGAAAAGCTGGTGCAGATGGCGACGCAGCAGCATGGCAAGACACTGACCGTCGCCACCACGGCCGCCGACGTCTTCGACTTCCTGCTGGGCCGCTATCGCGCCATGTACGAAGAGCAGGGCATCGCGGTGGATGTCATCCAGGCCGTGCAGGCCTGCCGCCCGACCGTGGCACGCGACTTCGACCGTCGCGTGAAGGCCGTGGCGTACTTCCGCACCCTGCCCGAGGCTGCTGCGCTGGCGGCCGCCAACAAGCGCGTCTCCAACATCCTGGCCAAGGAAACCGTGACCGGGGGTGAGATCGAGCGCCATCTGCTGCAGACGGGTGCCGAACAGGACCTGGCCGCCGCGGTGACCACGCTGTCCGCCAGGGTCGCGCCGCTTTATGCGGCCGGCGACTACACCGCCGCGCTGACCGAACTGGCCAGCCTGCGGGCTCCGGTCGATGCCTTCTTCGACAGCGTCATGGTGATGGCCGAGGATGCCGCTGTGCGCGCCAACCGCTTGCGCCTCCTGTCCTGGCTGCGCACGCTCTTTCTGCGGGTGGCGGATATCTCTCAGCTGTCCTGAGCGCGACGTCCCGGAAGGGCAGCGTCCCGACCCGACACATGAACATGAAAAAGGCGCCTTTAAGGCGCCTTTTTTCTGCCCGGCCGCCAGGCCGGCGTGCACGCCATGCTCAGGCGGCCTGTGCCACATGCGGCAGCAGGAAGGCGAGGGCATCGCGCGCCGACTCTTCCGGCATCTCCTCCATCGGAATATGACCACCATCCGGATAGATCTTCACCTGCAGGCCGGGCACATCCTGCTGCCAGCGTTTGACCAGGGCCGGCGGCACCCAACGGTCACGCGCTCCCCACAGCAGCAGCGTCGGCACATTCAGCTGACGCACGCGATCCGCGAAGCGGTTATTGCGGTTCATCTCGGCGAGCAGGCAGAAGTAGGCCACCATGCCGGCCTTGTTGCCCGGACGCATCAGCATCTCAAAATAACGGCGATCTGTTCCCGGCAGCATGCGCTCAATGTCGCCATAGACCTCATGGATGCCATGCAGCACCAGTCGGCGCGGCGCCAGGAAACGGCTCAGCACACGCATGCCCGGCGCGGCCACCAGCGCAATCAAGCGCGGCAAGGGCTGCGAATACGCGATCGGGTCCAGCAGCACCAGCCGCTCAACGCGCTGCGGATAATGCACGGCATAGAACCAGCTCAGAAAGCCGCCGAGGGAGTTGCCGGCAAGATGGAAACGCTCATGGCCCAGGTGTTGCCGGAACTGTTCGATGAACCCGAGCGCGTACTCCGGTGTGTAGCTGCCGCGCGCCAGCGGCCCCGTGAGGCCGAAGCCGGGCAGGTCGACGCGCACGATGCGGAAATGCGGACGCAGGATATCCACCCAGCCATCCCAGGTATGCAGCGATGCCATGACGCCATGCAGCAGCACCAGCGTCGGACCGTGGCCTTCGTCGGTGTAGTGCACCGGGGTGCCATCAATCACGACATAGCGTGAAACCGGCTTCTCATACCGCTGCTGCAAAATTTTCAGCGGAATATGGCCCAGCCCCAGCTCCAGGCGGAGGCGGTTAACCAGCGCCAGCGATTGCTGGAAAGTCGTACGGGAGGTAACCGGCAAGCTGTGCGTCGCCATGGTGCGCTGACTCATCTTTCACGAAAGTCAGCGACCCTAACTTACCGGCTTAGCCATCATCAACTCATATTTTGTAACGTCCGGGCAGTCCGCCTGTCTTGTTTTTGGCACATTTCGGCGCGGTCAAATCTTCGTCCGTGTCCAATTCACCCTAATGCCGGTATGCTCGCCGAATTGTGCCAATGCACATTTGCTTACAAATTCGTATAAAGCCGTCCGTAATCCACGAACCGACCAGGTGACGACCATGCCGACCTACAAGGCCCCGCTGCGCGATATGCGCTTCCTGATGAACGAAGTCTTCGATTACCCGAAGCATTACGCCAGTCTGCCGGGCGGCGAAGAGGCCACCCCGGATCTGGTGGATGCCATCCTGGATGAAGCCGCCAAGTACTGCGAACAGGTGCTGGCACCGCTGAACCAGCCCGGCGACGAAGAAGGTTGTCACTTCGAGAATGGCGAAGTCACCACGCCCAAGGGCTTCAAGGAAGCGTACGAGCAGTACGTTGCCGGTGGCTGGCAGGGTCTGAACTACCCGACAGAATTCGGTGGCCAGGGCCTGCCGATGTCCATGGGTCTGTTCCGTTCGGAAATGATGGGCACCGCCAACTGGTCGTTCACCATGTACCCGGGCCTGTCGATCGGCTGCATCAATACCATCATGCTGCATGGTGATGATGCCCAGAAGTCGACCTTCCTGCCGCCGCTGGTGGAAGGCCGCTGGACCGGCACCATGTGTCTGACCGAACCGCAATGCGGTACCGACCTGGGTCAGGTCAAGACCAAGGCCGAGCCGCAGGCTGATGGCAGCTACAAGCTGACCGGCACCAAGATCTTCATCTCCGCCGGCGAACATGACCTGGCCGAGAACATCATCCACATCGTGCTCGCTCGTCTTCCGGACGCCCCGGCAGGCACCCGCGGCATTTCGCTCTTCATTGTTCCGAAGTTCATTGCCAACGCCGACGGCACCACCGGTGACCGTAACCCGGTCGCAGCCGGCTCCATCGAACACAAGATGGGCATCCGTGCTTCCGCCACCTGCGTGATCAACTTCGACGAAGCCACCGGCTACCTGATCGGCCCGCCGAACAAGGGCCTCGAGTGCATGTTCACTTTCATGAACACCGCCCGCATCGGCACCGCCATCCAGGGCGTCGCCCATGCCGAGCAGTCCTACCAGGGATCGCTGCCGTATGCGCTGGAACGCCGCTCCATGCGCGCCCTGTCGGGCAAGAAGGAGCCGGATCAGGTCGCTGATGCACTGATCAACCATGGCGATGTCCGCCGCATGCTGCTGACTCAGAAGGCTGTCGCTGAAGGCGGCCGTGCCATGGTCTACTTCGCCGCTCAGTATGCCGATAACATGGCCGTCGGTATCACCACTGGCGACAAGGAACTCTACGACTACTGGGATGACAAGCTGGGCTTCCTGACTCCGATCCTCAAGGGCTGCCTGACTGAACTCGGCCTCGAAGCCGCCAATCTCGGCATGCAGGTGTTCGGTGGCCACGGCTACATCAAGGAACACGGCATGGAGCAGATCGCCCGTGATGCCCGTATCTCGACCCTGTACGAAGGCACTACCGGTATCCAGGCCCTCGACTTGCTCGGCCGCAAGGTCCTGCTGACCACCAAGGGCAAGGCTGTCCGTGACTTCACGGCGGACATCGCCAAGTTCTGCCGTGATCACGTCGGCAACAAGCAGATGCGTCCGTATGTCTGGGAGCTGACCAAGATCGCCACCCAGTGGAACTACCTGACCGTGCGCATCATGTTGCAGGCACGCAAGGACCGTGAGTTCGTCGGGACGGCGTCCTATGACTTCCTGATGTACTCCGGCTATGCCACGCTGGCCTTCTTCTGGGCCAAGATGGCCGCCGTCGCCTTCGAAAAGCTGGAAAAGGGCGGCAACGATGAGCCGGCGTTCTACCAGGCCAAGATCCAGACTGCTGAGTTCTACTTCGAACGTCTGCTGCCGCGCACCAAGTCTCATGCCGAAACCATGCTGAAGCCGACCAAATCGCTGATGCAGATGGACAAGACCAACTTCAATTTCAGCTGATCCTGTCCTGCACACCGTCACGCGGTAACGCGTGACTGACTCAAGGCACCTCATCGGAAGATCAGGTGCCTTTTGTTTTTCTGACCATCACATTCGGGTGCTAGCATCGAAGGTCAAAGGAGGAAAAGCACCCATGACCCCCCAAAACTCGCTGATCACCCGTCTGCCGCTGCTGTTCGGCCTGGTCACACTGACCTACCTGACCTACCTCATTCTCAGTCCGTTCATCGTTTCCGTGGCCTGGGCCGCCATTCTGGTCTTCGTGACCTGGCCGCTCTACAAGCGTTTGCTGAAGCTGACGGGCGACCGTCATAACCTCGCCGCCACCCTGATGACCGCTCTGCTATCACTGATACTGATCGGCCCCATGGCCTGGCTGCTGGTCATGCTGCAGACAGAGATCAAAGTCATCTATGGCCATCTCAGCGAGTTCCTGGTCCTCGATACACTGCCGCTCCCTCCTTTGCTGCAGGAGCGCTTTCCCTGGCTTTCGCACGAGCTTGAGAGCTTCTGGGTGATCCTTCACGACAACCCGGCGGCCTTCAAGGAAAACCTCCGCAGCGTACTCAACCTGGGCTTTGGTCAGGTCAAGAGTCTGGCTGGAGGCATTGGCCGCAATATCGCCAAGCTGCTGTTTACCATGCTGGCGGCCTTTTTCTTTTATCGCGACGGACTCAAGATCATTCGGCAGCTCAAAAATGCGCTGGCTCACATGGTTCCCCAGCAGGGTGAGCGCTATCTGGCGGCGGCCGGAAACATGACCCGCGCCGTCGTTTTCGGCATCGTGCTTACCGCCATGGCGCAGAGCGCATCGGCAGGCATCGGCTATGCCGTTGCCGGGGCACCGAACCCGGTCTTCCTGACCGTCATTACCTTTCTTTTCGCGCTGATTCCTTTTGGCACTCCGGTGGCATGGGGCGCGGTGGCGATCTGGCTGCTGGCTTCCGGCGATGCCATGGCTGCGGCCGGGCTGGCCCTCTGGGGCGCACTCTTCGTGGGCTTTATCGACAACATCATCCGGCCGCTGGTGATCTCCAGTGCTACGCAGATTTCTTTCCTGCTGGTGATGTTCGGCGTGCTGGGCGGACTCGCCAGCTTCGGCATGATCGGCCTTTTCCTCGGCCCGGTGATTCTGGCGGTAGTGGCTGCGATCTGGCAGGAATGGCTGAACCAGCCCCTGCCCCGAACAGAGTCGTAAGCCACACCCTATCCCGCGGTAACGCGGGATAGGGTGAAGCCATCAAGTGCACGGGCGTTCGAACCGGGACATTGGGACTGGCTCAGCCCAGTTCCCGGAAGCGCATGCCGGCCCTCTGAAGGCGCGCAAGCAGGACGTCTCCCATCGCCAGCGCCGGCGTCAGTACACCAGCAGCCGGCGGCAGCTGCGCGGCGCCAAAGGCCAGACTGAGCGCGCTTTCCGACAGCATCTTCGCGGTCTCGTCATAGCCCGGATCTCCCCCTGAAACCTCTGTCAGCAAGGTCTGAGGGTTTGCGCCCGGCAACTGCACACTCGCTTCGAACTGCACGCGGAACCAATGTCCGGCCCGCCGCTCGGCGCTGGGGCCATCGCCTGATGTCTTGTAGCGCTGCAAGAGGCGTCGTGTCGGGCCGAACTGGGCGCCCAAAAATATCCCGGCGACCCCGGCGGAGCTGGCCAGCAGCTTGGACAACGAGCCAACCGCAACCTGATGGCTGTAACTGAACCGGTTGCCGTAAAACGGCAGACCTCGGGCCGACGTGAGCACAATTTGAGGATCTATGGTCGGCAACGGGGCGGTCCAGTCATTGCCCTGACGGCGCAGACGCATCTTGCCGCCGCCGACCTTGCGGCCCTGGCTGGCCCGGGCCTTGTCCTGGGCCCGCTGGGCGCGCAATTCCCGGACATGCTCTCCGGCTCGCGCCATGGCATTGATCGCCGACTGCCAGGTGCCGCCTGAGAAGTCGCCATGGGCCTTCACGGTCCCAACCACGCCTACCGTGGCACTGCTTAACGCATCGCTCCCCAGGCGGTCCTGAAGCAGCCTCAGGGTGTAATACACCCCCAGATCATGAGGAATGCTGTCGAAACCACAGCAGTGAACAATGCGCACGGCTTTCTCTTCCGCCTTGGCATGAAAGCGGGCCTGCATTCGGCTGACAAATTCCGGTTCGCCAGTGAGATCGACATAATCCGTTTTCTCACTGACACAGGCGGCAACCAGAGGCTCGCCGTACTGCAGATACGGACCCACCGTTGTGATGATCACGCGGGTCTGGCGAGCCAGCGCAGCCAGCGAATCAGGCGCTCCACTGTCGGCCAGGAGAACATCCGGAAGATATTTGCCATCGGCCAGCAACCGCTGCCGCACCGCCTGCAATTTGGCGTTGTCGCGACCAGCTATGGCCCAGCGTAACGGCTGACTTTGCGTGGCCAGATAATGTGCTGTCAGCTCTCCCGTGAATCCGGTCGCACCAAAAAGAATGATGTCGTAATTGCGCATGTGACCGGCTCCCGTTGCCTGCTGTTTGTCCTGGTGACGCGGTTCACGATAGCGCACTGCTGTCAGCTGCGCCATTTCACTGGCACGACTATTCAGCGTATGTCAGCGACAGAATGTCGCTGGTCCGCCGCAAGCGCTTGACGCGCTGGAATTGCTCCGCTGCCTCCGGATAGACCAACGCTGTCATGCCCAGCCACTGCTTATAGCGCCCCACAATGCCGGCGTCCGAACCAGACATGCGCAGCAGAAAATCAAGCTGCCAGGTATTGATCTCATGCCAGCCCATGGCAGGCTGTAACGGGTCGCGCAAGCGTTGCACCAGGTCCGGCATGCTGACTGCGGCTCTGCCCAGCATCAGTTCGTTGCAACCACTGATCTCGCGACATTCCGCCGCTGCCTCCGCACTGGCGATATCGCCATTGGCAATGATGCGCCACTCCGGGTAACGCGCCCTGACGCGTCCGATCGCATGCCAGTCCACAGGCGGGCGGTAGCCCTGCGCTCGTGTGCGGCCATGGATGGTGATCCAGTTCGCCCCGGCACTGTGAATGGCATCGGCATTGTCGAGCAGTGGCGAGGCATCTTCGATGCCGAGACGGATCTTGGCACTCACCGGGGTGTCGGCCGGCACAGCGCGCCTGACGGCGGCCACAATGTCATGCATCAGGGATGCTTCACCGAGCAACGCGGCCCCGCCACGGTGACGATTCACCGTTTTCGCCGGGCATCCAAAATTGATGTCGATGGCAGCGGCGCCTAATTCCGCTGCACGTGCGGCATTCTCCGCCATGACCCCAGGTTCGCTTCCCAGCAGTTGAAGATGCACGGGCGTGCCATTGGCCGTCCGTGAACCCCGGGCGATTTCAGGGCAATGATGGAGAAAGCAGCTGGCTGGCAGCAGACGATCCGTGATGCGGAGAAATTCAGAAACACACCAGTCGTACTGACTGATCTGGGTCAGGACATGGCGCATGTGGACATCGGTGAGTCCTTCCATGGGCGCCAGGATGAATGCAGACATGAGGAGAGGGGGATGCCCCGAAAGGTTTCACGTGAAACCTTTCGGGGCGCCTGATCAGATATCCAGGTTGGCAACGAGCAGCGCGTTCTTCTCGATGAAATCGCGACGCGGCTCAACGGCATCGCCCATCAAAGTGGTAAACATCTGGTCGGCGCCAATAGCGTCCTCCACCGTGACGCGCAGCATACGGCGCGAATCCGGATCCATCGTGGTTTCCCACAACTGCTCCGGGTTCATTTCTCCGAGACCCTTGTAACGCTGGATGCCGAGACCACGCTTAGACTCCTGCATCAGCCATTGGTAGGCCTGCTTGAAGTTGTCGACCTTGAGCTCACGCTCACCGCGGCGCGCTACCGCACCCGGCTCGATGAGGCCATCAAGTGCGCGGGCGAGGCCATCGATCAGACGATACTCCGCCGAACCGAAGAACTCGAAACCAAGGCGATAGGTGTACGGCACACCGTGCGAAACCAGCTCCAGCTGCAGATAGTAGCGCTGGTGCTCCTGATCTTCGACAACCTGCACGAGGAAGCGTTGGCTGGGATCAACCGCGGCATTCAGCGCATCCTGCAGTTGCTTTCCCCAGGCCGCCACGACGGGTCTATCCACCAGTTGCTCCGGCGGCAGACTGGGCAGTGCCAGCAGCTGCTCAAGCACAATCGGCGGATAGCGACGACTGTAACGCTCCTGCATGGCGAGGAAGTCACGGTACTGGTTGAACAGGCCTTCCAGGGCCAGGCCCGAAACGGCCGGAGCCGCCGGATTGACCCGCAGTTCGGCGCCGTCCAGCGCGACTGCCGTCAGATAGGTCTCCATGGCAACGTCGTCTTTCAGGTACTGCTCCTGTTTGCCCTTCTTCACCTTGTACAGCGGCGGCTGGGCAATGTAGATGTAGCCCCGGTCAATCAGTTCCGGCATCTGGCGGAAGAAGAAGGTCAGCAGCAGCGTACGGATATGCGAACCATCGACGTCGGCGTCGGTCATGATGATGACCTTGTGATACCGCAGCTTGTCCGGGTTGTATTCGTCGCGACCAATGCCGCAACCCAGCGCCGTGATCAACGTGCCGACTTCAGCGGACGACAGCATCTTGTCGAAGCGCGCTTTCTCGACGTTGAGGATCTTGCCTTTGAGCGGAAGGATGGCCTGCATCTTGCGGTTGCGACCCTGCTTCGCCGAGCCGCCTGCAGAGTCGCCCTCCACCAGGTACAGTTCAGAGTGCGCCGGATCCTTTTCCTGGCAATCAGCAAGCTTGCCCGGCAACCCGGCGATATCGAGTGCGCCTTTGCGACGGGTCATTTCACGCGCCTTGCGTGCTGCTTCGCGGGCGCGCGCCGCATCGAGAATCTTGCCGACAATGGTCTTGCCGGCCTGCGGGTTTTCCAGCAGATATTCCTCGAACTTCTCGTTCATGGCAGCAGCAACGGCGTTGGTAACTTCCGAGGAGACCAGCTTGTCCTTGGTCTGGCTGGAGAACTTGGGGTCCGGCACCTTGACTGAAACAATCGCGGTCAGGCCTTCACGCATGTCCTCGCCGGCGGTCGCGACCTTCTCTTTCTTGAGCAGACCTTCCTTTTCGACGTAGTTGTTCAGCGTGCGTGTCAGCGCGGTACGGAAGCCTTGAAGGTGCGTGCCGCCATCGCGCTGCGGAATGTTGTTGGTGAAACAGTAGACCGCTTCCTGATAACTGTCATTCCATTGCAGCGCCACTTCGACACCAATCCCGTTGGTGCCGTCCTCCTGGCTGACCAGAAAATGGAAAACTTCGTTGAGCGGGGTCTTGTTGGTGTTCAGATAGGACACGAAGGCCCCCAAGCCGCCCTCGTACTCGAAGACCTCGTTCTGCTCGCTGCGTTCATCCTTGAGGACAATACGCACACCGGAGTTCAGGAACGACAGTTCGCGCAGGCGCTTGGCCAGGATGTCGTAACTGTACTTGATGTTGGTGAAGGTCTCAGCGCTCGGGAAGAAACGCACTTCGGTGCCACGACCCTCGGTCGTGCCAACTTCACGCAGCGGGAACTGCGGCTCGCCATGGCAATAGACCTGCTCATAAACCTTGCCGTTGCGACGAACCGTCAGGCGCAACTCCTTGGAAAGTGCATTGACGACTGAAACGCCAACGCCATGCAAACCACCGGAGACTTTGTAGCTGTTGTCGTCAAATTTGCCGCCGGCATGCAGCACGGTCATGATGACTTCAGCAGCCGATACGCCTTCCTCTTCATGGATATCGACAGGAATACCGCGGCCATTGTCCGTCACCGTGATGGACTCATCGGCGTGAATAATGACGTTCACTTCCGTGCAGTGCCCAGCCAGCGCTTCGTCAATGGCGTTATCGACGACTTCAAAAACCATGTGATGCAGGCCGGTGCCATCGTCGGTATCGCCGATGTACATGCCAGGGCGCTTGCGAACGGCATCGAGCCCACGCAAGACCTTGATGCTGGAGGAATCGTAATTGGTATTATCTTCAGACATCTTCTGCTCCTGACTCATCAGCCCACAGTCGGGCTGACACAGCCTTGTTCCACGTGAAACATCCTGACGGGGGTATCACCCCACATTCCTTCCAACTGGGCAGGGTCGATACAGGTCAGCAGTGACTGAACCCCCATCTCTCCTATCCACTGACATACCTTCGCGCGGGCCTGCGCATCCAGTTCGGAAGGCAAATCATCCATCAGCAGAATCGGTTGGATTCCGCTTTGCATCAGCCTCTGCACCATCGACAACTTGAGTGCACAGACCACTAATTTGAGCTGGCCGCGTGAGAGTCGCTCATCGACAGCAACGCCATTCACACGAATCTTGAGATCAGCGCGATGCGGCCCCAACTGGGTAAAGCCACGCTCACTGTCCTTCCCGCGCGAAAGCAGCAAGGCTTCAGCAAGAGAAAGTGAGATATCCCAGCCTGGCTGGTAATCCACCTCAAGCGTGATATCAGGCAAAAGCCGAAGCAACGCCGCATTCAACCAAGGGCGCCACTCTGCCACGAACTGCTCACGCGCGGTATGCAAGGGCAGGGCGGCATCAGCCAGTTCCTGCTCCCAGGCCTGCAATTCCATTGGTGAAATTTTAGCAGCTTTGAGCAGCGAATTCCTTTGCTGCAGTGCCCTTTGAGCGCGCGCCCAGGCGCCGTAAAATTTTTGTTCCACGTGAAACACACCCCAGTCCAACAACTGCCGGCGAGGCTGGGAAGCGCCGGACATGATGTCAAAAGACAAAGGATCAAAAAGTTGTATCGGCAGATGTTGAGCCAAGGCGGCCAGGCCGGCTGCGGGACCCCCATTGATGCGAACCAAGGTGTCGCCGGCAATCGGCTTTTGAATCCCCAGACTGTGTCCCGACTGGGTATGACCAAAAACCGTGCAGCTGGCTTGCTCATCCTGAATCAGGCGGCGTGCCCGAACGGTACGGAAGGATCGCCCAAGGCCGAGCAGATGCACTGCTTCCAGAAGGGATGTTTTCCCGCTGCCATTGCTGCCGTGAAAAAGATTCACAGCCGGCCCCGGCTCTATGGAAACCTGGCGCAAATTGCGCAAAGCCGTAATTTCCAGTCGAACCAGGGTCACGAGGGGTGAAGCGTCACAGACGCATCGGCATGACGACGTACACCGCATCAGCCTGTTCGTCATCGTTGTCACGAACAAGAGCCGAGCTGTTAGTATCGCCCAGCGTAGCGCGGGTATAAGCACCGCTGAGTGCATTCAGCACATCCAGCAGATAGCCGACATTGAAACCGATTTCGAGTTCCTTGCCGCTGTACTCGACCTGCAGTTCTTCCTCTGCCTCTTCCTGATCTGGGTTGGTGGCCAGGATGCGCAGCTGGTCACCGGCGATTTGCAAACGGACGCCACGGAATTTCTCGTTGCAAAGAATGGCAGCGCGCTGCAGCGAAGACTTGAGGTCTTCGCGACCGGCCACGAGCGTGCGATCGCCGCCCTTGGGCAACACACGCTCGTAGTCCGGAAAGCGGCCATCGATCAGTTTGGAAGTAAAAGTGACATTACCCACTGTCACACGCAGATGATTGCTGCCCAGCGTCAGGGTGACTTCACTGTCCTCATCAGAGAGCAGACGGGAAAGCTCCTGGACACCCTTGCGCGGGACAATAACTTGAACCTTTTCAGGTACTTGAGTTGAAATCGGGGCATCACAAAGGGCGAGGCGGTGGCCATCGGTGGCGACCACACGAAGACGACCTTCGGTGACCTCGAAGAGCATGCCATTAAGGTAGTAGCGGACATCCTGCTGCGCCATGGCGAACGAGGTTTTGTCGATCAGACGCTTCAGTGCCTTCTGAGACAGGCTCAGCGAGAAGGAACCAGCCAGGGTGTCTTCCAGATTGGGGAAGTCGTTGGCAGGCAATGTCGCCAGCGTGAAGCGGCTCTTGCCGGAACGCAACAACAAGCGCTGGCTGTCGAGGCTGAGTTCAACCTGGGCGGTCGCAGGCAGCGCGCGGCAGATGTCGAGCAGCTTGCGGCAGGGGACGGTGACACGACCATTGTGCGAGTCACTCTCAAGACCCTGACGAGCCACCAGCTCAACTTCGAGATCGGTGCCGGTCATGGCCAGCTCGCCATCTTCCACCACCATCAGCACATTCGAAAGCACCTGCAGGGTCTGGCGCTTTTCAACCACCCCGGCGACTTGCTGGAGGGGTTTCAACAACTGGTCACGAGTCATCGACACTTTCATGGTCATCTTCCCAAGGGCTCAAGCCTGAAGCAGGCGCAGGAGGTTGTTATAGTCTTCATTGATCGTTGAATCGGAAGCACGCAGCTCGCTCACCTTGTCGCAGGCATGAATCACCGTGCTGTGATCACGGCCATCGAACGCCAGCCCGATTTCGGGATAGCTGTTGCCGGTCAGTTCACGAGACAGCGCCATGGCGATCTGGCGCGGGCGCGCAAAGGAACGATTACGTTTCTTGCCGGTCAGTTCGCGCGGCGGGATACGGTAATACTGCGCCACCACACGCTGAATGTTGTCGATATTAAACTGCCGCGAGCGTACAAGCAGCACATCGCGCAGGGCTTCTTTCACCAGTTCCAGCGTGACAGGCAGACCACGGAAACGCGCGGTCGCGATCACTTTGTTCAGCGCACCTTCAAGCTCGCGGACATTGCCCTGAACATGCTCAGCAATGAAATGGGCGGGCTCCAGCGGAACATCAATGCCGGCCGAGTGTGATTTCTTCAAGAGAATCGCCACCCGCGTTTCCTTGTCAGGCGGATCGACCTGGATCGACAGCCCCCACGAAAAACGCGACTTGAGGCGATCATCCATACCATTGATTTCTTTTGGAATTCTGTCAGATGTCATGATGATCTGACGCGAACCCTCCAGCAGTGAATTGAAGGTATGGAAGAACTCGTCCTGCGTACTTTCCTTGTTGGCAAAGAACTGGATGTCGTCAATCAACAGGGCATCCAGCGACCGGTAAAGGCGCTTGAAGTCATTCATCATGTTGCGTTGCAGCGCTGTGATGAAATCGCCGACAAAACGTTCGGAGGTCAGGTACATGACCCGGGCATTGGGGTTACGACGGATGATCTCATTCCCCACGGCATGCATGAGGTGGGTTTTACCGAGACCCGTCGGCCCATAAATGAAGAGCGGGTTGGAGTTGGGCGCACCGGGATTATCCGCCGCCTGCAAACACCCGGCATGGGCCAGTTGCGCGCCCTTGCCAGAGACAAAATTATCAAACGTAAACAGTGGGTTAAGACTTGATGCCGGCTTCGGAATGGCGTCATTGGTCGGCACTGCAGCGCGCGGCTTTTCGCGGCTGGTCGCGCTGGCCGACGTATCCGGGACGGCCTGACGCGGCATTCGATCGCCGCGGCTGCCCACACGAATGCTCACTTCAGTGACTCGTCCGTCCGAAACCTCACGCACGATTTCACGGATGCGCACGATGAATTTGTCCATGACATGGCGGACAAAAAACGGGTTGGGCGCGAGCAATTCGAGCACGCCAGGGCCTTCATCCACCTGAAGGGGACGAATCCACATCTGAAAAAGATTGACCGGATATTCTTCTTCCAGACGCTGAAGCGCGGTCTGCCAAACGCTACCCGACATCACACCTTATCCACATTCAAAAACGTGATTCTACGGACCTTGTGGCCCAGCTGCCAGTGAGAAATCCACAAGTTTTCCCGGCTGTGGATAAATCTGTAGACGGAGGTGACAGCCAGGGTCGTCATATCTGTGGATAACTTAGGGTGTCCGAGTTGTCCACAATCGCCCACAGGATCGCAACGGTCAGAACAGGTGCCTTTGGAACAACTTTTAATACAACTTAAATATTTGTTTTTTATGGGAAATATTGACTTATCCACAGAAACCATCGCCAACAACAACCATAACCACCGCTTTTCTCTATTCATATAAGATTAGTTAGGTAGGGTGCCTGGCCCACTTGTGCACAAATCCTGAAAAGTGGATAACCAAAGCAGGCTCAACGCTTGGGATGGAAAAGTGCATTGACACGGGATCGGCATTTCCCTACTATCTCGCACCTTTCCGCCCTACCGGGCCAGACAGATCGGATCACAGATCATGAAGCGTACCTTTCAACCCAGCACCCTGAAGCAGAAGCGTACTCACGGCTTCCGCGCTCGCATGGCCACCAAGAATGGTCGTCAGGTTCTCGCACGTCGTCGTGCCAAGGGCCGCAAGCGTCTGACCGTCTGAGTCAGGTGATCGACAAGCGCTATCCACGATCCCTGAGACTGCTGACACCAGCAGATTTCAAGCGGGTCATGGATGGCGCGTTGTTTAAGGCCAGCCAGAGCCATTTCCTTCTCCTGGCAACGCCTTCTGCTACACCCCATTCCCGTCTCGGTTTCATCGTCGCCAAGAAGAAAGTGCGTCTGGCAGTCGACCGCAATCGCATCAAACGCTGCATCCGCGAAAACTTCCGTTTGCATCAGTCCGAGCTGCCTCCCATGGACATTGTCTTCCTGGCAAGGCAGGATGTCGGCCGTCTTGATAACGTCAGCTTGCATCAGACCTGTCGCGAGGGTTTTCAGCGATTGGCGCGCAAGGCAAGGCAAGCGAAACCCGCCTGATCTAGCAGAGTGCAGAGTCGGACATGAAGATCATCGCTTTGCTGCCCCTTCGGTTCTATCGCTATGCGATCAGTCCCCTGATGGGTCCGCATTGCCGTTATGAACCGTCCTGCTCAGCCTACGCCGAAGAAGCTGTGAAGCGCTTTGGTCTGATGAAAGGCAGTTGGCTGGCTGGCAAGCGATTGGCGCGTTGTCACCCGGGGTATCCCGGTGGCTATGACCCGGTACCCGAGAATTTTTCCCTTGGTTCACGCAACCGACAGGACCCGTAAGCATGGAAATCCGTCGCACCCTCATTCTCATTTCGCTGGCCGTGGTCAGCTATTTTCTGTTCCTGACCTGGCAGCGTGATTATGCGCCAGGCAAGGAAACAGTCGCGGCAGCCGAGATCGCTCAGGCGGGGACGGCCTCCGTCAGCAGCGCCGGGCTGCCCGTGGCACCGGTGACCACCGCTGTGCCGGCAACGGGCCTACCGGTTGCCGGCGGCAATGTTGCCAAGCCGGTTAGTGAAGTCCCGGTCGCTGGCAATATGGTTCGCGTGACCACCGATGTGCTGGATATGCAGATTGACACCACAGGCGGCGATATCGTCCGTGTGGCACTGCCGGCCTACACCCGCACGGTTGAAGACAAGACACCGTTTGTTTTGCTGGACCGTTCCCAGCAGCACACTTACATCGCTCAAAGCGGTCTCGTGCGTGCCCCGAATGTGGCCGCTGATGCGGCTATCAATGGTCTCGATGACAATCCCAAGGGCCGTCCGGTATTCCAGTCGGCTCAGTCGGCCTACACCCTGGATCCGTCACAGAAAGCACTCGATGTCGTGCTCAAGACCACAACAGCCGACGGTATCGAAGTCACCAAAACCTATCACTTTGTGCGCGGCGACTATCGCGTCAAGGTCAGCTACGACATCAAGAACAATGCATCGCTGCCGTGGAGCGGTGTCATGTTCGGTCAGCTCAAGCGTGACAATGCCAAGGATCCCAGCTCCGATAACCATTCCTTTGGCATGGTGACTTTCCTTGGTGCCGCTTACTGGACCGAAGAAAAGAACTACAACAAGATTGCCCTCTCCAGCTTCTCCAAGGAGTTGGTCAACAAGGATGTCACCGGCGGTTGGGTTGCCATGGTGCAGCACTACTTTGTGTCCGCCTGGATTCCCGAAAGCAAAGCGCGTAATCACATCAGCACGCGCGATGACAACAATGGTGCCGAGCACAACATCGGCTTCACCGGATCAACCCTCACGGTCGCACCGGGCGGCAGCGGCCAGGTATCGGCTGACTTCTACGCAGGTCCCAAGATCCAGGATCACCTCAAGGCGCTGTCACCGGGTCTTGAGCTGACGGTGGATTACGGCTGGCTGTGGCCGATCGCCCAGTTCCTGTTCTGGCTCCTGAAAACCATTCACGGCCTTCTCGGCAACTGGGGCTGGTCGATTGTGGTCCTGACGATCCTGGTCAAAGGGGCGTTCTTCCACCTCTCGGCCAAGAGCTATCGTTCGATGGCCAACATGCGACGTGTCATGCCGGAAATGCAGCGCATGAAAGAACAGTTCGGCAGCGATCGCGCCAAGCTGTCGCAGGCCATGATGGACCTCTACAAGAAGGAAAAAATCAATCCGCTGGGTGGCTGCCTCCCGATCCTGGTGCAGATGCCGGTGTTCATTGCGCTCTACTGGACGCTGATGGAATCCGTCGAATTGCGTCATGCCGGATGGATCCTGTGGATCAAGGATTTGTCGCTGATGGACCCGTGGTTCGTCCTGCCGCTGCTCATGGGTGTCACCATGTTTGTCCAGCAGTCGCTGAATCCTGCCCCGCAGGATCCGATGCAGGCCCGCGTCATGAAGCTGATGCCGATCATGTTTACGGTTTTCTTCCTCTGGTTCCCGGCTGGCCTCGTGCTCTACTGGCTGTGCAATAACCTTCTCTCGATTGCCCAGCAGTGGGTGATTACGCGCCAGATCGAGAACGCTGCGTCCGCCAAGCCCTCGAAGTAAGAGTCTCTGGCGGCCATGACTGACACCATAGCCGCCATTGCCACCCCGCCGGGTCGTGGCGGGGTAGGCATCATCCGGCTTTCGGGCCCGGCAGCGGTTGCCATCGGCCAGACCCTCATGGGATGGCCGGCGGATCGCCTCCTGCAGCCACGACACGCCTACTACACCCCGTTTCTCGACGACAACCGGCAAGCCCTCGATGAGGGACTGCTGATCTGTTTCCGTGCGCCAAATTCTTTCACGGGTGAAGATGTGGTCGAGTTGCAGGGCCATGGTGGTCCGGTGGTACTCGACATGCTCCTGCAGTCAGCATTGCGACTGGGTGCACGCCTGGCAAGACCCGGTGAATTCTCCGAACGCGCTTTTCTCAATGACAAGCTGGATTTGGCGCAGGCCGAGGCCATCGCCGACCTCATCGAGGCGGGTTCCGAGCAGGCCGCGCGGTCGGCACTGCATTCACTGCAAGGGGTTTTTTCTGCTCACATCAACGTCCTGCTCGAAGCGCTGATCACCCTGCGCCTGCATGTCGAAGCCGCGATCGACTTTCCCGAGGAAGAAATCGACTTTCTTGCCGACGGCCAGATTCTGGCCCGGTGTCGTGGCGTTCTGGCGCGCCTGGATGAGGTGCTGGCTGAAGCCAGGCAAGGCATTTTGCTCAAAGAGGGGATGCGGGTGGTCATCGCCGGGCGTCCCAATGCCGGAAAATCCAGCCTGCTCAATCTGCTCGCCGGCCATGATGTGGCCATCGTGACTGATGTGGCCGGGACGACGCGTGATGTCCTTCGTGAGCATATTCAGATCGATGGCATGCCGCTGCATGTCATCGATACCGCGGGTTTGCGCGAGAGTCCGGATGTGGTCGAGCGCGAGGGCATTCGTCGGGCCTATCTGGAGATCGAGAAGGCCGACCGCATTCTGTTCGTCTGGGATGCCAGCGATCCTGAACAACATCCGGAAAATACCCTGGCTGAATTCTTTGATCCGTTGCCCCGTCATCTCACGCTGATCGCCAACAAATGTGACCGCAGCAGCCGGCAACCCGGGCTCGAAAGCGTTGAACTCGGGGGGCGCGACGTACCCTGTGTGGTCGTCTCGGCCCGCGAAGGCCTTGGCCTTGATGCCCTGCGAGAGCATCTCAAGCAGCTCATGGGTTTTCAGGCTCAGGGCACAGGAAGTTTCTCCGCGCGTCGCCGGCACCTCGATGCGCTCGCGCAGACCCGTGACTATGTCGTGCGGGCAGAACACGCACTGACTGTCCTGCAGGCGGGCGAGCTGGCTGCGGAGGACTTGCGTCTGGCGCAGAACCATCTCTCTGAAATCACCGGTGCCTTCTCGCCGGATGATCTGTTGGGCCGCATTTTCTCCAGTTTCTGTATCGGCAAATAGAACGACACCAACCGTTCGTCGTCAAAAGTCAGTACAAATATTGATCTTCCTTAAAATTGGTACTAAAGTACCAGTTGTGAGCTGCAATCACTCGCTATAGACTCCTTGAAAAAGCTCACCCGGAGCAAAAATGAACAAGAAGACACTGGGTATTTCCGCCCTGGCAGTCGTTGGCGCCGTGGCTATTTTCGGCATCATCACTTTGCCTCCCGCGCCCCCGGCCATCCCTCCGGTCCCGGAAAAAATCGCCCTGCCGGAAGTCGACGCCCTAACGCCTTATGACCTGCCGACGGCCAGCGTTCCGGTATCTACCGAGCCCTATCGTTCCACTTACCGCAGTGTCTCGCTGGAAGGACTGGCTGAACGCCATCTGACCACCGGTATCTACCAGGGCACGCCGTACTGGAAACAGCGCGAGGAGTGGTTCAAGACGCATTTCTACGACACCCTGGCGGCGCGCAAAGTCTGGAAAGAAGGCACCAGTCCCGAAACCCACAAGCGCGGCGACCCGGTGACCTGGACTTCCAAGCCGATTCCCCAGTACGTGCCGCCGCCCTGCACCCAGGCGCAGCCGACCGGCTATGACGCTGAGGGCTGTCGCTATGTTGCTCAGCTGTTCAAGGATGTCGAAGCCAAGGACCCCGCCAAGGCCTTGGCCATGCGTGAGCAGGTTCGTCGCGGTCGCGATGTCTGGTTCAAGGGTACGTTCGGCAACCAGGACGAGAACTACCTGCATCAGACCCGTGTCATCGGCAAGGGCAACGCCAATTATCCCTGGTTGGATACCCGCACGCGCCCTTACCGGTTCACCAAGTGGGGCCTGATCAACGACCCGGACTGTGTCCAGGGCGATGCCTCCAGCAACTGGTATGACAAGTGCCAGGATCCGCATTCGTCCGGTGTGCTCGGCTATCGCAAGTACTACGCCGATCCGGTCAAGGACAAGAATGGCCAGGTCATTTATGACCCGCGCACAGCGGCGTATGAGCCGACCGAGATCAAGCAGAACAAGCGTTATGTGATTGGCCATCCCTGCGTGCAGTGCCACGTCGGTTTTGATCCGACCAATTCGCCGGCCAATCCGAACCAGCCGACCTGGGCCAATCTCAGCGCCACCATCGGCAACCAGCATATCGTGCAGCCGGATGCCTTCTTCCATGGTGTGCCGCAGAGCAGTCCGGCCCGCCAGATTCTCAAGGGCGGCCGTCTCGGTACCATCGACACCTCGCTGGTGGCTTCAGACTGGATGCACAATCCGGGCACCCAGAACAACATCATGGACTTCCACAACAAGCGCCTCTTTGAGGAAGTCATGAAGGACCCGGTCACCGGGGCGGTGAAGAAGGCCAATACCCGTCATGTGCTGAAAGGCGGTGAAGACAGCGTCGGCGAGCATCTCGCGTTGATCCGCGTCTACGTCAACATCGGCATGTGCACCGAAGAGTGCTGGGTTCCCAACTTTCCGTATCCGGGCCGTCTGATCGGTCGCGGCACGGAACAGAGTCCGATGCGCATCATGCAGTGCGCTGCCCAGTGCGATCCGTGGAACTATGCCGACGCCAAGATGGATGACCTTGCAGCCTTCCTGATCACGGGTGGCCCGACGTATCTGATGGCATCCCAGGATACCGATGGCACCCCCGGCGCTCGCTTCATCGACACGAAGGTGGTGCCAGCCGGCCGCAAGGTCTTTGCCCGTGAATGCGCGAGTTGCCACAGCACCAAGATGGCACCGGCCAGCATCCGTAACGACAAGGTCGCGCTTGAGAAGTTCTACCAGGGCCATATCTTCGGCAAGGAAGACTACTGGACCACCGAGTACAGCGAAGCCGAGCGCAACGATCCCAAGTTCGTGGCCAACTTCCTCGCCCGGGACAAGGAAGGCCGCCTGCGTCCGGCGCAGTTCGCCGAAAAGGACATTTTCGGCCAGGACTGGCTGGGCAATGATGACCGCACACCGTTCAACATCGTCGGCACCAACATGTGCCGTGCGCTGCACAACAACCACAACAAGGGCAAGATCTGGGAAGAGTTCTCTTCAGAGACTTACAAGGACTCGCCGTCTCCGGGGAGCGTGCCGCGTGTGCTCAACCGCATGATCCCGTTCATCGGCGGCATGAAGCTGGGTGAGCGCAAGGTCACCGGCGGCCCTGGTTATCTGCGCAACATCTCGCTGTTGTCGGTGTGGGCGACGGCGCCGTTCATGCATAACAATGCCATCGGGGAAGTCACCTTCCTGCCGGATGGCGCACCGGACTACACCCTGCGCGGCCGCATCAAGCAGTTCGAGCTGTCTTTCGACGAGCTGATGACGTCGGATAATCCCAAGGCCGCCAAGCACCGCCCGCAGAAGACGCTGCTGACGACCGAGGACATGACCGTCACCCCGCGTGAAGACATGCAGGGCTGGCCGAAGATTCCGGTCAAGAAGGGTACGCCGGTGGCGAACTTCGCCTCCCAGAATCCGCACAAACCGCTTTTCATGGGGTGTGATGATCCGGTGGAAAACAAGGGGCACCAGTTCGGCGTTGACCTCACCGCGCAGGATAAGTACGCGTTGCGCGAGTTTCTGAAACTGATGTGATGCAGCACAGGAACGACTTGCTGCCCGACCCTGTTAACGCGGGTGGCAAGTCGCTTTACGACAGCTTGGCAGGGCATACATGAAACGTCTTCTGACATGGCTGGTCGTCGGGGTGCTGGCGCTGGCAGGACTCTATTTCTGGCAGAAGCCGGCTGTCAGCACGGTCAACATCGCAGAATTGGCCCGGCCCGGTCAGGCTGACAGCCAGTCGCTGTCAACCCGTGTCATCGCACAGGGTGATCTTCCGCCCCAGGGCACGCGTTCTCTTTTCGATCATCTGATCGCGCAGAATGATGGCCTGCCTTATCCCTTCGAAAAACTCGTCAGGCTGCTGCAGGATCGCAACCCGAACGGCAGCATGCCGGTGGCGGTGCTGATCCCGCACGGACGTTCGCTGCTCAAGGCCCAGGCTGATGATGCCCACCCCCGTTTGGTCATGGCGGCCGACTTCCAGTCCGGCAATGCCGCCAATCTTGGCATGGCGCCACGCGGCCAGCTCTTTCTCGGTTTTGTCGAAAAGGCCCATGAGATTGAGGTGCTGAGCTACAACGAGGCGGCCGGACGCTTTGAGTTCCAGCTGGTGCAGAATTATTGCGCGGGCTGTGTGCCACGGATCGTCTATGCCCGGCGCGCGATTTGCACGACCTGTCATCAGGGCGGCGGTCCGATTTTCCCGCAGCGGCCCTGGAATGAAACCAATGGTCAGGAGGACACCGCGGCGGCGATAGCCGCCGCGCGGGGCAACGCTCAGCCCTATCTGAATATTCCGGTCAAGCAGCCACTGGCGTCGCCGGAGCGCCTTGATCAGCTGACGGATCAGGGAAATTTCATCCATGTCACTCAGCGACTCTGGCTCGATGGCTGTGGCGTCGATGGCGCTGATTGCCGTCGTCTCATGCTCAGGCTGGCGATGCGCTATGCCGACAGCCCGGGGAGTTTCGATAGCCGCAATGCCGATGTGGTCCGCTTGCAGGCACTGCAGCGCCGCCATTTCCCGGCCAAAGGGATTGCCGTGCCCGAGTCCGACCTCCCGAATCGTGATCCCATCGGTGAGCGCCAGGGCATCAAGGGCTGGTGGCGTGGGCTGTGGACACGCGAGATCAAACCGGGCGAGGGCGCCCGCGACAACGAAGACCTTGCCGCTTTCGACAAGTTGCCGCGACTGGCGCCACGCCTGGATCCGCTGACGCCACGCCAGCCCAAACAGGTGCTGACGGCGAATGACATTGAGGGTGTTTACGGCGTCGCCGCGCTGTTCACCGAACAGGATCTCAGCAGTCTCGGCGCGGTCAGTGGCTATGACATCCGTCGTCTGGAGGCCCGGGTTATGGCCCTGCCGGCAGATATCTTCGCGCCTCGCCCGCTGGTGCGGGTAGAGATCATGCGCGCGCTGCTGGGTCAGCCGGCAGGTTATTGCTGCCTGGATACACATGACATGTCCCCGCCGGTGGCGAGCGGCGTGCCGCCGTTGAAAATCAGCCGGCATGCCGTGCTCAGGGAGTTCGAGAGCCACTGCTTTGCCTGTCACCGGGGCAACCCCGCCAAGCGTTTGAACTTCATGGCGGGTGCCAGCGAGGATGAAGTCCTGGACAGCATTCGCAGCAAGCCCGAAATTCGGGATGCACTCGATTGGGCGCGTTACGCCGGGACCGACAAGGCCAGCAAGCTCATGCCGCCTCGGGATTCGCTGCAGTATCAGGCGTTGCAGGCAGCCGGTGCCCGCGGCGAGAAATCGGTGGCAGCCATGCGCGATGCCGTGCCCAGCCTGTTCGGCTTTTGATGCCGGTCACCCAATGAGGAAGAGGGAATGAAGTCTGCAAGCCGCCTGCGGTGGGTAGTGGCTGTCACGGCGCTGATGCTGCCGGCCTGGAGCTCGGCGATGCCCGCCATCGCCCGCCAGTACAAACAGGAGTTTGGCTATATGCCGTCCTGCAATGCCTGCCACAGTGACGGTGGCGGCTCTGCGCTCAACGCATATGGCAAGGCGTTCAAGGCGGCCGGCAAGAACGCCGGTGCCTTTGCCAGGATTGCAGCGGCTGACAGCGATGGCGATGGTCAGGCCAACGGCGCCGAAGCGACGGCCAAGGCCAATCCCGGAGACAAGGCATCGACCCCGGCCAGGCCCGGTAACTGGCTGGATATCGCCAGCCTGATTCCGCGAGAGGTGCGTGCGCAGTTCCCTGGTGTCACCACCTGGTTACCGCAGGATGCCCTGCTGACCCCGGCCGATATCCAGGCCGCGAAAGCGCTGGGTGCCACACTGGGCAAGGCCGATGAGAACACCATCTACATCCCGCTCGTGGATCGCCGCCCGGCGGGTACGGCGCTGATCTTCCCGGCGGCGTACCAGGGCAAGGTCTTCTTCCTGCTCATGGCCACCGATCGCCAGCTCAGGGTCAGCAAGGTCCAGGTGCTGCATGCCGATGCCGTGCCAGCCGCCAAGGCCAGCAAGATTTATCCGTCGTTCAGTGGGCACATGGTCAACCAGCTTCCGATCGCGACCGGCAAGGATCTCGATGCCGCCATCACGACCGCGGTGAAACAGGCCGGGGCTTTGCTGTATGTGCGCCTGACCGGAATCTGAATCAGGAGGTCAGTCATGGCCAGTGAAAAGTTCGACTTCTTCAGTGATGTACCGGTAGCAGATGCCGCCATTGTGCAGCTGCCCCCAGAGCCTTCGGCCTGGCTCACCCTGGGCGGTCCGATCGCGCTGGTTGGGCTGTTCCTGCTGATCTGCCTGCTGCTCCGCTGGTTCATTCCCTATCGTGATCCCAAGGTCGAGTTTTCCCTGAGTGATCTGCCGGTGGCGGCCCAGCGCGGCATCGGCCTCGCGACAGTGCTCTTCGGCATCGCATTCTTCTTCGGTCTCGCCGAAGTGCACTATCAGCTGGGTCTGCACGGCAGTACCGAGGCGTATTTTGCCAACATGAGCCAGGGCAAGCTGATCGCTTTTACGCATGCGCATCTTTTTGGTTTTACCACGGCATTTTTCATCATCGGGATTCCATTCTCGATGCATTTCAACCGGCTCAAGCTTTACCAGTGGGTGTTCCCGGCCGGCCTGGCCGCGGCTTTGACCGACATCATCTCCTGGTGGGGCATCAAGTACGTTTCGCCCAACTTCGACTACGTCACCATGTTCTGCGGGGCCGTTTATGGCGGAGCCTATCTGTGGATGCTGATCGGCATCATCCGCATCATTTTCTTTCCCACGTTGCGCTGGCTGCCCGATTACCTCAATGAGCGCGGCAAGCCGACCGCTTCCGGGCGCGAATAAGGTCGCGCGGGCCGCCATGATTGCCTGAAAAACAAACAACGAGACCGACGGGGTGCAGTGGTAACATGGCGCCTCGTTTTTCAGGGCTCTTGTCGTGACGTCATCCAACGCTGTTTTTTCCACACTGCCGCTGTCGCAGGCCATGCTCGCCAACCTCGCTGAGCTGGGCTACGACACCATGACGCCCATCCAGTCTGAAAGCCTGCCTTCGCTGCTGGCCGGCCGCGATGTCATTGCCCAGGCCAAAACCGGCAGCGGCAAGACCGCTGCCTTCGGCATCGCATTGCTGTCGGCGCTGGATGTGCGCAATCTGGCCACGCAGGCTCTGGTGCTGTGTCCGACCCGCGAACTGGCGGACCAGGTCGCCAAGGAACTGCGTCGTCTCGCCCGTGCCCTCGACAATACCAAGATCATCACGCTCTGCGGTGGCACCCCCATGGGACCGCAGCTGGGTTCGCTGGAATTCGGCGCCCACATCGTGGTCGGCACGCCGGGTCGGGTGCTCAAGCATCTCCAGCAGGGCTCGCTGACGCTGAGCGGCCTGCGTACGCTGGTGATGGATGAGGCCGACCGCATGCTCGACATGGGCTTCCATGACAGCATGGTTCAAGTCACCGGCTTCCTGCCGCCGCGGCGTCAGAATCTGCTGTTCTCGGCAACCTATTCGGAAGAAATCCGCGCGCTCAGCGGCCGCTTCCAGCAGAACCCGGTCGAGGTCACGGTTGAGTCGGTGCATGTCGACAGTCAGATCGAGCAGATCTTCTTCGAGGTTGATGGCAAGGCCAGGCCCCAGGCACTGAATGCGCTGCTGCGCCACTACCAGCCAGCATCGGCGGTGATGTTCTGCAACACCAAGCAGCGTTGCGATGAGGTCGCCCAGACCCTGCGCGAGCAGGGCTTCCATGTCGCTGCACTGCATGGCGACCTGGAGCAGCGCGATCGTGATCTGGTGCTGGTGCAGTTTGCCAACCAGAGCTGCCCGCTGCTGGTCGCCACCGATGTCGCTGCCCGCGGTCTCGACATCAAGGATCTGGCCGCCGTGATCAATGTCGAGCTGGCCTTCGACCCCGAAACCCACATTCACCGTATCGGCCGTACCGGCCGCGCCGGCCAGACCGGTCTGGCCTTCAGCCTCTGCTCGCCATCGGAAGCGCATCGCGCCACCGCCATCGAGGAGTATCAGAAGATCAGCCTGAACTGGCAGGACCTGCCGGTGGTGAACTCGCTGGCCAAGGTGCCGGCGCCGCGCCGGGTGACGCTGCAGATCGCCGGCGGTCGCAAGGACAAGCTGCGTGCCGGCGATATCCTCGGCGCACTCACCGGTGAGGGTGGCATTCTCGGCACGCAGATCGGCAAGATCGAGATTTTCGACCTTCATGCCTATGTCGCGGTTGATCGCGAAGTCGCGCCGGCGGCGCTTCGTCGCATCGCCGATGCCGGCATCAAGGGCCGCCGCTTCAAGTCGCGTCAGCTTTCCAGCGGAGCCGCCGGCGGCTTTGCCGCGGCTGATGCGGCCAGCGGGCCGGCGGGCAATTCACCGGGCCGCCCGGCGGCCGACTCACCGAGTCGGGCAGCCGTCCGCGCGCCCGCCGGGGCACCGGGCCGCTCATCCGGCCGCGCGCCCGGCAATTTCCCCAGGAAGCCCCGCTGAGATGGCGCTGAAGTCTACGGTCTACAAGATCCAGCTCAACATTGCCGACATGGACCGCGATTACTACGCGGACCACAACCTGACGCTGGCCTGCCATCCTTCGGAAACGGACGAGCGCCTGATGGTGCGCGTCCTGGCCTTCGTGCTGTTCGCCCACGAGGACCTGCAGTTCACCCGCGGACTGAGCAGTGAAGACGAACCGGATCTCTGGCAGAAGGATCTCACCGGTGCCGTTGAGCACTGGATCGAGCTCGGCATGCCGGACGAAAGCCGCGTCCGCAAGGGCTGCAATCGCGCCCGGCGGATGACCGTGGTGACTTACGGTGATCGCGCGCCGCCGATCTGGTGGGACAAGATTCGCAGCAGCCTGACCCGTTTTGATAACCTCACGGTGCTCAATATCAGCGATGCCGTGGCTGAGGCCATGGCGGCTGAGCTGGAGCGCGGCCTGTCGATGCAGGTCACCATTCAGGATGGCACGCTCTGGATCAGCATTGGCGAAGCGCAGATCGAAGTGAATCCGCTGCGCTGGCGCTAGGCCGGCGAGTGGGTTTTGTGGAGTAGCATGATGCGGCATGCCAGCGCACTGTTGATGATGACATTCTGCCTGCTCGCTGGGGTCAGCCGGGCTGACCGGGTCATTGTCTATGCCATCGATCCGGTCCAGACCAAGGTCACATTCAACTGGATCTATCTCGGCGTCACCAGCCCGACCGGCAGCTTTGGCAATGTCAGCGGCCATATCTACGGCAACATCGATCGTCCCGATGAGTCCTGGGCCGAGGTCAGCATCCCGGTCCGGAGCCTCAAGACATTCATGCCGCTGATTGACCGCGAGCTGTTGCATTCGGGGGATTTTTTCCGGCCTCGCGAGTACCCGGAAATGCGTTTTCGCAGCAACGGCATCATGCATGTCGACCGGGAAGACAAGACCTTCAGCCTGACCGGGACGCTCACGGTCAACGGCATCACCCGGCCGGTCATTCTCAGTGCCAAGGCCAACAGCTCGGGCCCCAACCTTTTCGCCGGTGGCGGACAATCGGCAGGGCTGACGGCCACCACCAGTTTTCGGCGCAGCGAGTTCGGCATGACCCGCATGCTGGGCATGGTCGGAGATGAGATGAAGGTGCAGCTGAAAGTGCTGGCGGTGGAGAAAAGTCGCATCGAGATGTCGTCAGAGGCCGCCTCGGCGACGCTGGCGCAGGATTGAGTGGCTGTTATTGCTCAGAAATTGAACTGGTGGCGTTGTCATCACGGCCGTATAATCGCCGCCCATTTTGCACTGCGCCGGGATTGCTGAGTCCGGCAGGCGGGTTGAGTCATGCATTATCCCAAGACCTACGATGTCATCGTCATCGGCGGCGGCCATGCCGGCACCGAAGCGGCACTGGCGGCGGCCCGCATGGGCTGCCAGACCCTGCTGCTGACCCATAACATCGAAACACTGGGGCAGATGAGCTGCAACCCGG
>CAZEEQ010000018.1:0-59607 GCA_964511255.1 uncultured Paraperlucidibaca sp.
GCGCGACCTTGCCAAGGTCGAGGTCACGAGTTCGAGCCTCGTTACCCGCTCCAAATTTCAGAACCCCTGATGCCTTGCGGCACAGGGGTTTTGTCGTTTCTGGGGGATGAATTTCGCGATGCCGGCCGGCCGGTCAGGCCTGTAGCGGCTGCGGCGCCGCTGCCCGTTCCACCGCTTCCCGGTTGCGGAAATAGCGGTTGAGGTCGCCCTGGTCACCGAACAGTTGTTCGCGCCAGTAACGCTCCAGCGCCAGGGTGTCATCATCCGCCGGATGGAAATCGCGCTTGAAGAAATCCGGCAGGCGCTGAAGGACGGGCAGCAAAAAACCGTTCCTGCCGAAGAGGGTCTTGATGCCGCGTTGGTGCTCGCGAAGACGCAGGGCTTCGTCCTGGCGTGCCAGTATCCAGCCCCAGCTGAAGATCACCCCGGGAGCCAGGGCGGCCAGCACCAGCGGTGCCGCCAGCAGGCGTTCGAGATAGGCGTGCCGGCTGACACGGCTGTGTACATCGAAAACGACCGATTTGTGCTCCAGCTCCTCCAGGGCGTGCCAGCTCCAGAGCTTGATCATGTCGGGGTCCGTGCTTTGCCGGAAACCATCATGGCTCAGCCACTGTTCGCCGAGAACGGCGGTGACATGTTCCATGAACGCGGTGCAGGCGGCTTGTTGGGAGGGTGGCAGCTTTTCGAGCAGCCCGAGACTGAAGCGGATCATGCGGTCTGCCATGGCGATGTCATATCCCTGGGCCGAAAACCAGGCGTTCAGCTCCTCATGTTCACGACCATGAATGGCTTCCTGCCCGATGAAGCCGGAGACCTGGGCTTTCAGCGTGTCATCTTCGATCTGGTCACGGAAACCTCGTATCGATTCGACAAAGAAGCGCTCACCCGGCGGGAAGATCGAAGAAAACACGGCGAACAGTGAACAGGCCAGGGCATTGCCGCCAAAAAACGGGAAGCGCGGTTTGCCCTCGGGCAGCGGGAAGTCCATCAGACGAGCCGGAATGCCGACACTGGCGCCGTTGATTTTGCGCGACTCTTTTGACATGAAGTCACGAACGTTGCTTGCTTTCATAGCGATCCTCCTGAAGCGGTTTTGTGGCGGTGACCCCGAACCCTCGTCTCCAATTCGGAATGCTTGACTGACTGGTCACGACAATGTCAGCCTATCCCGGATAATTACTCGGATTCAATCCGGACTTGCCCATGACCCGAAAACCCCGTCAGTCCCGCTCCATCGCAACAGTCAATGCCATTATCGATGCCGGCTTCATCTGCCTCAGACGCTATGGTCTGGCCGGCACCACGACCAATCACATTGCCGAGGTGGCCGGACTCAGCACGGGATCGCTCTATGAGTACTTTGCCAACAAGGAAGATATCTACGCAGCCATGAGCGAGCGTTTCCTGGCAGATATCGCACAGCTGATCGGGTCTATTGACCCGGCGCCGGAACACCTCGAAATGATGGATCTGATCCGGCCCATGGCGGAGGCCTTCACGGCGCTGTTGCATCGCGACGAAGATCGTTACCTGCACCTGATCCGGCAGATTCTGCTGATCGATGGCCGGGGCTTTGCCGACAAGCTCACCCAGATGCTCAACGATTTTTTCGTGCAGTACCTGATCAGCCATCCGAAATACACGCGCATGCGCCATCTGCAGAGCACCGTCTACCTCATCATCAATGCCGGCATTTACAGCATCCTGCGCCTGCACGCGGCCCACAGGTCTGCCATCAGCTACGACGAACTCACTGACGGTCTCGAGCGCCTGGTGAAGTACTATGTCACCTATGAGCTGAACGCACTGGATGCCGTCGCGGTGAGCTGAAGCGAGGGCGGCCTCCTGTCGTCTGACGGACACGGGCATCCGTATCGTGTCAGGCGTGGTTTTGCTATTCTGCGCGCGATGCGGCCCCGGCCCGGCGCGCAGCCGCTGTCCGCAGACTCACAGGAAGCTTCAGATGACCGTCTCCGCCCGCTCGCCCATCGGCGTATTCGATTCCGGCATCGGTGGTCTGACCGTGGTGCGCGCGCTCATGGAGCGCCTGCCATTCGAAGACATCATCTATTTCGGTGATACCGCCCGCGTGCCTTATGGCGTGAAGTCGGTCGACACCATTCGCAGCTTCACCACCCAGATTGCCGATTACCTGCTGGCGCGCGACGTCAAGCTGCTCATCATCGCCTGCAACACCATGGCGGCTGTGGCCGGCGAGGCGGTGCGCGAGCGCTCGACGGTGCCGGTGCTGGATGTCATCGATGCCGGCGCCCGGGCTGCCGTCGAGATCAGCAAGAAAGGCATCGGTGTGATCGGGACGCCGACCACGATCAACTCTAATGCCTATGCGCGCAGCATCCATGCGCTGAATCCCAGTCTCCATGTCTACTCGCAGGCCTGCCCGCTGTTCGTGCCGCTGGTGGAGGAGGGCTGGCTGGATCATGAGGTCACTCGTCTGACCGCGCGTGAATACCTCAAGCCGGCGCTGGTCGAGCAGATTGATGCCATGGTGCTGGGCTGCACCCATTATCCGCTGCTCAAGCCGTTGCTCCAGGAAGTCGCCGGTTCCGGTATCAAGCTGGTCGACTCCGCCATCACGATTGCCGAGCAGACCGCCCGGGTGCTGAGTGAGATGGACATGCACAATCCGCAGCGCGTCGAGCCGCGCTACGACTTTGTCGTGACGGACATCCCGCTGCGTTTCCAGACCATCGGCAGCCGCTTCCTGGGGCGCGAGTTCAAGTACCTGGAGCAGGTGCGCTGGTAAGCCGGGACTTGACTGTCAGGTCACGCTGGTCTCTCATTCTGTAACCCGAATCCCGTAGAATGCGCCTGTTTTTCATCCGGAAGAGGGCGGCAAGGTGTCGGCGCAGCGCAACGAAATCTGGTCATCTCTTCCGCATCATCTCTGGGATGTGATTGTCATCGGTGGCGGCATCACGGGGGCGGGTGTCGCCCGCGAAGCCGTTCGTCGCGGTCTCAAAACCCTGTTGATCGAGCAAACCGATTACAGCTGGGGAACCTCCAGCCGTTCCTCCAAAATGGTCCATGGCGGCCTGCGTTATATCGCGCAGGGCGAGATCCGGCTGACCTGGCATTCGCTGACCGAGCGCGAGCGTCTGCTGCGCGAGGCGCCGGGTCTGGTCGAGCGCATGGGCTACTACTTTGCCCACTTCAAAGGGGTGTTCCCGGGGCGCTGGCCGTTCCAGGCGCTGGTCATGCTCTATGACTTTCTCGCGCGCGTGCGTGACCACCGCTACTTTCCGCTCGCCAGCTTTCTCCAGCGCATCCCCGGCTATCGCCGTGAGGGCCTCACCGGTGCTTCGCGTTACACCGATGCCCTCACCGACGATTCGCGCCTGGTGCAGCGTGTGCTGGACGAAGCCGTGGCCGATGGCCTGACCCTGATCAACTACGTCAAGGCCACGGATCTGGTGATGGCGGGGTCCCGAGTCGGCGGCCTGCGCCTCGAGGATCGCGTCAGCGGCGCGCAGACCCTGGTCTCCGCCCGTGCCGTCATCAATGCCACGGGTGCCTGGGCCGACCGTCTGCGCCGCCGGCTCATCGACGAGGTGCGTGTGCGCCCCCTGCGCGGCAGCCATCTCGTGATCCCGGCTGGACGACTGCCGTTATCCGAAGCAGTCATCTGTCATCACCCCGATGATGGCCGCGTCATGTTCATCTACCCGTGGGAAGGCCGCACCATCGTCGGCACCACCGACCTGGACCATCCCGAGGACATGGACATCGAGGCCTCGCTCAGCCGCGCCGAGCTGCACTACCTGCTGCGCGGCGCCAATGACAAGTTTCCGCAGGCCGGATTGCTTCCTGAGGACATCATCGCAACGTTCTCGGGGGTCCGGCCGGTGATCAGCGCTGGTGATGGCAGCGACCCGTCAAAGGAAAGCCGCAGCCACAGGGTCTGGGATAATCAGGGCCTGATCACCGTGACGGGCGGCAAGCTCACCACGTTCCGTCTCATTGCGCTGGACGCCCTCAGACTGGCAGCCCCCTGGCTGGGCGTGACCATCCAGGATGACCACAAAGCCATTTTTACCGCGCCCAAGCCCGGGACCGCGCCCGACTGGCTGAGTGCCGCCACCTTCGCCCGCCTGGTGTCACGCTTCGGCATTCGCACCCGTCAGTTCCTCGATGACATGCCGCAGGCCGAGATGGTGCCGGTGGCCGACACCGCGACGCTGGTGGCCGAGTTGCGCTGGGCCTGCCGCCATGAACAGGTCGTGCATCTCGATGACCTGCTGCTGCGCCGTGTCCGTCTCGGCTTGCTGCTGCCGCAGGGTGGCATCGAGGCTGTGCCGGCACTCGATGCCATACTGTCCGAGGAGCTGGGCTGGGACACTGACCGGATCAGCGCCGAACGTGTACGCTATGGTGATATCTGGCAACGTTATTATTCCCTGCCGGCGGGCTGACACCCTGTCAACCCCGGCATGACCGAGGGCAGCAGACGCTGGCCTGATGACCGGATCAAGGAGATCACCATGACGACCACCCGCTTCCTGCGTCCGCTGGCGCTCGGCCTCTTGCTGGCAACCGGACTGGCTGCCTGTGTCAGCACCACCCAGCAAGGTGCCACCGGCATCACGCGTGGCCAGTTCATGCTGATGTCCAGCGCCGAGGCCGACTCGGCGGCGCTGCAGTCCTATCGTGGTGAGCTGACCAAGGCGCGCAGTGCCAATGCGCTCAATACCGACCGCGCCAACCTCGAACGCATCCGTCGCATCGCTGACCGGCTGATCCCGCAGGCTGCGGTTTTCCGTGCCGATGCAACCGGCTGGCAATGGGAAGTCAACCTGCAAACCAAGGATGAACTCAACGCCTACTGCGCGTCGGGCGGCAAGATCATGTTCTTCACCGGCATCATCAACCGACTGAAACTGACAGACGACGAGATCGCCGCCATCATGGGCCATGAAATGGCGCATGCGCTGCGCGAGCATGGGCGTGAGCGCATGTCGCAAAGCACGGCCCAGCAGATGGGCATGAGTGTGATCGCGATCGCCACCGGCATGTCCGCGAGCAGCAGCCAGATAATGCAGACGGCGGCGCAGCTGGCGCTGACCTTACCGCACAGCCGTGGTCAGGAGTCCGAGGCGGATATCATGGGGCTCGAGTTGCTGGCACGGGCCGGCTACAACCCCCATGCTGCGGTCGTGCTCTGGCAGAAGATGAGTCAGGCCGGCGCCGGCGCCGGCCCCACCTTCCTGAGCACGCATCCGTCAGGACCGCAGCGCATCCAGAGTCTGCAGGCGGCCATCCCCAAAGTCATGCCGCTTTATGAGCAGGCACGGCGCAATCCGCCGCCGGTGCGTCAGGTGGTGCCGCGCACCAGCTGACATGCCGACCGTCCCGTTCAGTGGCTCGGAAACCAGGTCAGCGCCTGCGTCGGCACATCGGTGATCAGGCCGTCGACGCCCATGGCAGCGAGTGCATGGGCCCGCTGCGCGGTGTTGACGGTCCAGGTCGAGACAATCAGCCCGGCATCATGGGCAGCGGCGATCAGCTCCGGTGTGCAGCGGGCCTGATGCGGTCCCAGCGAACTGCAGCCGAGGGCGGTCGCAACCTGAATGGCATCTCCGGCAAAGTCTTCCTCAAAGAGAAAGCCGCGCGGGATATGCGGTGCCGCCGCGCGGATGCCAAGCAGGTAACGCGGGTTGAATGAGGTGGTACGGGCCCGCCCGGCCAGTCCGAAACGTTCCCAGAGAGCCGGCAGTCTGGCGATGACTGCCGCCTCGTCCTCCGGCGTACGTGCCTTCACTTCCAGTTCGAGATGATCGAAGTCCGGCAGCAGCGCCAGGACATCCTCCAGCCGGGGCACCCCCTCGCTGAGCGGCCAGTCCGGGAAGGCCAGATGGCAGGCATCAAGCGCGGCCAGCTCGGTGGCCAGGTACTCGCTGACGGCACCACGGCCGGAGGTGGTGCGCTCCACCGCCGGATCATGAATGACAACCAGCTTGCCGTCGGCGCTGACCTGGATGTCGAACTCGACAGCGCGGATACCTAGCTGGCGCAGGTGGCGGAATCCGCTCAGGGTGTTTTCCGGGGCTTCGCGGCGGGCACCGCGATGACCGATGATCTTCATGGGCTGGCAACCTTGACCTGGTCTTGTGCAGGATCGTGAAAATGTCTGTAGTCCACAGTGTAGCCACGAACGTGAATGTGGTGTGACGCCTGTCGGCAGCTGTGATCTAATCCGCCACTATGTTCAAGCCTCTCTCTGTTTTCATCGGTCTGCGCTACACGCGCGCGCGTCGGCGCGAGCGTTTCATTTCTTTCATGTCGCTCAGTTCCATGATCGGCCTCATGCTGGGCGTGGCGGTGCTGATCACCGTGCTCTCGGTCATGAACGGCTTCGATCGTGAGCTCAAGCAGCGCATCCTTGGCATGGTGCCGCATGCGTCGCTGACGGCGACGGAGCCGATGCAGAACTGGCGGAAGCTGGTGGAACTGGCCGAAAGAACGCCGGGTGTGGTGGCGGCGGCCCCCATGTCGCAGGTGCAGGGCATGCTGACGGCCAATGGTCAGGTCAATGGCGCCATGATCACCGGCATCGAACCCGCACTGGAAAAGAAAGTATCCATCCTGCCCGAGTTCATGCTTGAAGGCACCATGGACAGTCTGCGTGACGGCGAGTTCGGCATCGTGCTCGGACATCAGCTGGCCGGCTCGCTGGGTGTCCGCATTGGCGACCCGGTCACGCTGGTGCTGCCGGAGGCGACGCTCAGTGCTGCCGGCGTCATCCCGCGCTTCAAGCGTTTCACGGTGACCGGGATCTTCAAGGTCGGCGCTGAAGTCGACGGTGTGCTGGCCTATGTCCATTACGCCGACGCCGGTCGCCTGCTGCGGATCGGCAACAAGGCCCAGGGCGTGCGCCTCAAGGTCGACGACCTGTTCCAGGCTCGCGCCATCAACGAGCGTCTGCTGGCCCGGCTGCCCCCCTTCTTCTATGCCTCGGACTGGACTCAGACCCAGGGCAATCTCTTCAATGCCATCAAGATGGAAAAGGCCATGATGTCCCTGTTGCTGCTGCTGATCGTGGCGGTGGCGGCATTCAATATCGTGTCCAGCCTGGTCATGGTGGTCAACGACAAGAAGTCGGATATCGCCATTCTGCGCACCCTGGGGGCGACTCCGGGGATGATTCAGCGTGTCTTCCTGGTCCAGGGCACGGCGGTCGGTTTCGGCGGCACGATCGCTGGTGTCGCGCTGGGCGTGCTCCTGTCACTGACGGTCAGCGACATCGCCGGCTTCTACGAACGCATCTCGGGCGTGCACTTGTTCGATGCCTACTTTGTGAACTACCTGCCGTCACACCTGGACTGGGGCGATGTGCTGTGGGTCAGCCTGACCGCCTTCGGCCTCAGTTTCCTGGCTACGATCTACCCGGCGCGCCAGGCCGGCCGCATCCAGCCTGCGGAGGCCCTGCGCTATGAATGATGTCGTTCTGCATGCCGACAACCTGCAGCAGACCTTCAGTGAAGGCCCGCAGGCAGTACAGGTGCTCAAGGGTGTCACGCTGAGTATCAACCGTGGCGAGCGGGTGGCCATCGTCGGGCGTTCGGGCTCCGGCAAGACCACGCTGCTGCATCTGCTCGGTGGCCTGGAAAAGCCGTCATCGGGTCGTGTGCAGCTGCTCCAGCATGACTTCAGCGCGGCCGGCGAAGCCGAGCGCAGCCGTCTGCGCAATCGCCACATGGGCTTTGTCTATCAGCTGCATCATCTTTTGCCGGAGTTTACGGCGCTCGAAAATGTGTCGCTGCCGGTGATTTTGGGCGGTGGTTCGATCGCGGCGGCTGAACAGGCTGCGACGGAGCTGCTGCAGCGTGTCGGCCTCGGCGAGCGCATGCAGCACAAGCCGTCGGAGCTGTCCGGCGGCGAGCGTCAGCGTGTCGCCCTGGCGCGTGCGCTGGTGACACGACCGGCCGTGGTGCTGGCGGATGAGCCGACCGGCAACCTCGATCGTGATACGGCTGAAAGCATTCACCAGCTCATCGTCGAACTCAACGAGTCGTTGGGCATCAGCTTTGTCATCGTCACCCATGAAGAGCGCCTGGCCTCTCTGGCGCATCGTCGCCTGCGCATGGAGCGCGGCGTACTGACCGAAGCCTGCTGAATCGGGGCCGGATTCAGTGGCTGCGCCGCGCAGCCCTGAGACGCCAGGCCTTGACCACATGCCAGCGCCAGTAAGTGCGCATCAGCGCATAGCCGATCCCCCCCAGCACAAGACCGGTCAGCAGACAGCCGATCAGGAAGGTATGCAGATACAGCTGCAGATGCGGCCCTGCCTGGCTGCCGCCTAAAAATATGTCGGTCACTTTATCCAGGACCACCCGGATTTCCTCGAAGTTCAGTGAGCTGGCGCCTGTGACCCAGCTGCCGACCTCATAGGCAATGTACATGCAGGGCAGCAGGGTCAACGGATTGGTCAGCCAGACCAGCAGGATGGTCAGCGGCAGATTGATGCGGAACATCAGCACGCCCAGCGCGGCCGGAATCATCTGCAGTGGTATCGGCAGGAAAGCGCAGAAAAGTCCCCAGAACACGGCACCCGAGGCGGAGCGGCGATTGAGGTGCCAGATACTGGGGTCATGCAGTCGCTTGCCGAGGAAGCCCAGTGATTTGGTGGCCAGAATCTTGTCCGGGTCTGGCATGTAACGGCGCAGAAAGGCTTTGGGCATGTTGTTGTTCTGAAGGTTCCTGGTGGCCGGCCGGTTTGCGGAGCCTAGTCTACACTGGCTGAGGAGAAAGACTGCATCGGACACAAGGAGCGTGGCCGTGGTGGAAAAATTCCTCTGGGGGTGGGTGGTGGGCGTGCTCACGTTGCTGTGGCGTGAGCAACTGGACAACCACGGTCTGTCAACGCTGCTGCTGGTGATGCTGGCCTGCCTGCTGGCGGCCGGGCTGGCGGCGCCTGCTGGCTCGGGGCTGCGCGCCAGTCTTCGCCGCGGGTTGCCTGGTCTCTGCGGCATCGTGCTGGGCATGCAAGTTTCGGCTCAGATCGCCTCTGCGCAAATGGCGTCGTGGCTGCCGTTATCCTGCGAGGGCAAGCCGCTGCGTGTCAGCGGAGAGATCATCGGCTTGCCGGAACCGGCCGCGGCCGGCAGTACCCGTCTGCGTTTTCGCCCCGATGCCGGGAGCCCCTGCGTGACCGGCACAGCGCTCTGGCAACTGAGTCTGCAGACGCAGGGCCAGCACCCGCCGCGTGATCGCGGTTCCGTCCCGGGCCCGGATCAGCCCGCCGAGATCCGCCCCGGCGAGCGCTGGCAGTTTCTGCTGCGACTGAAGCGCCCGCATGGTCTCCAGAACCCCGGTGGTTTTGACGGGGAGCGCTGGTGGCATCAGGAGCGGGTGACAGCAACCGGCTGGATCAGGGTGGCGCAGCGTCTGCAGGCAGCGCCCCTCACTCTGGATGGCCTGCGCTGGTTGATACGACAGCGCCTGCTGACCCGTTTTCCGGCGCATCCGCAGGCTGCCGGTACGGTGCTGGCCTTGCTCACCGGTGATCGCGTCGGCATCGATGATACGGCTTGGCTGCGCTATGGCCGGACCGGCGTCACCCATCTGGTGGCCATCTCGGGTGTCCATATCACCATGGTGGCCTGGCTGATCGGCGGCTTGCTGCAACAGGTCTGGTTGCGCTTGCCCGGTGCTGCCGCGCGCATCCCGGCAGCACGCATCGCCGGGTTGGGCGGGTGGCTGGCGGCTTGTGGGTACGGCCTGCTGGCCGGTATGGGCCTGCCGACCCAGCGTACGCTGCTCATGCTGGGTGTCGTGGTGCTGATGCGCTGGTTACCGGGAGAGTATGCCGGTCGCCAGATACTCCTGCTGGCCCTGGCGGTGGTGCTGGCCGGAGATCCGCTGGCGGTGCACTCGGTCGGTCTCTGGCTGTCGTTTGCAGCGGTGGCAGTGCTCATGGCGGCCGGCATGGCGCCGGGCGAAGAGGGGGGCTGGCGCGCGGCCTTGCGGGCCCAATGGCTGGCAACCTGGGGGCTGACGCCGCTGACGCTGGCGCTGTTCGCCCGCATCTCATGGATCAGCTTGCCGGTGAATCTGGTGGCTATCCCGTGGGTCACCTTCGCGATTGTACCGCTGGCCATGCTCGGCCTGCTGCTCTGGCCCTGCCATGAAGGTGCCAGTGATCTGGTCTGGTCACTGGCCATCTGGCTAATGGCGCAACTCGACAGTCTGCTCGATTGGGCCGCCGCGTGGCCGGGCGCGGTCAGCGAGTTTGCCTTGCCTGGGGCCAGCATGCTCTGGCTGGTGCTGACGCTGGGCCTGCTGCTGATGCCGCGTGCGCTGCCCGGCCGGTTGCTGGCGGTCATCCCGCTGCTGGCGGTGCTCTGGCCGCAGCCGGGCCTCGCGCCCGGCCAGATGCGGGTGACCATCCTGGATGTCGGGCAGGGGCTGGCGGTGCATGTGCAGACGGCCGGGCACCATCTGCTCTTCGATACCGGTCCCCCGATGGGCGCGCAGGCCGATGCCGGTCAGCGTGTCATCCTGCCGTATCTGCGCTGGTGGGGTGTGCGCCGGCTCGATGTCATGATGTTCAGTCATGACCATACCGACCATACGGGAGGGGGCGAAGCGGTTTTGCAGGCATTGCCTGTCGGTCAGGTGCTGGGTGTCTGGCCTTCGCTGCTGGCCCGCTGGCCGGTATCTGCAAGGCCCCGATGGCAGCCCTGTCAGGCCGGGCAGTCGTGGGTCTGGGATGGTGTCCATTTTTCGATTCTCTGGCCGTTCTCGACACAGATGACCGACGAGAACGAGCGCTCCTGCGTGCTGCGCATCGAGGCCGGCGGGCAGGTTGTGCTGATCCCCGGTGATCTTGAGGCCGGTGGCGAGCGGGCGTTGCTGGCAAGCACATATCGCGAGCGACTGCGGGCCGACCTGCTGGTGCTGGGGCATCATGGGAGTGATACCTCCAGCACGCCCGCCTTCCTGCAGGCGGTCAGTCCTCGCGAGGTGGTCGCCGCGGTCGGGCATCGCAACCGTTACCGGCACCCCTCGCGGGCGGTGGTGCGCCGTCTGGCTGCGCTGGAGATCCCGGGGTGGCGCAGTGACGAGACCGGCGCGCTGCGCTATGACTTTCTCGCGCCGGGGAAGTTCCCGTCTGTCCGCCGTTGGCGACAGGATCAGGGCCATTATTGGCTGCTTCCTGCGCCGACGGCCGGTCAGTCAGCGCCGGAGGCCTTGTCAATGCTTGGCGCTCTGCCGGTGTTCCCGTAGAGTAGCGGCCAAAGCAAGAGGAGTATTGCCCGTGTGGGAGATGGTGAAATCTGGTGGCTGGTTGATGCTGCCTTTGCTGCTGGCTTCGACACTGGCGCTGGCCATCATTCTCGAGCGAGCCTGGACCCTGCGGAGCCGGCGTGTGGCGCCTCCCGACCTGCTGGCCGACGTCTGGACCCAGCTGCAGGCGGGTGAGCTCAAGGGCGATGCGCTGAAGCGTCTGCAGGATGGCTCTCCGCTGGGCACCCTGCTGGCGGCCGGTCTCATCAATGCCCGCCATGGCCGCGGCATCATGAAGGAGAGCATCGAGAATGCCGCCTCCGGTGTGGTGCATGAGCTCGAGCGCTATCTTTCGCTGCTGGGCACGATTGCGCTGATCTCTCCGCTGCTGGGTCTGCTGGGTACCGTCGTCGGCATCATCGATGCCTTCCTGGTGGCCTCATCAGGTAGCCTGGGCGATCCGACCGCGCTGGCGGCGGGTATCTCCAAGGCACTGGTCAGCACGGCCGGCGGCATTTTCGTGGCCATCCCGGCCATGGTCATGCACCGCTACTATGTGCGGCACATCAGTTCGCTGACCGTGGCGATGGAGCAGCAATCGGTCAAGCTGGTTGACATGCTGCACGGTGATCGTGAAGTCGATATCCGCGAGGAGGGGGCGTGAAATTCAGGCGCCCGGTGCAGGATCCGCTGGAGCTCAATCTCACGCCGCTGATTGACTGCCTGCTGTTCCTGATCGTCTTCTTCCTGCTGTCGACGACTTTCAGCAAGTCCGGCAAGCTGCAGATTCAGTTGCCTCAGGCCGACGCGTCGGTGCCGGCCGGGAAGTCACGGGCCGTCGAGGTGGCTGTCGATGCGTCCGGCCACTACGCGGTCAACGGCAAGGTCGTGGCCGGGAAAGATGCCGCCGCCCTGCGCGAGGCCATTCTGGCGGCGGCCAGCAGCCAGCGCGACATGCCCTTCATCATTTCTGCCGATGGCACGGCCCCGCACCAGTCCGTGGTGACCGTCATGGATCTTGCCGGTCAGCTCGGCTTTCGCAACCTCGGCATCGGCACTCGTGATGCCGCCGCCAATACCCCTTAAGCAAGGTTTGACATGACAGCCTCTCCGATCGACAGCTGGACATCCTACAAGCGGCTGCTGGGTTATACCCGCCGCTACTGGAAGCTGTTTGCCCTGGCGGTGGTCGGTTTTGTGGCGAATGCCCAAACCGAATGGGCCGCAGCACAGCTGCTCAAGTACATCATCACGGCCATCCAGGAGCAGGACCAGAGTGCCAAGAACCTGTTTCCGCTGCTGATCATCCTGCTGTTCTTTGTGCGCGGCGTGACCAGCTTCATGGGCGGCTACTTCATGGCCATGGTCTCGCGCAATGTCGTCTATGCCTTGCGCATGGATCTGTTCGACAAGCTCCTGGTCCTGCCGGCACGCTATTACCATGACAATTCACCGGGCCATATCGCGGCCAAGCTGCTCTACAACGTCGAGCAGGTCACGGCGGCGGCATCGGAGGCCCTCAAGACCATTGTGCGCGAAGGCGCCATTGTCATCGGTCTCTTTGGTTATCTGCTGTACACCAACTGGCGTCTGACGATGCTGTTGTTCATTGTGGGGCCGTTTGCCGCCCTGCTGGTGCGTCTGGCCAGCAAGCGCCTGCGCAAACTGGCCATCCGCATCCAGAACGCCATGGGCGACGTCAATCACATCGCCAGCGAGACCATCAGCGGCTATCAGGTGGTCAAGACCTATGGCGGCGAGCACTATGAGCGCGGCCGCTTCGAACGCGCTTCTCTGGAAAGTCTCAAGCAGGGCATGAAAATGGTGGTCACCAGTGGCATCAACACGCCGCTGGTGCAGCTGCTGATGTCGGTGGCGATGGCAGGCGTGATCTGGATTGCCCTGCGTCCCGATGTCATGGGCGGGACGTCGCCCGGCGAATTTGTCGCCTATATCACGGCCGCCGGCCTGCTCGCCAAGCCGATCAAGTCGCTGACAGAGGTCAATGAAAAGCTGCAGCGCGGCATCTCGGCGGCCCAGTCGGTGTTCGAGGTGCTGGATGAGGCCCCTGAGCACGACAACGGCACGCGCCAGATCGGTCGCCTGCAGGGGGAGATCGAGTTTCGCAACATCCGTTTTGCCTACAGCCCGGGCCAGGATGTCCTCAAAGACTTTTCGCTGCATGTGAAGCCTGGCCAGACGGTTGCCATCGTCGGCCGCTCGGGCTCTGGCAAAACCACACTGGTCAATCTGTTGCCGCGTTTCTATGACGTGCAGCAAGGCGAGATTCTCATTGATGGCCACCCCATCGAGGAATATCCGCTGAGCGAGCTGCGTCAGCAGATTGCTTCTGTCGGTCAGAAGGTCATGCTCTTCGCTGACAGTGTCGCCAATAACATTGCCTATGGCGCTTTCAGCAGTCTGCCGCGCGATGCCGTGGTGCAGGCAGCCAGAATGGCCTATGCCGATGACTTCATCTCGGCACTGCCGCAGGGTTATGACACCCTCATCGGACAGGATGGCATGTTGCTGTCGGGCGGCCAGCGCCAGCGTCTGGCGATTGCCCGCGCGCTGATCAAGAATGCACCGATCCTGATTCTCGACGAGGCCACCAGCGCCCTCGACAATGAGTCCGAGTTCTATATCCAGGCGGCGCTCGAGCGTGTCATGGAGGGGCGCACGACACTGGTCATCGCACATCGCCTGTCGACCATCGAGAATGCCGACTGGATCGTGGTCATGGATCAGGGGCGTATCGCTGAGCAGGGCACCCATGCCGATCTCCTGGCCAGGAACGGTGCCTATGCCAAGTTGCACAGCCGTAACTTCGAGGAGACGGCGGATGGCGAGCTGGGCTGAGCGCTGGCATGACGGGGGTGGTCCATTCCGGCTGCTGCTGCCGCTGGGCTGGCTGTTCCGCGGCATGACCGCCCTGCGGCGGTTCGCGTACCAGCGCGGCTGGCTGAGCGCCTGGCGGGCGCCAGTGCCGGTCATCGTCATCGGCAATATCACTGTGGGAGGCACCGGCAAAACCCCGTTGACCCTGGCGCTGGTCGAACGCTTGCAGGCGGCCGGCTGGCGGCCTGGCATTGTCAGTCGCGGCTACGGTGGTCAGGCGACGTATCCGCTGCGGGTCACCCCGGTTTCACTGGCCGCGGTGGTGGGCGACGAGCCTTTGCTGCTCGCCCGCCGCAGCGGCGTCCCGGTGGTGGTTGATCCGTTACGCGCTCGCGGCGTGCGACATTTGCTGGCACACAGCGACTGCAACCTGATCGTTTGCGATGATGGTCTGCAGCATTATGCCCTGGCTCGCGATATCGAAATCGCCGTGATTGACGGCCAGCGCGGCTTCGGCTCCGGTTTGCCGCTGCCTGCCGGCCCGCTGCGTGAGCCGGTGACACGCCTCGGCAGTGTCGATTTCTGTGTCGTCAATGGTGCCTGGCGGCCAGCGGGTGCGCTTCCGGTTGCCGCGGCCACCATGACGCTGGTGCCGGGGCCTTGGCGGGCGCTGACTGCCGAGGGCGAGCCGCCGGCTTCGGGCGCGGTGCATGCTGTCGCCGGCATCGGTCATCCGCCACGATTTTTTGCCCTGCTGGAACACCTGGGCTATGAGCCGATCCGGCATCCATTCCCGGATCATCATGCTTTTGCGGCGGATGATCTGACATTCACGCCGGCGTTGCCGGTGGTGATGACCGAGAAAGATGCTGTCAAGTGCGCCGGGCTGGCGCCTGCCAATACCTGGTTTATACCCGTTCAGGCTATGCTGCCCGACAATTTCTGGCAGGCGCTGCTGGCGCGCCTCGCCATCTGGAGACCGCAACATGCTGGATAAAAAGCTGCTCGCCATTCTGGCCTGCCCGCTCTGCAAAGGCCCGCTGCATTACGATGCCGCGACGTCCGAACTGATCTGCCGCGCCGATGCGCTGGCTTTTCCGATTCGCGATGACATCCCGGTCATGCTCGAAGGCGAGGCCCGTCGCCTCAGCCTGGATGAGACCCTGCCGCCCAGTCGCGGCAAATAACCGCGCAACCTCGCACAAGGAGCCTGTTGCCATGAGCTTTCGTGTCGTCATTCCCGCCCGTTTCGGCTCCAGCCGTCTGCCGGGCAAGCCGCTGCTCGATATCTGCGGCAAGCCCATGGTCGTTCATGTCTATGAGCGTGCCCTGCAGAGCGCGGCCAGCGAAGTCGTGGTCGCCACGGATGATGCCCGAATCGAGGCGGTCCTGCGTGAGCTGGGGGCCCCGGTGGTGATGACGCGCAGCGATCATCCCTCGGGTACTGACCGGCTGCAGGAAGTGGCGGCGCATTTCGGCTGGGCTGACGATGACATTGTGGTCAATGTGCAGGGCGATGAGCCGCTGATTCCACCCTCCGTGATCAATCAGGTGGCTGACAACCTGCTGCAGGCCGAAGCGGCCAGCATCGCCACGCTGGCCGAGCCGCTGCACGATGCGGCCCAGTTGTTCAATCCCAACATCGTCAAGCTGGTGCGTGACGTCGATCACCATGCGCTTTATTTCAGCCGCGCCCCCATGCCCTGGGCGCGTGATGCCTTCGCAGCGGATCGCGGACAGTTGCCGCCGGAGGCGCTGTCTCTCTATCTGCGGCACCTCGGCATTTATGCCTATCGTGTCGGCTTTCTGCATGACTACGTGTCCTGGCCGCCGGCACTGATCGAGCAGGTCGAGGCGCTGGAGCAGCTGCGCGCGCTCTACCACGGCGTCAAGATCCATGTCGATGTCGCTGCCGCCGCGCTGCCCCCGGGTGTCGACACCCAGGAAGACCTGGATCGCGTGCGCGCTGTGCTCGGGGCGTCGGCTTGAGCATCAGCCAGGACCAGCCGACCCGGGTGCTGTTTGTCTGCCTCGGGAATATCTGTCGCTCACCGACGGCCGAAGCCGTGTTTCGCCAGAAGGCGGAACGGGCAGGCTGGGGAGCGCTGCTGCAGGCCGATTCAGCCGGCACGGCCGCTTACCACCTCGGCAAGGCGCCGGATGTCCGCTCGCAGCAGCATGGCCGTGTGCGCGGCTATGACCTGTCCGCTCTGCGCGCGCGCCAGGTTACGCCGAAAGACTTCGTTGAATTTGATCACATCATCGCGATGGATGCCGATAACCTCGGCAACCTGCAGCGAATTCGACAGCGTGTCGAGAGCGAGTGCGGACAAGCGCCCAGCGCCAGCCTCAGCCTTTTGCTGGACGAGCATCCTGATGCCGCCGGCCAGGATGTGCCTGACCCTTATGACGGCGGTGCGGCTGCTTTCGAGCATGTGCTGGACCTGGTCGAAACGGCGACCGATGGCCTGTTGCGACGCCTGCTGAAGGCGCGTGGCGTGTTTGGCTGCGGGTGCTGACATGCGCATCATCGAACACGCGGATCTTTCCCGTTGCAACACCCTGGGTCTGCCCGGTCGTGCCCGCTTTCTGGCCCGCATCGACACGGAGGCGGATCTGCAGGCGGTGCTGACGTCGGTGACGGCCAGCAACCTGCCGCTGACCGTGCTCGGTGGCGGCAGCAATATCGTGCTCGCTGGCGATGTCCCCGGCCTGGTGGTGCAAATGGCCATCCCGGGTCTGCACCGGGTCTCCGGGCAGGGCAGCGAGGTCATCGTCGAGGCCGGGGGCGGGGAGAGCTGGCATGGTTTGACGCAGCGCACACTGGCGATGGGGTTGGGTGGCCTGGAGAATCTGTCCCTGATTCCCGGCACGGTGGGTGCCGCTCCAGTGCAGAACATCGGCGCCTATGGCGTCGAGCTCAAGGATGTCATGCATTCGCTGACGGCCTTCGATCGCGTCAGCCGGCGCTTTGTGGAGTTCGCCGCCGCTGATTGTGCCTTCGCTTATCGTGACAGTGTCTTCAAGTCCGGCGAGCCCGGACGCCATGTCATTTCGCGTGTGCGTTTCCGGCTCTCGCAGCGGCCGCAGTTGAAGACGGATTACGGTGATATCCGCCAGGCACTGGCTGCGCATCAGATCACACGCCCTACCGCGGCGGATGTGGCGCGCGCCGTGATTGCGATTCGCCAGAGCAAGCTGCCGGATCCGGCACAGCTCGGCAATGCCGGCAGCTTCTTCAAGAACCCTGTGGTGCCGCTGGCTCAGGCCGAGTCGCTCAAGGCGCGCTGGCCCGGCCTGGTGGCCTATGCCCAGCCGGCCGGTGTGCAACCCGAGGGTGCCAAGCTGGCAGCCGGCTGGCTGATCGAGCAGGCGGGCTGGAAGGGCTTCCAGCGTGGCGCGGTTGGCGTTCATGATCGTCAGTCACTGGTGCTGGTGCACCGGGGCGGGGGGTCAGGCGTGGAACTCCTGAAGCTGGCGGCGGATATTCGCGCCAGTGTCTTTGAGCGGTTTGGCGTTGCACTCGAGCAGGAGCCCGTTATTCTCGGGCAATAGCTCCGCCGCACAGTACGCGGCGGGTATCGATCGGCAGGGAGCGGGTCAGTGACACTCATCGCATGCCATGAATGCGACACGCTGCATCGCAAGGTCGTGTTGCCGGCCGGTGCGGTGGCGCGCTGCAGCTGCTGTGGCGGGACATTGTACCGCCACAGCCCGTCGCGCCTGGATCAGTACCTGGCCCTGGTGCTCGGTACGCTCATCGTGCTGGTCATCGCCAATGCCTTTCCCATCATTTCCCTGGAGATGCAGGGCTACCGTCACGGCAGCACGCTCTTTGGTGCGGTCCATGCGCTCTATGACGAGGGCCTGCTCCTGGTGGCCTTGCTGGTGCTGATGACGGCCATCGTCTTTCCGCTGGCCGAACTTCTGCTGTTGCTGGGAGTCCTGCTCTCGCTGCGGCAGCGGCAGATCAGTCCGGATGTGCATGACTGGCTGCGTGCGCTGCAGCTTGTGCGCCCCTGGGTCATGCTCGATGTCTTCCTGATGGCCGTTCTGGTCTCGCTGACCAAGCTCGCGCACACCGCCACCGTGATTCCCGGCGTGTCACTCTGGGCCTTTGCTGCGCTGGCCTTTCTGATGGCAGCGGTCGCCGCCATTGATCCGCGCGACCTCTGGGATCGGGTCTCGGTGCTGGAGCGGGGTGGCCGGCGATGAAGCTGACCGCCGCCCAGCACGGTCTGTTGGCCTGCCACGCCTGCGGCCAGCTCTGCCGCCGGCCGTTGCAGTCGGCATCCTGTCATTGTCCGCGTTGCCGTGCCGTGGTGCATGCACGCAAGACCGACAGCATCAACCGCACGTGGGCGCTGCTGGTCGCCGCCTATATCCTGTATATCCCGGCCAATCTCCTGCCCATCATGGAGACCCGCTCGCTGTTCGGCGTGCAGGAAGACACCATCATGAGCGGCATCGTCTATCTCTGGCTGTCCGGCTCGATTGGGCTGGCGCTGGTGGTTTTCGTGGCCAGTATCATGGTGCCGCTGCTCAAGCTGCTGGCGCTGACGCTGCTGGCGGCCTCCGTGCATTTCCGGCCGACCTGGCGTCCGCGTCAGCGCACCCGGCTGTTCCGAATGGTTGAGGTGGTCGGTCGCTGGTCCATGCTCGATATCTTCGTCGTGGCCCTGCTGGCGGCGCTGGTGCAGATCAAGGCGCTGGCCAGCATCACGGCCGGTCCCGGCGCTGCTGCCTTCGGCGCCGTGGTGGTGCTGACCATGCTGGCCGCCATGAGTTTCGATCCCCGTTTGCTCTGGGATCCTATTACCACCCCTGAAACCGAGGATGACGATGACTGACAGCCCGCAACCGTCCGACCTGCAGGACGTTCCCGAGGCCGTGGTGGTGCGTGAACGCTCCTGGATCCCTTCGCTGGTCTGGCTGATTCCCATCGTGGCCGCGCTGGTCGGGTTGTCGCTGGTGATCCAGGCCGTGATCAATCAGGGGCCGACCATCACCATCAGTTTCGTCAGCGCCGAAGGTCTGGAGGCGGGCAAGACCAAGGTCAAGTTCAAGGACGTCGATATTGGCGTCATCAAGGCCATCTCGCTGAGCGAAGACAGGCGTCGGGTCATCACGACGGTTGAGCTGAGCAAGGAGGCGGAGGCCTTTGCGGCGGCTGATTCGCGTTTCTGGGTGGTCAAGCCGCGTGTCGGCGCGAGTGGCATATCCGGGCTGGGTACCTTGCTGTCGGGCGCATACATTGGTGTGGATGCCGGCAAGTCGGCGCAGACCAAGAAGGTCTTCACCGGTCTCGATGCGCCGCCGGTGGTGACCGCCGATGTGCCGGGAACCCGCTTCACCCTGCAGGCAGATGACCTCGGCTCGCTTGATGTCGGCTCGCTGATCTACTACCGCCGCATCCAGGCCGGGCAGGTTGTCGGCTACAAGCTGGACAGCCAGGGGCGCGGTGTGGCGCTGAACATCTTCGTCAATGCACCCTATGACCAGTTTGTCACGACCGATACCCGTTTCTGGCACGCCAGTGGCGTCGATATCCAGCTGGATGCCGGCGGCTTCAAGGTCAATACCCAGTCACTCGCTACCGTTGTGGCCGGCGGCATTGCCTTTCAGGCGCCTCTAACGGATGAGCCGGTTGTCCGGGCGCCTGCCGAAACGACCTTCCGGCTTGCCGCTGACCAGTCTGGGGCGCTGAAAGCGGCTGACGGACAGGCCTTGATGCTCGTGACCTATTTCCAGCAGTCCTTGCGGGGCTTGGTGGTGGGGGCTCCGGTGGATTTCCGCGGTGTGGTTCTCGGCGAGGTGAAGTCCATCGGTGTCGCCTATGATCGCAGCCGCCAGGAGTTCCGCATGCCGGTCACGCTGGTGATTTACCCCGAGCGTCTGCGTGGCATCAAGCTGGGCAGCGAGCCCGGATTCCTGGCGAAACTGGTCAAGCGCGGGCTGCGTGCCCAGCTGCGGACAGGCAGTTTCCTGACCGGGCAGCTTTATGTCGCGCTGGATTTCTTTCCCAAGGCGCCAGCGGCTGAGCTGGATGAGAGCAGAACTCCTCTGGTGCTCCCGACCTTGCCAGGCAGTCTTGATGAATTGCAGACCGCCGTGGCGGAAATCGTCAACAAGGTCCAGAAAATCCCGTTTGACCAGATCGGCAATCATGCCAATGAAACCCTGGTGACCCTCAACGGTACGCTCAGGAACATGGACAAGCTGATCCAGCAGATTGATGGCGAACTGGCACCGGAAGCCAAGGCGGCTTTGACCGAGGCACGCAAGGCCATGGGCTCTGCGGCCGAAACCCTGGCGACCGACAATCCGCTGCAGCAGGATTTGCGCAATACCCTGACCGAGCTGTCGAAGGCCGCGCAGTCATTGCGTGTGTTGACCGAGTATCTGGAGCGTCATCCGGAGGCGCTGCTGCGCGGCAAGAAGGAGGATAGCGAGTGATGAAGCGAGCCATGCTGATGCCGGCAAGAGGGATAGCCATGCGGCCGGTCACGATGTTGCTGGCCGCAGTGACGATAGCCGGCTGCGGGACTTCTCCGCCGGAGACTTTTCATGCCCTGACGCGCTATGCCAGTGACAGCCAGCCGGTAGCGTCTGCTGCCGGTCGCTATGGCGTTCAGATCGGTCCTGTCGCGGTGCCCGAGGCCGTTAACCGTCCGCAGCTGGTGATTCGTACCGATCCTGGGCGCTTCGATATCAAGGAACAGCAGCGCTGGGCCGGACCCTTGCCGGCCGATATCGCCCAGGCCCTGGCGGAAGACCTGACGCTGGCGCTGCCGCAGGCCTATATCTACAGCCAGTCGCACAGTCCTGCCAACGTCGTGCCCGCGCGTTTCCGGGTGGCAGTCGATGTGCAGCGCTTTGAGTCACGTTTGCAGGGAGAAGGGGCCGGCTCGCTGGTCGAGATGGCCTGGGTCGTGACGGATGTGCTCAAAGACCGCCGGCATGCCTGTCGTTCGGCGGTACAAATGCCGCTTCAAGGCAAAGGCTATGCGGCCCTGGTGCAGGCGCACCAGGGCTCGCTGGCACGTATCAGCGAACGTGTGGCCAGTGTGGTGAGCCAGTTGGCCAATGGCCAGGAAAGCTTTTCCGTACCCGAGGGGACCGTTTGTCTGCGCTGAACCGGGGCAAAGCCAAGGCATGAAAAAGCCCCGACAATGCGGGGCTTTTTGTAGCGCTGCGCGATATTTGGCATAGCTGCGCACGATATTTGGCATAGACAACTTTTCCGGATACAACAAAGGAATTGCGGAAAAGATGGCACAACTCCTGATGCCGTCTCCTTAAAGGAGTAAGGCATGACCGACAACATCATAAGCCCAATGGTCAGAACCCCTGCACTGGATCACGCAGCAACCGTGCAACTGGCTCATGAGATCAGACCTGGTACACCTCTGCTTTCCATTCCGTGTCACCCAACACCTCTGCCAATAGGAAACTGCTACTGGAATGCTCATGCGATGGTTGAGGGTTATGGCGGCGAAATTCAGCATGGATGGCTGTTCTTTGTCTGGCCACAACGGTATGTCGAGGCGATGCACCATGCGGTCTGGCGCCAACCTGACGGCACCCTAGTCGACGTGACACAAAAATATAGACACGACCCCAGCAGGGAACAGTCGACATTTCTCCCTGACGACACAATCGATATCGACCTGGAGCGGCTACCCAACATCCAGAGCCGGTACATGCTTAGCGCCAACAGGCCAGAAATAAAAGCCTTTCACGATGCCTATCTCGCAAAGCACGAGGCCGCCAGTCGCTACGCCAAGAGCATGTATGCCGCAGGATATCGATGCCAGCGGCAGTTCGACATGGCCCGGAGAATACTGCCGCGCCCGCTTCAGATAGACACTCGGTTTGCTGGCAACATCAAGGCCGATGTCGACCTGATGAATGCCAAGAATGCCTTGCTCGCCGATGCCATCAAAAGATTGAAGAAACCCATGGGTGCCAGCTCCAAACTTCGCCAACGCTAGAAGGTGCCGCCCATGTGTTCCTTCACGCTGCCGGACGGCCTCTTCTATGCGGCCGCTGTCATGGTGAGCCCCTCCCTAGTAGGTGTAGACAAAAGCCATGGTTCCACCCTTCGCGTAGTGCCTCCCAGGCAGCGGGGTCAATCTCCCCAGATGGGCCAGCAAAGAGGTTCTCACTCTGCTGCCATCCGGCACTGCTGGCCCAAAACCCCAGCACGCTGGCGGTGTATCGATCTAGACGCATTTCAATCTCCTATATGGTCTAGATCTAGTTTAGTTCCCCCGAATCAGACGCCTTCCGGCAGATCCGAGTCGTCATCGGCATAAACGCGTTCGTCATAGCCCACGGCCTCGATGTCGACGTAGCGGGTGCCCTGCGGCCGGGCCGACTTCACCAGGGCGAGGTAGCACCAAGTGTCGGCCGTGCCGGCGAGGAAATAGGTCGGGTCGTCTGCAGAGACGCCGGCAGGCTGAATCGCAAAATCCGGCACCTCAGCCAGCTGCACCCGGCGGTAACCCTTCTTCGGTGCCGGCGGATCGAGGTCATCCTCAACTTCTTGCTCCCAGGTGTAGCTGCCGGCGACGGTTATCGGCTTCGGACCCCACTGACTGCCATCCGGCCGGCGGAGTGCAATGACGTATTCCTGGCCATCCTCTACCAGCAGCGGCCGCGACAGAGTCAGGGTCATGCTGCTGGTGGCCCAAGCCACAATCTCGCCGGTCTGGCTGAATCCCGGTTCGTTGTCAGCACAGCTGACCAGGGACAGGTAGCGAGCATTGAAGCCGGCTGCTGCCGTGCGCCACTTCATCTGGCGCTTGCGGTAGAGCTGCTTGCGCCGCTCGCGCATGCCCAGACGCCAGGCACGCAGTTTGCTGGTCACACCCCACGCCTTCAGCTGCAGCGGCTTGATGCCGGCGTCGCCCGGCAGACGACACTGCACGGTGGCCGATTTCCAGGTAACGGGGTCCATGTACTCGACATCGACACCGTCGGCCTCATTCGGCTCGATGAGCACGTCGTTGATCTCGAAGCTGTCCAGGCGTTGGGTGTGCGGCCCGAACTGCTGCTCGACATCATCCAGCGTCCTCGCCTCATCACGCACCGGCCGCCACATGGAGCCATCCTGTGTGGCCTCAGCGAAGCCCGGCAGCAGGATCTGGTTCAGGGCCTGGTAGAGCGTGCCGGCCTGGTCGATCACGCCGTCAATGGTGTCGCCGCGCGCGGCCCAGATCTGGTGGCAGAGCCACAGCTCAGCCTGGTCGATCTCGATGTCGCTGTAACCACTATCCCGGACGACGTATCGGAACGCCGCGCTGATATCGCGAGTGGGCACCCGCTCCGTGCTCCAAACGCCTTCTACCGTCAGCACCTGCAACTTGCGGGTCGGTTGCACCGACAGGCGCTTCTCAGCCACGCCCGACAGCACATTGCTACCCTTGATGGTCAGCGCCAGAACGGTCTCATGCTCATAACTGGTATTGCTCTGAAGGAGCGCCTTGAGGCCGGCCCACTCGACGCGGTCGACGTAGCGGCTGCTGGCATATTTCTCGGTCAGCCGGATAACCTTGACCTCCGGCTCACAGGGTGCCGGCAGGTCGATGACCAGGCTTTCGCCCAGCTCATCATAGCTACGGCCACCGAACGTATGCGGGACGACGGTCCAGGCACCACCAGCAACGTCGCGCCAATGGATCTCGATCTGCACCTCATTGGTCATCAACGAACCAGAGTTATTGTAGTAGCCCCAGCCCTGCGGGCGCGTGAAGTCCAGCTCCAGCCGTGTCGTCTGTTGCCCTGGAGGGCATGCCGGGTACGGGCCGTACTGGTTGTTCGGGCGCGCACCGATAGTCACGGCCAGGGTGGCGGTGTCGTAGATCTGCTCATCCCCGAAGCCCGGCCAGCCCGGTGCACCGACCTTGCTGACATAGGAGACATCGAGGTCGCGTGCCGTGACGTCATAGAGGCCGTCGACGCTGTCAGAACGGATCAGACGCACCAGGACGCCCACTGCCGGCGTCAGGTCGGTGACAGCGCCACCACCCACATGCTCCAGGGTGAGGTCACGGCCGCTGACGCTGGCGACTACATAGCTGTCATCCAGCGGGCTACCGGAGGCAAGCTGAAACTGCAGGCCAACAGCCAGGCCCGTCCAGGCATAGGCCGCGCGCAGGATGTCCGGCTGATCTACGCCCAGGACACTGCCGCCGTCGATGACGTCAATGACACCCTCGAAAATCTGCGATGTGGCGCTGGTGTCGCTGACCTCGATGCGGCTGCCGACCGCCCAGCCCGAATCGATGGCTGTCGTGCCATCACGGATGATGAGGTAGCTGCCAGTCACGTTCTGGCCCACCAGCAAACTGCGCTGACCTTCGGCAGCGGTGAACTCACTGACCTCTGCACCCTCGATCTCGAAGCGGTCGACCTCGGGGCTGGTGTACCAGTTGCGGTATGCGGAATGAGTGGTGACGTCCTGGCCAGGCTCGAAAATGCTCACAACTACATCGCCGGCATAACGGTTGAGCGAGCCATTGGCGATGAAAATCTTGCTCAGCGGCAGATCGTAATAACCCCGGCCGACGGACATCAGCAGGTCGAGATACTGCTTATTGTCAGCGTAGTAGCGACGCGGCGTGCTGATGTGGTCCGGGAAGTAGCGATGCTCGCCGAAGATCTCGGGCACCACCCCGCCCAGACGCGGGCGGTTGCCCTGGGCGTTAGCGTCATAAATGGATGAGCCTTGCTGGCGCTCGGACTGCTGCGGAAGGTCGGGAATGAGCGTGCTCATGGCATAGCTGATGACATTGCCCAGCCCAGGGAAAATCGTGTTGATGATAGTCGAGAACGTCTTTCCGGCCGGCTCGGCGTAGACCTCGATGCAGTCCTCCTGCAAAACAGTCGTGGCCGGCCAATCGGCCACCGCAACCATAACGCCGTTGCGCCAGATGCTGATCGGCTGGCTCGGCCGCGCCTGGTAGTCCGGCGCCTCGGCGATGATCCAGTCATGCAGAGTCTGGCCTGGCCGAATGTCGAGGTCACGCACGTCAGCCAGGTCGAGCTTGTTAAGATAGAGCCTGGCCTTCATGCCGCCACCCCAACATAACGGTAATAGCGCACGCGCTGGGCCAGCAATGCGGCATGACGGATGGCCGTTTGCACCGGCCCTGAACCTTCGACCGTGTGCAGCATCCAGAGCTGGCCACGGCGCTTGATGACCAGGCCGACATGCATCAGGACATTGCCCTCGTAGCAGCACGCCATCGCACCAGCCTCTGGCTGGCACTCCTCGAACCGCCCGCGAATCGAACGCCAGGCACCGGTCATACCAGCCTTGTTGTCCGGATGAATCTCGCCGAACGCCGGCAGCAGCGCCACGCCGAACAGCCCATGCAGGCCAGCCCGCACCAGACCCCAGCAATTGAACTCACGCGGGCCCATGCCGTAGTGACCATAAGTGCTGTTGAGCAGATCCTGTAGATGCATGTCAGCCCCCGATGAAGCGCAGGCCATAGAAGCGCTCCATGCTGTAGGTGATGCGCGGCCAGCCGGCATTGACCGCATCCTTGAACACCGCCGTGATGTTGCCGTTGGCCTGCTTGGTGCCAACACTGATCGCGGTCATGCGGTAGATCCGGGCCGGTGCATCGAGTACGTCCGGCACGTAGGCGCGGTAGATCACCCCGATCTCACCACCGGCATGGCGCACCGCCTCGATAAACCGCCGGATCTGGCCGGTAACGTTACTGACCGCGAACTGGAGCTGCTGCTGGCCGGTGGCGCCGCGCTGCGGCAGAGTCAGGTCGAACCAGGCTGGTTCGAAAACCTGATCGACGTCAGTCTCCAGCCGGGCAGTCAACGTCTCCATGAACCGCAACACCCAATGGATGCCGCCACCCGGCAAGGCCGGGTGCTGCAGACTCAGGCAGTGCCAGGGCTCGATACTCTGGGAGGCGTAAATGGTGGCTAGGGTGGTCATGTCACAACACCGTGACGCCGCGCGTGGCCATGTCAAATTTCATGCGATCGTACAGGTTCTGCACTTCTGCATCGGACAGATACCGCTCCCAGTGTCCGGCTGCCGCGCAAGCGAAAGTCGTCGCCTGCCCAGATGCACCTCCGATACGGAATGGCCGGGCTGTGCCTGCGACAACAGTAGGACTTGCGGTCCTGCGCTTGCGTGTCCCGTTGAAGTAATCAACAGTTACGACGCGTGAGACGAATGATGCTCGCACCACTACAAGAGCAAACGATGAGCCGTTGTCAGCAGTGATCTGGGTGTCAGGGTTCGACCCTCCGCTGGTGTGGATACGGTAAGTTCCGGTATTGAGCGTCAGCATATACCCGGTTGTCGGGCCGGCTTGGTAGGTGTGGCCCACCATGAGGATGTTCGCAGCAGGCTGCTTGACTACAGCGAATATGGTAGTCGGCCCCGTGTAATCCGCGCCGGATACCTGAAACCCGTTGACGCCAGAAATGACGCAGTGATCGGAGTTATAAACCGGCGTGCCGATAACAGTGGCATCGGGCAAGCCGATCTGACTTGCAACGCTCAGCGCCTGACTACCGCCGAGATAGTGCAAAGACTTCGCGCCACGCGGATACCGCCCCGCGATTTTCAGGGCTTTGGCACGGAAGTCGCCATCAACTTTGATAATAGTCATTAGATTGCCTCCTCCATAAGCAGCGCCCACTTGTCCATGCGCTTTCTGCCGTGGCTGTTGTAGGTAAGCGAGTCTCCGAGCGCGTCACGCAGGTTTCCACCCTTTGCATCAAAGGTGCCGTAGCGGACTTTTGACGACGCCGGGATGTCAACGGCAGCAATCAAGGTCACTTGACTGTCTCCGGTGATCTCCACAGAGGCGATCTCGATCTGCGCGTCGGCACTTGTGACAAGCTCGAAACCATAGTTTCGCACCGCCGGGTGACCGTCCACGTCGAACAGGATCGGCGTCTCATTGCCGATGTAATCCAGCACGACAGTCCGCGCACCCACAAGAGTCACAGTGTCAACGTCGAGCGGCTGCCAGCCGGCCTGATCAATGACGACCCGCTTGTAAACAAGCCCGTAGTAAGCACCAAGCCATTTTGAGCTGTCAGCAGTGACGTGGATGGTGTCGCCATAGGCGAAGAAGTACATCGGCGTTGCCGTATACAGCAGAGCACTTTCGCGGCCCGCATCGCGCAGCGCCAGTGCCACATCATCCACGGTCGTTTGACTGACCTGATAGGTGATGCCGATGTAGTCGTTGGTCTGCCCGGTGACAGCCTTGGCATCCGCGTCCTTATCGACAGCGAGCTGCATCAGGCGGGCCTTGTAGTTACCAGCCACAGCATTACCAGCGTCACCTTCGCCCTGAGTCCACAGCCATGCCCCGGCCGCGAAAGTACGGCTCTGACTGTCAGCGATGGCCTTGCCTCGAACGATCTGCGACTGCGCCAGTGCATAGGTCTGACCGGCTGCCTTTTCATGGTAGGCCAACGTCGTACCACCGTAGGCGTTGTTACAGGCCAGAAGCTGGAAATCCTGCTCCGAGATGGTGCGGGCATTCTCACGCTTGACCAGCTCCTGAATGAAACCGAGAGCCCCGTACATCGGGCACTCGCCACGAGCCGTGCCACCACGGTAAGACTGCGTGTTTCCGGTGGTCAGCGGAAGGTAAGCCGCTGGTGAGAGTGACGAGAACGGAAAACCGATGTTGTTGTATTCCTGATCCGTTGTGACTTCCTCAACCGGAGTTGAGAGTTCACCAAGCGACTGGCCGGTGTTATCGAAGTAGATGATATTCGCCGGGAAGAACCCGCCGGGGAGCATCGGTGTCAGCGCGTAGTCCGTGATCGGACGACCGTTGAGCGTCGATACCACAAGATCAGAAACCCGAAGAACGCCATCCTCATCGAGGAAAAGTCCGGTTTCTTTATGGGGATCTTGAACGCTGAGGCCGTCCTCTTCCGGAGAGATCATGGCTTTGATAACAGCCAGCGCCGCCGACGATGGGCCACTCGTGATGTATGTGGCAACCGGGCCGGCATCGACGCGATACCAGTTGTGTTCATCATCGCTGCCTGCGATCAAGATCGCGAAGAAATTGCCAACATCTACATTATTGGCGATGACTGCCGTGCCGCTGGCACCAGTCAACCCAGATGATGCTGCGAAGCTGACAGCAGGTGCACTGGTATACCCACGACCGGCAGCCGTTATGATCACAGAAACTACGGTGCCTCCAGCCACAACGAATCGTCCGGCAGCACCTGTGCCAGCGCCGCCGCTGAACGCAAGATCAAAAGTCCCGTTGGTGCCGCCGCTGCCGCCAACAAGAGACGCCAGAGAGATGACGCCCTTGCTCAGCGCGTCGGCGGTGCTCTCGAAAACTCCTCGGAGCAGCGCAGCATCTCGCGCATCCTCTGCACCTACGCGAGCAGTGGCAGCTTGATCACGCAGATTCGTCATGTCGAGAAGAAGGCTGTTCGCCGCCGCGAAGTCGAACTCGGTGTCATCCAGGATCTGCCGGAAACGCCGCTCCAGGCTGGCCCTGGTCTCGCCCTCGAACTCGACGTCGACGTCGCCACCAAAAGCCATCGCCTTGGCAGCGGCGATGAACAGCTGTAGGCGCGCGACCTGGTCGTTGAATTGCTCAATGGTGCTGGTCATGCGTTTACTCCATATATCCGGCCATGGCGGCTTCCAGGGCCGCCACCAGCTCTTCCAGGTCATAGGGCGCGAAATACGCCGCAATAGTTGTCGTCTCATCCATCACCGCTCTCCGCTTGATCAGCACCTTGGCCCGGTACTCCCACAGCAGTGCCGCCGGCTTACTGACCTGCGACAGCGGGCTGCTGATGAAGCAGCACTCGTGCGGCAGGAGCCCCAGCTCGGTGGATACGTTCATCTCGAATGGCGTGGACTTGCGGCCGAGCACGTGCGTCCACCAGCCCACGAAGAAAGCCGCCTCGGCCTGACGAAAGCGCCAGATGAATTCCTTGATGGTCGGGACGTCATCCGGCCACTTCAGGCGGCTCTTGAAGTTGCCGCCGCCCATGGGGTCCATATAAAGGTTGTCGATCTGCTCGAAAGCGCCCTCACGCAGCAGCGGCGGCGGCAGGATCTCGCTCGGGTAGCGCTCCATCAGCGACCTCTCCGGGCCATCGGGTAGAGGGCTTCCTGTGTCTGTGCGAACTCGCCGCGCTCGATCAGATCCTTGACCATCATCTGTTTGCCCAGCAGCGCGATCTCGATGCGTTCCTCATCGCCCACGACCTGCTGTGACTTCACGACGGCGGACTGCCGCTCACCACCCTGGTTGTAGATGGTGAGGATGAGCTTCCGGGCGCCGCCGGCACTGCCACCGCTGGCGCCACCCTGGGCAGCTCCCTGCTGGGCCTGGATGAAGTTCAGCAGCGTGCCGAAGTTGTCGGCCTGCTGAGGGTTCAAGACCATCTCGTCTTGTTTGAGAAGCCAGGTGCCTTCGTTGGCGGCCGGGACGCGCGCGATACCATCGTGGGCCATACCTGCAACGATGCCTGTAGAGGCCGCCGCAACTGCTGCTGCACTCATCGTTCCTGCTGCGGCCGTCGCTGCTGCAGCTGCTGCTGGGGCCAGAGCCGGACCGACAACCGGAATGGCAGCAGTGCTGGCAAAGGCATTAAGGCCAGCCATTGCCGTCTGAGCCGCCGACTGAGAGGTAATCGATGCCACATACCCAACTGCTGCAGATGTCGTAGCTACCTTATCGAGCAAGGTCAGCGCCATGCGCTTCACACCGATTTCAACCAGAGTGGCAATGACCTGCTGACCCATCGCGAGCACAACGTTGCGCAGACCTTCACCTAGGCTTTGACTCTGGAAAAGTGCATTTGCTGTCGCCTGACCAACGCCAGCGGCAAAGCGGTCAAAGCTCTGCGACCACATGGCGTCGTAATTGGTGGACGACTGCCTGTTGATGTCATCCAGCGCCGCTTGGTGCTGACGCTTCAACTCCTTCTCTTCATCATCCCAGCGCGTATTCAGATCCACGCGCGCTGCGCGATCCCTCTCCAGTTGAGCCATCTGGCGGCTAAACCAGCGCTCTTGCTCGGCCAGCGCTGCTGCCTCCTCACCATCCTTGATCTGACCGACCTTGGGAGCAGGCTCATAACCAGCAGCAATAGTCCGGCCTGCTGCCTTGCCGTAATCAGCATCGTTGACTGCACCACGGGCGCGCGCGGCATCGAGCACCGTCAGCCGCTGCAGCATCTGGTTGGTGAGTTTCTCTTCCTTGGTCTGCAGATCCTCCAGGAGTGACTTGTAGTCCTCGCTGTTCTTCTGCGCCGCCGTATAGGCGTCCACCCGCGCCGCTTCCTTCAACAGCGCCTGCTGCCGGGCGCCGTCCAGGGCGGCATAGGCACCGTGCTCGATCTCGTAGCGGACCTTGGCCACCTGCGTGGCTTTCTCGCCCAGGGCGATCTGCCGCTGCATGCCGGCGATTTCCGTGTCAGCCGCTTTGCGCAGGCGGTCCGCGTCAGCCACCCGCTGTTTTGCCGCCAACTCGCGTTCACGTTCGGCTTTCTTGCGGGCCTCCTCGGTGGTCTTTTCCTGCTCCAGCCGAGCCTTGATCCCAGCATCCTCCTGACGCTGAGTGGCGGCAGCAGCCTCGACCTCCCGCTTTCGAGCGGCGATGCGCTCCTCGATGACCCTGATCTCCTCCCGCGCCTTGGCGGCACTCTGCTGGCCGATCTCACCCGTAAAGCCGCGAACCTGCATCTGACCCTCTGCACGATTCAGACGCGCGCGAGCCTGGGCCAGCAGGTGCTCGTCATCGGTACGGCCGACGTCCTTGATGCTCTGCCAGACACCAGCGACCGTGTCCCCGACCTTCTTCCAGGCACTTTCCAGCGTACCGGCTCGGGCCTCCATCTCTTTCACGCGCTCGTCAGTCACGCGCTTCAGCTCGGCCAGGCCCACAGCCACTGCGTCCTGGTACTTGCCCTGTTCCTGCAGCGCTCTGACCTGGTCATAGGTCGCCACAGTCAGGAAGTGGTACCTCTCATTCAGCTCGGCGAGGTGCTTGGCCGGGGCATCAGCCAGCTTGATGATGTCGGACGTGGTCTTATCGATGCTGTCGCCGGTCAGCTGCGCCAGATTGACGGCCGCGGTGCTGGCGTCGTTGAGCTGAGATGAGGTGAACTTGCCGGATTCGGCCAACTGCAGTACGGCAGCCTGCGCGCTCTCGAACTCGCCCGTGGCTGCTCCGACCTGGTCAGTCAGCTCAGCCAGTTCGCCGGCTGTGGCGCTAGTAACATTGCCGGTAGAGATCAGGGCGCGCTCATAGCCCTGCATCTCCTGATAGGTCTGCAGGTATGCCATACCCAATGCGGCGACCACGCCCACGCCAGCACCGATGCCCAAGTACATCGGTTTGATGATGCCGGAGAGAGCACGGGCCGCATTGCCGACACCACCATAGGAGTCGCGCAACTGGCCGCCCTGTTGAATGGCCACCATGTAGACCGGCATGCCACTGGACAGGCTGGTCACCACGTCAGTGATCTGCATCGGTAACTGGCGCTGAGCCTGCTGGTACTGGCCCAGCGTCATGCCATAGCGCGCGGCTTCCTGCGTGCGGCGCTGATGCGCGGCCGCCTCGGCCGTGGCGGCCGCAGTGACCTGGGCGCTGCTTTGCGCCAACGCTTGAGCCCCGACGGCCGCCTGCTTGGACTCGCTGGCCAGCCGATCAGCGGCCGCACTGGTGGCATTCAGCGCCGAGGCGGTTTCAGTCGCCGTGGCACCGAGCTTGTCCAGCTCGACGCTGGACGCCGCCGACTCGGCCTTCAGCTCCTTGCTGTCGGCGGTGATCTTGAATGCAAGCACCAGGTCTTTCATGGCGATCTCTTGTTGAGGGACTGGCAATAGGCGGCAGCCATGATGTCCAGTCCCTCGATCATTTCCGGCGTCACGCGCCGCCTGCTGAGCCGGCGGCGAGACTCGATCTGTGTCCAGTCGGCGCCCAGGTAGATCAGTCTCCCGGTGGGCGCCATCTTCGATTGCATCAGCCCGGACACCTCGGCAAACCAGCGCACCGTGTCCAGGTTGGGCCGGAGTACTTCGACCGGCTCTGGCTCGAAGTGCTCACGGACCATGCGGGCGATCTCGGCGGGCTCCATGCCGGAGTCAGCGGCATCACGCCGCAGCTCCTCGATGTCCTCGTCTGTCGGCCCCGGAGCGCCCAGCGCCTCCGCGACCTCGATCAGTTTTTTCGGCCAGCGCCGTTGTGGAGGTTGATGAAGCCATCGACGAAGCCGCGCAGGGCCCAGCGAATCTTGATCAACTGGGCGAGGCTCTCCGGCGTGAACGGCAACGGCTGGTCGGCCTCATCCTTGATGACACGCCAGTCCAGCAACGCCTCGGCCAGTAGTTCACCCTGCGGCCGCTTCATCAGCTCGGCATAATCCTGATCGAGGTAGAGGCGGTATTTGCCCTCGACCTCCAGGCGCTGCACCTTGCCGCCATCGACCGGCACTTCGATGACCACCGGCCACCACACGGAATCCGCAATCTTCAGCTGCATGTCTTTGTCTCCTGGCCCTGGCTACATCAGCCGGTGATGATCTGGTCGGCTTCGCCCTTGGGCGTGATGTCGATTTCGTAGGTGATGGTGCCGTTGCGGTCGCCGTACTTCGGGCGGCCCATCTGCAGACGGTCGGTCGCCCAGCGGAAGAGCTGCGGCGAGGCGCAATGGCTGATCGAGAAGGAGTGATCGGCCTCCAGCAGCGCGCCCGCGAATGGGTCGAAGACACCCAGCGCCGGAGCCTCTAGGACCAGCTTGGCCTTGGGCTCGATATCGGTGATGAGGATCTCCTGATGCCCCACGTACTCCTCGTAGACCAGCTTGTTGCCCTGGTCGTACTCCATGGAGATCAGCTTCATGGGCGAACCATCGAACAGGCAGCTGGTGTGCTCGACACCGACCGGCTTAGGCTTGAGCCAGCCGTCGAAGTCGGTGGGCAGCTTCAGGGCGGCCGTGGGCGGCACGTAGAGGCCCATGATGGTGAATTCCAGATACGGCAAGCCCTTTGCGGTCATGCCAATCTTCAGACTGCCACGCGCGCCGCGCAGGACGTGCTGAGTGCCGTCCTCGTGGAAGTAGAAGGTGTTCGATCCGACGCTGGCCTGATCCAGGCTGTAGACCACGTTGGCAGCAACCGCCTTCTTGCGCAGGCAACCCAGCAACAGGGCATCAAAGACGGGTACGGTGGCGGCGGTGATACCAGCGCCCGTGGCATAGATCTTGAAGCCGATCTTGACGTGGTTGCCGGCGAGCACGAAGCCCTTGTTGCCCATCTCACCGTCGTCGTAGTTCAGCTGAATGTCTTCACCGGTCAGCGGGTCGGTCACGCTGAAGTCGTAGCCATGGACGCTGAAAACAGGCTCTTCCGCAGCGAGGGCGGCCGCGATGGCATCCACGCCGTAGGTGATCTCCGGCAGGAAATGAAGCAGTTTGATGCGGCTCTTGCGAGACATGGTCGTCACTCCTAGATGTAGATGTCAGAGCGGAAGGTGTCCGCCCAGTAGATCCAGCCGTTACGGAAGGTCAGGATCTGGCCGCCTCCCAAGGTGTAGGGTTCACTGGCATCAGCGTCCGGCGTCCAGTCGAAAAGCGCAGCGCGGAGCGCCAGGCGGATGTCATCCAGCGCGGTATTGGTGCCCAGGGCCGAGTTCGTCGCCTTGAGGGCAGTGACCACCACGACATCAAGCACTACCCGCTGGACAGTCGGGCCGGAGCCGGCGGTCGCCTCATCAGGCATTTCCCTGTTGAGCACGACATAAGCCGTGCGGTCGCGCTGGGGGTTGCCCTGGTCAATGATCCCGGCCAGCTCGATAGCACCGAAGACGTCGAGATAGACCGGCTTGGCCTGGTCATCACGCAGCGCTTTCAGGCGCGCGATGGTGGCGGCGACGAGACTCATCAGATGAACCCCTTGCTGCTGCCACGCGCCCAGACTGAGCCAGCGGACTCCATCACGGCCTCGTCGCTGGTGGCCGGCGTCTCGGCCGGCGGCAAGCCCAACTTCAGCGCGCCAGAGGCGATCCGGCTCAGCAGGCCCATGGCGTTCTTCTCGCGCCCCAGGACAGCCTCGGTCGGGTTTTCGTCATAGAGGCGCGGCCGCGCCAGATCCACAGCGATGCTGGTCAGCAAATCGACCTGGCCGGACATCGGCAGCGGGTAGCCAGCACTCTGCAGGTGGGCGTCGATGATGGCGCCGGCATCGGCCAGGGCACGATCCAGCACCGAAGCCACGATGGCCCCGGCTTCGCCGTCGCGGTCGGTGAGCCGGATCAGCTCCTGCTCACCAAACCGCTCGATCATGTCCTGGTGCGATGCGTAGGCCATGGCTTACTTCGCCTTCGACTGACGACGCGTGGTCGTGGCCTTGACGGCCGTCGGGGACAACTGCGGGGCCGCTGCAGCAGCCGGAGCCGGAGCGCCGCCGGCCGCAACGGCCGTGCGAGCGATGTCGATCACCGCCTGCAGACGGGCATCACGATCAGCGTCATCGAGGGCGTTCCAGGACGCGACATCGAGTTCGGACTGATCAAAGGCGATGCGCACGATGTCGCCCAGCTGCACCTGCTCGGTACCGATCTCGATCAGCGCCGGCAGCGTCGAGGAGCCGTTCAGGGTCTCGGCATGCCCGAGGATCGATGCCGGCGCCGGGATGACAGTCGAGGCCGACTCTTCGGGTTTCGCACCGGAGTTGGCACTGCCGGCACTGCCGGCACTGTCAGCCTCGACAGCCACGAACAGATGCGGGTCGTTTTCCAGGGCCGTGATCTGGTCCTGGGTGAAGTTCTCCAGCGGCAAACGGTTTTCGCCGCGCGCCAGCGCCACACCAGCACGGCGATAGCCGTCATGGGCACTGCTCTTGATGATCAGGATAGCCATGGCATGTCCTCGGATTGAGAAGGTCAGCCTGACCCGGTGACCGGGTCAGGCATTTCAGGTGCTGAGTGCTCAGCCCAGTTCGGGCACCACCAGGATCTCGACCGCCTGGTAGTTCGGGTTGTCACCGCCACCGGCGAGGGTCCGGGTACCGACCACAGCCTGGGCGGCCGCACGGTTGGACGGCCCGCACACCAGCAGGGTCGGCTTGACGCGCAGCGCGCGGCCTTCATCGGACTTGAAGCGCTCCATCGCGGCGCGTGCGGCCTCGAAGTTAGTGGCATCCAGCGTGGCCTTGGAGCCAAACGCCTGCTGCCAGAAGCCAAAGCCAGCATTGCCGCGAGTGTCCACGCCATAGCGGTACTCAGCCCGCATGAACACGCTCTCGTCTTCTTCCTTGGTCATGGCGGCCAGGTTGTAGTCCTTGCGACTCTGGAAGATCAGCGGCTTCAGCGGGCGGCTCACATCGAGCAGGAACCAGGCATCACCGCCGCCGGACTGCATGTTGCTGACCGACGTCATGCCATCGGTTTCGTTGCCGACCGGATGATCGGTGTCACAGAAGAACTGCTTGTCGTAGCACTTCGTGGTGAAGGCTGCGGCCAGCAAACCGAAGACCAGCTCGTCGGGATGCGTGGCTGCGGCGTAACCCATTTCTTCAAACAACGGGTTGTAGACCCCGTAGGTGTCGTCTTCGATGGCGGCACGAGGAATGGCGACAGTGGACTCGAACGGCTTGTTCTTGATGCTGTAGCCGTGCTCGGAAAGGTTCTTGATCTGGCGGTCACCGATCCACTCGCGCAGGCGGGGGAACTGGCCCAGCCAGTCGTATTCCTCGGTGCCCGTGGTGGACGGCACCTTGGTGGCGACTTTCTGCCACAGCGGGGCGGCACCACGAAAGCCGGTGTTGTAGACCGTCTTGACCGCGACGGCCAAGCGGCTGAGGTTGGCGCTGTTGATGATCATTTGCCTGTCTCCTGGACGTATGGCGTTGGGCCGCTTAGCGGCCGATTTCGACCCAGACGCCGGAGGCGTCCACGTCATCGATACGACCGGCCACGCTGCGCGTGCCGGTGCCATCGGTGGCGGCCACCGTCTGGTCGTCCACGATGTAGGCGGTCTTGCCGATGTGGGTGCGGTTGATGGAGCCGTCGTTGGTGAAGCGGAAGATGCCGGCTTCGGTCGGCACGCCGAGATCGCCAGCGAGACCGTCCGAGTTGTCGACATAGGCCAGCGAACGGCCACGAGCGATCAGCGTGGTCGCCGTGGCGCCGGGCACGGCATTGCCGGCGGCGTTCAGGCAGACGATGCCGCCCTGGTAGATCTTGGTGGCAGCCGCCACCGGGTCGTTGTGATCGACACCGGCCTTGCGGGGCGTGTTGCGGTTCTGGGTCAGGGCAGTCATGTCGTGGCTCCTGGTTACTGGGGTCTACCCGGCTTAAGCCGAGCGGCTCTTCTTGAAGTCTTCGGGGTCGATGCCAAAGTTCTTGCAGACAGCGAGGTCATCGGCGGTCAGGCCGTCGCCCTCAGGGGTCTTCTTCTGAGGCGGTGTTTCCGTGGTCTGCAGGCCCTTGAGCGCAGCAACCGGCGGACGCTTGTCCAGCAGGCCCTTGAGCGCGGCGAAGCCGTTTTCCTTGGCCACGGCGCGTGCCCAGTCCTCTTCGGCTTCGACCAGGCGACCATCCTTGCGGGCGTCGCCGATCAGCTGGTCGAGCTGGGTGACATCGGAGCCGGCCTTGAGGGCGGCAACCTGGTCGCGCAGGCTTTCGGCCAGGGCAATGGGGACGTACTTGGTGAGGTCGACCTTGCCGCCGGACGCCTTCAGAGCGGCGACTTCGCCTTCGGCAGTCGTGGCCTTGGTCTTCTGCTCGCCGACCTGGACAACGGCCTGGTCGACCAGCGCCTTCAACTTGGTCTCGTCAGCCAGCTCGGCATCGGTGACCTCGATGCCAATGGCCGCGAGCAACTGCTGCAGCAACTTGTTCATGGGGATTTCTCCGGTGGTATCGGGGGATGTTTCGGTGGTGCTCTGGTGCTTGAGGGCGGCGACCACTGCAGCCATGCTATCCAGACCCGGGTCGTTGGTGAGGGCGCCGTGGTAGAAGTGCTGCACGCGGCCGGTCGCTGGGTCGTAATGGAAGACAGGGCTGAAGTAGCGGTACTCGTCGGCGTCGAGGAAGCCAGCGGCCTTGGTCGTCCAGTCAGGGTTGTTGGCGAAGAAGCCCTCGCCGGGGACGTACTCGAACTCGGTGCCTTTCAGCCAGCCGGCGGCCGGTGCAGGCTGGCCGTTCTCGGCCGAGAGCAGGGTCTGGTGCTCGTAGTCGACGACGTAGTCATTCTGGCGAGCGCGGGCGGCAGCGATGACCTGATCGGCAGCAGCCTGGTCCATGAGCCAGAATCCGCCCGGCACATCGCCAGGGCGGCCGTCGAGCGCCTGGAACTTGCCATCGGGGAACAGCTGGATGCGCGTCTCACCAGCCTTGAGCTGGAACGTGCAGGCCGCGATGGCAGATTTAAGGGCAGTGGTCTTTTTCATACCGCCAGTCTGGGCAGGCGGCGGCGGGATGTATTTTGAACGCGTTCATAACTTTCGGCGCTGGGGTTGCACCTGATGCGCTGTCAGCGCTGACCTGCGGTCTGGATGCCAGCCGCACGGCTTTATAAAGGCTTTACAGCCATCGAAGGACGCTACGAGGCCCTACGCCCGCGCTTTGGCGCTCAGAGGCACGCTGCGGGGCTGTCTTGTGTGGCGGCTGTCAGCCACCTGCGCCGGGCTGGAAGTGATCCGCGAGGATGGCCAGCGATTCAACCTGCTCCTCAGCACTCACCCCGAGGAATTCACGACCAGGGATGTTGCCCCAGGGGATCGGATGGCCTTTCTTGGAGCCGGCCTCACGCCGGAAGTCGCCCTCGGCGAACTTAGTGCGACGACTGAGCTGGTAGTAGCGACCGAACGCCCCCATGAGCGCGCCGAAGTGGAACGTGCCGGCGTACTCCATTGAGCTGCCGAGGATGAGGCTGTCCGGGGATGCCTCGTAGTGGATCTGTGTCGACAGCGAACGGGTCTCGCCGATGCCTGGCTTGTTGCCCTTCTTGCGAGCCAGGGTCAGCTTTGAGTTCGGTGCCCACTTTGACCCGTCCGGAGCGGTGCCGGTCTCGAAACGACGTTGCGTCGCCGGCACCATGTACTCGCCGATGTCCTTGTAGGCCGGCGTCAGGTCATTGGCCGCGCGCAATAGCGCATCCAGGGCATCCTGTCCGGGCTGGAGGCTGAAGTTGAGCATGATCCGGTTCATGTCAGTCCTCGCGCTTCATCAGCGTCACCTGCAGGCGACCCTCGACTTGCTCCAGGAATGCCTGGTAGCGCACACCCTCAATCACCAGCTCGATGACACGCTGGCCCTCAATCTCGACCAGCGCGCCGGCATCGAGGATCTGCTGGATCAGCTGGTAGTCATCGAGGCCGATGGCCGGAAAGTCCTGCAGGTGGCTGGCAAGGCGCTCCTGGGACGTCATGACCACGGGCGACGGCAGCTTGAGGTCGGCCTGAGTCGCTTCCGGCAGCACACCGAGCGGGAACTCGCCCTGGATCTGGCCGTTGAAGAAGCGCCGGAAGACATCCGAGCGCACCAGGCTGCGCACATGCAGGCGGGATATCTCGGCATCAAGGCCATCGAGCCGACCCATGCGCGCCTGCAGGGCGTCCTGGGCAGCTGAGCGGCCGGGTGCATAGTCCCAGCCGTACTGGATGCCCTTGGGCAACGTCACGACCTCGCCGGTGCTGGGCACGGTGTAGTCGTAGGTGCCGTCATTCGGTGGCGAGTCCGGCCCGGATTTGCCCATCGCTGCCAGCTGGCGGCCGTTGATGGCATCAATCCCGCAGTTACAGCCGAAGCCGTTGGGCGCCCAGTGCGTGGTGAACCAGGGGTGCATGGCCGGCAGCACCAGGTCATTCCATGACTTGTGCTCCAGCCGTGGGTTCTCGATGGTGCGGTGCCGGTACCGCCAGTACGGTCGTGCCTTGAGCACGTCCGGATCGGTCATCTGCGCCCACCGGCCGGCGGCGTAGGAGGTCTTGAGGTTGGTGGTGTAGATCGTCCGGGTGCGCCAGGCTACGCCGGCGGGCGTGCTGGAGCCCGTCCAGTCGGCCCAGCCATGCTTCTGCACGATCTGGCCGAACTGCTCACGGAACCACTGGATGCTCTTGCCCTCATCGATGGCCTTCTGGACCGAACCCTTCAGGTCGGCGACCAGGTCGGCCTTGGTGGCCCCGGCCACGATGAATGCCTTGTCGTGCTGATCCCGCTGAATGTCATCCCAGCGTTCGCTGGGCAGCGCCAGCTTGCGCCGGAAGAACGCCTGCTGCTCCTTGAACGGCTTTCGGAATGCGCCCTGCAGGTCAACTGCCATCGGCCACCTCAGCCATGCCTGCCAGACGAGCCACGCTCATGCCGGTTTCCATGACCTTGACCAGGTCGTCTTCGGACAGGTCGTCGAACTCAGCCAGCATCAGCTCCTGCAGGGCCGGCAGCGAGTCGGCCTGTGCTGCCAGCTCCTCAATGCGCCGCAACCAGGCATTGATGGCCGGCTGAGCCTCGGTGGCCAGCCTGCCGGCGTTGAGGTCGGCATAGGTTTGCTGGTCGGCCGGGGCAGCCTTGAGCGCGGCGAATTTGGCTGCGGCCGGGGCCGCAAGCTCCGACCGACGAAGCCGTAACACGGCCTCACCAGCCTGCGGCCTCGGGATCTGCAGGCGGTTGTGCGCCCACTCAGCCGGGATGTCCATGACCTCGGCCAGTGCCGGCAGAGAGTCAGCGTAGAGCTTGATGTCCTCGGCCTGCTCCAGCTCGAACTGGAAGCGCGGGATACGGCGTGGGTTGCGATAGCTGCGGCCATTCAACGCGTACAGCGGAGAGATGATGTCGCGGGTGACCGAGCCGGCGACCTGACGGGCATCCGAGATGCAGATGTCGTCCATGACGTCCTGGTGGATTTTGCCCAGGGCGTTGGTGCTGGACTTGCCGTCGGCGCCGGAAGTCAGGGTCGCGCCCACAATCGCCTTGGACTGACTCTTCTCACACCAGGTGATCATGGCCATGAACGGGTCGGATTGGCCGGCCGCCGCGTTCTTGAAGTCGATCTCCATGCCCTGCGGAATGATGCCGCCGGCATTGTGTCCGATGGACATGACCGCGCGTAGCAGCGTGGCCTTCTCCTTAGGGCTGGCGCCGGACGGATACTTGCCCAGGCGAATCGGCAGACCGTAGATCTCCAGAAACTCGGCCAGGTCACGCAGGGCGTAGTTCTTGAACAGGAACGGCCATGCCAACACCACGGCCAGGCCGGCACGGTGCAGATAGCCCGAGCGACTGCGATGGACGTGGCAGAACCAGCCGGCCTGGCGCAGCGCCTGGCCATAGCCCGTGTCGTCGCGCAAGCGCAACTGATTGCGGTTGTCCGGGTGGGTCTGGAACATACCCTGGTCGCGATGATGCACCGCCTGGATCAGGTGCTGGCCGCCCTCGTAGGTCCACTCCAGCTCGCTGGCCGAGAAGCTCTTGAGGATGCCATCGGTGGCGTCGATCAACAGCTGGTCGAACCACGGCGCCGCCAGCAACTGCTCCTCAATCCACTCGGCGTCCGCCTTCTCCTCCGGCGTGGCATCGGCTGGAGCCTGGATAGACCAGGGAATGGTCAGGATCGCCCGGCGACGCTTCGCCAGCTCCGACATCATGTGGGCGTCCTTGTCCTCCATGTCGGCCGCCAGATCCGCCATGGCCGTCAGGTTGCCCTGTTCGGCTTCACGCATCAGGGTGACGAGGCGTGTCGGCGTCAGGCCCTGACTGGGGTGGTCCGGGTGGCGACGTAACCAGGTGCCGACGCGAGCGTCGTCCTCGGTCTGCAGGGTCTCCAGCTCGTTCAAGTTGAATGGCTGGCCCGTGCGCGGGTCAATGATTCTGGTTTGCATGTTCGGCTCCTTTACCAGCAGCCGCGAGACAGCGCGCCGTCTTCGGCGTCGTCATCATCGTCGTCTGAGTGATGGCCCTGGCGCTTGCTAGGGAGTGCTGTGAAATCAATTTCGCCGCCTTGCATGTAGGCGGCGCGGTTCGCCATGGCGAGAGCGACCGCGATGTCGCCATGGCGCTTGCCGCCACCGGGGCCCTGGGCATCGAGATCCTTCTGGCGGCCCTTGTCGATACCGGGGATACCGTTGACCACCTTGATGTGCAGCAGGTCATCCAGCACGGACTGGTGACGTGGCAGGTCGAGGTTGAAGGACTCGAACTCGGCCTTCAGCTTGGGCATCCAGATGGCGTACCAGGCCACATTGAGCTGCACCTGGTCGACCAGGCCGCTGCCGTATCTCAGGGCTGCCTGCTCAGCCAGATAGCCGCCGTTGCCGGTGGCATCGAACGCGAGGCCGGAGAGGCGCGGCAGGCGGTCGCAGATGAAGAACATGATCTGGCGCTGCTGCTCGTAGGTCAGGTTGCGCAGCTCGACCACGAACGGCGCGCGCTTGCGCAGGTTGGGCAGGATGGCCAGCGGCACGAAAGCCGACAGGTCGCCGATGCGCGCGAAGTCTTCACCGAACGAATGGCGGTGCTCGGGATTGAGGCGGGCCAGCTCCGGCAGCAGGTTCTCGCGACACCAAGCTTCAACCTCAGCCTCACGCTGGGCCGGAGTCCAGGACTCAAAGCCCTCTGGTGGCTGGTAGCGGTAGATGCGGATCGAGTGGTCGGCAACCATGGCCTGCTCGATCAGCACGCGGCTCAGATAGGTGCCGCCGGAGCGGCGCGGCACGCAGCCATACTCCTCGGCGGCGCACTCGGCGTTGGGCGCGTTCTTGTAGAGGTCATCGCGCCACTTCTTCTCAGCCTCCGGCGACCAGGTCTGACCGGTGACATAGCAGATGCGCTGGTAGAGCCCCTCGCGGATGGCATCGTCCAGGGTGATGCGATGGATGCTGTAGTCCTTGCGGCCTTCACGGGCATCTTGAATGAGCTGATTGAACAGGTTGTCGACACCGTTGTGGGTGCTGATCAGGCGCACTTTGCTGCCCCACATGGTCAGTGCCAATGCCGCCTTCAGCAGCTCTTCCAAGGACTCATGGAAAGCGGCCTCGTCGATGACGACATCACCCTGCAGGCCGCGCAGGTTGCTGGGACGCGAGCTGAGTGCCTGGATCTTCCGTCCCGATTTCGGGAAACGGATCATGTAGACGAGGATCTCTTCCTTCTTCCCATCGTCCCAGAAGGTCTGCTCGTAGACGTCGGCATCGGCCAGTTGGTTGAAGGCCCTGGCGAACAGCGCGCAGGCGGCGATGTACTCCAGCGCCATCTCCTGGCGCGACCCCACATAGAACGTGTTGCAGCCACCACGGCCACGCGGCTTGGCGGCGTTGATGACGTTGCGGCCGGCTTCTGCCCAAGTCAGACCGGTACGGCGCGACTTCTCCGCGATCATGATTGGCGCCTGGTCCTCGAACCAGCGCTTCTGGTAGGGCAGGAAAACTCCCTCATTGGCAGCAGAGAGCCCCATGTGATCCTGCGGGACAACCACGCCATGCTCTTCGAGTGTCGCCTGCAGGTCGATCAGGACCGGCTTCGTGATGGCCCTGAGCGGCTTGGACGATTCATCGACGGCGGCCATCAGGATTTGCCCATGAGAATGCCGCGAATCTTGGCTTCGAGCTGCTCGGACATGCCATCAGCACCGCGCTGCTCTTCGAGGCGCGCCTCCTGTTCAGCCAGCAGCTTCTCGCGGGCCTCGCGGGTAACCTGGGCACGTTCTTCGCGGCTCAGCTTCTTGGACTCCAATGCCGCTTTGGTCGAACGTGCAAGGTTCCAGATATCGCCCGGATCGGCGGGCTCGTCATCAGCCAGCATCGCCAGCGTGGCATTCGAGGTCAGCGCCGTGAGGGTCTGAACCAGTAGCGCACCCGCCTTGTCATCCGGGTTTTCACCCAACTCGGAGACCAGTAGGCGGGCCATATCGTCCTGACGCCGCATCGTCTCGGCCAGCTTGTCGAAATGCTGGCTGTAGCGCCCAAGCGCTGATCGGCTGGGCTTGTCATCCTGTGGGAAGGTTTGCTGCAGATCAGCAATCAGCTCATCGAGGGTGAGCCGATCCTCGCGCAGTCGGCGCTCGATATGGGATCGGATGTCCGGCTTGAGCCGGGAAATACTGGATTTACGGGCCATGGTCGCGGCCCTCAGCCCGGACCCGGACGTTTCACGCCCGGCTGGGTGACTCGGCCAGCAGCGACATCCGCACCGCGCTCAGTCAATGCAACGACCAGGACGGTCTCCAGATTGTCCTCGACCTTCAGCAGTCCCTGTTCGCCCAGCCAGGTCAATTCGGTCTTGACCTGGTCGCGGGACATGTCGTGCCCCCAGGTACGCATGACCGAGACCAGCACGGAGCTGTTGCTGCGGTAGGACGGCATTTCGGCCAGCAGCCGGAGCAGTGCCAGGCGCTGATCCTCGCGCAGGAAATCGGCGTATTTGCTCATGTCATCGTCTCACTTGTGGTTCAGCAGGTACTGGTTCAGCAGCCCCATTTGATGGGCCAAAGGGCCGATCTCCCGCCTCAGCCCCTCCACATTTGCCTGGATGGAGGCCAGCTCGCTGGCCACCCGACTGACGAACTCCTGGTCAGGCAAGTGCCGCACATCCTGCTCAAGCCGGGTGACCCGAGTCGTGACGTCCGCAATGGCCGAGGCCAGCGTGGTGACTTCGTTCTGCCGGGCGGCCTGTCTGGACGTTGACCAGGCGTACCAGGTCGTCCAGAGCAGGAGCAGGATCTGGGCAGCCTGGAGCAGCAACTTCATGTCCATCACTGCGCTTCTCCCTGCTGGCGCTCGACGGCATCGAGCACGGTGTTCAGTTGCGACTCGATGTCGCGGCAGCGCTGTCCGTAGGCGCCGATGTGCTGGAGGATGTCGGCTTGAGTGATACCGGAACCCAGTTCCTCAGTGGGATCGGTGGCGCCGGGCGCTTCGTCAGATCCGGCGTCAGGATCAGCGGCGGCAACGGGCTCGGGAACACCGATGGACGCGTCGTACACGCGGACAAAGCCAGTGGTAAAAACACAAGCAGGCAGAGGCACAGCAGGCGCATCGAGAGCCGGCCGGTAGTGAGTTGTGACATGGGAAATCCTCGCGTTGGCGGCCGCCTTGTCTGCGGCATGGGCATCACGCGCTGCCTGCAGGTCGTCGGCCAGCTTGAAAGCCACCAGCATCATTTCCTGACGCCTGGTGGCGTAGTCGGCGGCATCCAGCTCGCGGTCCAGGGCGTGCTGCAACTTCAGCTGAGCGAGCGCCGCCTCTCCCTGGGCGGCGGCGCCCTCATGGCCAACCCGGTAGCCGGTCCAGGTGCCTGCTACCAGCGCCAGCATCACGGCGGCGGCGATCCAGCCGACCGCCTGCAGGCGTGTCAGCAACAGCGGGGTCTGAAGCCAGCTCATGACTCACCCCCACTGCGCGGTGGCGGGCCCTGATGGAGGACACGGGCGATGACAAGCACCAGGGCGAGCAGGCCGTTGATGACGGCATAGGTAATAGGGTCGAGCTGCGCCTGAAACGCAGGCAGCACCTCAGCCTGCAGACCGGCCAGGAGGGCGATGGCGAGTGCCAGTTGCACACTCCAGAAGCTGTGGGCCTTGCGCCACTTCTCGATCAGTCGAAGTCGGATGTTCACGCGGCACCTCCCATGTAGCGGGTGATGCCGGCCAGCGCGAGACCGGATTCGATCTCATCGTTGCTGTAGGGCTGACTGCCGTTCTCATGCCGGATGATGGCGACCACCAGCGCGCGCATGGTGTGGTAGTCGTAGACGTCTACAGTCTCATCACCCACGGCTTTGCCGAGGGCTTTCGCGACCTCTTTGGCATAGGCACTGGTGTTGTTCTCGTGCGGCGGCGCCCAGCGGTCGATGATCTCCTGCACGGAGTCAATGCGGCTGCCATCCTTCGCCCGACGCTTGTCCTGGTACGTGATGAGCACGCGGGCAATGGCGCGGATGCCCCAGCGGGGGCTCGTAAACACCACGAAGCGCGAGTCACTGGACTGATTGCTGGCCTGACCCTGCCAGCGCACACCAGGCACGCGGTCAATGTTGCCGGGATTGTGATTGCGGATGCCGCGCGGTGGCGACTTGGAACTCTGATTGGCGGCCATTGCCCACCCCATAAAGAACTACCCCGCCATGGTGGCGGGGTAGCTGGGGTTGGGTCTTTTGAACGCGTTCCAAACTTCAGGGGGTCACTGCGGTGGATTTACGACAGAGCTGCTATAGCTTTTTACTACTCCAGCAGCATCAATGGTTGCTGTAAAAGTCTGCTGCCGGAACCCAGACCCAAAGGCTCCAATCGAGACATGTGACCAAGCCAGCACTTCAGTGCTGTCCGAGCTGCGCGTCACAACCATCGGCGACCCCAAAAGACCGATAAGCTCTGCTTTCGTTGTCTTCCCTTCAATGACTTGATCAACGGCTTGTTGGTCTATGGGCTCACCCACATGAGCACAGCCGCTGAGAACAATAGCTGCGGTAATCAGTAAAATTTTTATCATCGAACGCCTCTCCCGGCCATCCAGTCTTGCACCCGGATAGCGATACGCCGAGGCTCCAAAATGTATTTCTGAGCTAGCACCATGATGGCGGTGCAAAATACCGCGAACAGGAAGGCATGCAACATCGCCCAGTTAGCCACATCGTCCCAACGTATGAAGATCGCCAACACCATCACCAGCGCATACAGCCCCATGAAACTGAAAAGCATCCAAGCAAAAACGGGTTCAGTCCACGGCATCACGATAGTGGGCTGGGTTGCACCAAACTCCCAGCGGATAGAGCCCTGCCGAATTGCATGGCGCAACTCGTCGACTGAAAAGCGACCATCATTCAAAACCGTCAGATAGAACTCACGGGCATCCCTGCAACACGAAATCCCTGTATTTTCAAAGAAGCGTCGTTGCTCCTCTGCCTCAGTTATGGCTTCTTGGACTGGCGGCACCACAACAAAGTTGCGAATTCTTATATCTCGGCCTGCCACATGAGTCACTGGCCCATCGAACTCTTGCGTCACCTTCATTTCTTCCCTGACTCCTTTTTGTTATCTCCTGGCACAACCTGGCCCACTGGACCATTGAAGTTCTGCTGAACACTGGTGCCGCGCTTCTGGTTCACAGAGCCAATAGTTGCACCGCGATATCGCTCTCCATGCGTCGACACACTTCCGGATGCAAGAGCTGCCGCTGCCGCCATGCGGAAGGCTAGTGGCGCACTGCGATATAGGCCGAGCAACTCCTGCTCGTCACGCGATAAGGGCGCAGGCGGTTCGTAATCCCTCTGCCCTGTAATGATGAATCTGACATCGGCTCCGATTGCTGCGACGGCACTGAAATAGACCCCATCAGGACTGCGCTCATCCTTCTCGTACTTGAGCTGGGCCTGCTTCTTGACACCCCCGGCATCACCAAACTCTTCCTGGCTGAGCCCAAGCCTGAGCCGCTCTTCACGAAGGCGTCCGCCGATACCCATACGAATACCTCAAAATATGTTGACAGGTACTCATTTGAGTACCAATATCACTACGCCAACGCACTGCGAATGCGTTGTTAACCCCCACCATTTCAGGAGGAGAGCCCCATGCTCCGAACCCCTGCCCAAGTCCGTAAGGACTTCGAGAAAACCGGTATCTCAATCGCACAGTGGGCGACGGCCAACAACTTCAGCTACCCCATGGTTCTTGAGGTTCTGGCCGGCCGCAAAAAGGGCGTCCGCGGTCAGTCACATAACATCGCCGTCAAGCTGGGCCTCAAGGAGGGCTCCATCATTGACCCGGCGAAGATCGCCAGCTGTCTTTCTTCGGCTGCAGCCTGAGCGCCGTTGTCATGACCTATGTCATGTGGCCACGGCGCTGTGGCAAGACCACAGCAATCAATGCACAGAGGCTCCAGGCACAACTCGGAAGGCTGCTCGTCGTAGCAGCGCGTCAGGGTCTTTCACGAGCGTCGACAGCATCCGCCATGTCTGCGACTCCTCAATCGAACCCGGCTCTGCGCGCTCTGTACTCCATGCTGCGAGATGAGCAGCGAATTCGCTGGGATCAAGCTGGCCTGATTGGACCAGAGACATCACCAGCAACTGCATCAACTGCATCAGCCCTTCAGCTGCGCCACAAGCGATCCTGCTTTGTTCCAGCGCATCTTGTGTGTCCGTCATGGTTCCGCTCCGTGATGAATGTACAACAAAAGCATGGCATCGCCGAAACGGCTTTGCATATCCAGAAAACCGGAATTTGTTTGGAAGCCGGCTTCGGGGGGCATTTCCAATGACCCGCCGCAACTGGAAACACGTTCAGCCCACCTCACTGCGTCATGCCCTGGTGCTCTGCAAGGACTACGCACGCGAGCGCCATCAGCTGTCCGTTGAACGCATCGCGGACCTCATGGGCGTGGGCGCTGACCTGCTCTACAAGTGGCTGGGCACCGGCCGCATGCCGGTCTGCCTGATCCCGACCTATGAGCTGATCTGCCGCTGCAACTACCTCAGCAAATGGCTGGCCGCGTCATCGGGCTACCTGCTGATCGCCATGCCCAAGGGCCGGGCTGCAGGTGCTGAGGACATCCAGCAGCTGCAGGGCCTTCTGACTGCCGCCACTGGCGCGCTGCTCGATTTCTACAAAGGGGACAAGGAGGTCGATCCCACGTTGGCCGACATCCGCAATGCCCTCGAATCCCTAGTCTGGCACCACGGCAACGTGGCCCAACACAGCACCCCTCAGCTTGATCTCGGAGAAGACGATGGCCGGTGATACCTACACCTCTGCGCGCAAGGTGCTGCGCGTGCTCAAGGCCCTCAAGGGTCGAACACTGAACGGCATTTCCAACAAGGAGCTTTGCGAGCAACTCAGTCTGCCACCGAGCGCCGTGACCCTCAGCGTCGACACCCTGATTGCCGAGGGGCTGGCTCAACGCCTGCCGGATGGTCGCTTCGCACTCAGCATTGCCGCGCTGCAGATTGCGCAGTCGCATGCAAATGAGATGGAGCGCGCCATGGCCCACATCCACGAAACCAACGCCCGTATCGCCGCTGGCGCCCGTTAACCAGGAGAACGACATGGCCCGTACTGCCACCCCCACGACACCGCTGACACCGGACGCCCCCCTTGATGAAGCCGCGCTGAACCAAGCGCAGCAGGTCATGGCCACTGCTCAGGCCGCCTATGGTGCCGAACGCGACCTGGTGAACCAGCTCCTCGGCCAGGCCCAGATGGCCGATGCCTTCGCCAAATTTTCGGTAACGGTTACCACTTCCAAGTTGGCCCACGTCAAGGAAAACAAGCTCTACAAGGCCCTGAAGGGTCAAAAAAGTGGTAACGGTTACCAGTTTCTCTCCGGCACCTGGGATGAGTTCTGTGAACTGCTCGGTCGCTCACGCGAGTCCGTCGACCTCGACATCGCCAACCTCAACGCCTTCGGAGAACAGGCGCTGGAGAGCATGTCCCGCATGGGCATCGGCTACCGCCAACTGCGCCAGCTCCGCCGGCTGGATGGCGACCGGCGGCAGGAGCTGATCGCCGCCGCAGAGGCTGGCGACAAGGACGCGTTCCTAGACATCGCCGAGGAGCTGGTGAGTACGTGCGACAAGGAAAAGGCCGAGCTGCAGAAGAAGCTGGCCGACAAGTCGGCTGACTACGAAGCCCAGGGCGAAGTGCTGGCCGCCAAGGACCAGAAGCTCAACGACATCACCCGCGCGCTGCTCAAGGCTCAGAAGCGCATCGCCGAGATGCCCATCGATGAGGCCATGACCGAGATCCGCACTGAGCTGACGCAGGTCGCTTACAAGGCCGAGATTGCGGTGCGCGCCGAGCTGCACGCCGGCATCGAGGCGCTGGTCGCCGCCGGCAAGCGCGAGGACAACCTGCTGTTCCTCGACCGCACGATCAGCCAGGTGGAGCTGTCGTTGCTGCAACTGCGCGAGCAGCACAACATCACGGCCGGCGGTGTCACCCCGACCTTCCTGCGCGATGACGCTGACGACACCGTACGCGCCGCCCTCGACAGGGCCCGCGTGGAGAACGCAAATGGCGCAGCTCAATAATATCCAGAACGAGCTGCTCGTGCAGGTCGGTCAGGCCGCGCGCCTGGCGCCCCATGGCGCCAAGGCCGCGATCTACGAGCAGGCCGCACAGCAGTTGGGCATCTCCATGCAGACGCTGCACCGTCGGCTGCAGAAGACCGTCATGCGTGATACCCGCAAGCGCCGCAGCGATGCCGGTCAGGTGGAGCTTCCGCTGGAAGAGGCACGCCTGATCTCGGCGCTGCTCATGGAGTCGATCCGCAAGAATGGCAAGCAGATGTCGAGCCTGCGCACTGCCGTGGAACGTCTGCGCAGCAACGGCCTGATCAAAGCCGAGTGGCTCAACCCAGCCACTGGCGAGGTTAAGCCACTGTCCGAGAGCGCGCTCCGGCGCAGCCTTTACCACTACCGCCTGCACCCGGATCAGCTGCTGCAGCCGGCACCGGCCGTCGAGCTGGCGAGCCGTCACCCGAACCATGTCTGGCAGGTTGACGCGTCACTCAGCACGCAGTTCTACCTGGACAACACGCTGCAGCCGATGCCGGTCGCTGAGTTCTATAAGAACAAGCCGCAGAACTTCAAACGCATCGAGCGTCAACGCCTGTGGCGCTACGTCATCACCGACCACACCAGCGGCACGCTCTATGTCGAGTACGTCCTGGGCGCGGAGTCGGCCAAGAACCTGGCCGACGTGATGATCAACGCCATGCAGAAGCGCGGCGAGAACGATCCGTTCCACGGCGTGCCGTTCGTGATGATGACTGACCCCGGCGCCGCGATGACCAGCGCCGTGTTTCGCAACCTCTGCCAGGCGCTGAGCATCCAGCTCGTGATCAACAAGGTCGGCAACGCCCGCGCCAAGGGTCAGGTCGAGCAGGCGCACAACATCGTCGAGTGCGAGTTCGAGTCCGGCCTGCGCCTGCGCGACAAGATCTGCTCGCTGGAGGAGATCAATGAGCTGGCCTGGCGCTGGATGCGCGTCCACAACGCCACCCGCATTCACACCCGCACCGGCCGCACCCGCTATGCCGTCTGGATGACCATTCGGCAACACGAGCTGCGCTTGGCGCCATCCGTCGCCGTTTGCCAGGAGCTGGCCGTGAGCGCTCCGGTCGAGTGCAAGGTCAACACCAAGCTGCGCGTGCAGTTCCGCAGTCAGCAGTACGACGTCTCCACCGTGCCGGGTGTCTTGGTCGGCGAGAAGCTGCTAGTCACCCGCAACCCGTGGCGTGACGAGGAGTCCGCCCAGGTCGTGGTGGTCGGAGAGGATGGCCGAGACCTGTACCACGTCATCCCCAGGCTGGCCGAGGACGACCACGGCTTCGTGGGCGCGGTCGAGATCGGCGGCGGCTACAGCCGCCATGCCGAGACGCTCAGCGAGGTCAACGCCAAGGTGCTGGAGCAGCTGGTCACCGAGACCGCGACACAGGCCGAGGCTACGGCTGCGCGCAAGGCAAAGGCCGTGCCGTTCGGCGGGCGCATCGACCCCTACAAACCGGTCACCGATGTGGTGCTGCCCGAGTACATGCCGCGCCGTGGCACCGCCATGGACATCGCGGCACCCCAGGTCGAGACCCCGACCCTCAACACCGTTCAACTCGCCAAGCGTCTGCGCGATCTGGTCCCGGACTGGACCAGTGAGAGCTACGCCTGGCTGGTTGAGCACTACCCCAGCGGCGCGCAAGAGGCGGATATCGACGCCATTGCCAGCGCCATGACCACACCCAAGAAGCACGCCTTGCGCGTCGTCGGAGGCCAGTGATGCTGCGTCTGAAATTGATCCTGCAGCGCAAGGAGTTGCGCCAGTCGGCCATGGCCCGCCATGCCGACATCAGCGAGGCCACGATGGCCCAGTTGCTCAACCACGGGCGGTGGCCGGTCTCCATCCCACGCGAGCGCCTGGAAAAGCAGTTCGAGGACTTCCTTGCCAGGGAAGGTGTGGCGCCCGAGGTGATTGCCGGCGCCTACCAGGATGTCACCGCCGAAGAAGTGACCCGCCTGTATCTCGACGCCGTTGCCACGAAACCCACCACCAGCGGCCGACCGAAGCCGCAGAAGTTTGAAGCCCCTGAAACCGAAGAGGACACACCCGTCATGCTCATCCGCAAGCAGAAACTCACCCCCGTCGCCAGGCGTCAGTTCGGCCTCATTGGCGACCTCTTTGGCGATGTCCGCGCCAGCGAAGAGGTCTATCTGTCAGCGCCCATCCGCTACGTCCGCGAGTCCATGTACAGCGTGGCGCGTGATGGCGGCTTCATGGCCGTGGTCGGCGAGTCCGGCAGCGGCAAGTCCACCCTGCGCTACGACCTCCACGACCGTATCAGCCGTGATGGCGGTCTCGTCTGTGTGATCGAGCCCTACATCATCGGGATGGAAGACAACGACATGAAGGGCAAGACCCTGCGTGCCGGTCACATCGCCGAGGCCATCATGGGATCGCTGGCGCCGCACGAGAAAGTCAGCAAGTCGCCTGAAACCCGCTTCAAACAGTGCCACCAGGCGCTTCGGGAATCCACCCGCGCCGGCTACAACAACGTGCTCCTCATCGAGGAGGCTCACTCGATCCCCATCCCGGTGCTCAAGCACCTCAAGCGTTTCCACGAGCTGAAGGACGGCTTCCGCTCACTGCTCAGCATCATCCTGATCGGCCAGCCCGAGCTGGGCCAGAAGCTGAACGAGCGCGACCCGGCGGTGCGTGAGGTGGTGCAGCGCTGCGAACTGGTGACGCTGCCGCCCCTGGACGAGGAGCTGAAGCCTTACCTGCAGGCGCGCTTCAAGTGCATCAACAAGGATCTGGCCGACGTGATGGATGACGCTGCCATCGAAGCTGTGCGCACCAAGCTCAGCGGCCCAACGCAGCGCCCTGGTCAGCGCACCTTCTCGCTGCTCTATCCCCTGGCGGTCGGCAATGTCGTGACCGCAGCCCTCAACGCGGCCGCTGCCTACGGTATCCCGAAGGTCACGGCCGACCTGGTCCGGGAGGTGTGACATGCAGATCGAACTCGTCAACCCGCCGCGCAGCTCTGTCTTCACCGAGGAATTCCGCGAGCGCCACGAGCGCATGACCACGATTGTGCGCTTCCTGCGCTCCCTCAAGGTCAAGGTGCTGACCACCGATGCACTGAGTCACGAACGGCCGCTGATTGAGGTCTCTCCGGAGAACGCACAGCAGCTCACCACGGGCGTCCCCAAGCTGATGGTGGTGGTCGAGGCCGAGGGCCGAGTCCGCCACGGTGTCCGCCTGAAGGACGTGGACATCATCTGGATCGCACCGCAGCGCATGGATCTGCGCCCGCAGTTGCTGATCCGTGGCCCGGTGGCGCACTGACATGAAGATCCGCTGCGCCGCTTGCGGCGCCACCAGCAGCCTGGATGCCGCCGTCGCCCATGACGATGCGGCCCAGGCGCTCAACACCGCCTTGGGCATGACGCCCATCGGGCGGTTGCTGGTGCAGTACCTGGGCCTGTTTCGGCCAGCCAAGAGCGCGCTGTCATTCGACCGCGTCAACACACTGCTGAACGAGCTGCTGCCAGTCATCCAGTCCGGTCAGCTCGACCGTGGTGGCCGCACCTGGCCGGCGCCGATGTCCTACTGGCAGGCGGCGCTGGAGCAAGTACTGGCCGCTCGGGCTCGCCTGACGCTGCCGCTGAAAGGCCACGGCTATCTCTACGAGATCGTCGTCGGCATGAGCAACAAGTCCGAAGCCGCCGCCGAGAAGAAGGAAGAGGACAGCCGCCGGAATCAGACCGACACCGACCGGAAGCACCAGGCAGCACAACAACAGAAGCGCGAAGAACTCAGCCGGGCCCAGCAGCAGGAACGGCTGCAGCAACTCCGTGCCGAAACCGGCCTCGGCCCCAAAAAAACCACCTCAGACGCTGGAGAAACAGCATGAGCAACGATACCGAATCGAAATACATGCAGAACGCCCAGGGCCACCTGGTGCCCATCACTCAGATCAAGCCCATCGATCTGGCGCGTGATGCCCTGGTCAAGGAGCTGGTGAACCATGCCCAGGTCGTGCGCTCGGCACTGTCGCATTTCAAAGGTCGAGCCTTCGCCGACATCGGCGCCTTTGTGCAGCTGTCCGGTGAACAGTACGGCACCAAGCTCGGCGGCAAGAAAGGCAACGTGCAGCTGCTGTCCTTTGATGGCCGCTATAAGGTGCTGCTCGCCGTCCAGGACAACATCACCTTCGACGAGCGCCTGCTCGCAGCCAAGCAGCTGATCGACGAGTGCCTGCGCGACTGGACTGAGCAGAGCGGTGTTGCCGAGTTGCAGGTGATCGTCAACCAAACCTTCCGTGTTGACCGTGCCAACAACATCCGCACGTCTGCCGTGCTGGCACTGCGTCGCTACGACATCAAGGACGAGCGCTGGCAGCGTGCAATGACCGCCATCAGCGACGCCCTGCAGGTCACCGGCACCAGCAGCTACATCCGCGTGTACGAGCGCATCGGCGACTCGGAACAGTGGGCTCCCATCTCCCTCGACCTTGCGGCGGTGTGACATGCGGTCAATTAGGAAGCTCTTAGACATTCTTCTCCCTCGGTTCATAACCGAGGACGTGGCATTAGCCGATGCCGGTGACCACTACGAGATCGTGTGTTCGATGCGCGACATCCAGCCTGGTGAGCGATTCGATGCGGTGGCAACACTTCGCTGTTTCAACGTACTGGGGACGGGCCTGTTCACAAAGATGGTAGATGGTCCACGCCCTTGGCCCGATGGAGATGTGACATGAGCAAGATCGACGTAACCACCCACGACCAGGACGTAGCCGATATCGCCCAAGGGCTGGTGCAGTGGCATGCCCAAAAGATCGAGTTTCTGAAGGATCAAGCGGGCTTCAAGGGCGAGGAACTGAACATAGAGGCTGGCACCCACAGCTTCAGCTTCAAAGGCAGAGAGCTGGCAGCGTTCCGCGTCGGGGTGTTCACCGCTATGGAAGCCATCAAGCCGTTCCCTCTCAAGATCGAAGCCACCGAACCGGCTGACGATCTTCCTGATGACGACGAGGCTCGCCATGGCTGACATCACACCGCGCTGCATGTGGAAAGCGATCTGGCTGCGCCAGAAGCCGGACGTCGAGCTGATCCAGATTGAGCGCCATACCGAGGCTTCGGTGTGGGTGATTAGGGACGACGGCCGCGTTCAGCGCGAGCGCCGGTACACGTCCTGGTCGGCAATTGCGGATAGCGAAAATGCGGCCATAGCCGCAATGGTGCATGCCCTTGAACTGGCTGAGCATGACGCCAAGTGTGCCCTTCACCGAGCGCACGAGCACCTGGATGGTGCCACGAGAAAGCTGCAGGCGGCCCGGCATCTTGCAGCCAACACTGGCTCGGAGGTGCGCTATGAACATGCCTGAGTGCGAGCACCACGTTCCGCTGGACTCCGTGTGCCAGCAATGCCGGCAGGCACCAGCCAAGGCAACCGCTCGCTCACCGGGAGATATCGGTAACGAGCTGCACAATATTTCGGTGAGTCTCCACTACAAGGGCATGGAACACGAGGCAGACCAGATCAGGCGTCTGGCCTGCGAGCTTTGGAAGCAGCCGACCTATGTGGTCCCACAGGAGCACGCTCATGGCTGACACCGAACGTGACCGCATTCTGGAGAAGGTCAAGAAGTGCCTGGCCCGCTCCAAGTCGGACAACCCGAACGAGGCCGAAATCGCGCTGCGCATGGCACGCAAGCTTATGGATCAGCACCAGCTCGATCTGCAGGATGTCCAGGCCAGCGAAGCCCGTGAGGCGATGATCGACGCCGAGACCAGAAAGGAGCCGCCAGTCTGGAAAACCCGCCTTGCCATGGTCTGCGGCGAGGCGTTCGGCTGCGAGATCATCATCAGCGAAAGTTGGCATGGCTGGCGTTTCAAGGTGATCGGCGTTGACTCAGCGCCAGATCTGACGGTCTACGCCTACGAGGTGCTGTTGCGCCAGCTCCAGCACGCCCGCAAGACCTACCTGGAGACCCAGCAGCGCTGCAAGCTGGCGACCAAGCGCCGACGTGCCGACGTGTTCGCCAACGGGTGGATCGATGCGGTCTACCGCATGGTGGCCGACTTCTCCGGTACCGACGACGAACACGCCGAGATCCTTAAAGCCTACATGGCCAAGAAATACCCCGACCTCAAGACCTCCCCGCTGAAGCGTCGCAAGGCGAAGGCCAAGGACGAGGATGCCGCGTGGGCTGGCCGTGATGCCGGCCGGTCGGCCCGGCTGAACCATGGCGTTGCCACGGGGCCCAGGCCGCAGGCACTGGAGCATCTGTCATGAGCCGCCGCGATGAGGCCATGGGCGTCATGCAGCGCGTGCTGCTGGAGCAGCACCAGGCAGGAGAAGTGGACCGGCAGAAGATCGCCAAGGCTATCGACGCAGCCTACCCATTCGGCGAGCGGGCCTATCACCCGTACAAGGCATGGCTGGCAGTCCGAAAGGAGTTCTTTGCCCGGCACAACTTACCGCTCAAGGGTACGCGCCAGAACACGCATCAGATGGGGTTTCTGTGACCTCGCTGGCTGACCGTGTGGCGCGTGATGAAGACGAGTACTTGCGGCTCTGCAAACGCTACCAGGTGGCGGTGCAGTACCGATCCGGGCGCCCGGATGTCTACGGCGTACAAGCCGAGCAGCTGCGGCAGCAGGACTGGAGCGAGCAGCAGAAGAGGAACGGATTATGAGAGCCAGGTTCAAGACATGCGGATGCACGATGATTCTGCGCTGTCGCCTTTGCTGGCAGGCCAGCCACGCAGCGGAGCACATCTGCTTCATCTGGCGGCAGCATGGCCCTGTCCGGGCATGGGAGGACTGCGCATGAACATGCCTGCTGATCGCGCACGCCTGATCCGCCTGGTGCATGTCGGCAGGCGTGAGCTGGCGCTGGATGACGACACCTACCGCGCGCTGGTGGCCGACATAGCCGGCGGCGATGGCCGCACCAGCAGCAGCCTGCTCAAGGACAAGGAGCTGCAGCGGCTTGTCGACCGCATGAAGGCCACTGGCTTCAAGGTGGTGAGCAAGCGCAGCCACGGCCGCCGCCCGAATCCGCCTGCCACCCGCGAGCAGCTGATCAAGAAGCTGGAAGCCCAACTCGCCGAAGCTGAGCGCCCGTGGGCTTATGCCGATGGCATGGCGAAGCGGATCTGCAAGGTGGACAAGGTGGACTGGTGTACCGACGAGCAGCTGCACAAGCTGATCGCCGCCATGTACATGGACGCCACGCGCCACAAGCGCAAGGCCAGGTGATGGGGAGGGTCTATGAGCAGTAATAGCCCGATGGAGCAGGTCCGCCATGAACTGCTCAGCGATGTCTCAGATCATGTCGCTGCCGAGCTGCAGGTGTTTGGCGTGCCTGTCGAAAAGGCGGAGCAGATCGGGACCAACATCGCCAATCATATGGCCGAGCATTGGGGCGGTCAGGTGATCGGCTTCCCGAAGGACTACATCTTCAAGCTGCATGCCCGCGACCTTGATATCTATAACGCCTTCAACGGGAACAATCATGGCCAGCTGGCCCGCTCGTACAGGCTGTCAGTGCGTGCTATTTATAAGATCGTCGACCGTGTCCGTCGGCGTGAGAAGGACAGGCTGCAAGGGCGCCTGTTCTGATGAAAAAAGGGCGCCATTTCTGACGCCCTTCGGTTTTCTCTATCTGTAACGGCTTTTAAGATTCCATCCCGCTATTTTCCGTTCTGTCCCGCTGTATCCCGGATTTATCTCAGTTTCCGTCTAGGGTTTATCTCAGGTGTGATCAGCTTTTTCATGCCTTGGCTGTTACCTCAGCCAGGAGTCAGCCGGCAGCTGATTCCTCGGCTTTTTGCTGGGCCTCAGCCTTGGCGCGGGCTTCCTCTTCGCGCTGCAGACGACGACGCACGCGCGGGTCGTTGGAGGCGCGACGCGGAGCGCCACTTTCATCGGTCAGCGCGGCCGTGCTCTCGCCTGCCGCTGCAGGTGCTTCGGCGACCACCACCGGAGCCACTTCAACAGCCACTTCAGCCGGCATGTCAGCGGGGGCAGCAACGGCCTCGGCCACATTTTCCGCCGGCGCTGCGGCGGTGACTTCCATCACGGCTTCCGGCACGGTTTCCATCACGGCTTCCACGCGGACGGGCTGTTCAGCCACCACCACGACTTCCGGTGTGGTTTCGACGGTCATTTCCCGCACTTCGGCAGCTGCGGTTTCGGCAACGGCAGTTTCGGCCGCAGCAGCTTCGACAGCGGTGGCTTCGACGGCCGGTGCCGGCGTGATGACATCCGGCGTGTCGGTCACAGACGGAGTCTCGCGGACAGCCGTTTCTGCGTCGACAACCTGCGTGTCAACGACAGGCGCCTCGACAGCTGTGGTGTCGGCAGCCGGTGCCGCAGCAATGACTTCCGTCACAGCCACAGCAGCTGCGGCTTCGCTGGCAGCTTCCGACGCCGGCGCGTCGCTGGCAGGGAGCAGTTCAGCGGGCACCGGCAGGCCGGCATCGATCAGGACCTGCGGGTCGCGTTCGCGCGGACCGCGCTGGCGGCGGGCCGGGTGGCGATTGCGACGACGACGCGGTTCGCTGCCTTCGGTGGCGGCCGGCGCAACATGGGCGACTTCACCTGCCACGGCTTCGACGGCAACCAGGGCTTCGGCGGCAACGACTTCCGTCACAGCCACCGCGGCTGCGGCTTCGCGCGGCGCGCGTTCCGGGCGTGGTCCGCGTTCCTGGCGTGGCTGACGCTCACGCGGCGGCTGCGGCTGGGCATCGCTGCCGGCTTCGCTGCGCTCGGCACGCGGCTGGCGCGGCGGACGCGGCGGACGCTCTGTGGTCTCGGCGGGCTTGTCAGCCTGCGGGCGGCCACCGGCCGTGAGCAGTTCATTGTTCTGGCGACGTTCGCCGCGCTCGTTGCCGCGGCCCTGGCGGTTCTGACCCTGGCCCTGACCACGACCACGGTTCTGGCCTTGCCCCTGGGTCTGGCTGCCTTGCGGCTGACGCTGGCCCGGACGACGTTCCGGCTGTGCCGGCGCGACCGGTTCCGGCTTGATGCCGAACAGGCCCTTCAGCCAGGTCATGAAACCAGCCGGCTGGGCAGCGACGGGAGCCGGTGCCTGAGCCCGGTTGCCCTGACTGCGCGGGGGGCGTGCCGGTTGCTGCTGAGCAGCGGCCGGTGCCGGAGCGCTTTCACGCGGGCGCTCTTCGCGCGGCTGCAACTCGCGCGGTGCCGGTGCCTGGGTGACCGGCTGGATGTTGCGCACCGCAGCGATCTGACGCTTGGGCGCATCACCATCAACGGCATCGAGCACGATTTCCGGCGCGGGCGGCTGAATACGCTCGACCATCTTGAAGCTGGCGATGTCTTCGTCGCCTTCTTCAACCTGGTCATCACGCAGTCGTGTGACTTCGTAATGCGGGGTTTCCATGTGCGGATTCGGCAGGATCAGGATGCGGACTTCGCTGCGCGCTTCCAGTTCGGCCAGCGTCTTGCGCTTTTCGTTGAGCAGGAAGGTGGCGACCGAAACCGGCACCGAGGCATTGATCTGCGCGGTGCGGTCCTTGAGGACTTCTTCTTCGATGACGCGCATGATCGACAGCGCCAGCGAGCGCACATCACGGATCACGCCGGTGCCGTTGCAACGCGGGCAGACCAGGCCGGTGGCTTCTTCCAGCGACGGACGCAGACGCTGACGCGACAGTTCCAGCAGGCCGAACTTGGAAATGCGGCCGATCTGGATGCGGGCGCGGTCCATCGCCAGGGCATCGCGCAGACGGTCTTCGACCATGCGCTGATGCTTCGGCGGCGTCATGTCGATGAAATCGATGACGACCAGGCCGCCGCTGTCACGCAGGCGCAGCTGACGGGCGATTTCGTCGGCGGCTTCGAGATTGGTGTTGAGCGCCGTTTCCTCGATATCGCTGCCCTTGGTGGCGCGCGAGGAGTTGATGTCGATGGACACCAGGGCTTCGGTCGGATCGATCACGATCGAACCGCCCGACGGCAGCTTCACTTCGCGCTGGAAAGCGGTCTCGATCTGGCTTTCGATCTGGTAGCGGTTGAACAGCGGGACCGAGTCCTTGTAGAGCTTGATCTTGCTCTGGTAGTGCGGCATCACCTGCTGCACGAAAGCCATGGCTTCGTTGTACGCGGTTTCGTTGTCGATCAGGACGTCATTGATGTCCTGGCGCAGGTAGTCGCGTACGGCGCGGATGATGACGTTGGATTCCTGATAGATCAGGAACGGCGCGGACTTTTCCTTGCCGGCCTGGCCGATTGCGGTCCACAGCGTCATCAGGTAATCGAGATCCCACTGCAGTTCTTCGGCGCTGCGACCGAGACCGGCCGTGCGGACAATCGCACCCATGTCATTGGGGATGTTGATGGCGTTGAGGGCGTCTTTCAGTTCCTGACGTTCTTCACCTTCGATGCGGCGCGAAATGCCGCCGGCACGCGGGTTGTTCGGCATCAGCACGAGGTAGCGGCCGGCCAGCGAGATGAAGGTCGACAGGGCGGCGCCCTTGTTGCCGCGCTCTTCCTTCTCGACCTGGACGATGACTTCC
>CAZEEQ010000019.1:0-58300 GCA_964511255.1 uncultured Paraperlucidibaca sp.
CGCAGATCGGCAAGAACGTGCACCTCTCCGGCGGCGTCGGCATCGGCGGCGTGCTCGAGCCGCTGCAGGCCAATCCGACCATCATCGAAGACAACTGTTTCATCGGCGCCCGCTCGGAAGTGGTCGAAGGCGTCATCATCGGTGAAGGTTCGGTGCTGTCGATGGGCGTGTTCATCGGCCAGTCGACCCCGATCTACGACCGCGAAACCGGCGAAATCAGCTACGGTCGCGTGCCGGCCGGCTCGGTCGTTGTTGCCGGCTCGCTGCCGCGCGACAATGGCCGCTACAGCCTGACCTGCGCCGTTATCGTCAAGAAGGTCGACGCCCAGACCCGCAGCAAGACCAGCATCAACGAACTGCTCCGCATCGCGGACTGATTCCGATAACGAGCTTTCACAGAGGACACGCGCGCATGTCGCTCCCCGAACACCGCATGACTCACCTCAAGGCACTTGAGGCCGAGTCCATTCACATCATCCGCGAGGTTGCCGCCGAGTTCGACAACCCGGTCATGATGTATTCGATCGGCAAGGATTCGTCCGTGATGCTGCATCTGGCGCGCAAGGCCTTTGCGCCGGGCAAGCCGCCTTTCCCGCTGATGCACGTCAACACGACGTGGAAATTCAAGGAAATGATCAGCTTCCGTGACCGCATCGCGAAGGAAGCCGGCATGGAACTGATCTCGCACACCAATCCCGAAGGGCTGGCGGCGAACATCAATCCGTTTGACCATGGCAGCTCGAAGTACACCGATGTCATGAAAACCCAGGCGCTCAAGCAGGCTCTGGACAAGTACGGCTTTGATGCCGCTTTCGGCGGCGCCCGCCGCGATGAGGAGAAGTCGCGTGCCAAGGAGCGTGTCTACTCCTTCCGCGACAAGAACCATCGCTGGGACCCGAAAGTGCAGCGTCCGGAACTGTGGAACCTGTACAACGGCCGCATCAACAAGGGCGAGTCGATTCGCGTCTTCCCGCTCTCGAACTGGACCGAGCTGGACATCTGGCAATACATCTATCTCGAGAACATCGAGATCGTCCCCCTGTATTTCTCGGCCGTGCGTCCGGTGGTCGAACGTGACGGCATGCTCATCATGGTCGATGACGAGCGCCTGCCGATGCGTCCGGGTGAAGTGCCGATGATGAAAAATGTGCGCTTCCGCACACTGGGCTGCTATCCGCTGACCGGCGCGGTCGAATCAGACGCCGCCACCCTGCCGGAAATTATCCAGGAGATGCTGGTCACCCGCACCTCCGAACGCTCCGGCCGCGCCATCGACCACGATGAGTCGGGCTCGATGGAAAAGAAGAAACGCGAAGGCTATTTCTAATGATCATTGAACACATCGACAACATCGAAGACTACCTGCACCAGCATGAACACAAGGACATGCTGCGCTTCATCACCTGCGGCAGCGTGGATGACGGCAAGTCGACCCTGATCGGCCGTTTGCTGCATGACTCGAAGATGATCTTCGAAGACCAGCTCGCCGCCATCACCCGCGACAGCGTCAAGCACGGCACGACCGGCGAGGAAGTGGATCTTGCCCTGCTGGTTGACGGCCTTCAGTCGGAACGCGAACAAGGCATCACGATCGACGTGGCTTATCGCTTTTTCGCCACTGATCGCCGCAAATACATCATTGCCGACACCCCCGGTCACGAACAGTACACGCGCAACATGGCCACGGGTGCCTCCACCGCCGATGTCGCCGTTCTGCTGATTGATGCCCGCTACGGTGTGCAGGTGCAGACCCGCCGCCACAGCTTCATCTGCTCGCTGCTGGGCATTCGCCACTTCGTCATCGCCATCAACAAGATGGACCTGGTCGGCTTCAGTGAAGCCCGTTACCACGAGATCAAGGCTGAATACGCGGCCTTCGCCGCGGGTCTCAATGTGCCGGACATCCACTACGTCCCGATGTCGGCGCTCAAGGGCGAGAACGTCGTGCATCAGAGCGAGAAGATGCCCTGGTACACCGGCACACCGCTGCTGGAACTGATGGACACCCTGCCGATCCAGCGCGATGTGGCCCTCGACAAGCTGCGTCTGCCGGTACAGTACGTGAATCGTCCCAACCTCGACTTCCGTGGCTTCTGCGGCACGCTGGCCGCCGGCACCGTAAAGCCCGGCATGGCGGTGAAGGCCCTGCCCTCCGGCAAGACCTCGACCATCAAATCCATCGTGGTGTGGGAAGGCGAACTGCCTGAGGCTCATCCGGGTCAGGCCATCACGCTCACGCTCAACGATGAGATCGATATCTCGCGCGGTGACATGATCGTGGCCGCCCACGACGACCTGACCATGGGTCATGCCTTCCTCGCCCATGTCGTGTGGATGCATGAACAACCGCTGAAACTGGGCAAGACCTACGATTTCAAGCTCGGCACCACGTTCACCAGCGGCCAGGTCACCGAGATCGTTCATCAGATCGATGTCAACTCGCTGGAAAAGCGTGCCGCCACTGAAGTCCCGCTGAACGGTATCGCACTCTGCCGCGTGCAGCTGACCAAGGCTGCCGCCTTTGACAGCTACGCCAGCTGCAAGGCCACCGGCAGCCTGATCGTGATTGACCGCCTGAGCAACGTCACCGTTGGTGCCGGCATGATCCAGGAAGCCGCCGATACGCTCAGCGACATCGAACAGCTGCCGGCCGTGACCGCCGCCGCCCGTGCCGGCCGTCTCGGCCACCCCGGCCTCCGCCTGGTGGTTGAAGCCAGTGACGCCCGCACCCTGGCCGAACTGGTCGAGCGCGTGCTGTTCCAGGCTGGCACGCTGCCGGTCGTGGTCGATGCCGGGCAGGACGCCGCGATTGCAGCCCTGCAAGGCGCCGGGCTGCTGGTGATCGTGGCTGACGAGGTTGTTGGCGAGCGCAGCCTGCGCATCCGCGGCGTCGTCTCCGCCAGTGGTACAGCGATTGCCCCGGTGGCACTCGCTAAGGGCAATGCCGAGGCCGCCGAGCAGGCGCTCGCCCTGTTGCGTGACAACGGCTTGCTGGGCTGAACCATGGCGCTGACGATCCACGGTATCAAAGCCTGCGACAGCATGAAGAAGGCCTTCACCCGCCTCGACGCGGCGGGTGTTGCCTATGCTTTCCAGGACTTCAAGAAAGCCGCGCCGACGCCAGAACAGGTTCGTGCCTGGCTGGCGGCGCTGGGTGCGGATGCCCTGGTCAATCGTCGCGGCACCACCTGGCGTCAACTGGATGCCGACAGCCAGGCCCAGGCCGCTGATCCCGAGAGTCTGGTTGCGCTCATCGTGGCCAAACCCTCGCTGATCAAACGACCGCTGCTCAGCGACGGCCAGCGCGTCACCGTCGGCCTCGACAGCCCGCTCCTGCCCTGAGATAGTCAGGCCATCGGGTAAGCCCACCCTGGCCTGGAGATCACCACATGCTGTTCGCCACCACAGGAAACCCGGCAGTCATTGCCCTGCTGCTGACTGCCGGATTTCTCTCCGCCTGTGCCTCCACACCCATGGCCCGGCCATCCCATTCAGCCGCCATCCTGACCGGCCAGTATGCCTACATGGCCGATGCCGCCCTCTTTGTCGACTGCGCCACCGGCGGGCACTATCCGGTTGCTGAAGCCGGCGACAATCGCGCCCTGCAGGCGGCCTACCTCAATGTCCGCCCGACACCGGGCGCTCCGGTATTGATCCGTGTCGAGGGTCGTGTCCTGGAGCCCGCCGGCAGCACCGGCCGGGCAACCCTGCAGGTGGATCGCTTCCTGTCGGCAGATGCATCGGCAACATGCCCTGCTGCCAGCACGGCCAGCCTGGAAAACACGTACTGGAAGCTGGTCACGCTGGCAGGCAAGCCGGTTGACGTGCCGGATGGCCAGCGCGAACCTCATCTGCTGCTGCATCCCGGGCAGCAACAAGTCAGCGGATCCGGTGGCTGCAACCGCATCATGGGAGGCTACACGCTCTCCGGCGACCGGCTGGGTTTCGGCAAGCTGGCCAGCACCCTGATGATGTGCCTCCAGGGGGGCGAGCAGGAGCGCGACTTCATCGCTACCCTGGAGCGTACCGCACGCTGGCAGGTGCAGGGCCAGCAGCTGACACTGCTGTCCAGCGACGGCAACACGCTGGCTGTTTTCGAGTCACGCTACCTGCGCTGACCCGTCAGGACTCAGTCGAACAGCCGCCACTGGCCGTCGGCGCAGGGTGGCCTGAACAGATCGCAGCGCAGATCGTCACGCCGGCCATCAAGGCCTGAGCGCCGGCTTGCCTGGCGGAAGCGTTGCGCCAGCAGATCGGCATAGACTCCCTCCCCGCGCATGCGATAGCCGAAGCGGGGATCGTTCTCGCGCCCGCCCCGGCTTGCCCGCAAGGCATTCAACACGCGCTCGGCACGCAACGGGAAATGTGACTGCAACCAGGCCGTGAACAACTCGCGCAACTCATGCGGCAGGCGCAGCAGAACATGGCCCGCCATGTCGGCACCCGCCTCCGCCACCGCCGCCACTACCTGCTCGATCTCGGCATCATTGATGAACGGAATCACCGGCGCCATCAGCACCCCGACCGGAATGCCCGCGGCCCGCAGACCGGCGATGGCCTTGAGACGACGATGCGGCGCCGAGGCGCGCGGCTCCATGATCCCGGCCAGTCCGACATCCAGTGTGGTCACCGATACCATGACACGCACCAGCTGCATCGAGGCCAGCTCGCCGAGCAGATCGAGATCGCGCAGCACCAGCGCATTCTTGGTGATCAGCGTAACCGGGTGTCGCGTATCGCGCATGACCTCCAATAACGACCGCGTGATGCGCCATTCGCGCTCTATCGGCTGATAGGGATCGGTATTGGCGCCGATGTTGATCACACTGACCTGATAACCGGGCCGTGCCAGCTCGGCACGCAGCAAGGTCGCCGCCTCCGGCTTGGCAAACAGGCGCGTTTCGAAATCGAGGCCCGGCGAAAGGTCCAGATAGGCGTGGGAGGGTCGTGCGTAACAGTAAATGCAACCATGCTCACAGCCCTGATAGGGATTGATCGACTGATCGAAAGGCACGTCAGGCGAGCGGTTGCGGGAAATGATGCGGCGGCTTTGCTGTATGCCGACCGTGGTCTGCAGAGGGGGAAGCGGCTCAGGCGCACGCCACCAGCCATCATCTTCGGCCGTGCTGCGGGTGGTGAAAAATCGATTGTCAGGATTGTGCGTGGCCCCCCTCCCCTTGCGAGGAAGCTCAGGCACGACGACTGGGGAATCAGACATGACCGCCTCCGGAACCGGAAGTAGAATAACAAAAATACTGTCCTTAAGGACAGTATTTTTGTGTCATCAAGCGATAGCCAAGCTCAAAGGCGACCAGCACCGCGAGCAGGCAGGGATCAGTGTCCGGACTTTTCCACGTTCGCCAGCTGCTTGGCCTTGACCTGGATCAGCCAATCGGTCGCCGCGATGAAGCCGGCCGAGAACACCAGCACCAGATGAATGGTGACCTCCCAGTGCAGCGTGTGCTCGGAGAGGTTGCCGGCATCAATGAAGCTGCGCAGCAGATGGATTGAGGAAATCGTGATGAGTGCCATGCCGAGCTTGACCTTGAGCACGCCGGCATCGACATGCGCCAGCCACTCCGGCTGATCCGGATGACCTGTGATGTCGAGACGGCTGACGAAGATCTCGTAGCCGCCGACGATGACCATGACCAGCAGATTGGCAATCATCACCACATCGATCAGCGACAGCACATTGAGCAGGATGTCATCTTCGTGCAGCGACGGCAGGTTCATGGCCAGCTCGGCAAGCTTGACGATGAACTTGTAGGAATAGATGCCGAGCGCCACGATCAGGCCGAGATACATGGGCAGCTGCAGCCAGCGGCTCCAGAAGATGATGCGGGCCAGGCCTGTTTTTGTTCGGTTCATGTCATCCTCCAACGTCGACCGGCGTATTCTACGGAGGTTGCCCACAACACGCACGGGTCAAAATGACCCCCTAGGGAGATACTCATGGTCCGCACATTTACCTGGCTGCTGCCCGCCGCCTTTCTGGTCAGCAGCGTTGCCTGGGCCGCAACGAACGAGCCCGCGCAGCCTGTGGGGCGTGTCGATTTTCAGACTGAAGTCTCTCGCACGCTGCCGAATGACCTGCTGACCGCCAGCCTCAGTGTCGAACTGAGTGAAAAGGACGCCGGCAAGCTGTCACGCGCCCTCACCCTGGCCATGAACGATGCCCTGCAAAAATCCAAGGCCTGGCCCACCGTCAAGGTGGCAACCGGCAATCAGCGCAGCTGGCCGCTGTATGGCAAGACCAACAAGCTCGAAGGCTGGCGTGGCCGTGCCGAACTGAATGTCGAGTCCCGCGACTTCAAGGCGGCCGGCGAGCTGCTGGCCAGCCTGCAGGAAAACCTGCAGCTGCAGGGTCTGAACTTCGTGGTTTCGGAAGAAACACGCCAGGCCGCCGAGAAAGCCCTGACCATAGAGGCCATCGAAGCCTTCCGGAAGAAGGCCGATATCGTGCGTATGGCCTGGGGCTCCAAAGGCTATCAGCTGGTGCAGATGAATGTCGGCAGCAGTGGGGGCGGCCCGGTCTACCGTCCGCAGATGGCCATGATGATGAAAGCGGAAGCCGCCGATGCCATGCCGGCTCAGGAAATGGCTGGTGGCGAGTCACGCCTGAGCATTGCCGTCAACGGCACCATCCAGCTGCAGCCGTGAACCGGCGCTGAGGCGGCTGCCCTGTCGGCAGACGCCTCAGTCCGCACCGCCCGCGCGTCTGAGGGCATCCATGCGCTCGCGCGGCGCCGGATGTGACGACAGAAAAGCATTTCCATCCCCGCCTCCGCTATTCGCCTGCAGCTTCGCCAGCATGTCAGCCAGCGCCTGTGGCGACGCGCCGGCTGCACGCAGCTGCAGAGCCGCGTACTGATCGGCTTCGCGCTCGAAATCACGGGAATAACTCGCATGCAGCAGCACGGCCGGTGCCGTCGCCAGCAGCGTACTGATATCGCCGACCAGCGCCGAAAACACGCCCGCCATCACGGAACTCTGGATGATCAGGCGCAGGCCATGACGGGCCGCGACATGCCCGCGTTCATGGGCCAGCACCGCCAGCACCTGAGCATCGTTGTCAGCCAGCGCCACCAGCGGGTCCAGTAACACGATGCGGCCATCCGGCAAGGCAAAGGCGTTGACCCTGTCACTGTCGCGGAACAGCAACTGTCCCGGCTTGCCGCCCAGTCGCTCAAAGCCGGCCCGCAGGCGTTGCTGCTGCTGGGCCGGCAACTGGCTGGGGCGCAGCATGTGAGGACCGAGCTGCTCCAGCGCCTGATCACTCAGGGCCACCACCGCCGACTCGGGTATCAGCCGGGATGACAACTCGGCTACTGCCGGCAAACCCCATTTCCAGCCGGCAAACAAGACACCGGCCACCAGCGCCGTGGCCAGCAGGGCCATGCCCGCGCTGCGTTGAGCGCGGTCAACCCAGCGCGAACGCCGCCCCGCCGCCTGCAGCAGGGACTCGACGCCGGCATGGTCAGCGACCGCGCAGTACGCCCCTTCCGGCAGCCCGATGTGACGTGGCGCATCGCCAAGGCGCTCGCCGAAACTGACCTCAGCAAGCGGCAGCGCGCGAAATACCTCCCCTTGTAGCAGGAGCTGGCCATCGGCAATGGTCAGTGTCACGGCATGCGCGCGCGAACTTTTCCCGTCAAAGTAGATGGCGCTGATCACAGCCCGATATCGATATCGAACCATTCGGCAGTTTCCTGGCCCAGGGCACCGGAGTCCGCCTGCTGATCCGCCAGGAAGCCATCCAGTGATGCGAACGACTGCAGGCTGAGCGACTGGACCCGATAGCGCGCCAGCCGCACGGATGCCCAGGGGGCGAAGAAACCGAGCGTCAGCAGCACCAGCAGGGTGTTGCTGACATAGATCCAGGCCAGGCCACGGGCGCGCACCCGGCTGCGGATGAAATGCTGCCCGAGATGCGTCCCGCCCCAGATCAGGTTCTGACTGCGCGACTGGAAGTAAGGCGCAATCAGCAGCATCAGGACTATATTGAAAGCGATCACCAGCACCATGATCAGCATGAAGAACGCTTCCGCCTGCGCCGGATCCATCATCTCTCCAGCGTCAGGCAGAAACTGCCGGAAGGTGTCGAGCGAGGGCAGCAAACCGCCGGCAAACAGGCCAATGGCGGCCATGCTGCCAATCATCACCAGGCTGGTCTTGGCGTAGAGCCCGTAGAACGCGCTGGTGGTGGCGTCGAAAATGAAATACTCCGTGCCATAGCGGGCGTTGGCGTGCTGATACTCCTTCATTTTCTTGTAGAAATAAGGCGTCAGCAGGCCCAGCGACAGCGGAATCAGCAAGGCGCCGAGCAGAAACACGAAGTAGGCCCCGCGCGGTGTGCCGGTGAAGCCGAAGCGCAGGCCACGATAGCTGGTGTTGTGCAGACGGAAACGCATGGCGCTGCGCAGGAGCATCGGCAGCAGGATCAGGAACGGCAAGATGGCGAACGGCACCAGACTGACCAGCAGGAGCGCGAGCAGACCGATGACACGACCTTTGAGGATGTCGAGCGGCTTGCCGTGATAATCGAAGCCGGCACCCGCCAGCGTCGTGCTCTGGTGGAAATACTTGAGCCGCCGCACCTTCGCCCAGGCCGAATAGACGCCCAGGGTCAGCAAGGTCAGCAACCAGTTGACGATCCAGATGCGGAAATACGCCGACCCGCTGCCGGTAAACACAAAAGGCCGCGAGGTGCTGCCGCTGGCGCCCTGAATATTGATCCTGTCCATGTTTTCACTTCTCCTTGTGTTCACTGCGCCCGTCTGACGCAGACAACGTTACCCCACCGCGGCAGCCTGCCCCAGCCGGCCTTAACTGACACCCAGGCGACGCGCTTCCTGCATCAGCTGCTTCATCTCGCGTACGGCACCGGCGAGGCCGCTGAACACGGCACGGGCGATCAGCGCATGACCGATGTTGAGCTCATGAAACTGCGGCAGCGCGGCAATGCGCTGGGTGTTGTGATAATGCAGGCCGTGACCGGCATTGACCACCAGCTTGCCATGGGCGTATTCGGCGGCCAGCCGGATGCGCTCAAATTCAGCCTCGATCTCGCCGAGATCTTCGGCTTCGGCGTAGGCGCCGGTATGCAGCTCGATCGTCGGCGCGCCGGCCCGGATGGCCGCGTCGATCTGGGCCGGATCGGGATCAATGAACAGCGAAACATCCATGCCGAGCTTGCCGAGACGACGGCAGGCGGCGCTGACACGATCAAAGCCGCCGACGACATCAAGACCGCCCTCGGTGGTCAGTTCCTCGCGCTTTTCCGGCACCAGACAGATGTGAGCCGGGCGGATCTCCTCGGCGAAGGCCAGCATGTCCTCAGTGACGGCCATCTCCAGGTTCATGCGCGTCTGCAAGGTCTGCGCCAGCAGGCGCACATCACGCTTCTGGATATGGCGGCCGTCTTCGCGCGGATGCACCGTGATGCCGTCAGCACCGTTCTCCTCCGCGATCAGTGCCGCATAAACCGGCTCCGGATAGCGGGTACCGCGTGCCTGACGCAGGGTGGCGACATGGTCAATATTGACACCGAGATAAAGGGGTTTCACGTTCACTGCTCCTGATCACTGCTGTCGACCGGCGCGATGACGCCAGTCCCGGCCGGTGCCGCCGCCTGCTCCTGACTCAGCGCCAGGGCGGCGAACAGGTCACGGCTCTTCAAGGGCTTGCCGCCCAGCAAGGGCTCCAGCGCCAGACGATACAGCACCTTGGCCAGGCGTCGGCGCTCCGGATTCGAGAAATCATCCTGACCGACCGCCAGGATATCGGCGCCCAGACAGGCACCGCGCTGACCTTCCCGGGCCGGCAGCCAGCCATGCTCGGGATAGTACTGGTAATAACGGGGCGGCTGCAGCGGTTCGTGCGTATCAGCCTGATGACTGTTACTCACGGTCTGTCCCATGGCTTCGAGGAGCTGACGCTCGAAGCGGCGCAGGACCGGCTCGATACCAGCGGCATCATCCGGGGTCAGCTCGCTCAGCGCACCCAGGGCGCCGGCATAGGCAATGAAAAGCTCCGGCTGCGGCAGCTCGCGCGGCAGCAGCCGGACCAGCAGTTCATTGAGATAGAGACCCGAGAACAGACTCCCCCCGGTGAGGCCCAGCGAGGGGCCAGCCGGCTCGATACCGGCGATCTGCTTGAGCTCCCCTGCACCAGCGAGCTGGATGAACCAGGGATGAAACGGGGCCGGGACGGTCTTGCCCTTGCGGCGCGCACCCCGCAGGATGGTGCCGACCCGGCCCTGACCGGGCAGGAACCATTCGGCCAGCACGCTGGTTTCCCGGTAAGCGCGGGCATGCAGGAGGTAGGCAGGCTGCCAGGCCAGCTCACGCATGGCGCTGCGCCCGCGCGCGCCGCAGCGCCTCAGAGATCGCCGTAACCCAGGCTCTTGAGTGCGCGTTCGTCATCGGACCAGCCGCCCTTGATCTTGACCCACAGCGACAGGAAGACCTTGGAGCCGAAGAGCTTTTCCATGTCGAGACGCGCCTCGGTGCCGATCAGCTTGAGGCGCTGGCCGTTATCGCCGATGACGATTTTCTTCTGACCTTCGCGTTCGACCAGAATGCAGGCCGAGATGCGCAGCAGCTTGCCTTCCTGCTTGAACTCCTCGATCTCGACGGTGAGCTCGTACGGCACTTCCTCACCGAGCTGACGCATGATCTTCTCGCGCACCATCTCGGCCGCCAGGAAGCGCTGCGAGCGGTCGGTGATCTGGTCTTCATCGTAGAACGGCGGCGAGAACGGCAGGCGCTGACCGACGGCTTCGTGCAGACGGTCCAGGTTGTGGCCCTTGAGCGCCGACACCGGCACCACTTCCGCGAACGGCAGACGCTGCGACAGCTTTTCGATATGCGGCAGCAGCGCGGCCTTGTCTTCCACGGTGTCGACCTTGTTGATCACCAGCAGCACCGGCAGATTGAGCTTCTCCAGCTTGGTCAGCACCAGCTCGTCATCCGGCGACCACTTGAGGGCATCGACCACGAAGAGCACGACATCGACATCTTTCAGGGCCGAGGTGGCGGCACGATTCATGTAACGGTTGATGGCCTTGCGTTCCTCACCATGAATGCCCGGGGTATCGACATAAATCGCCTGCACCTTGTCACGGGTGACGATGCCGAGCATGCGGTGGCGTGTGGTCTGCGGCTTGCGCGAGGTGATCGCGAGCTTCTGGCCGAGAATGTGGTTGAGCAGCGTGGATTTGCCGACATTGGGGCGGCCGACGATGGACACGTAGCCGCAGCGGTAATCAGCCGGGTGTGCCGTCTGTGCGCCGGGGCCGCCGGCGAAAAAGGCATTGATCAGGTCATCCGACATTTATTTCTGCTCCACGCGTTGCAGCAGGCTGGCCAGGGCTGTCGCCGCCGCCTGCTGTTCGGCGATGCGCCGGCTGGCGCCCTCGCCTTCAGTCTGTAAGGTGCCGCCAACCGCACCGGGCAGATCACCCAGCAGGCAGCGCACCCGGAAATATTGCTCATGGGCTTCGCCCGTGACGCTCAGCACCTCATACGTCGGCAATGCCAGCTTGCGCCCCTGCAGCCACTCCTGCAAACGGCTCTTGGCATCCTTGAGGGTGTCGCCGGCCTCAATGCCGGTCAGACGCTCGCCATACCAGCGCCGGATATGCGACTGCATCTCCGGCATGCTGACACCATCATGGTGCATGGCGCCGATCACGGCCTCGACGGCATCAGCCAGGATGGAATCGCGACGGTAGCCACCGCTCTTGAGCTCGCCCGAGCCCATCACCAGATAGTCGCCGAGTTTCCACTCGCGGGCGATCACCGCCAGGCTTTCCTCGCGTACCAGGGTGGCACGCAGACGTGACAGGCGGCCTTCGTTCTCGTCCGGAAACTGCAGATAAAGACAATCGGCGATGACGAAATTGAGCAGGGCATCCCCGAGAAACTCAAGACGCTCGTTGTTGCGCTTGCCGGACACACTGCGATGGGTCAGCGCCAGACGCAACCAGCTGTCATCCCGGAACTGATAGCCCAGAACGCGCTGGAACCGCGCCAGTGCATCGGTCACTCGATCGCCCCGTTACGGGAAAAGCTCGGCCAGTTCAGACCCGGCTTCTTGTGCATCCAGATATAGAAAGCCTTGCCCACGATCAGGCGCTCCGGCATGAAGCCCCAGAGATGCTGGCCGGAGTCACCCGGTGAGGTCGCACAGCCAGTGATGCCGACATGGTCATAGCACCAGAAGCGACTGTCTTTGCTGTTGTCGCGGTTGTCACCCATCATGAAATAGTGACCGGCCGGCACAGTCAGTGCCCAGTCGCTGCCCGCGGGATTGTTATCAATCTCTTCCCGCGTGGTGTGGGGGCGCTGACCGAGCTGCTCTTGCCAGACCTGCTCCCAGGGAGCGACGGCCGGCTCCTGTGACACCAGCACACGCCGTGCCTCGACGCCATTGATGAACAGCACTTCACCCCGGCTTTCAATGCGGTCACCCGGCAAGCCGATCACGCGCTTGATGTAGTTGGTCTTTTCGTCAAGCGGCACCTTGAAGACCATGACATCACCCCGTTCCGGCTTGCCCACCGGCAGCAGCTCGGTACCCAGTACCGGCAGCCGCAGGCCGTACGCGAACTTGTTGACCAGCACGTAATCACCCACCTGCAGCGACGGCAGCATGGACCCCGAGGGGATGGTGAACGGCTCGGCCAGGAAGGAGCGCAGCACCCAGACAATGGCCAGCACCGGGAAGAAGCTGTGCGCCATCTCGAACAGACCGGACTCGCGCATGATCTGTTCTTCGGTCGCTGCCGGCAGCGCGCTGCCCTGCAGACGGGCTTCGCTGCGCGCCTTGTCCAGGCGGCGACGGCGGCCGGGCCTGAGCAGCAGCGCGTCAAAAGCCCAGAGCGCACCGGTGATGAGCACGGCCAGGGTCAGCACCAGCGAAAAATCGATATCCATGCAGCACTCCTCGTTCGCCTGACGGGTCAGGCAGCCATATCCGGCAGCAGCTTACTTATCGACCTTGAGCACCGCCAGGAAGGCATCCTGCGGGATCTCCACGCTGCCGACCTGCTTCATGCGCTTCTTGCCTTCCTTCTGCTTGTCGAGCAGCTTGCGCTTGCGGCTGACGTCACCACCGTAGCACTTGGCGAGCACGTCCTTGCGCATGGCCTTGACGGTCTGACGCGCGATGATCTGGGCGCCGATGGCGGCCTGGATCGCGACATCGAACATCTGGCGCGGGATCAGCTCTTTCATCTTCTCGACGATGGCCATGCCGCGGTAACGCGCGTTGTCGGTATGACAGATCATCGCCAGGGCATCGACACGCTCACCGTTGATGAGAATGTCGACGCGCGCCAGGCTGGAGGTCTCGAAGCGGTCGAAGGCGTAGTCCAGCGAGGCATAGCCGCGCGAACAGGACTTCAGGCGGTCGAAGAAATCGAGCACGACCTCACCCATCGGGATGTCATAGGTCAGCGCCACCTGCTTGCCGTGGAAGAGGAGACTCTTCTGGGTACCACGACGCTCCTGGCACAGCTTGATGACATCACCGAGGTATTCCGGCGGCACCAGGATGTGGCATTCGGCGATGGGTTCGCGGAACTCCTCGACCGAGCCGGTATCCGGCAGCTTCGACGGGTTGTCGACATGCAGAATGTCGCCCTTCTTGGTGACGATCTCGTAGATCACGGTCGGGGCCGTGGTCAGCAGATCCAGGTTGTACTCGCGCTCCAGGCGCTCCTGCACGATTTCCATGTGCAGCATGCCGAGGAAGCCGCAGCGGAAGCCGAAGCCCAGCGCATCCGACGACTCCGGTTCGAAGAACAGCGCCGAGTCATTGAGCGTGAGCTTGGAGAGCGCATCGCGGAAGGGCTCGTAGTCATCCGAGGTGATCGGAAAGAGACCGGCGTAGACCTGCGGCTTGACCTTCTTGAAGCCGGGCAGCATGTCGACGTCAGGCGTACCGACCAGGGTCAGGGTGTCACCAACCGGAGCGCCGAAGATGTTCTTGATGCCGGCAATGACGAAGCCGACTTCACCGGCATGGAGACCGTCGGTCTCGCTGTGCTTGGGATTGAAGACCCCGACACTGGTGACGAGATGGCTCTGTCCGGTGCTCTTGACCAGGATCTTGTCGCCCTTCTTCACGCGGCCGTGCTTGACGCGCACCAGCGACACCACGCCCAGGTAGTTGTCAAACCAGGAGTCGATAATCAGCGCCTGCAGCGGTGCGCTACGGTCACCCACCGGTGCCGGGATGCGCTCGATCAGCGCCTCCAGCACATCGACGACACCAAAGCCGGTCTTGGCCGAGCACTGTGGCGAATCGATGGCTTCAACACCGATGATTTCCTCGATTTCCTCGCAGACGCGGTCCGGGTCGGCCTGCGGCAGGTCGATCTTGTTCAGCACGGGCATGACTTCCAGGCCCTGCTCGATGGCGGTGTAGCAGTTGGCCACCGACTGTGCTTCCACACCCTGCGCCGCATCGACCACCAGCAGCGCGCCTTCGCAGGCGGCCAGGGAGCGGCTGACTTCATAGGAGAAGTCGACATGGCCGGGGGTATCAATGAAGTTGAGCTGGTAGCGCTCGCCATCCTTCTTCGAGGTGTAGTAGAGCGTCACCGAGTGGGCCTTGATGGTGATGCCGCGCTCACGCTCGAGGTCCATCGAGTCGAGTACCTGCGCCTGCATCTCGCGGTCTTCGAGGCCGCCGCAGATTTGAATGAAGCGGTCAGCCAACGTCGACTTGCCATGGTCGATGTGGGCGATGATGGAAAAATTGCGGATGTTCTTGATGTCGGACACTGCCACTCAGCCGGGATATGGTCTGCAAAGGGCGCGTATTGTAGCTGATTCGCCACGCCCCGACCAAAAGCCGGCGCATGGCATTTTCAGACAGCTTGTCAGGCCGATGGCCCGCGTCAGCGCGCCGTGTCCTGCGCTTCCAGCTTGAGCGCCAGGATCTGGCCGTTGCCACGGCGCAGAATGCTCAGCGGCACGGTCTGGTCGGCCGAAATCGCACGGATGGCGGTGGCGAACTCACGCGCCGAGTTGACCGTCGTGCTGCCCACACGGGTAATGACATCGCCGACCATGAGTCCGGCATCGGCGCCCGAACCGTCACTCACCCGGATGACCACGGCCCCGCCCTTGATCTTGAGCGACGTCATTTCGGCCGGCTGCAAGTCACGCAGGGTGAGACCGAGGCGCGACAGGTCAGGCGCCGCGGCGCCGGCCTTGCCGGACGCTGCCGCGGGCGCAGCCTCCTCAGGCAGCGGATCAATCTTGACCTTGAGCTCCAGCGGCTTCTTGTCGCGGAACACGGTCAGTGCATAGCTGTTGCCGACCTTGGCGCGGCCAATGGCCTGCGGCAATTCAGCCGCCAGATTGAGCGGCTTGCCATCGAACTGGGTCACCACATCACCCTGGCGCAGACCGGCCTTGGCGGCCGGGGAGTCGGGTTCGACGCTGGCGATGAGGGCACCGGCCGGACGTTCAAGGCCATAGGCATCCGCCAGTTCCCTGGTCACTTCCTGAATGGCGACACCGAGGAAGCCGCGATTGACCTTGCCCTTGTCACGCAACTGGGCCACGACATCCATGGCGACATCGACCGGAATCGCGAACGACAGGCCCATGAAGCCGCCGGAGCGGCTGTAGATCTGCGAGTTGATGCCGACCACTTCACCGGCGGCATTGAACAGCGGTCCGCCGGAATTGCCCGGATTGATGGCGACATCGGTCTGGATGAAGGGGACATACGCTTCGCTGGGCAAAGCACGCGACTTGGCGCTGACAATACCGGCGGTGGCCGAATAATCGAAGCCGAACGGCGAGCCGATGGCCAGCACCCAGTCACCGACCCTGAGGTCTGCCGGATTGCCGATCTTGACCGCCGGCAGCGCGGCAGCCGGGATCTTGAGCAGGGCAATGTCAGTGCGCGGGTCGGTCCCAATGACCTTGGCCTCGATTTCACGACGGTCACTGAGGCGGACCATGACTTTGTCAGCCGCATCAATGACATGGTTGTTGGTCAGCACATAGCCGTCGGCACTGATGATGAAACCCGAACCGAAGGCCTGACGGGTACGCGGCTGCTGCGGTTGGGTATCGAGGCCATAAAAGCGGCGCAGCAGCTCCTGGATGTCGTCATTGGGGCCGGAAGCCGTGGTCTTGGTCTTGGAGGTGGCACTGATGTTGACGACCGAGGGACTGGCGGCCTCGACAATGGCGGAGAACTCGGGCAGCGCGGCCTGAGCCGTGCCGGCCAGCGTCAGCGTCGCTGTGGCGCCGAGAAAAACCATGCAAAAAGTGAACATCCGGACCCATCCGTGCAGACGCAAGGACATCTTGACACTCCTTCCCGGTAACCGGGTTGCTGGACTGATTGCCTGTCCGGGTGCTGTGACGGCCCCACGGGCAGACAGGAACAAGCGTTTCATAACGCCAAGCAGGCGTCGCTGGTAGACAACAGACCCGGAAGGATGGCCGTTTTTTGTATCACCCGTGCGCAGTACAGCGGGCAATATGTCCCATAGGGCAAGGCTCCAGAATCCCCATACTATGGCATCATCGCGCTTTCATGACAGTGTCACGATCCAGGCAGCCACATGACCACATCCTTTGAGCATGACGTCCTCATCATTGGCAGTGGTGCTGCCGGACTCACACTCGCTCTCAAGCTCGGCAAGTCCCTCCGCATCGCCGTATTATCCAAAGCTGCACTGACCGATGCCAGTACCTATTACGCGCAGGGCGGTGTCGCAGCGGCCATGGATGAAACCGACTCCACCGACAGCCATGTCAGCGACACCCTGATCGCCGGGGCCGGCCTGTGCCACGAGGATGCCGTCACCTTTACCGTCGAAAACGGTCCGGAAGCCATTCACTGGCTGGTCGAGCAAGGGGTGGACTTCACGCTCGACGAAGCCGACCACCTGCATCTCACCCGTGAAGGCGGTCACTCGCACCGCCGCATCATTCATGCCGCCGATACCACCGGTCACGCCATATCGACCACGCTGGTCAGACGCGTGCGCGAATGCGCCAACATCGAACTGTTCGAAAACCGCATCGCTGTCGATCTGATCACCACCGAAAAGCTCGGCCTGGCCGGCGATAATCGCGTCACCGGCGCCTATGTGCTGAACAAGGACAATGGCGAAGTTGAGGTGTATCGCGCCCGCTTCGTCGCCCTGGCCACCGGCGGCGCCAGCAAAGCCTATCTCTACACCTGCAACCCCGATATCGCCACCGGCGATGGCATTGCCATGGCCTGGCGGGCCGGTTGCCGCGTCGCCAACATGGAATTCAATCAGTTCCATCCGACCAGCCTGTACAGCCCGGCGACCAAGAATTTCCTGATCACCGAGGCGATGCGCGGCGAAGGCGCGGTGCTGCGTCTGCCGGATGGCGAGCGCTTCATGCCGCGCTTCGACAAACGCGCCGAGCTTGCCCCGCGTGATGTCGTGGCCCGCGCCATCGATTTCGAGATGAAGCGCCTCGGCATCCGCCATGTCTGGCTGGACATCACCCACAAGCCGGCAGAGTTCATCACCAGCCACTTCCCGAATATCTACAAGACCTGCCTGGCGCAGGGCATCGACATCACCAAGGAGTGGATTCCGGTGGTGCCGACCGCCCACTTCACCTGCGGCGGCGTGATGGTCGATCTCAACAGCGAAACCGATATCACCAACCTGTATGCCATTGGTGAAACCTCGTTCACCGGGCTGCATGGCGCCAACCGCATGGCCAGCAACTCCCTGCTGGAGTGCTTCGTGTTCGCCATGTCAGCAGCGAAAAACATCCAGAACCGTCTCGCCAGCACGGCGTTGCCGCCGGCCTGCCCCGACTGGGATGCCACGCAGGTGCGCAACCCGGATGAAGATGTGGTGATTCTGCATAACTGGGACGAGCTGCGCCGCTTCATGTGGGATTACGTCGGCATTGTCCGCACCACCAAGCGTCTGGAGCGGGCGCTGCATCGCGTGCAGCTGCTGCAGGACGAAATCGCCGAGTACTACAGCCACTATCGCGTATCCGCCAATCTGCTGGAGCTGCGCAACCTGGTCATGGTGTCCGAGCTGATCATTCGTTGCGCGCTGATGCGCAAGGAGTCACGCGGCCTGCACTACACGCTGGATTATCCGGAGCTCAGTCCGGTGACCTGGGACAGTGTGCTGATGCCGGCTGACGATCCGTCGGAGCTGACCCGGACCGCTTCCTGACCAGCGGAGCACGCCCCTCCCCGTCACGCCGACGCCAGCGCAGCGATACCCGCAAGCGGCGCCAGTCCTGTGCCGGCAACTGGTCGGCCCACAGCACCAGATGCCAGCTGCGGGGGCGCTGCCCCGCCGGCACGTCTTCCCGGCGTTCGCGAAAGCAGAGACAGAGCAAGCCGGACCAGTCACGCACAGGACCATGAACGTCGGCAAATGTCTGCTCGCCACCGGGCAACGTGAGGCGCCACCCCAGCGGCGTTTCGCGGAATCCGTGCAGACGTTGGCAGGAAGAAGGGCTGTGCCAGAGACGCCAGGCGAGTACCCCCTGCAGCAGCGTGGCGGCCAATAGCCAGGGCCAGGGCGCATGACTGGCCGGCACGGCGGCCGCGCACAGCAGAATCAGCGCCAGACGCCAGCGGCGCTCATGTCGCGAAGGTATCAGCCGGCAGTCAGGTCGCCAGACGCTGGAGGATGACACGGACTATGCGCTCCAGATCCGGATCGTCCGGGCGCAGGTACTGCATGAGCCAGCTGAGCAGATCGACATCTTCCTGCTCCAGCAGGCGCTGGAACAGCTGCTGCTCTTCGGGGGCGAGATCACGATAGTGCTCCTCCATGAATGGCTCCAGAAGCACATCCAGCTCCTTGAGACCGCGTCGGCACTGCCAGCGCAGCCGGCGCTCGGCTTCGGTAAAAGGCCGCGTCATGGAAAACCCCTGCAATCGTTACTCAAGCGCGGCATTATAGAGGTTGTATTTAGCACCGCGATCCCCATTTCGCCCATACCTGTTCGTGATTTTCAGCGCTGCCGGAGCCCGCATGTCTGATTCGCCCGTTTTCTCCCTGCCTGCCACCGAAGTACGGCAAGCCACGGCGGCCGCCCTGGCCGGCCAGGATGTCATCACGACCCTGCCGCTGCGCGTGCTGGCCGTGACCGGTGCCGATGCCCTCACCTTCCTGCAGGGCCAGGTCACCACCGACATGCGCGAGGTCACGGCCGCCGAATCCCGTCTGGGCTGCCTGCTGACGCTCAAGGGGCGCATCCAGTCCAGCTTCCGTGTGGTGGCCGTCGCGGACGGCTTCCTGCTCATCCTGCCGGCCGATCAGCTGGAGCCGGCACGGGCCCGCCTGGCCAAGTACGCGGTGTTCTCCAAGGTCGTGCTGGCCGAACGCGCGCTCCGCGTGCAGGGTGTGCTCGGCAGTCTGGCGCGCAGTCGTCTTGAGCGTCTGGGATGGACCTGGCCGCAAGCGGTGCAGCAAGTCAGCCATCAGGGCGATGCCTTGTTGGTGCGGCTGCCGGGTCAGGATCGCGCGCTCTGGCTGGGCGGAGAGGCATCGCTCGACAGCCCGGTCGCAGCGGCCGGCGCCTGGGATAGCGCCGTCGTCGCGGCCGGCGAACTGCTGCTGCCGGCCAGCGCCAGCGAGCGCTACCAGCCGCAGGAGCTCGACTACCACCAGCTCCAGGGCGTGAGTTATCAGAAGGGATGCTACCTCGGCCAGGAAATCGTGGCGCGCCTGTATTTCCGTGGCCAGCTCAAGACCGCGCTGATGCGGCTGTCAGCGCAGTGGCCGGCTGGTTCGGCTGATCCGGGACTGCAGTTGGGTCAGGCGATCGTCGCGGACGAGCGCCATGTCGGCGAAGTCATCAGCGTCGCCTGGCCGGACAGCGAGCGGGCCGAGCTGCTGGCCCTGGTGCGCCAGGATGCCGGCGAGCTCAGCCTCGCCACCCGCGATGGTCATGTCCTGAGGCTGACGCCCCTGCCCTTCTCACGCTGAACCTCAGGCACCATAAACCGCTTCGAGATCCGTCAGCGGCTGCGGCATGCCTTCGGGCTCGCGGTAGTGCGCCGCCATCACGCTGTCACTGACCGCAGCCAGCGTCGCCGGCTGCCAGCGTGGCGACTGATCCTTGTCGATCAGCAGCGCCCGCACCCCTTCAGGGAAGTCCGGATGCAGGGCGCATTGCGTCGACAGCATCCATTCCGTGCGGAACACCTCGGCCAGCGTCTGCGTCGCGGCCTCGTGCCACTGACGCCAGATCAGGGCGGCACTGGTCGGCGAGCCCGCGCGGTAATTGTTCACGCCGCGCGCCAGCCAGGCATCTTCGGGCAGACGGGCACGCCAGTCGGCATCAAGGGCCTGCAGGCTGTCATGACCGGCGAGATGATTGATGGCGGCCTCATGCTGCTGCACCGGCCCCTCGGCCAGATCCTTCAGTGCCAGGGCATGCAGCAGCTCGTCGATGGCTGCAGTCTGCGCAAGCGCGTCACCGCCCCAGCTCAGCGCCTGCAACCGCTGCAACAGGTCATCCCAGCCAGTGGAGGGCAGCACATGAGTGGCCAGGCCGAGGAAGCGGGCATCGGCGCCGCCGAATTGTTGTGCGCTGAGGCCGAGAAAGAGCCCCAAGCGCCCCGGCAGACGCGACAGGAAATAGCTGCCGCCGACATCCGGATAGAGACCGATGGTAATTTCCGGCATGGCCATGCGCGTGGTCTCGGTGGCGATGCGGAAGCGCGCGCCTGAGAACAGGCCGAGGCCGCCGCCCATGACCACGCCGGTGCCCCAGACCAGCAACGGCTTGGGAAAACGATGGATGGCATAGTCGAGACGATATTCGCGCGCGAAGAACGTGCCGGGATAGCTGCGGTCACCCTCGCCTGTGCGGGCGGCCTCGGTGAGGCGACGAACATCACCGCCGGCGCAGAAGGCTCGGTCGCCACGACCGCGCAGCAGCACGGCCACCACACTGTCGTCACCCGCCCAGGCCTGCAGCTGTGGCAGCAGGGCATCGACCATGTCCAGCGTCAGGGCGTTGAGACTGCGCTCGCTGTCGAGCGTGGCCAGGGCAAGACGACGGCCTCCGGCCAGTGGCAGATACTCGAAGGCAACCACATCGGAATGACTCACCTGAAACTCCTTTCTGATAGCGCCTCAGGCCGGCAGTGACCAGTCGATCGGCGCTTCGCCGCGACTCACCAGCCAGGCATTGGCTTGCGAAAAATGACGACAACCAAACCAGCCGCCACGATTGGCCGCCAGCGGTGACGGATGCGCTGCCGTCAGCACATGGTGACGACGGCTGTCGATGATGCGGCCCTTGCGCTGGGCATAGCCGCCCCAGAGCAGAAACACGAGGCCTTCGCGCTCGGTATTGAGCACGCTGATGACCTTGTCGGTAAAGCGTTCCCAGCCCTGCCCCTGGTGCGAAGCCGCCTCGCCGGCGCGCACACTGAGCACACTGTTGAGCAGCAGCACACCCTGCTGCGTCCACGCCGTCAGCTCACCATGCGGAGGACGCGGCAAGCCGAGGTCGGTCTTGAGCTCGGCGAAGATGTTCTGCAGCGAAGGCGGCGGCCGCTGGCCACGACGCACCGAGAAGCAAAGTCCGTGCGCCTGGTCCGGACCGTGATACGGGTCCTGACCGAGGATGACGACACGCACCTGCGACAATGGCACCGCATTGAGCGCCGCAAAGATTTCATCACCCGGGGGATAGACAACATGGCCGGCCTGGCGCTCGCTGATCAGAAAGCTGCGCAGAGACTGCATGTACGGTTGCTCGAACTCATCCGCCAGATGCTGCCGCCACTCGGGATGCAGACGGACACGGCTGTCACTTTGAGTCACCACAACCCCTTGATCTGGAATGCCAGAGCCTCGCGAACCCAACCCGGCTTGTGGGTGGCGGCACCTTCGATCAGGGCCTCGTATTCAATGCGACGCACCGTCGCCAGCAGACAGCGTGCCGCCTGCTCGGGCTGCACGACCTGACCGCGTTCCAGCCAGGGCATGAGCAAGGCCATCCAGCGCTGAGCCATGGCGCGCACAGCCGCCTGAAGCTCGGTGTTGTGCAAGGCGGCGTACCAGAAGGCGTACTCCATGACGACTTGCTCACGATGGTCGCGCAGGCGCAGGGAAATGAACTCGGCAGCACGATCGAGCAGCATGACCGCAATGTCGTCACGAGAGGTCAGCGGGCCGAGTTCGGCGAGATGGTGTTCGGCATCTGCCCAGAATGGCTGCGTGAACTGCATCAGGGACTCGTCTGCGAAGAGCTGGAACGACTGAACCAGCAACTCCTGAATGTCCTTGAAGTAATAAGTCGTGGCCGCCAGCGGCACACCGGCGGCCTCGGCAACCGCACGATGACGGACGCCGCGCACCCCATCCCGCAGAACCACCTGCCAGGTGGCGCGCAGAATGGCCGTGCGACGCTGTTCGCCACGTTGCTGGCGATTGACCCGCCCGCCTGAGCTCGCGGCTTGGGGCCTGGTATCGTCAGTCATGTCGGGGTCGGCTTTGCTGGGCATGGTTCTTGGGCATTCTGGCGTACGCAGAGCATACAGACTCCGGCTGCAGAAACAAGAAAGGGCCCCGAGAGGCCCTTTCCTGTGACGCGATCCGGAATTACTTCTGGATCTTGAACTCGACGCGGCGGTTCAGCTCACGGCCGGACTCGCTGTCATTGCTGGCCACCGGGCGGGATTCGCCGTAACCGGCAGCCTGCAGACGGCTGGCTTCGATACCGTAACCCACGAGGTAGTCACGCACTTCGTTGGCACGGGAGCGCGACAGCTTCAGGTTGTAGGCATCGCTGCCCTTGTTGTCGGTGTGACCGGAAATCGCGATGCGGGCGGTCGGGTCATTGCGCAGGAAAGCCACCACGTTTTCCATCAGACGCTGTGCGTTGGCGGTCAGACGGGCCGAGTTGAACTCGAAGGTGATGTCGCGCATGACCAGGGTCTGCTCGACCACACAACCATTGCCGTCCACGCGTGCACCGCGCGGGGTGTTCGGGCACTTGTCGCGCTCATTGATCACGCCATCGCCATCGTCATCGACATTCACCGGCTCGACGACCGGTGCCGGGACTTCCTTGATGACAACGCGCTCGACCGGCACTTCCTTGACCACGATCTTCTCGACCGGGACTTCCTTCACGACGACTTCAGCCGGCTTGTTGCCCAGCGCCATTTCGAGGCCGACGGAAGCACGGTAGTCGACAAAGCCCTTTTCGGTGCCGTTGTCGTAATCATCATAGACAGCGCGCAGTTCACCACGCAGACGCAGGGCTTCGAGGCCGAGGATGCTCTTGGTGAAGCCGACGCCGAGGTTGACGTACGGGGAGACTTCATCGTTGTTGCCACCCGCCACGTCATTGAAGACGCCACCGATGCCAGCCACAACGTACGGGGTGAACTCGGAGCGCTGGCCGAAGGCGTACTGCAGATCGACACCGAAGCCGGTCTGGTAGTAATCGGTCTGGTTGCCACCGGTTTCGATGGTGTCACCGAAGAACTGGCCTTCGACCCAGAGGTTGTTGGTCAGACGGGTACCGATGCCAGCCTGGTAGCCAAAGCTGTCATTGGTTTCCTGAGCCGGAACGCGGCCCTTGTCGGCGCCCATGTAGAAGCCGCCGAAATACACATAATTGTCATAGGCGCTGCCGGATGTGTCAGCAGCGGCCATGGCGACCGAGGACGCCCCTGCCAGTGCCATCACAGCAAATGCCATGCGGAAAGCCGAAGCTTGCTTGGAAAGAGAGAAGCGGGTTGCGTTCATGTCTGATCCTCAGGTCCATATTTTTGTGGAAATTCCACTTTTAAACTCGCCATGAGGTTACCGGAAACCATGGCGACGAAAACAGGTGATATACAAGAAAATAACAAAAAAACCGTCGAACGGGTCAACCCTTTCTTTGCTTGTTTTCAATTACATAGTTAAAAATGGCATCCATGCGCTCACCGAGATAACGTTGCGTTGCTTTCTCCATGGCCACAGCCACTTCCGTGCCCACGGCCATGTCGACGATCGGACGCAAACGCCAGATCACCTCAGCCAGTCTCGGCACCTCGCTCGCCGGCGGCAACTGATGGCCGCCCAATGGTTCGAACGCATGCTTGACGACCAGTTGCACCAGGGAACTGGCCACCTGCTCGACGTTGGCGCGCAGCCCGCTGAGCACATCCAGCAACGCCATCATGGGCACGCCCATGGCAACCAGCTCAAGGCCGGCATTGAGCAGGCGGGGGCTGGGTACCTTGAAGCGCGCACCATCAACCTGCACGATATTCAGTTGCACGGCGCGTGCCAATAGTTCAGGCGACATCTGACGACCAAATAATGTCATCAGCTCCGACAATTCATAATACGCCGGGACATCCTCCGACCAGGGCAGCGTAATGGCCTGCTCAAGACCCAGCAGCTGCCGCAGATCATGGCCCTTTTCCCAGGCCTCGATCAGCTCGGCGATATTCCCCAGACTGTAGCCACGCGAGAGCAGCGGACCGATCATGCGCAGACGGGCAAGGTGGGCATCACCATATATGCCGGTACGACCGCGAATCTCCGGCGGCGGGATAAGACCCTTGTCCTGATAGGCGCGGACATTGCGGACGGTCATCTGGGCCGCCTGCGCCAGCTCATCGATGGTGAATTCCCTTGTGGGAACCGATGCTGTCATGCCGGAATCACTGCGTTCAGTCCTGGAATCGGTGGTACCACTCATCAGCCTGCGTCTCAGCCTGTTTTACTTTGGGGCAACTATAACGCAGTCACCGCAATAATCATCACGCCCGGCGCAGTATCCGCTTCCAATCGCGACAGGATATGCAATGCCTGCTCGCGATGCTCACCACACATATCCTGTGATGGCATGAGGCTGGCGCACACGGCCGGCCGCTCCGGATGACTGAAAATCCGGCACTGCCAGTCGTCATCCAGCTGGATGCAGCGTTCACCAGCGGCCTTCCCCAGCGGCATGCCGGGAATCGGGGAGGAAATCGACGGTGCGATGCAGCAGGCGCCACATGCTGTTCGGCAGGCCTGGGCAGTCATGGGGCAAGTTTAAGGCATGTACGCCCTGTCAGAAAGCAGAAACCCGGGATTTGACTCCCGGGTTTCTGTTGCGACCTGACCGGACCTTACTGGAAGGTCTGGCCGGCAGCCGCCATGTCACGCAGCAGTTTCGGCGGCGTGAAGCGGTCACCGTGCTTGGCCGCCAACTCATCGGCGCGCTTGACGAACTCCGCCAGGCCGACATAGTTGATGTACTGCAGCACACCGCCCGTCCACGGCGCCATGCCGATACCGAAGATGGAACCGATATTGGCATCGGCCACCGAGGTCAGCACACCTTCTTCAAAGCAACGTGCGGACTCGATGGACTGACGGTACAGCAGACGCTCCTTCAGCTCTTCGAATTCGGCTTCGCCGATGGCGACCTTGTCAGCCTTGGTGAAATGCTCGACCAGACCCGGCCACAGCACCTTCTTGCCACTTTCCGGATAATCGTAGAAGCCCTTACCGGTGCGCTTGCCGTTGCGGCCGAACTCATCCATCAGGCGGTCAGTGACGGCTTCAGCCGGGTGAGCAACCCAGGCCTGACCTTCAGCAGCGAGATCCTTGATGGTCTGGTTGCGGACCTTGCGACCCAGCTCCATGGTGACTTCGTCGGTGACAGCCAGCGGACCCACCGGCATGCCGGCCTGAGCGGCGGCCTGCTCGATGGTCTGCGGATGGTAGCCTTCGCCCAGCATGGCGATGCCTTCATACGTGAAGGTACCGAACACGCGCGAGGTGAAGAAACCGCGCGAGTCGTTGACCACGATCGGGGTCTTGCGGATCTGCAGCACGAAATCGAAGGCCTTGGCGAGTGCCGCATCCGAAGTCTCGGCGCCACGGATGATCTCGACCAGCGGCATCTTGTCGACCGGCGAGAAGAAATGCAGGCCGATGAAATTGGCCGGCTTCTTCGAGGCCTTGGCCAGACCGGTGATCGGCAGCGTCGACGTGTTGGAGCACATCAGCACGTCCGGCAGCGCATTGGCTTCGGCCAGTTCAGTGGCCTTGGCCTTGATGCTGCGCTCCTCGAACACGGCTTCGATGACGATATCGCAGCCCTTGAGGTCAGCGTGATCCGCCGTGGTCTGAATCAGCGCCAGCGTGGCCTCGGCCTTGGCGGCATCGAGACGGCCCTTGCTGACACGCTTGTCGAGCAGGCCCTTGCTGTAGGCCTTGCCACGCTCGGCAGCCTCGACCGTCTGATCAAGCAGCACAACCTGGATGCCGACGGAGGCGGCGACATAGGCAATGCCCTGCCCCATCATGCCGGCACCGAGAATGCCGACCTTGGTGGCCTTCCAGACCGGATAGGCTTCCTTGCTCGGGCGCGATCCGCCGCCATTGATCTTCTGGAGGTCAAAGAAGAAGGCCTTGATCTGGTTCTTGGCCTGCTTGCCGGTGGCGAGGGCGATGAAATAGCGCGCTTCCACCTTCAGTGCATTGTCGAAATCCACCTGCGCGCCTTCGACCACAGCCGACATGATCGCCTTGGGCGCCGGATAGTTCGCATTCTTGGTCTGCTTGCGCAGATTGGCCGGGAATGCCGGCAGGTTCATGGCCAGCGACGGTGTCGAGGGGGTGCCGCCGGGCATCTTGTAGCCCGACTTGTCCCAGGGCTGCTGGGCGTTCGGGTTGGCCTTGATCCAGGCGCGCGCCTTGGCCAGCATGTCTTCGGTGTCGCTCGCCAGTTCGCTGATCAGGCCGGTGGACTGCGCCTTCTCGGCCTTCATGCGCTGCCCCTGCATGAGCACGTTCATGAGGGCATTCTGGATGCCGAGCATGCGCGTGACACGGGTCAGGCCACCGCCACCCGGCAGCAGGCCGAGCGAGACTTCCGGCAGGCCGAATTCGGCCTTGGTGCCGCCAATGGCGATGCGGTGATGCGCCGCCAGGGCGATTTCCAGGCCACCGCCAAGGGCCGTGCCGTTGAGCGCAGCCACCACGGGCTTGCCCAGGGTTTCCAGCTTGCGCAGCTGACCATTGATTTCAGCCAGCTCGGTTTTCAGGGCATCGGCCTGTGCCGGCGTGGCCTGAATCAGGAGACGCAGGTCACCGCCGGCGAAGAAGGTCTTCTTGGCGGACGTGATGATGACACCGGCAATGCCGGCCTTTTCGGCGACCAGACGATCGACGGTTTCACCCATGGACTTGCGGTACAGCTCGTTCATGGTATTGGCCGACTGGTTAGGGTCGTCCAGGGTCAGGGTGACGATGTTGTCAGCGTCTTTTTCCCAGCGGATGGCGCTCTGGCTCATGTTCGTTCTCTCTAATCCGATGATCGGGGTCTGATGCAGGAAGCCCGCGATCAGACGCGTTCGATGATGGTGGCGATACCCATGCCGCCACCGACGCACAGGGTGCAGAGGGCGCGCTTGAGACCACGACGCTCCAGCTCATCAAGCGCGATCTGCACGATCATGCAGCCGGTGGCGCCGAGCGGATGGCCCATGGCGATGGAGCCGCCATTGACGTTGGTGATGTCGTGGGAAATGCCCATGTCCTTCATGAAGCGCATGGCAACGGCCGCGAAGGCTTCGTTGATTTCCCAGAGATCGATGTCCTCGACCGTGAGGCCGGCCTTGGCCAGCGCCTTGCGGGCGGCCGGGGCCGGACCGGTGAGCATGATGGTCGGATCGGCACCGCTGACCGCAGTGGCGATGATGCGGGCGCGCGGCTTGAGGCCGAGCTTCTTGCCGGTGGCTTCGTTGCCGATCAGCATGAGGGCCGCGCCATCGACGATGCCGGAGGAGTTGGCCGCGGTGTGCACGTGGTCAATCTTCTCGACCCAGTGGTACTTCTGCAGGGCCACGGCGTTGAAGCCGCCCATCTCACCCATCATGGCGAATGAAGGCTGCAGACCGGCCAGCTTCTCGACGCTGGAGTCCGGCTTGATGAACTCGTCTTCAGCCAGCACGACCTGACCATTGAAGTCCTTGACCGGCACAACCGACCCCTTGAACCAGCCCTGGGCACGGGCATGGGCAGCACGCTTCTGCGAGGCAGTGGCAAAGGCATCGACATCGGTACGGCTGAAGCCTTCCAGCGTGGCGATCAGGTCGGCGCCAATACCCTGCGGCACAAAGCCGGTCTGCAGGTTGGTTTCCGGGTCCATGGCCCAGGCACCGCCATCGGAGCCCATCGGCACACGCGACATGCTTTCGACGCCACCGACCACGACCAGGTCTTCGAAACCGGAACGGATCTTCATGGCACCCAGATTGACGGCCTCCAGGCCGGAAGCGCAGAAACGGTTGAGCTGGACGCCAGCCGTCTCGTGCGGCCACTGGGCCTTGAGCGCTGCTGTCTTGGCGATGTCGGCGCCCTGGTCACCGACCGGGCCCACGCAGCCGAGCACGACGTCATCGACGAGGTGCTTGATGGCAGCGCCGTTGCGCTCTTCCAGGGCGTGCATGAGGCCGACCACCAGGTCGACCGGCTTCACGGTGTGCAGCGAACCATCTTTCTTGCCTTTGCCGCGCGGGGTGCGCACAGCGTCGAAAATCAGGGCTTCCGTCATGATGGAATGTCCTCTCGGGTGAATGACCATGCTTGATGACCCGGTGGTCATCAGGTGGATACGGACTCTCGCCTTCGCCGGCCTGTCTGACAATGACCCGAGGAACCAAAAAAATGACATAAATGCTCAGTCTGGCCCCGAGACTTGGCAGCAAAGGCCAGCTCGGTTAAAAGGAGTGCTCACGCGCCACACCGGGAAAAGAGCATGAGTACGCAAGGTTTCAGCAGCTTCCGCGAGTTTTACCCCTACTACCTGCAGGAGCACAGCAACCGAACCTGCCGCCGCCTGCACTTTATCGGCACCACCCTGTTCATTCTGCTGGCAGTGGCGGCGATCGGCACCGGCAATCTGGTCTGGCTATGGGCGCTGCCGGTGGTCGGCTACGGCTTTGCCTGGGTCGGCCACTATGGCTTTGAAAAGAACCGCCCTGCCACCTTCAAGCACCCGTTCTACAGCCTGATCGGCGACTTTGCGATGTACCGCGATATCTGGCTGGGTCGCCTCAGCATCTGAGGCCGGGTCACGGCGCCAGCAAAGGCGCGAATGCCGAGGAGTGACGGGCCTGGAAGCCGGCATCGCTACGCACGATGTAATAGACCGCCAGTCCGCGGGCCTCGGCCAATGCCAGACCGGCATCCGGCCCCATGACATTGAGCGCGGTCGCCCAGGCATCGGCCAGAGTGACATCACCGCCATCCGGAATCACCACCGTGACGGATACCCCGGCGTGGGTGATCGGCTTGCCGGTCGCGGGATCAATGGTGTGCGAGTAGCGCACCCCATCGCGTTCGAAATAATTCCGGTATGACCCTGAGGTGGAGATGGCGCCATCAACTCGTCTGAGGACCTGTTCGACCCGGCCGCTGCCATCCGGACGTTCAACGGCAACGCGCCAGGGCTGACCGTCCGGGCGCTGCCCCTGGCTCCGCAGCGAGCCGGCAATGCTGACGAGATAATCCTTGATGCCCAGATCGGTCAGCGCCGCCGCCAGGTCATCAACGCCGGCTCCTTCACCGACCGAAGACAGGTCAAGACTGACCGGTTGCCGGCGCCGCAAGGCCGCTCCCGGCACATCAACATCGAGATGCTGCCAGCCGACACGGGTTCGGACCGCCGTCAGTTCAGCCTCGTCCGGCACGCGATCACGGCGCGCACCGGGGCCGAAGCCCCAGAGATTGACCAGGGGCGCCACGGTGATGTCATAGCGTCCGTCTGTGGCCTGGCTGACTTCCTGGGCGCGCCTGACCGTATGCAGCAGCAGCGGGCTGACCGTGAACCACACGCCGGCCGGCGCGCGGTTGAAGTGCATCAGCTCGGTATCGGGCTGATAGGTCGAGAGCGCGCCGTTGACGACATCCAGCCGCGCCTGCAACCACTGCTGCAGCGCCGGCCCGCTCATGCCTTCCGGCAAGCGCGCGACCCGCACCTGCCACGGCAGACTGCGGTAGGCGACACCACTCAGGGTCACCGGCTGGGATGGCTGCAGCGCGGCACACCCACCCGTCAGCAGCATGACCGGCAGCACCACTGGCCACAGCCCCCGTCTCATCATTCTGCACCAGCGCTGCATCATGCTTTTTCCGGAATGCGGGCCAAAAAAACAGGGGCACTAGGCCCCTGTTTTTACCACGGTTTGGCACCTGCGTTTCGGCAGTGCCGCGTCGGTCAGGCCGACGGCAGCGTCAGGTAGTGCGTACCGGCAATCTGCTCGGCGATGCGCATGACCTGGCAGCTGTAACCCATCTCATTGTCATACCAGACATAGAGATTGGCCTTGTTGCCGTTGACGATGGTGGCCTGGGCATCAAACACGCCGGCCGCACGCGAACCGATGAAGTCGGACGACACCACTTCCGTGGAGTTGGTGAAGTCGATCTGCTCATCGAGGCTGGTGTGCAGCGAGACGTTGCGCAGGAACTCGTTGATCTCTTCCTTGCTCGCCGCCTTGTCCAGGGTCAGGCTGAGGATGGCCATGGACACGTTCGGGGTCGGCACGCGGATCGAGTTGCCGGTGAGCTTGCCCATCAGCTCCGGCAGCGCCTTGGCGACAGCCTTGGCGGCACCGGTTTCGGTGATGACCATGTTGAGCACGGCGGAACGGCCGCGGCGGTCGGCCTTGTGGTAGTTGTCGATCAGGTTCTGGTCGTTGGTGAACGAGTGCACCGTTTCAACATGACCAGACTGGATGCCGTACTGGTCGTTCATGACCTTCAGCACCGGGGTGATGGCATTGGTCGTGCACGAGGCCGCCGACAGGATGTTGTCGTCATCGCTGATGGTGTCGTTGTTGACGCCATAGACGATGTTCTTGACGTCGCCCTTGGCCGGCGCGGTCAGGATGACGCGGCTGATGCCCGGGCAGGTCAGGTGCTGACCGAGGCCTTCGCGATCCTTGAGCTTGCCGGTGTTGTCGATGAGCAGGGCATTGTTGATGCCGTACTGGGTGTAATCGACATCCTGCGGCTTGCCGGCGTAGATCACCTTGATGAAATTGCCGTTGGCGATGATGGCTTCGTTCTCTTCATCGACCGCGATGGTGCCTTCGAAAGGACCATGGATGGAGTCACGACGCAGCAGCGAAGCGCGCTTCTGGAGATCCCCGTCGGTGGTCTTGCGGACCACAATGGCACGCAGGCGCAGGCCGCCCTGGTTGCTGGCCTTCTCGATCAGGAGGCGGGCCAGGATGCGACCGATACGACCGAAACCGTAGAGCACGACATCCTTCGGCTCGCCCTGCTGGGCGAGACCGACGGCCGGCTGCAGGGCCGCCGTCACGAAAGCGCGCAGGTCCTGGCCGTTGCCGTTCTCGCGATAGTCGATGGCGAGCTTGCCGATATCGATCTGGCACGGACCCAGGTCCAGTGCCGCCACGATCTCGAGGATCGGGAAGGTGTCGACCACCGACAGGTCACCGGCGATCATGCGGACACGACGATGGTGCTTGAGGATCTGGATGACAGAACGGTTGACCAGTGTCCGTCCGAAGACCGTGGTGATGAGGTTGCGCTCGCGATAGAGCGTGCCAATCACCGGAATCATGGATTCGGCGATGGCTTCACGGTTCTTCCAGCGGCCGAAATGATCGGCTTGCAGGGCTTTGATGGTTTCCACGCTCACGGTCGCTTCCTCGCGGCTGATTCTTGAGGGCAGCGAGTTTAAGGCTTTTGGTACCTGGCCTTCCAGTCCTCATAAGGCATCCCGTAGACATGCTGACGGGCGGCGGCGTCTGAAATGCTCAGTCCGTCGGCCTCGGCAGCCGCGCGCAGCCACTTCGAGAGGCAGTTGCGGCAGAAACCGGCAAGATTCATGAGGTCGATATTCTGCACCTCGGTATGCGCCTGCAAATGCGCCACCAGGCGACGAAAAGCAGCGGCCTCAAGGGCCTGCTGCTGTTCCGGGCTGACGTTGTCGAGGCTCATGTCAGAGTCCCTCCGGGCAATTGGTCTGCTCAGCGCGGGTGAAGACCAGATCATCGCCTTTGCTGAGTGAGGGGCTGTAGGTGTAGCCATCGACATTGAAAGCACGGATGTCATCGGTGCTGGTGCAACGATTCTGCAGCAGCCATGCCGCCATGCGTCCGCGGGCTTTCTTGGCAAAGAAACTGATGATCTTGTACTGGCCATTCTTCTCGTCGCGGAAATGCGGCGTGATGATGCGCCCTTGCAGTTTGCGCGGATGAACCGCCTTGAAATACTCGGTCGAGGCGAGATTGATCAGGACGTCATCGCCCTGCTCGGCCAGCGCCACATTCAGCGCCTCGGTGATCTGATCGCCCCAGAAGGCATACAGGTTGCGGCCGCGGGCGTTGGCGAGTTCAGTGCCCATTTCAAGGCGATAGGGCAGCATGAGGTCGAGCGGGCGCAACAGGCCGTAGAGGCCGGAGAGAATGCGCAGGTGTGACTGCGCGCGCTGGAGATCCGCCTTGCTGAGCCGCTCGACCTCAAGGCCCGTGTAGACATCGCCTTTGAAGGCAAAAACCGCCGGGCGCCCCTCGGTTGCGATGTCATCGGGTGACCAGCGCTGATAGCGCGCGACATTCAGGGCCGACAGCTTGTCAGAAAGGGACATCAGACTGGCAATTTCGGGGGGCGTATATTCGGCCAGAATGCCGATCAGCTCCGCCGAGTCGGCCAGAAAATCCGGATGTGTCACCGGCAGGCCTTTGGGCAGTGGCGACTCGTAATCCAGTGTCTTGGCAGGTGAAACAACAATCAGCATGAATATCTCCGCAAAGCAAAACGCGCGAACTGACGGTTAGTATAGTGGCCTACCACCTGCTGCGGACGTCCGCCATGCACAAAGCTGTCACCCTGCCCGCTCATGACCCGCTGGCCTGGGCCGAACTTCCCATCGCCGCCGGCGAAGCCGTCGTCATCAGCCGGCATGTCTGGCGCATAACAGCGCCCAACCCGAGCCTGATGACCGGCCCCGGCACCAACAGCTATCTGCTCATTGGCCATGACTGCTGCGCCTGCGTCGATCCGGGGCCGGCCGACCCTGTCCATACCGCCGCCCTGCTCGCTGCCGTCAACGCCTGCGGCAAGCCGTTGCGTCATATTCTGCTGACCCATACCCATCGCGACCACTCGCCCGGCTGTCTGGCCCTGCTCGAGGCCACCGACGCCGACGTGCTCGGCATGCCGCCGCTGGCCGATGACCCCACCCAGGACCGCGATACGCACATTGGTACCGTGCTTCGGGATGGCGAGATCTGGAGCGGACTGGGCTGGCCGCTGCGGGTTGTGCACACCCCGGGCCATGTCGAAAACCATCTCTGCTACCAGGACCTGGAAGAAGGCTGGCTGATCACCGGCGACCACCTGATCCAGGGTTCGACCGTGGTCATCATTCCGCCTCACGGCCGCCTGGCCGATTATCTGCGCTCACTGGAAAAGCTCCTGCCACTGGGCTTGCAGGCCCTGCTGCCCGGTCACGGCAAGGTCATGGCCGAGGCCGGAAAGGTGGTGCACGCGACCATCGCCCACCGCCAGCAGCGAGAGGAAAAAGTTGTGCGCTGCCTGCGCGAAGCCGGGCCGATCGCGCTCGGCGATCTCGTCACGCAGGTCTATGACGACGTGCCGCCATGGCTGCATCCGGTGGCCCGCTACAGCCTCTGGGCGCACCTGATCAAGCTTGGCGACGAAGGTCGGGCACGCGCTGATGACGAAGTCTGGCAAATGATCTGAGCGCTTCAGGTAAACTACGCCCCAAGCCAGAGAACCTGCATGATGCGGGTGACTACGCTGCCATACGCAGATCAAGGAAACACGGCATGAGTGATGATCGCCTGACCAGACTGAAGACCGGCGCCTTCGAGCGGCGCTTTTCGATTGCCAAAGCCTCGGTTGTTGCCGGCACCCGCATGGCGGCCTCTGCGGCCGGCTCCATGTTCTCGGCACCGGAAAACCGTGCCAGCGCCCGTCGCCGTGCCCTCGCCGTCCAGGCGGAATATCTGGTGCACGAACTGGGCAAGCTCAAAGGCAGCGTGGTCAAGATCGGGCAGATGATGGCGCTTTATGGCGAACATTTTCTGCCGGAAGAAATCACATCCGCGCTGCACAAGCTCAATGACAGCACCACGGCACTGACCTGGGCTTCGCTGGAGCCGCTGGTGCGCGAGCAGCTCGGCTATCGTTTCCATGAGCTGGACATCAACCCGGAGCCGCTGGGCGCAGCCTCCCTGGCCCAGGTGCATCGTGCCCGCCGCCGCAGTGATGGCGCCGAACTGGTGCTCAAGATCCAGTATCCCGGTGTCGCGGAAGCCATCGACTCGGACCTGGGTCTGGTCACCCAGATGCTCAAGCTCACCCGCGCCGTGCCGCAGACGCGTGACTTCGACGAGTGGCTGGATGAAGTCCGCACCATGATGCATCGCGAGGTGAATTATCCGCTGGAAGCCGAAACCACCCGGCACTTCCGCGACTACCTGAAGAACGATCCCCGCTTTGTCGTGCCGCAGATCTACCCTGAATACTGCACCGAAAAGCTGCTGGTGATGTCTTACGAGCTGGGTGTGCCGGTCAACAGCCAGGCCGTGCTGCAACTCTCGCCGGAACGCCGCAATGCCATCGCCACGGCGGCCCTCGACATCTGCTGTCGTGAAGTCTTTGAGTGGGGACAGATTCAGACCGACCCGAACTTCGGCAACTACCTGGTGCGTCTTGGCGACGACAGCGGCAAACCCGACCAGATCGTCCTGCTCGACTTCGGTGCCGTGCGCGACTTCCCGGAAGACCTGCTGACACTGGCGCGCGGGCTGACACGCGCCGCCTATCACGGCGACCGTGACGCCATGCGTGGCGCGATGAAGGGCTTTCGTTTCTTCGATGGTCTGTCGGACACGACCCGCAACAGCTTCGTCGACCTCGCCTTTCTGGCTTTCGAACCGTTTTCGGACCTGTCCCGGGTTCCTCAGGAGGTCCTCAACGCGGACGGCATGTACTGCTGGGCCCGCAGCCGTCTGCATGTGCGCGCCACCTCACTGGCGGCACGTTCAGCCGCCAGCAAGCAGTTCTCCGTGCCCCCCAAGGAATTCATGTTCCTCAGCCGCAAATTCATGGGCGCCTATACCTTCATGACGGTCATGGATGCCCAGATTCGCGCCCGCGATCTGCTGACCCGCTACATATGAGCTGAACCGGCATGGCTCGGGGAACATGGATGAGACCACGTTCCCCGAGCCTGCCGGTCACGCCATCTCACTCCGCTGAAAACCGGTAGTCCTTGAGCGGAAAGCTCATGCTGCGCCAATGCGCCTCGATACTGGTCGCCGGACGGAAAGGCACATCGCCGTGCTTGTCGAAGTAATAGCTGTTGGCACTGCCACAGCTGTTGTTGAAGAACACCTGGCTGCCACTGCGGGCTTTCATGTCCCGGAAATAGCGGTCATTGGCTTCCTGCGTGACTTCAATGCGGGCAGCTCCCTGGCGGCGAGCTTCCTTCAGGCAACGGGTGATGTGGCGAACCTGCTGCTCGATGAGCTGGAAGTACGAGGCACCGTTGTAGCCGTTCGGCCCCAGGATCAGGAAGAAATTCGGGAAACGGGGCATGGAAACGCCTTCATAGGCCTGATAGCGCTGTGCATCCCACCAGGACTCCAGATCATGCCCGCCAGTACCGGTTACCTGGAACGGCGGCATATTGCCGCTTTCAAATACCTTGAAGCCGGTGGCGCAAATCAGGATGTCGATCTCATGCAGAACACCATCCCGGGTACGCACCCCATTCGCCTCGATCTCGGCGATCGGCTCGGTCACCAGCGCCACGTTGTCACGGTTGAAGGTCTTGAGGTAGGTGTTGGAAACGCTGGGACGCTTACAACCCAGCCCGTATTGCGGCGTGAGCTTCGCCCGCGTGACCGGATCTTTGACCTGTTGCGCCAGATGCCGCATGGCAATCGGCTCGAAACCTTTGACGATCTTGAGCTGGCGATAGTAGTGGGCGGCCAGGACAAATGTGGTTTCGACAAACGCCTGGCTTGCCATACGGGCCGGCAGCTGCAGCAACGGCAACTTCTTCATGACCTGCTGCACCACTCCCGGGATGGCTGCATCCGGCTTGGGCAACACCCAGATCGGCGTCCGCTGAAAGACGGTGAGATGCGCCACATCCGGCGCGATGGCAGGGATCACCTGCAGGGCGGATGCGCCGGTACCAATGATGGCAACCCGCTTGCCGCGTAAATCGATCTCGTGATTCCAGCGGGCCGTGTGCATGGTCACGCCCTGGAAGCTTTCAATGCCGGGAATCTCCGGCTTCTTGGGCTGTGTCAGCACCCCCGTGGCGCCTATCACATGGCGCGCCGTCAGCTGGCCGCCATCGGTCGTGGCCAGTCGCCAGAAGCCTCCCTGCTCATCAAAGACGGCCGCGTTAATGCCGGTATTGAGCCGGATGCGGTCGCGCACACCATATTTGTCGACGCAGTGCTCCGCGTAGGCCTTGAGCTCGGCACCCGGTGCAAAGATACGGGACCACTCGGGGTTGCGCTCAAAGGAAAAGGAATAACTCAGTGAGGGAATGTCGACCGCAACACCAGGATAGGTATTGAAATGCCAGGCGCCGCCAATGCCATCACCCTGCTCAACCACGAGATAGTCGGCGATGCCGATCTCGTCGAGCTTGATGGCAGCGCCGATGCCCGAGAAACCGGCGCCGATGATGATGACCTCATGGTCAATGGTGTGGTTGCTGGGTTGGCTCATGACACGCTCCTGCGCTGAATTACAAATAATCGCACTATCTGGAAAATCAGATTATCCTGAACAGCATGACAAAGCAACGCCTCAGCCGTAATGAAAGCCGGGAGCTGACCCGTCAGCGCATCCTCGACGCCGCCCTCAGCCTGTTCATGCGTGACGGCTTCCGCGCCACATCGCTGGAGCAAATCGCCAGCGGCGCGGGCTATACCATTGGCGCCATCTACTCCAATTTCAGCGGCAAGCTCGACATTGGCATTGCCGTGGTCGACCTGCTCTATGCCCGCGCCAGCGCGCGTGTACTCGCGGTCATGGACATCGGCACGCCGTCGGACCCGGCAACCCGGCTGGATCAGCTCTGGCAGATCCTGCAACCCGAGCTGGGCAATCCACAATGGGCGCGTCTGGAAATGGAGGTAGCTGCTTTCGGTCAAGACACCCCGGCATTCGCGACCGCCGTGGCGGCGCGCATGCTGCGCTTCCGTCAGCTCGGCCAGGCCCTCATCACCCACTGGTGCAGCGCGACCGGCATTCCCGTGCCGACAGACCTCGAAGCCCGAGCCACGACACTGATCGCGCTGATTCTGGGACTGGGCATTCAGCTGGCCATGGATCCCAGCCTGCAGGCTGAAACACTCAAAGCGGCGCTATATCACGTCGTCCTCAGCCTCATCTGCCCTGAACCGGCCTGAGGCCCTCACGCAAGGCGGATAAAGACGCCCACTGTCAGCACCCCTATCCCGGCAATCTCCACCAGCGCGAGCGCGCCCATGAAACCGTGGATCATCCAGCCCGGGAGATGGAAGCGCCCGAGCACATGGGGCCGGGCCAGCTGGTTGCGGGTGTCGTTGAGCCAGCCATGGATAAGATAGGTGAAGACGGCGGCCGCGAAGAAAAGCAGCGGCCCGACCGTCGCCCACCAGGTCAGACCTGGCGACCAGGGACTGAGCCCGGCCATCACGGCGACCAGCAACGATGAAAACGCATACATCAGCGATGTTCTGTGCGCGACATCAACATAGTAGGGGGCTCTTGCCTGCGGGCTGAGGGCAATCGCCAGATACTTCCAGAGCCCGGTCAGCAGACCCGTCATGAGAAAGCCGGCGGCGGTCATCAGTGCCACTGACACGGACAGCTGATGCAGTTCGAAAGAGGTCATCCAGCCATCCAGTACGGGCGTACCCATCATTACTGTCCTTTTCTTTTATTGATGTTTTGCAAAATGAATCGCAGCCCATTATGTTACGCGTGACCCGTGGGTCAGCGCGACCGGACCGCGCCTTCACTGATAAGTAGCCGAGCATAATCGAGGACAGCACAATGCGTTTCACAGAAGAACACGAAGCCCTGCGCCGCACCACGCGCCAGTTTGTCGAAAATGATGTCAATCCGCATGTCGATGCCTGGGAAGCAGCAGGCCGTTTCCCGGCCCATGAACTGTTCGGGAAGATGGGTAACCTGGGCCTGCTCGGTGTCCACAAGCCGGTGGAGTACGGCGGATCCGGCCTCGACTACTCCTACAACATGGTTGTCGTCGAAGAGCTGGGTCGCATTGCCTGTGGCGGCATCCCCATGGCCATCGGCGTGCAGACCGACATGGCGACACCCGCGATTGCCCGTTTCGGCTCGGAAGCGCTCCAGGAAAAATACCTGCGCAAGGCCATTGCCGGTGAATACGTAGCCTCCATTGCCGTCAGCGAGGTCCATGCCGGCTCCGATGTCGCCGCCATCAAGACCCGCGCCGTCAAGGACGGTGATGATTACGTCATCAACGGCTCCAAGATGTGGATCACCAACAGCCTCCAGGCCGACTTCTTCTGCCTGCTCGCCAACACCAGCGATGAAGGCCCGTACAACAACAAGTCCCTGATCATCGTGCCGTCGAAGACACCGGGCATCTCCTTCTCGAAGCCGATCGACAAGCTCGGCCAGCGCAGCTCGGACACGGCCCAGGTCTTCTTCGACAATGTGCGCGTGCCGCAGACGAACCTGGTCGGTGGCGAAGGCATGGGCTTCATGATGCAGATGCTGCAGTTCCAGGAAGAGCGGATTTTCTGCGCGGCCAGCGCACTGGGCGGTCTCACCAAATGTGTCGAGCTCACCATCGACTACGCACGCTCGCGCCAGATCTATGGCAAACCGCTGCTGGACCAGCAGGTCGTACATTACCGTCTCGCCGAGCTGATGACTGAGATCGAGGCGTTGCGCGGTCTCGTGCATTCGGTCTGTGAGCAGCACATCGCCGGCGACAACGTCACCATGCTGGCTTCGATGGCCAAGCTCAAGGCCGGCCGCCTGATGCGCGAAGTCACCGACAGCTGCCTGCAGTACTGGGGTGGTCAGGGCTTCACCTGGGAAAATCCGATCGCGCGCGCCTACCGCGATGGCCGTCTCGCCTCCATCGGTGGCGGTGCCGACGAGGTCATGCTCGGCATCATCTGCAAGATCATGGGCACGCTGCCCGGCAAGAAGCGCTGAAAATAGCCTTTATTTTCACGAAAACCACCCAACTGCCGCAGTCTGCCGCTGCCGTCAAGGCTTGCGGCCTGCGGCCCCGGCGGTTAAGTTAGCGACGACCTTGGGGTGGCGCCTTGCTGCCCCGTTCTTGCTGACCTGGCGGGACACCCTCCTGCCATGACGCCCCGACCGGGCCGCCGAGGAACACAATCCCATGAGCAAACACCAAGACGTGATCTCGCCGATCGACTTCGCCCGCAAGATTCCGCGCATGGCACCCAAGCTGCCACGGATGATCAAAGGCCTTCTCATGGCCAACAGCACGGACAACAGCAAGACCGTCGGTCTGGCCTGGGCTGTCGAAAAAACCACCCAGGAAAACCCGCACGGCAAAGCGTTGTTCTACCGTGACGTCAGCTTCAGCTATGCGCAGTTCAACCAGTGGGCCAACCGCATCGCCCACTTCTTTCTGGCCCAGGGCCTGAAGAAGGGTGACGTCGTCACCGTCCTCATCGAAAATCGCCCGGAGCTGCTGGTCACCGTACTGGCACTCGCCAAGATCGGTGTCGTGTCGGCCCTGGTGAATACCTCGCAGACCGGCAAAGTCCTGATTCACAGCGTCAACCTGGTCAAGCCGCGCATGATCGTGGTGGGAGCCGAGTGCGCGCAGAACATGATCGACGTGCAAAACGATCTCGATGTCAGCACCAACAACTGTTTCTGGTTCGACGATGCCAATACCCTGACCGACGCCGGCCAGGCACCGGGCGGCTGGCGCAATCTGGCCATCGAAATCCAGGGCAGCCCGAGCTACAACCCGCCGACGACGCAGCAAATCTGCCGCAACGACGGCCTGTTCTACATCTACACCTCCGGCACCACCGGACTGCCCAAGGCCGCGATTTTCAACAACGGCCGCTGGATGAAGGCCTATGGCGGCCTTGGCTTCACGTTCAACCTGACCAGCAACGACGTGCTCTACGCCACGCTGCCCTTCTATCACGCCACCGCCATGGTCGTGTGCTGGGGCGCCGTGCTGGCCGGCAACGCCGGTCTCGCCATCCGCCGTCGCTTCTCCGCCAGCGAATTCTGGGATGACGTGCGCAAATACAACGCCACCGCTTTCGGTTATGTCGGCGAACTCTGCCGCTACCTGCTCGAACGGCCGGCATCGCCGCTGGACCGCCAGCACAAGGCACGCAAAATGGTCGGCAATGGCCTGCGTCCGTCCATCTGGAAGACCTTCAAGGACCGCTTCGGCATCGAGGAAGTCGCGGAGCTGTATGGCTCCTCGGAAGGCAACATCGGCTTTTCGAACATCTTCAACTTCGACAATACCGTGGGCTTCTCGCCCATGCCTTATGCGTTGGTGAAATATGACAAGGAAGCCGAAGCCCCGATGCGCGACCGCAACGGGAGCATGATCAAGGTCAAGCGCGGTGAAGTCGGTCTCATGATCGGTGAAATCAGCGACAAGACGCCATTCGACGGCTACACCGACTCCGGCAAGAACAATGCCTGCATTTTCACGGATGTATTCAAGAAGGGCGACAAGTACTTCAACACCGGCGATCTGATGCGCGAGATCGGCTTCCGTCATGCGCAATTCGTCGACCGCACCGGCGACACATTCCGCTGGAAGGGCGAAAACGTGTCGACCACGGAAGTCGAAAACATCATGACCGGGCACCACGATCTCGCCGAAGCGGTGGTTTATGGCGTCGAAATCCCCAACACCAACGGCCGTGCCGGCATGGCCGCGATCACGCCGCATGACGGCATGACGGTGGATTTCTCCGGCCTCAGCCGCTACCTCAAGCAGGAACTGCCAGCCTATGCCGTGCCGGTCTTCCTGCGCGTCAAGGCTGCCATGGAAACGACCGGCACCTTCAAGTATCAGAAGAACGGTCTCAAGAACGAGGGGTTCGATCCTGCCAAGACCGCAGGCGAGGCCCTCTACGTGATGCTGCCGGGCAGCAGCGACTATGTCGAACTGACCGATGACGTTTTCGCCGACATCGGGGCCGGAAAATATCGCTTCTGAGCCCGCCTCAGCGCTTCGCAGCAACATGAAAACGCCGGCATCACGCCGGCGTTTTCATGTCTGCACTCAGCGGGTCGCGTCCTTGCCGGCCTGGATGGCCCGCTGGCGCTTGCGCCCGGCCTTGCGAAACAGTTCCAGCGCTTTCGCGCCGGCCGCCGGGAAGGCGTTGGCGAACTTGGCGGTGGCGCCCCGCCAGCCGGGCAGGGCGACCTCCAGCGGACGGGTTGTCAGGGCATCGAGAATCGCCGCCACGACTTCGCCGGTGGTCAGCGCGCGCGGACCGGAGAAAGTCAGTGCCGCCTGTTCCTTTCCCTTCTGGATGTCCAGCATGGGCGTTTGCACCGCATCCGGGCAGATCGCGGTGACCGCGATACCCTGCCCCGCCAGCTCCATGCCAGCCGCCAGCGAATAGCCGCGTACCGCGAACTTGCTGGCGCTGTAGAGCCCCAGCCCCGGCACCGGCGAGAGCCCGGCCAGTGAAGCAATATTGATGATATGGCCCTGCTGGCGCGGCAGCATGTGGCGGATGGCCGACTGCATGCCAAAGATCGTGCCCTTGACGTTGATGTCGAAGTGGAAATGGACATCGGCCGGGGTGTCATCCTGCACCCAGTTGTCACGCAGCACGCCAGCGATGTTGCAGAGCACGTCGAGCTGCCCCCAGGCTGCCACCACGCTGTCTACCACGCGGTCCCAGGCCTCGGGGTCACGCACGTCGAGGGCTTCGATGCGAAGCTGGCCGACAGCCGCGCGCGCCGTCAGCGCATCCATGGCGGCAACATTGACGTCGCAGGCGCAGACACGCTCACCGCGCGCGATGAGCTGGCTGGCCAGCTCGAAACCGATACCGGATGCGGCACCGGTCACCAGAAAAGTCCGGGTCATGGCGTTTTAACCTTTTGCCGAGGGCTGCATGAAGCGGCCGAATTCAAGATTGCCCACACTCACCGTCGGTGCCGTGCCGGGGAAAAGCCAGTACGCACTCACTTCCGATGATGGCGCCATGTTGGGGAAGCGCTCATCCTTGGGGTTAGGGCCGGCAATGCTCTTCTCCTGCACCATGGAGATGTACTGGTCAACGACATACTCCTGGGTATTGCCGTTGATGATGATCTCCGCCCCTGTCTGCCGGGCAAACGCGGCCAGGCCGGGCGTGGTGGAATGCTTCGGCTCCCAGGAATCCAGACTGACGCCGTTCTCGCTGGTCACCAGCAGCCCCTGATCGGTATGTGCCACGATAGAGTGGTTGCCTTCGGTATGGCCTTTGGTACGCACCAGCGCCACCGAGCCGTCACCGAGAAAGACGCTGTCATCCAGCAGCTCGACGCGGGCCGCAGGCACGCCGGCGATCCCGTTGGGACAGTACCACTGGTTCTGCCAGGGGATCAGCGCCTGCGCGCTCTCCCACTCCTCACGCATGACCAGCAGCTTGGCGTTCGGGAAGATCGCCGCGTCTCCGTTGGCCCCCAGCCAGCGCGTGACATTCTGCGTGTGCAGATGGTCATAGGTGAGGTAGTCCACATCCTCCGGACGCAGCCCGATGCTGGCAAGACACTCCAGCACCGTGGCGACGCGGCGGAAGACCAGCTTGTCCATGGTGCCGATCAGGGGGCCGGCCTTGGCATCGAGCTGGGCAAAGAACGGGGTGTCACGCTGGTTTTCCCAGTCCGACGGCCCCACCAGCAAGGTCTTGATGCCTTCGGCTGAATCGAACTGGATCACAAACAGACGATTGCAGAGGTGCACGAAAGGCGTTGGCAGCGAGAACGCATTCAGATAGGCGTACTTGCTCGGGTAAGGCACGCGCACCAGCTCGAATGACCGGTAGAAACACACCTTGGGCTTCGCCAGCATGTCGCGGCGGAAGTCTTTCGCGGCCTCGCGGACATTGTCGACGCGCTGCAGGGGACGCAGGGCATCCCGCGTGCCGTCAAAATGGGAAATGCGTTGGAAGATGCTCATAAGCAGACCCTGTACATAATCAAATTATTGATTTGACTTGATATTATAAAAGTTGCCAAGTCCGGAACCTGCTCACTATAATTTCGACAAGAAATCTTGTCAAAACTGGCAGAGACATGAATCATCACGCATCGTGCAAGTCATGACCGATTCTCCCCCCCGCGCCTATCGCGGACTGGCCGCCGAACAACGGGCTTCCGAACGCCGCGAACGCTTGCTGGCCGCCGCGCTCGAGCTGTTTGCCTGTCAGGGCTATGCCAGGACGCCCATCGAGACATTGTGCGCCGAGGCCAAAGTCACCGCGCGGCACTTCTATCAGCTCTTCGCCAGCCGCGAAGCCCTGTTGGAAGCGCTCTACGACGACATCATCCAGGCCTTGCGCAGTGCCATCCTCACGGCTGTCTCGCTGCCCGGGCTGACACTGGATGAGCAGATTCCACTGGGCGTACAGGCCATGGTCAGCCATTACCTCGAAGATGCCCGCCGCGCCCGTGTCGGTGTGCTGGAGGTGGTGGGTGTCAGTCCCGCCATGGAGCAGCGCCGGCGCGCCGCCATCCATGACATTGCCGCCATTCTCGAAGGCTACATGATGAGCCTGGCGACCCGTGGCGAACTGCCGGCACGCAACTATCATCTGATCAGCGTGGCACTGGTCGGCGGCATCAACGAACTGCTCGCCGACTGGCTCACGGTGCCGGAGCCGCCCTCCATCGCGCAACTGAGCGCGGAGGTGATCGGCATACTCAACGCCCTCATCCGTGGCGCCGCACAGCTGGCCATTGACCCTGTCGCCACGACCCTCCCAGACCAGCCAACCCGGAGCAAGACATGAACCCAACCATCGCCATTACCGGAATCGGCGGTTTCATCGGACTGCGCATGGCAGAGCGTGCCAAGGCACTGGGCTGGCAGGTGCAGGGCCTGGAGCTTTCACCCAAAGCGGCTGAGCGGGCACGCGCACTCGGCGCCCGGGTTGTCACGGGCGACCTCAACGATGAAGAGGCCATGCGTGCCGCACTGGCGGGCGCCGATATCGTCTTTCATACCGCCGCGATTGTCGAAGAAGACGGCCAGCGCGCGGACTACGAGCGCGTCAATGTCGAGGGGACACGCACGGTCTGTCGTATTGCCCGCGCATCGGGTGTGCGTCGCCTGATTCACCTGTCCTCGGTCATGGTCTACGGCTTCGATTATCCGCAGGATGTCAGCGAAGATGGTCCGCTCGACGGACAAGGCAATGTCTACAACGACACCAAGCTCGCCAGCGAACAGGTCGCTTTAGGCTTCCAGGATCCGGATGGCATGCAGGTTGTCGTGATACGCCCCGGCGATGTTTACGGTCAGGGCAGCGTACCCTGGGTCATACGCCCGATCGACTTGCTGCGCCGGCGACTTTTCGTACTGCCCGACTTCGGTCGTGGCGTGATCAATCACGTGCATGTCGACAATTTGCTTGATGGCGTACTGCTGGCCATCGACAAGATGCAGCAGACCGGGACCATCGGTGGCCAGGCATTCACCCTCACCGACGGGGTCGCCACGCCCTGCCATCAGTTCTTCAGCCACCACGCCAGGATCGCCGGCAAGCCCCTGCCGCTGCTGCCGACCTGGGCCATCGCCGGCTTTCTGCGCGCCAGCCAGCCGATCTGGCGACTGCTCGGAAAACAGCCGCCGGCGAGTCCGGCAGGCGTGCAGTTCCTGTTGCGCCGGCATCGCTACAGCATCCGCAAGGCGCAGCAGGTGCTGGGCTATCAGCCACGCATCTCACTGGCTGATGGCATGGCGGACATCGCTTCGCGCCACCCGCGCTGAAGACATCTGATCACCCACTTTTCATCTGGTGCTTTCATGACAGACTCGATCCTGGCCCAACCCTTTACCCTGCCCTGCGGCGTGACCCTCCCCAACCGGCTGGCGAAAGCCGCGATGACCGAGGGCCTGGCCGATGCCCGCCTGCACGCCACGGCACGCCACGCCACACTCTACCGGCGCTGGGCGGAAGGCGGCGCCGGCCTGCTGCTGACCGGCAACGTGCTGATTGACCGCCGGGTGCTGGAGCGTCCGGGCAATGTCGCCATTGATCCGGCACCCGCCAGTGGTGAGCCCGAAGGCATGGCCCAGCTGCGGGCATGGGCGGCGGCGGGCACTGCCGCCGGCAATCAGCTCTGGATGCAGATATCGCATGCCGGCCGTCAGTCGCCGCGCTATGTCACCGGCACACCGGTCGGACCATCGGCGGTCCAACTGGAATTGCTCGGCAACTACGCTTCGCCACGGGCGCTGACGCACAGCGAAATCCTCGATCTCATTGAACGCTTTGCCCGTGTCGCGGGCATCGCCAAGGCCGCCGGCTTCACCGGGGTACAGGTGCATTCGGCGCACGGCTATCTGCTGTCATCTTTCCTGTCGCCGGTGACCAACCAGCGCCAGGATGCCTGGGGCGGCCCACTGGAAAACCGGGCTCGCTTCCTGATGGAAAGCATCCGCGCCGTCCGTCGCGCCGTGGGTCCGGATTACCCGGTCGCGGTCAAGCTCAACTCCGACGACTTCCGCAAAGGCGGCTTCTCGCATGAAGAATGCCTGCAGGTCGTACAGTGGCTGAATGATGAAGGCGTGGACCTGCTAGAGATCTCCGGCGGGACCTATGAGCAACCCCGCCTGCTCGGCCACAGCGGCAGCGCTGACTCGGCGCGTGAAGAGACCGCCGGCGTGCGCGCCAGCACCCGTCAGCGCGAGGCCTACTTCCTGGACTATGCCGCGGCCATCCGTCAGGTCGCGAGCATGCCGCTGATGGTGACCGGCGGCTTCCGGAGTCTCGCCGCCATGGAAGAAGCCATCCGCGATGGCGTCTGCGACCTGATCGGTCTGGCCCGTCCGCTCTGCACCGACCCGGACACCCCGCGCCAGCTGCTCACCGGCGAAATCGACCGCGCCGTCTCTTATGAGCACCGTCTCAAGCTCGCTGAACAGGGGCTGTTCTCGCCAGCCAGTCCGGTGCTGCCGCTCAAGCTGATCAATGTGCTGGGCAGCCAGGCCTGGTACTACCAGCAGATCTTCCGACTCGCTGATGGCAAACAGCCGGATACCCGCCTCGGGATTGTGCAGGCGTTTGTCGCCTACCTCCGCGATGAGCTGCAGACGGCCGCACGGGTCAAATGGGCCCGTCGCCAGCGCTAGTGCAGGTTGCTGCGCAGGCGGCGCACGGCGCGCCAGACCAGCAGCAGGCAGACCGGGACGGCGAGACCGACCACCAGATCCGGACGCGAGAGCCAGCCCTGATCATGCAGTGAGCCGGCGACATACTTGACCAGTCCGACCAGGTAGTAGCTGATGGCGACCACGGACAAGCCCTCGACCGCCTGCTGCAGCTGCAGCTGAATCTGGCTGCGCTGGTTCATGGACTGCAGGAGGTCCTGATTCTGCGCTTCCAGGGTCAGATCAATGCGTGTGCGCAACAGCACGCTGGCGCGGTCAATGCGCGTGGCCAGGCTGTCAATTTCCTCCGCCACCGCCTCGCACGTGCGAAAAGCCGGCTTCAGGCGGCGCGGCAGAAACTCGTTGAAGGTCTGAAGGCCCGGCTCTTCCTGTTCACGCAGCTCGTCAAGACGGCTCAGCACCAGCTCGTAATAGGCCCGTGAAGCTGAAAAACGGAAGTTGGTCTCGGAGCGCAGATGTTCCAGACGCGCCGCCATCGTCGACAGGTCGCCCAGCAGGCGGCGCTCGTCATCAAGGCCTCGGATGGCATTGATCTGGGCATTGATCAGCGCGAGCTTCTGGTCCATCACCGCCAGCTCCGGTGCCAGCTCGCGGGCCTGCGGAAAAGCCAGCAGCACCATCATGCGGTAGGTCTCGATTTCCAGCAGACGCCGGACCAGGCGGCCGAGCTGACAGGGGTTGAGGTTGTCATTCAGCAACAGGATGCGACCGAGGCCATCGCTGTGCAGCCGATACGCTGTCCACAGCCGGGCCCGGCCATCCAGCACCCAGGAACTGATCAGGCGCTGACCTTCGAAGTGCCGGCGCACGCTGTCGGCTTCACCGGGCAACGTCTGCAGCGGCTGAATCTCGACATGCAGGGCGCTGATGATGCGTCCCGGCAAGCCGGCCAGCCAGTCCGGCGGCAGCAATGACAGCGCGGTCTGCCTGAAAGGGCTGGCATCCGGGGCGACATGAATGAAGGTGTAGGTCGAGAACTCGCTGTGACGCTCCCAGCGAAACTCAAAGCTGCCGAAATTCTGGGTATAGCAGGAGGTGGCCGGTGCCGGGGGCAGAATGGCGTAGCGTGCACACAAGCGCTCGATATGCCGGTATTCGCCGTCGGCGCTCAGCCCCTCGTGCAGAACCGCCAGCTGCGATACGCGCGAGCCGGTTTCCAGCACCGGAAACGGTCGCGTATGCAGCTCATTGAAAAGACTGTCACGCTCGTCGTGAAAGCGCAGGGGCGCGGTCACGCCCGGACTCAGGCTGGCATTGGCGCCCACTCGGCGGTCTCCCGGCTACATCCCATGATCAGAAGATGCTAGCAGGGTATGCCGCCAGCGTGTCGGCGCTGGCTGTCCGGCCGGTCACGCGCCCCCGGGCTCAGGCCTTGGCGGCGAGGAACTGATGCTTGATGCGGTCGAGCTGCTCGGAGGCGTCAATATCATCCGGGTGGAAATCGCGCCGGTAGAACGAGAAATAGGCCGGGATCATCTTGCGGAAATGACCGGGCACGCCCCACATTTCGTTGAGCCCGCGCGCCCACATCCTGAGGTTGCCGGCATGACCGGTGCGGCGCAGCAAACGCCAGACGTCATAGCTGGTGAAGCCGACAAACAGCAGCGTCACCAGGGCCATTTCGCTGAGACGGATCCACTCGTCATTGACCGTGGCCTTGTAGACATCGAAAGCCACCGCCTTGTGCTCCGCCTCCTCGACCGCATGCCAGGCCCAGATCGTGGCCATGCGCTGATCCATCTTGGCCAGGACTTCCGGGTTGAGCATGTAAAGCTCGGAGAGGATGGCGGTGAAGTGCTCGACCGCCACCGTGTGCGCGAGCTGGCGTTCAGGCGACAGGTGCTTGCGCATCCAGCTCATGAAGGCCCCGACGTTGCGGTCGATCTTGTCGATCGGCAGACCGCGACGGGTGAAGAAGTCGTTGAGCGTCTTGTGCTCTTTCGAATGGTGCCCTTCCTGACCAATGAAGGCCCGGATGGCATCCCGCAACGCCGGGTCGGTCACGCGATCCTGGAAATGCCGCACCGAGTCAATGAAGAAGCGCTCGCCTTCGGGAAAACCGCCGGACATGGCGGACAGCAGCAGGGTCTTGAGCGGGTCGTTGTCGAACCAGTATTCCGGGATGTCATCACTGAACTCAAAGTCCATGCGGCGGACCTTGAGGTCGTGCGGGCGACGTGCCGGTTGAGCCTGATGGCGTGTGACGTGTGCTGCTGCCGTCATGACAAATCCTCGATTCAGTGACTGTAAGGTCAGACTACTGGCGCAACCCGAGAGAGCGTGAGATGCTCGGCGGACAAGTTGCTTATCATTGGTGGCCATCGCGTGCTGTCTCGTGACTCATATCCGGCCTGGATGGACCAGCCCAACACGCCCGTGACTTACCCGCTGCAGTACATCGAGCTGGCGCGGGAACGAGGGCTGGACACCTCGGCCATGCTGGCTGCTGCGGGGCTGCAGCCTGAGCAACTGGCGGACCCGACCCGACGCATTTCGCTGCGGGCCTTTCTGGCGCTGATCCATGCGCTGCTGGTTGCCAGCGATGACCCGGGTATCGGCTTCGAGACCGGCCTGCGTCTGCCGCTGACCGCACATGGCAACCTCGGCTACGCCCTGCTCTGCTCTGCCACCCCGCTCGATGCCGTGGACATCCTGCAACGCTTCTGGCATCTGCGAGGGCGCGGCATCCGCTTCGATTTTCGCGAAACCGAGGACGCCTATGTCTTCGTGTTTCATGGCGAACTGCCGGCGACAGGCACCATCGGCCGGGTCCTCATGGAAGGCATGCTGCTCAGCTTCTGCATGGGCGTGCAGTTCCTGCTCGGCCTTCCGCACTTTCCCGGTGAAGTCTGCTTCGATTTTCCCGAGCCGGCGCATTACGCCCGCTTTCGCGACCGTTTTCCCAATGTTCGCTACAGCCAGGCGGCAACCCTGATCCGGCTGCCCGACAAACAGCAGTTCCAGCGCCGCGTGCCGACCGGCAATCCCGAAGCCCTGCGTCAGGCCATTGCCCTGTGCGAGCGCGAGTATGCCCTGTGGGGAGAGGATGGCGCAGATCACGCCCTGCTCGACCACGCCCGCGCTGAAATGACCCTGCAGGCCACCGGCTATCCGAGCCCGGAGAAGCTTGCGGGACGGCTCAACCTGTCGCTGCGCACCCTGCGCCGCAAGCTGCACCAACTCGGCAGCGGCTACAAGATTCTGCTGGAAGCCGCGCGGCACCGGGATGCGTTGGAATTGCTGAGCCATCCAGCCCTCGACATTCAGCAGGTCGCCGGACTCCTGGGGTACGACATGCCGGCCAACTTCACCCGCGCCTTCAAACAATGGACAGGGGAAACACCGAGCCAATACCGGCAGCGCCTGCAGGCGGAGGCCGGCGCAGACCACGGGTCACCACCAGCGCCATGACGCCGGCCATGACTCAGGCGGTGCCAGCGGCCGGAACCGGCGCTGCCGTGCGCGTGACCTGTCGCATGGTGACGAACTCTTCCGCCGCGGTCGGATGAATACCGAGGGTGTCATCAAAGACCTGTTTGGTCGCCCCGGCTTTCAGCGCCACGGCAATGCCCTGCAGAATTTCACCCGCGTCGGGGCCAACCATATGGCAACCCAGGACGCGATCCGTCACGGCATCCACCACCAGTTTCATCAGGGTGCGCTCACGGCTTCCGGTCAAGGTCAGCTTCATCGGCCGGAAACGGCTTTCAAATATCCTGAGGTCATGCCCGGCGGCCAGCGCGCCGGCCTCACTCAAACCCACCGTAGCGATATTGGGCAGGCTAAACACCGCGGTCGGGATGAACCGGTAGTCGACGGTGCGGAACGCGTCAGGGCGGAACAGCCGGCGCGCCACCGCCATGCCCTCGGCCAGCGCCACCGGTGTCAGCGGCAGACGAGTCACACCGGTGTCGGCGCCCGTCGCCTCGCGGGGGCCAATCCGGCTGCCAATCACATCCCCGATGGCCGAGATCGAGGGCAGACTGCTCACATAACGCTCATCAACGCGGATATAACCGGCTTCATCGAGTTGCAGACCGCCGGCGTCGGAGCCATTCCGCGCCAGATTGTCCAGGCCCAGACCGTCAAGCATGGGCCGGCGGCCGGTGGCATAGAACACGCCATCCGTCTCCAGCACCCGGCCATCGTGGAGCGTGACGGCGAGACTGCCATCCGCCTGACGGGCAATCCCGGCGACATCCGCGCGGAATTGCAGGTCCACCCCCTTGCCGGCCAGTTCGTCACGCAAGTGGTCGCGCACACTCTGGTCGAAACCGCGCAGGAAAAGATCACCGCGATAAAGCTGCGTCACCTGCGCGCCCAGCCCGTTGAAAATGGACGCGAACTCGACGGCGATGTAACCGCCGCCCACGACGATGATGCGAGGCGGCAGCTGAGGCAGGAAGAACACTTCGTTGGAGGTGATGGCCAGCTCGCGGCCGGGAATATCCGGCACCTGCGGCCAGCTGCCGGTCGCAATCAGGATGTGTCCGGCACGGATGCGCTGACCATTGACCTCAACCGTGTGGGCATCGAGCAGTCGGGCATGGCCTTCGTGCAACGCCACCCCACTGTTCACCAGCAGCTCGCGATAAATGCCGTTCAGCCGCGTGATCTCGCGGTTCTTGTTGGCGATCAGGGTCGACCAGTCGAAACCGGGCTCTCCCGGCGACCAGCCATAACCGACGGACTGTGCAAAGTCCTCGCGATAATGGGCGCCGTAGACCAGCAGCTTCTTGGGCACGCAGCCGACATTGACGCAGGTACCCCCTAGGTAGCGGCTCTCGGCCACCGCCACGCGCGCCCCGAAACCGGCCGCGAAACGGGCCGCACGGACGCCCCCCGAACCGGCGCCGATGACAAAGAGGTCGACATCGAAGTCCTGGCGATCGGCACCCTGGTCACCCGAGGCATCAGACGGCATGCGGCACATCCAGCTGCGTCAGCGCCTGCTCCAGACGGGTCACAGTGCGGTCGATGTTGTGCAGCTTGTCGAGCCCGAAGAGGCCCACGCGGAACGTCTTGTAGTCGGATGGCTCATCGCACATCAGCGGCACCCCCGCCGCGCACTGCAGGCCCAGTTCAATGAAACGGCGGCCGGTATGCACGCCATCATCATCGGTGTAGCAGACCACCACGCCAGGCGCCTCGAAGCCCGGGGCAGCGACGCTTTTGAAGCCCAGCCGGGCGAACATCGCGCGCACCTGGCGCCCCAGCGCCAGCTGGTTCTGGCGCAGCTCATCGAAGCCGGCCGCCTCGGTCTCGCGCATGGCATCCCGGAAACGTGCGAGCGCGTCGGTCGGCAGGGTGGCGTGATAAGCATGGCCCCCCTTCTCGTAGGCCTGCATGATCTGCAGCCACTTGAGCAGGTCAGCGGCGAAGCTGCTGCTGCGGGTATGGACGATACGCGCCAGCGCCTCGGCACTGAACATGACCAGCGCACTGCACGGCGACGCGCTCCAGCCTTTCTGCGGCGCGCTGATGAGGACATCAACGCCACAGGCCTGCATGTCGACCCAGACCGTGCCGGAGGCGACGCAATCGAGCACGAAGAGACCACCGACTGCATGCACGGCATCGGCGACCGCCCGCAGATAGTCATCCGGCAGGATAATCCCGGACGCCGTCTCGACATGCGGCGCAAACACCAGATCCGGCTTCTCACGCAGGATGGTTGCGACCACGTCCGCGATCGGCGCCGGCGCCCAGGCCTGCTGGCGTCCGTCGGCCACCGGCCTCGCCTTCAGCACGATGCTCTCGCCCGGAATCGCGCCGGCCTCGAAAATCTGCGTCCAGCGATAGCTGAACCAGCCATTGCGGATGACCAGGCATTTTTTGCCGGTGGCGAACTGACGCGCCACCGCCTCCATGCCAAAGCTGCCGCCGCCCGGCACCACCGCCACCGCCTCGGCGCGATAGACCTGCTTCAGCGTCGACGAAATATCCCGCATGACCTGCTGGAAAGCCGGCGACATGTGGTTGAGGGCACGGTCAGTGAAGACCACAGAGTATTCGTAAAGACCTTGCGCAGCGGGTGCCGGAATCGGGGTGGACACGTGATAACTCCCTGGAAGTCCAGGTTAATGGAGTGATCCTGTTCTATACCTTCATCGGGGAGCCACAGCAACCGGGAACCACGCAGGACCGGCTCAGGCCAGCTTGAGCTGCTCGCGCACCTCGCTCAGGAAAAGCATGAACTCGGCACTGGCCTTGGCATCGCGCCATTCGGTCACGGTCAGACCACGACCCATGGCTTCGATATAGGCGGTACGGCTGCCCAGGTGTGATGACAGCTCCTTGGCACGCAATGCCGCCGCCGTCTCGACCAGAAAAGCCTCTGAGGCCTTGCTGGCGCGCAGACGATTCCAGACCAGCCGGGCCTTGAGGCGCTTGCTGGTCTTTTTCGCCTCACGCACCACCTCAACCAGTTGCTCGGTCGCCCAGACATCGGGGGCGGAGGCCGTCAGCGGCATGATCACGAGATCGCTGAAAGGCATGATTTCACGCAGAAACTTGAGGCTGCGCGGCGGCAGGTCGATGACGACGATATCGCAGAGGTCATCAAGGCGCTCTGCCTCGCGTGCCAGCTCGGCGGCACTCTCGCAGGTGGCAACCTGGAGATTGGCATCCTGGCGCAAAGCGGCCCAGCGCGCGGCCGTGCCCTGAGGCATGTCGGCGTCGATGAGACCGGTACGGAGTTCGCGGGACAGACAGCCCGCCAGATTGGTCGCGATGGTGCTTTTCCCGGCACCGCCCTTGAGCTGTGCGACGGAAATGAACTTGGCCATGAGGGTCCGGCATGTAAAAGATGAACCCAGTTTAGCTGAGGACTTAGCGCATTGCTGTTGCAGTTTGATGACACACCGACGATCAGCAGTCGCCCGTCTGCTCGTAATGGCTGACCATCTGGAAAATGTGCATGCGGGCACGGTGCAGCAGCACACGGAAATGCGATGGCTGGATCTGCAGGGCCTCGCTGACCTCCTGGGGCGAGAGACCGCTGAGGTCGGTCAGCACCATGGCCATGCGCTGGCTTTCCGGCAGCGCTTCGAGGTGATGCTCGAGACAGTCCGTCAGGACATGCGCCAGCAACAAGGCTTCAGGAGAGTCGTCGGTCCAGGGCTGAAAGCGGTCGAGCCAGTGGCCATTTTCGGAAAAAGCATGGGACAGCGGGTCAGGACCGGGGTCCATGCTTTCCAGGGAAATCTCGCGGCCGGCCTTGCGCAGCACGCCATAGGCGCCATTGACCGAGATGCGCACCAGCCAGGTCTTGAGGCTGGCGCGACCCTCGAAGGTCCGGATGTGCTGGAATGCTGACAACCAGGCATCCTGGGTAATGTCCTCGGCATGCCCGGGCGCGATGCAGCGCACAGCCGCGATCATGGCGCTGCCATAGCGGCGCATGGCCTCGGCCCAGGCAGGTTTGTGGCCATCCTTGAGTGCAGCGACCAGCTCGCGTTCGCTGGTATCGGCAGTGATGCGTAGTGTAACCGGCTGCGACATGCAGACTTCCCGTGAGCGCTGTTGAATCAGCAACGCGAGCCTAGCATGGAGACTGCGGTCTGCAAGCCTCCATCGGTCTATCGCCGCACGGCCGTGAAGCCCGGCTCAGCCCTTGAGACGGGTGGCCAGCTCGGCCACGCGCACGCCCAGCAGGCGCGCGGTTTCGAGGTCGCCACTGCGCGGGGCCTCATCGGCCGAGGCATCGGACGGCGACACCGCCAGCGCGCCGCCGAACCCGGCGGTCCAGTTCACATCCGACGGGCCGTGGGCCTTGGTGTTGGCCGGCATCAGGCCGGTGCCTGCCCAGATCTGGCCGTGCTGCATGGCCAGCGTCCAGAAGTAGCTGATGGTGGCGTACTTGTCGCCGTTGACCGAGGCCGAGTTGGTGAAGCCGGCGGCCAGCTTGTCCTTCCACTGCTGGGTGAACCAGGCCTTGGACGAGGCATCGGCAAATTTCTTGAACTGCCAGGCCGGGCCGCCCATGTAGGTCGGGCTGCCATAGATGATGGCATCGGCACTGCCCAGGGTATCGAGACCACCTTCCGGCAGGTCGCCATTGCTGTCGATCTGCAGCACGCTGACTTGTGCGGCAACCGATGCCGCTCCGGCACGGACAGCCTCGGCCTGACGGGCGGTATGACCATAACCACTGAAAAACACGATGGCGACATGAGACATGATGATTTGCTCCGGTATCGCTCCAAAGGCGGAGCTTGTGAAAAGCATTTAATCTGTTGCACAGGATCTTGTCAGCCCACCCCAAAGGAACTTACTGTTGTCGCCACAGCATTAATTGACACGCTTTTCCTACAGACAAAATGACAACGCGCATTGCCAAATAGAACGTTCGATGGCATTTTGCGCACGCTCCAGCTATTCGCCCCCCTGATCGGGGCCTAGCCAATAACAACAAACCTCCGAACGAGGGCACAACATGAACGTCAATCGCCGCCTCTGGCTGCCACTGCTGATGACCCTGGCCACGCTGGCCGCCCTGCCCGGCTGTGGCGGCGGTTCAGACGGCGACACGACATCCCCCGGCTCACCCTCGACCGGCACGCCCCTGCCGACCGACCTGGATCGCCCCGAGCCCGGCCTCAGTGGCCAGATTCCGCTGGCCTCACAGCTCAGCGGCGACTCGGCCGGCGGTTATCGCAAGGGCCTGCGCCTGGTTGGCCAGAACACCATCCTGGATCGCGGCGCCAACTTCTCCATGGCCTGGATCGACGACTGCGCCTATGTCACCACGACTTCACCCGGCCAGATCTTCGGGCCGCTGGCATCGCCCTATGCGGATCCGCAGTACAACCCGCTCAACGGCATGGCCGTGATCGATGCCGCCGACCCCAAAAACCCCAAACTGGTGGACATCCTGCAAAGCCCCGCCATGCTGGCACCGCATGAGTCCATCCAGGCCAGCCAGCAACGCAAGATCATCGTGGCCACCCGTGGCGGCGGTACCGCCTTCGATGTCTACGATGCCAGCAACTGCCGCAAGCCGGTGCTGAAAGCCTCGATCAACATCGGCGCCGGTCTCACCCTGGCACAAATTCCCGTGCTCAACGCCATCCTCTCACCGGTTCTCTCGGCGCTGCCTGGCGGCCTGCAACAACTCGATATCGGTCTGCCGTTCCAGGGTCACGCGATGTGTCTGAGCGATGACGGCCGCACGGCCTATGCCACCAGCTCGATCAGCACCAACGCGGTCATCGACCTGGATGACATTGCCCATCCCAAGCTGATTCAGCTGTTTGCACCTGCCGCACATGACTGCGGACTGAACCCGGGCGGTGACCGCCTCTATCTCGCCCAGTTCGGTTTCGTCTCGCTGGGCATGGGCCTGCCCAACGGCCCGGCTGTCGGCCAGAACGGTCTCGGCGTTTATGATGTGTCCGCCTTCCGTGACCGCCTGACCGGTGTCGCCCCGTTGCTGATTGCCCCGGCACCGCCGCAGATCGGCTTCCTGGGCTGGACCAACCTCACCGAGGGTGAAGCCCCGACAGCCGGCTCCCACACTGCCCGCTGGTTCCGCAATGGCGGCCGCACCTACCTCTACTCCAGTGATGAGTGGCCCACGGCCGGCGTCTGCCCGTGGGCACACGGCCGCATTCTCGACATCACCGACGAGACCAAACCGGTCAAGGTCTCGGACATCACACTGGAAGTGAACAACGTGGCCAACTGCCTGCAGACCGAAATCGACAGCGCCAACTACTCGGCGCACTACGTCGGCTTCGATGATGTCAACAATGCCACCACGATGTTCACCACCCACTACACCGGTGGCCTCCGTGTCTGGGACATCCGTGACCCCGCCAAGCCCCGTGAGATTGCCTACTGGCACCCGGTACCGAACCCGAACACCCCGACCGTGCCGCTGTCCGAGTTCTTCGGCAGCTCCGGTTCCCGTTGGGATGCCGTGCCGACCTATGTCCGCTACCGCCCGGAAAGCGGTCATATCTGGATCGCCAGCTACAGTGCCGGCTTCCAGATTCTTGAGTTCACCGCGTCTGCCGGCCCGACGGCACCCAAGCCCACGCGCCGCTGATGCGCCGGCCTGATCCGTCCGGCCAGCGCGGCAGCGCGAGCCGGTCATGGCTCACGATCCCCGTGGCCGCCCGGCTGATACCGCTGCTGACCTGGTTTCCGGCCGGCAGCGCGCAGGCGCACTCCTTCGGCCGGGTCTACAACCTCCCGGTGCCGTTCTGGCTTTACGCCTGGACGGGTATTGCCGCGCTGCTGCTGTCTTTCCTGGTCGCCGGCTGGTTTCTGACCCGGCGACAGGACGCGCAGGCGCCATCGCAGTACCGAATCGCCGACCGCCCTGCACGCTGGCTGACCGGGCTGATGCCTGTACTCAGGATCGCCAGCCTCGGCGCCCTGCTGCTCTGCATCGTCGCGGGTTTCGCCGGCCCGGCCGACGCCTACCTCAACGTCAACATGACGCTGTTCTGGATCGGTTTCGTGCTCGCCTTCGCCTACCTCACGGCCCTGATCGGTGACATCTATGCCCACATCAACCCCTGGCGGACCCTCACGGATGGCCTGAGCCGGCTCGCGCCCGGCCTCTTTCGCGGACGCCTGAACTACCCCGCCGCACTGGGCTGCTGGCCGGCTCTGGCGCTCTACATGGCCTTCATCTGGATCGAGTTGCTGGGCCATGTCACGCCGCTGAAACTGGCCTGGATGCTGCTGGCCTACAGCGGCATCAACCTCATGGGCGCCTGGCTGTTCGGCGCCGACAGCTGGTTCCGTCAGGGCGAATTCTTCAGCGTCTTTCTCCGGCTGACCGGCAAGATGGCCCCGGTCGCCTGGTTGCCCCCGGCCCATCGCGGCGGTCCGCTCCGCATCATCCTGCGTGCCCCGTTTTCGGGATTGCGCGCCGACCACGACAGCGCGCAGGACGCCAGCATCAGTGCCCTGCTGTTCGTGCTGTTCATGCTGTCCTCAACCGCATTCGACGGCCTGCACGTCACCCAGGTCTGGATGAAGCTGTTCTGGGAGCAGGGTTTCGCCTTCATGCAACCCTGGCTGGGCAGCAACCTGGTCGAGGCCTACCCCACCCTCAAGATCCTGCACCAGGTCTGGGAAACCAAGACCCTGCTGCTCTCGCCCTTCCTCTACCTCGCCTGCTACCTCGCCTGCCTGTGGCTGGCACGCCGGCTCACCGCCAGTCCGCTGTCGCTGCACACCCTCGCCCTGCGCTTCGCCTGGACCCTGCTGCCGATCGCGCTGGTCTATCACATCAGCCATTACTACACGCTGATTCTGACCCAGGGCAGCAAGCTCCTGTCCCTGCTCTCCGACCCGCTGGGCCGAGGCTGGAATCTGTTCGGCACGGACGCCACCGCAGCGGCCTCTGCCATTCCGGACATGGGCTGGGTCTGGCATACGCAGGTCGGACTGATTCTGGGCGGTCATATCGTCAGTGTGTACCTCGCGCATGTGGAGGCACTGCGCAGCTTCGGCAGCCCACGCCAGGCCATGCTGAGCCAGATCCCGATGCTGCTGCTGATGATGGCGTTCACGGTGTTCGGGCTGTGGATTCTGGCGCAGCCGATCACCGGGGGCGGCCCCGGCTGAGCATGGCGGGCTTGCTGTTATCCGGCGGTCGGCAGCTTGCGCGGACGTCCGGGCGCAGGCATGCTCAATGACAGAGGATTTGCGGTATTTGTCGGCAGGGAGTGCTGCGTGTGGTTTTCCAAGCAATTGAAGATCTTGGATATCTTGCTCACTCCCCCTTCTTATGCAGCAAGTCGAACTTATTACACGGCAGTGCTGCTGTATAAACCAAGTTATGACTCACGACTTACGTAACGCCGAGCTTGCCGCGCTCGAGATGTTCCGCG
>CAZEEQ010000020.1:0-9513 GCA_964511255.1 uncultured Paraperlucidibaca sp.
CGATCCAGTTGCGCTGCATGGTCTTGACCTGCTCCGGCCAGCCGTCGAGCTGGTCCAGATCGGCCAGCAGCTGCTCGGCATACTGCGTGATGCCGAAGTAGTACATCGGGATCTCGCGCTTCTCGACCAGCGCGCCCGAGCGCCAGCCGCGTCCGTCGATGACTTGCTCGTTGGCCAGCACCGTCTGGTCCACCGGGTCCCAGTTCACCGTGCCCGACTTCTTGTAGATCACGCCTTTGCGGAACAGGCGGGTGAACAGCCATTGCTCCCAGCGGTAGTAATCCGGCTTGCAGGTGGTGACCTCGCGCGACCAGTCGATGGCCAGGCCCAGCGACTTCAGCTGGGTCTTCATGTAGTCGATGTTGGCGTAGGTCCAGGCCGCGGGCGCAACCTGATTCTTCATCGCGGCATTCTCGGCGGGCAGGCCGAAAGCGTCCCAGCCCATGGGCTGCAGCACATTGAAGCCGTTCAGGTGCTTGTAGCGCGCCAGCACATCGCCAATGGTGTAGTTGCGCACATGGCCCATGTGCAGCTTGCCGCTGGGGTAGGGGAACATGGACAGGCAGTAGTAGCGCGGCTTGCTGCTGGCGTCATCGGCGCGGAACGCGTCGGCGTGGTTCCACTCGCGCTGGGCGGCGGCTTCGACGGTGCTGGGGAGATACTGTTCTTGCATGGCGTCTTGCATGGCGAAAAGGCTCTGCGGGACATCGCCACAGCGGTGGGGTCCCGGAAAAATCACAAGGGTCAGTGCCGGGCCCCTGCCACTGATGTGGTGCAGCCCTGCAGAATGGTCGATAGGATACTCCAGCCGCCGCTTTCACGGTATCGGCAGAGTGCAACGAGGTTTCCATGCTGCTGACCCAAGTCCTCCATCTCTTCCTGCTGCCGCCGGGCATGCAATGCCTGCTGGCCGTGCTGGCGCTGATTCTGGCCTGGCGCGGCCGGCGCCGACTGGCGGCCGGTATGGCGGTACTGGCGGTGACGTCGCTTTATCTGCTCGCCACTCCGGTCGGTGCCGATGCGGTTATACGGCCGTTGGAGGCGCGTGTTCTGCCGCTCAAGGACCTGAGCCAGCTGCGGACCGCGGGCTATCAGGCCATTGTGGTGCTGGGCGGCGGGCGCACGCCGGAGGCGCCTGAATTTGGCGGACAGGATGTCGCCAGCCCGCAGGTGTTGTCGCGCCTGCGTTATGCCGCGCGCGTGCAGCGCCAGTCGGGGCTGCCTGTGCTGGTGACCGGTGGCATGCCACTGAGCGGGCAACGCCCTGAGGCTGAGCTCATGGCGGACAGTTTGCGCGATGATTTCGGTGTTCCGGTGCGCTGGCTGGAGCCTCGGGCGCGCACAACGCGCGAGAATGCGGAGCTGACCGCCGCACTGCTGCAGCCATTGGGCATCCGTCATGTCGTGCTGGTCAGTCATGCCAGTCATTTGCCGCGTGCAGTGGACGATTTCGCAAGAGCCGGCTTTGGCGTGCTGGCGGCCCCGACCGAATTCAGCCCCAATCCTGATAGTCTGTCGCTGTTTGAACGCTGGACGCCGCAGCATGGGGCTCTTGGCGACAGCCGCCGCGCCCTGCACGAGTGGCTGGGGCTGCTGCGTGACAGCGTGCGTTAAGTATTCGATAACTCTTGCAAGGAGCCGTAGATGGCATTCACCAAGCTGCTGATGGAAAACCCGCAGACCGGTGCCCAGAAAGAGGTTCCGGTCGGTCTCTCCTGGACGGTTCTGTTCTTCTGCTTCCTGCCGCCCCTGCTGCGCGGCGATATCAAGTGGGGCCTGATCATGCTCGGGTTCTGGCTGCTCAGCGCCGGCATTTTCAGCTCCTGGCTGATTCACATCGTGTTCATGTTTCTCTACAACAAGCTCTACTTCAAGGAGCTGCTGGCCGAGGGCTACAAGGTACGGGCCCTGGATGAGGCGGCGCGCCAGCGCATCATCAACCAGCTGGGCATGCCGCTCCCCATGATCTGACGCTACTGGAAGCGGAGTGCTTCGATGGGCTTGAGTTCGGCCGCACGATTGGCCGGATAGAACCCGAAGAAGACGCCGATGGCGCCGGCGACGCCGAAGGCCAGCAGCATCGAACTCAGGGTCACGATGACCAGCAGATCAAAGGCCATGGCGGCGGCGTAGGCGCCGGCGATGCCGATCACCACGCCGAGCAGGCATCCCACCAGTGAAATCATCATGGCCTCGAGCAGAAATTGCAGGCGGATCGCGCCGGGGCGCGCGCCGATCGCCATGCGGATGCCAATCTCGCGGGTGCGCTCGGTGACCGATACCAGCATGATGTTCATGATGCCAATGCCGCCGACCAGCAGCGAGATACCGGCGATGGCACCGAGCAGCAGCGACAGGATGGCTGTGGTTTCAGCGGCGGTCTTGGCCAGCGCGGTCAGATTCTGCAGGGTGAAGTCGTCTTCGGCGTCGTCGGCGAGGCGATGACGCTGACGCAGCATGTCGCGCAGATCCTGTTCCACCCGCGGCATGGCCTGCTCGCTTTCGGCCTGCACCATGATCATGCGAACGGCACTGCGGAAACGGTTGCCCGACAGCTTGCGCTGTGCGGTCGTTATCGGGATCACGATGGTGTCATCCTGATCACGGCCGTCGAGGCTCTGACCCTTGGAGCCGAGCACGCCAATGACCTGGAAGGGCACGTTGCGGATGCGCAGGGTCTCGCCGATCGGGCTGGCATCACCAAACAGATTGCTGGCGATCTGTTTGCCGATCAGCGCTACCTGGGCTGCCGACTGCAGTTCGGGCTGGTCGAAGGCATAGCCCGCTGACACGCTCCAGTCGCGCAGCGTGAAGTAATCCGCATTGCTGCCGATCACGGTGGTGTTCCAGTTCTGCGCACCGTAGATCACCTGTGCATTGGACTGCACGACCGGCGCCACGGCCAGTACGCCGCGGGTGCCGCCGAGCGCGCGGGCATCCTCCACCGTGAGGTTGGGGGCGCCGCCGGCCCCGGTACGGACGCCGTTGGCGCTGGTCGCGCCGGGCAGGATGATGAACAGGTTGGAGCCCATGCTCTTGATCGACTGCTCGACGCGGGCCTGCACGCCCTGACCGATCGCGAGCATGGCGATCACCGAGCCGACACCGATGATCATGCCCAGCATGGTGAGAAAACTGCGCATGCGGTTGGCGCGCAGGGCGAGCAGGGCTTCGCGCAGCATGACCAGCCACATCAGGCGTTACCTCCGAGCAGGACATGCGCACTGGCGGCCTGGGTCAGGCCCTCGGCCACCGGGCCGTCATAGGCCTTGTGGCCATCGACCAGACGCACCAGGCGACGGGCGTGGGCGGCGATGTCAGGCTCATGGGTGACCAGCACCAGGGTGATGCCCTCGTCGCGGTTGAGGCGGGTGAAGAGGTCCATGATTTCGATGCTGGTCTGGGTGTCGAGGTTGCCGGTGGGCTCGTCAGCGAGAATCAATGCCGGCTTGTTGATCAGGGCACGGGCGATCGCGACGCGCTGCTGCTGGCCGCCGGAGATCTGACTGGGGAGTGCGTCGACGCGGTTGCCGAGGCCGACCTTCGCGAGCATCTCGGCGGCCCGCCGGTTGCGTTCGGCCAGCGGCACGCCGGCATAGATCAGCGGCAGCGCGACGTTGTCGAGCAGGCTGCTGCGCGCGAGCAGGTTAAAGCCCTGGAAGACGAAGCCGATATAGCGGTTGCGCAGGTCAGCCAGCGCGTTGGTGTCGAGCGCGGTGACCGCGCGGCCGGCCAGATCGAAGCGGCCGCTCGTCGAGGTGTCGAGGCAGCCGAGGATGTTCATCAGCGTCGATTTGCCGGAGCCGGAGGGCCCCATGACAGCGACGAATTCACCGCTGGCGATGTCAAGGTCGATCCCGTGCAGGATGCGGACCGGCCCGACTCCGCTGGGGTAGTCCTTGATCAGGCCGCGCAGCGCGATGACGGCTGACATCACTCACCCATCCTGAACTTCATGCCCTTCTTGAGGTCGGTCTGTTCGCTCAGGACCTGTTCGATGATGACCTTGTCGCCGGCCTTGAGGTCTCCGCCGGTGATCTCGGTGTAGCGCCGGTCGGTAATGCCGAGCTTGACCGGGATGGCTTTGAGGCCGCCATCGACCTGAACCCAGACCTTGCCGCTGTTGCGATTGCCCTTGCGGCGTTTGCCCTGGTCTTCGCCGCTGGCACTGGCGCCGGACCGGTTGTTGTCGGCGCCGGCGGTGTTGCCATCATTGACGATCCTGGCGGCTTCGGGCGGACGGAAACGCAGGGCGCCGGTCGGCACGCGCAGCACGTTCTGACGGCGCTGGGTGTCAATGTTGACGTAGGCCGTCATGCCCGGCAGCAGTTTCTCTTCATCGTTGTTGACGGCGATCACGACATCATAGGTGACCACGTTCTGCTCGGTCTTGGGGTTGAGGCGCAGCTGCTTCACTTCGCCGTGGAAGTTCTGGTTGGGATAGGCATCGACCCGGAAACGCGCCTTCTGGCCGACACGGATTTCGCCAATGTCGGACTCGGTGAAATACGCGTCGATGTTCATCTCGCGGAGGTCCTTGGCGATCTTGTAGAGCTCCGGTGTCTGGAAGCTGGCGGCCACGGTCTGCCCGACATCGACGGCACGCGAGACCACGACCCCCGACACCGGAGAGCGGATGACCGCATAACTGAGATTGACCTGATCCCGCTGCACCTGGGCCCGCGTCTGCGAAACCCTGGCGGTGGCATCCTGCAATGCCTGGCGGGCCTGGTCGACCTCCTGCGTCGAGGCGAAGCCTTCCTTGGCCAGCGGCTGGATGCGTCGCCAGTTGTTGCTGGCCAGGGTGAGGGACGACTGGGCGCTGGCCAGGTTGGCACGCGATTGCGTGATCTGGGCCTGCAGCAGCGAGTCGTCAAGCTGCATGAGCACCTGGCCTTCCGTGACGCGGTCGTTGAAGTCAGCCGAGTACGACCGCACGATGCCGGACACCTGGGTGCCAACCGACACCAGAGTCACCGGGCTGAGCTGTCCATTGGCCGACACGCTCTGTGAAATATTGCCGCGATCGACCGCCTCGGTGTTGTACTGAATCTCGTTGCCGCCGCCGCTGCAGGCTTTGAAACTGATCAGCGCGATGCCCGCCGCGCCGGCCAGCAGCAACCAGGTCTTGCGGGAAAAGTCGGGGCGCTTCATGGACGCGGCTCCTGGGCAGAAGAGGTGACAAGAATGTTTTCCGGGTTGCGCACCAGCACGCCGCTGGCCTGGGCCAGTTGCAGGCGGGCGGCAGCCCAGTCATAGCGGGCCCGGGCCTGCTGCTGGCGGGCATCGGCCAGGCTGCTCTGGGCGTTGAGCACATTAAGCAGGCTGCCGAGGCCGGCGCGGTAGCGGGCGAGGGCGGCGCGATTCGACTCCTGAGCGGCATCGAGCAGGCTGTCAGTGGCACCGACGCGGGCCTGCGCCGTATGGAGCGCCTGCCAGGCCTGCCAGACATCCAGGCTGACCTGCTGCTCGATACGCTGCAGCTCAAGCCGCTGCTGTTCGATCTGCGATTGCGCCGCCTGTTGCTGGTGACGCTGCTGGAAGCCGGTGAATAACGGAAGGCTGGCGTTGAGCGCGACCTGCCCGGTGTCACTGCGACCGTCATCGTTGCGCCGGTCGCCGCGAGTGGCGCTGATGCTCAGGCGCGGACGTGCCTGCGCCGCAATCCGATCGAGATCCGATTCGGCCGCCGCGATGTTGCGTTGCTGGGCCAGGCGGTCCGGGCGCAAGCGCAGGGCCTGTTCAAGCAGGCGGTCCAGTGGTGGCGGGGCATTCTCGGCCTGCGGCGCGGGCAGACTGTCGGCCAGCCGCAGGGCCTGGTTGGCCGGGTAGCTGGCCACCACCGCGAGCTGGCCATCGGCAGATGCCAGCTCGCCCTGGCGCTGGATCCGTAGCAGCTGAGCCTGGGCGAAGGCGGTGGCTGCCTGCAATTCATCCTCACGCGTACCGACACCCACCACGACACGCTGCCTGGCGGCCTTGGCGGTCTCTTCGGCGGCTGTCACCGAGGCTTGGGCGGCCTCCAGCGCGGCGCCGGCGGCCAGGCGCTGGTAATAGGCCTGCACGGCGGCGAGAGCGACCTGCTGGCTGCGGGTATCGTAGCTGGCCTGAAGGGCGGCGAGGGTCTGACGGGTCTGTTCGAGGTTGGCGCGCCGGCCACCGAAGTCCCAGAGCAGCCAGTCGGCGGAAAGGCTGATGCTGGTCTGATCGGGATCGATGCCGGGAGTCTGATCGCCGAGGCCACGGCTTTGCGACGCACTGGCATCCAGCGTCGGATAGTAGGCCGAACGGGCGATGCCGACCTGGGCGGTCTGGGTGCGTGTGCGTTGCCAGGCGGCGCGGGTGTCGGTATTGGCGCAGAGCGCGCGATCCACCAACTGCGCCAGCGTGATGCCGTTCTGGCCGGCGATATCGGTGCAGGAATTGTCAGCTGCGTGCAGCCAGCCGGGAGCCAGTGCTGCCACCAGCACCAGCGAAGCCAGCGGCATGCGGGATGATGTGTGGTGTCGGCGTTTCAAAGCGTGACTCCTGAGTGGCGCGCAATTCTCGTGTGCCGATGTTACAGAAAGTGGATAGCGGCCGAATGCGAGGAATTGTGGAGAAGCCGTGGAAGTTGCCATGGCCGGTCAGGCAGCTGAGGGCTGTTCGTCATAATAGATATGTTATAATATAACAAATTCAGCATCCAGGCTCAGACCATGTTTCCCGTCCAGCTTCCTGTCACCGTCCTGTCCGGCTTTCTCGGCGCGGGCAAGACCACGCTGCTCAGTCACATCCTCAATCACCGTCATGGCCTTCGTGTTGCCGTCATCGTGAATGATATGAGTGAGGTCAACATTGATGCCGCGCACATCGCCGGCCAGGTCGAGCTCCGGCGCGGCGAAGAGCAGCTGGTTGAGCTGTCCAATGGCTGTATCTGCTGCACGTTGCGCGAGGACTTGCTGCTTGAGGTCGGACGTCTGGCGCGCGAACAGCGCTTTGATTATCTCGTCATCGAGTCTTCCGGTATTGCCGAGCCCTTGCCGGTGGCAGAAACCTTCACCTTTCGTGACGACCAGGGCGTATCGCTATCGGATCTGGCGCGTCTCGATACTTTGGTGACGGTGGTCGATGCCGTCAATTTCCCTGAGGAGTATCTGGCCGCGCGTGAGTTGTGCGAGGTCGATGCCGTGCGGCATGCCGATGACCCGCGGGTGATCAGTGATTTGCTCATTGAACAGGTTGAGTTCTCGGATGTCATTCTGGTCAGCAAGGCCGACCTTGTGGACGAGGATGACCTGAGTGCACTCAAGGCGGTTCTGAGGGCGCTCAATCCGCGAGCCCGCATCGAACACATGAGCCAGGGGCGCGTACCGCTGGACTGGATACTGAATACGGGACGTTTTGATTTCCAGCAGGCGTCGGCAGCCGCCGGCTGGCTGGCTGTGCTGCGCGGGGAGTCTGTATCCGAAAGTGATGAGTACGGCATCGGATCGTTTGTTTATCAGGCCCGGCGTCCGTTTCATCCGCAACGTTTCTGGCGTTTTCTGCAGACGGCTTTGCCGGGAGGCGGCCGCCTGCTGCGCAGCAAGGGCTGGTTTTGGCTGGCCAGCCGGCCCGGGCTGGCCGGATGTTATTCACAGGCCGGGGGCATTCTTCATCATGGACCTGCCGGAGGATGGCAGCCTGCCGTACCGCCCGGAGACCTGCTGGCGGGTGATGGTCGTCAGGAGCTGGTATTCATCGGGCAGGATCTCGATGCCGCGGGGGTGACCCATGCGCTTGATGCCTGCCTGCTGACCGACGCGGAAATGGAGCAGGGGGCCGGCGCTTGGGCGCGCTGGGCGGATCCGTTTCCCGACTGGCTGGCTGAGGCAGACTGAGTCGCCTCAGGAGCGTTTGGCAAGGGCAGCGCGCAGGGCGGACTCCAGTGTCGGATGCAGGAATGTGTAGCGTGCCTGCAGCAGGCGGCTGGGCAGCACGCGTTGGCCATCAATCAGAAGCGTCGACATCTCGCCCATGGCCATTTTGAGCACGGTCGCCGGCACCCTCAGAAAGGCCGGACGGCGCAGCAGTTGCGCCATGGTCTGCGTGAATTCGGCATTGCTGACCGGACGCGGTCCGGTGAGGTTGTAGACGCCACGCATGTCACGGTCGCAGAGCAGGCGCAGGATGACATGCACGACATCAGCCAGCGAAACCCAGGACAGGAACTGTTCACCGCTGGCAATCGGACCGCCGAGCCCGAGGCTGAACAGCGGCAGGAGCTTGCGCAGCATGCCGCCGCCCGCGCCAATGACGACACCTGTGCGCAAGATGCACACGCGAATGCCCAGCGACTCGGCGCTGAGCGCGGCCTGTTCCCAGTCCTGACAAAGCTGATGGGTATATTCGTCATGCGCCGGGGCGTTTTCTTCCAGAAGGCGGTCGCCCTGGTTGCCATACCAGCCGACGGCGGAGCCGGAGATCAGGACCGTCGGCTTGTGGCGGGCAAGGCGCAGCCAGTCCACCAGCGCCTCCGTCAGAGAAACCCGGCTGGTGTGCAGTTCACGCTTGCGCTGGCTGCTCCAGGGGCGATCGGCAATGCCTTCGCCGGCGAGATTGATGACGGCATCGAAGCGGGCATCACGGCCGAGTTCGTCAAATGACCGGACGAGACGGACATGACCGCTGGCGATCTGCGTCGCGAAACTGATCGCGATCTTGTCCGGGCGACGTGTCAGCAGCGTCACCCGGTCGCCCTGGCCGCCTTCGCCGCCACCCGTGAGGGTTGGAATCAGCAGGCTGCCGATGAAACCAGTACCACCGGTAATGAGGATGTCCATGCCTGCTGACCTCATGTCATGATCAATCGGGCAGGCAGTCTAGCCAGCCTGCCTTCCGGATTGAAAGGGTACGCTTCAAATTGAAACATTTATCGGATGTAAAACCGGGCCAGGAGGCGACATGCCGTTGCTGACCCATGTTGTCACCGGATTTCTGGGCGCTGGCAAGACCACGCTCATCAAGGCTTTGCTGGCAAGCAAACCGGCGGATGAGCGCTGGGCCATCCTGGTCAACGAGTTCGGCCAGATTGGTATCGATCAGGTGGCCTGGGCAGGGGATGATGTCGTCATCAAGGAAGTCCCGGGCGGGTGTATCTGTTGTGCCCAGAATCTGCCGTTGCAGATTGCGCTGGGGCAGATCGCGACACGTACCGGTGCGCATCGTCTGCTGATTGAGCCGACCGGACTGGGGCATCCGGCACAAATTCTCGAGACCCTGCGCGAGCCGCACTGGCAGGCGCATCTCCGGATCGCGGCCACACTCTGTCTCGTGGATGCCCGTCAGCTTGCGGATGACCGTGTCTCCTCGCACGAAACCTTCAGGGCTCAGGTCGAGGTGGCGGATGTGCTGTTGTTCAGCAAAGCCGATTTGCTGGATGACCAGACCCGGGCGCGGGCTGTCGTATTCGCCAATGCGCTGCAACCGGCCAAGGCGCTGGTGGCCTTTGCCAGCGAGCAAGCCGTGGATGCCGGCTGGCTTGATGTGCCG
>CAZEEQ010000020.1:9613-49265 GCA_964511255.1 uncultured Paraperlucidibaca sp.
GCTGGTGGCCTTTGCCAGCGAGCAAGCCGTGGATGCCGGCTGGCTTGATGTGCCGGCGGTGCCGCAGGATTCGCCCTATCATTACCACGAGCAGACCGGTGCGCCGGGTGAATCGCGCTGGGTGGGGGGCTGGATACTGCCCGCGGCATGGCGTTTCGGGCATGACGCCCTGCTCGGCGTATTGCTGGGTTGGCGCGGGCTGGAGCGCCTGAAGGGCGTATTCCATACCGACAAGGGCTGGATTCTTTTCAATGCCACGGCAATGGACATGTCGATCAAGTCCAGCGAATACCGTGCCGATAATCGGGTCGAGCTGATCAGCACGCAGCCCGTCGATTGGGCTGCGTGTGAACAGGCGTTATTGGCGACCCTGGCGCCAGCCGAGCAGCAGCAGTAGGACGCAGAGCACCAGGATCGGCGTCGTGCCGCTGCGCTGCCATGGCGTCAGCCCGCGCGCCGGGTAGACTTCGCCGCGCAATACGCTGCGGGTGAAGCGGGGGGCTTCGGCGACCACGCGGCCATGGTCATCAAGGATGGCCGTGATGCCGTTGTTGGTGCCGCGCACGATGTACCGGCCGGTTTCCCGGGCGCGCATGCGCACCATCTCGAAATGCTGGTCGGGGCCGATGGAGCGGCCGAACCAGCCGTCATTGCTGACGGTGGCGAGAAAGTCGGCGCGCCGGGACAGACGTTGCACCAGCGAAGGATAGGCAATTTCGTAGCAGATGAAGGGCGCCATGGTGCGATCCTTCACGGCCAGCGGCGGCTGATCTGCCGGCCCCCAGGAGAAGCTCGACATGGGCAGGTCGAAAAAGGGGATGGCGCCACGCAGCCAGGACTCGAAAGGAATGTATTCGCCAATCGGCACCAGTTGCTGTTTGTGATAGAGCCCGAAGCCATCGCCCATGGCCGCGATGCTGTTGTAGAACAGCACGCCACTGCGGTCACGGTTCCAGGTCGCGAACGGGATGCCGGTGACAAAGGCGCTCCTGGACTTCAGGGCATCGTTCTCGATCGCCGCCAGCGCATCCTGGGCTTCATGGGCAAACATCGGGATGGCCGCCTCCGGCCACAGCACGAGGTCACGCCCCCATTCGCCGGCTGACAGATCACGGTAGATCTTGACGGTCTTGTCGCGCCATTCCAGCGCCCACTTGGACTCCTGCGGAATATTGCCTTGCACCAGACTGACGGTCATCGGCTGAGACTTGTCAATGGTGGTCCAGCTCAACGGGCTGAGCAGGGCGCCACCGATCCAGATCAGCGCCAGCACGATCATTGCGCCACCCGCGCGCCGGCCCTCACGGGCGATGGCGAACAGTGCCGAGCCGCTGATGCCGACGGCGAGGCTGACGCCGTAGATGCCGGCCAGGGGTGCCCAGCCGGCCAGGGGCGTGTCGATGAAGCCGTAGCCGGACATCAGCCAGGGAAAGCCTGTCAGCAGCCAGCTGCGCAGCCATTCACCCAGCACCAGCAAGGCCGGCACCGTCAGCCAGCCGAGACGTTGCAGACGCAGACGGGCATGCAGCCAGCCGACGGGCAGGAAGAGCAGCGCCATCGCCGCAGCAACGAAAGCGAGCAGCAGCAGCGACAGCGGCCATGAGGTATTGCCGTAGTCATGCATGGACACCAGCAGCCAGCTGCCGCCATGAGCCCACAGGCCGTAACCGAAGGCATAGCTGAGGCGGGCGGCACGCCGTGGCGCCTGGTCACGCAGCAGTTCGGTGAAGAGGCCAATGGCCAGCAGCGCGACCGGCCACCAGGCCAGCGGCGCCAGGCCCAGCGGCATCAGGGCGCCAAGCAGCAGCGCCAGCCAGGGCGCAGCCGGCGATTGACGCAGGGCGTCGAGCAGGTTCTGGAAACGGGTCATGGGCGGGCTTCGTCGGTGCTATCAGGCAGGGCTTATTTGGGTTCGACCTTGAGCAGGCGAATGGTACGCGAGTCGGCGGCGAGAATGGTGAAGCGCCAGCGCTCGAGCTCGATCTGCTCATCCTTCTCGGGCAGACGCTCGAAAGCGTTGAGCACGATGCCGGCGATGGTGTCGAATTCATCGTTGTTGAAGCGGCTGCCGAAATGCTCGTTGAAGTCGGCGATCGGTGTCAGCGCCTTGACCACCCACTCCTTGGGGCCGACTTCACGGATCAGGATGTCTTCATCCGCCTCGTAGTCGTGTTCATCGTCGATCTCGCCGACGATCTGTTCCAGCGCGTCTTCCAGCGTCACCAGACCGGCGATGCCGCCGTACTCGTTGACGACAATCGCCATATGGCTCTTCTTGCTGCGGAATTCGCGGATGAGCTTGTCGAGGTGTGTCGATTCCGGCACGAAGAAAGCGGGCCGCAGATAGTCCTTGAGTGCCATGCGCTCGCGGCCGTCGAGAATGAGCTTGAGCAGGTCCTTGGCGAACAGGATGCCGAGCACTTCATCCGCATTGTCGGCTGCCAGCACGGGAAAGCGCGAGTGCGCCGATTCGATGAGGCCCGGGAGGAACTCGCGCAGGTCTTCATCGGCACGGATGGCGATCATCTGGCCGCGCGGGATCATGATTTCGCGCACCTGGCGCTCCGAGACCTGCAGCGTGGATTCGATGATGCGTTGGGCCTCGACATCAATGAGACCGCGATTGGCGGCATCGCGGATGATGGCGACCAGCTCCTCGCGCGTGTTCGGTTCGGCGCTCCATGCGTCAGTCAGGCGGCTCAGCCAGGACTTCGGACTGTCGCCCGACGATCGACCCTCGCTCATCTCGTGTCATTCCTCTCAGGTGCCGCCGTGGTCACGGTGGGTTCGTCATCATACGGGTTATCCCAGCCCAGGCGGGCAAGGATGGCAATTTCCAGCGGCTCCATGGCAGCGGCATCAGCCGCTTCGATATGGTCATGGCCGAGCAGGTGCAACATGCCGTGCACGGTCATGTGCGCCCAGTGGGCCGTCAGCGTCTTGCCCTGTTCGCCGGCTTCGCGGGCGACCACCGGCGCGCAGATCACCAGGTCGCCGAGCGGCCGTTCCTCCAGTTCCGCCAGCACCATGTCGGGCAGTTCGGCCGGGAAGGACAGCACATTGGTCGGCTTGTCCTTGCCACGGTAGTCATGGTTCAGCGTTCTGCTTTCGGGTTCCCCGACCAGGCGGATGGCCAGTTCCAGCGGCTCGCCGGCGCGCACGGCGGCCTCGAGGCCGGCATCTGGCAGTGTGTCCGGTTGTTCGCGCAGGGCGGCCAGCACGGCTTCGCCCCAGCGCTGAAAGTCGGTTTCTGCCGGCAGCTCGGCGGCGACCAAGGCTTCATCGAGCTCCAGCCAGAGATTCAGGCTCATGCTTCATCCTCATCGGCCGCGCGTGACCGCCGGGCACCGGGCTGGTCCTTGGCCTGGCGGGCATCCCAGGCGTCGTAAGCATCGACGATGCGCATGACGAGCGGATGACGCACAACATCACGCGACTGGAAGCGGGTGATGTGGATGCCTTCAACGCGGTCGAGGATCTTCAGCGCCTGGGTCAGACCCGAGGGCGTGCCGCGCGGCAGGTCGACCTGGGTGACGTCGCCGGTGATCACGGCTTTGGAACCGTAGCCGAGGCGGGTGAGGAACATCTTCATCTGCTCCGGCGTGGTGTTCTGCGCCTCGTCGAGGATGATGAAGGCGTGGTTGAGCGTGCGGCCGCGCATATAGGCCAGCGGCGCGATTTCGATGACCTGACGGTCGATCAGCTTGGCCACGCGCTCGAAGCCGAGCATTTCGTAGAGGGCATCGTAGAGCGGGCGCAGATAGGGGTTGATCTTCTCCGACAGATCGCCGGGCAGGAAGCCGAGTTTCTCGCCGGCCTCAACCGCGGGGCGCACCAGCAGGATACGGCGGATCAGGTCTTTTTCGAGCTGATCAACAGCCGCCGCGACGGCGAGATACGTCTTGCCAGTGCCTGCCGGACCGACCCCGAAGCTGATGTCGTGGCTGAGGATCTGCTCGACATAGCGGCGCTGATTCTGGCCACGCGGCCGGATTGCGCCTTTCTTGGTGATCAGCACGGGCCCGTCGCCGAGATCGGCGAGCTTTGCCGGGGGCTCGCTGTTGTCGCTGCCGAGCGCGATCTGCAGCACCAGATGCACAGTTTCCGGCGCCAGTTCGTCACTGTCTTCGGTTTCGGCATACAGCCTTTCCAGGATACGCGCAGCCGTCGCGGTGGCGCTGTCGCTGCCGTTGACGGAGAACGTGTAGCCGCGCTGATTGATCTGCACTTGCAAGCGTTGTTCGATGAGTTTGAGGTGCTCGTGGAACTGGCCGCACAGAATGGAGAGGCGGCGCGGATCGTGCGGTTCAAGATGCAGGGCGCGACGGGTCGCGGCAGGACTGTTCAAAGCGGGCGGTTTCTCGGCCAGGGCTTGCTGGAAGAATAACCGAAAGCCGCGGCAACGTCATGAAACACGCGATGTACCCAAAACTGACGCGGGCGGGCTTGCGGCCTGACAAATGTCTGCTAATGTCGGGCCATGACTGCATGGTCAATAATAACAAAGAGAGGTCAGCATGACGTTTTTGCAGCCACACGATGCCCTGCGTCCGCGCCATCAGATCAGCTCGCAAGCCTACCTGCTGGGCTGGGCCATGTCGCTTTCCATACGTCCCATCGCCAGTCTGGGTACTGACTCTCCGCGGACCATGCTGGCGATCCGCAAGATCTTCCGCCTCACCGGCATCGTGCTGGCGCGTACGCCGGATGATGTTCACATCACCCCGGTACAGGCACCGCAGGTTCGTGGCGAGTGGATTTGTGCGCCGCAGGCCGGCAGTGACCGCAAAGTGGTGCTCTACCTGCATGGCGGCGGTTACTTCTTCGGTTCCGCAGCCATGCATCGGCAGGTCACCTGGCGCATGTCGCGCGAACTGCGCCGTCCGGTGCTGGCAATCGACTATCGCCTGGCGCCGCGTCACAGCTTCGAGGACTGGCGCGATGATGCCGTGCAGGCATACGAGTACCTGCTGGCGCGAGGCTATGCCGGCAAGGACATCATCATCAGCGGCGATTCAGCCGGTGGCCATCTCACGCTGGTTCTGCTGCAGACCCTGCGGGACCGCGGCCTGCCCATGCCCGGCTGTGGTGTCTGCATCTCGCCCTGGACCGATCTCAGTGACGAGTCGGCTTCGCGGCAAACCAACGCCTGGCGTGATCCCATGATTCCGGCTCGCGCAGTACGGCTGCTGGCGGCGCGCCTGTCGCTCAACCGCAGTCCCTATGATCCGCTGGTGTCCCCCCTGCACGGTGACTTCCACGGGCTGCCGCCGCTCTTCGTGTTGGTCGGCAGCACTGAGGTCCTGCGTGATGATGCGCGCCGTGTCGTGGTGCGCGCGCAGGCGTCCGGCGTCTCCGTGCGCTACGAGGAGTGGCATCGCATGCCGCATGTGTTCCCGATTTTTGCCGCCATCCTGCCCGAGGGGCGCAGTGCCTTCCGGCATATTGCTCGCTTCGTGCAGTCGCTGGAAAAACCGTCACTGGCGCTGGTGGCCTGAGCCGGCCGAGCCTGCTGACGAGCCCGCTGCCCGTTCGTGCCGCTGAACCCGGAGGCGCGAACTGGTAGCATGGCGCCCCATGACCCGCCGCTGTGGCGGGTGCTCCGGATCGTGCCTCATGACCTCACCGCAAGCCCCCCGTCCCGCTGACCTGACCCGTGCTGAACAAAAGCGTGTGCGCGACCTGCACAGCAAGAAGGGCCGGCGAGAACATGACAGCTTCCTGGTTGAGGGTGGCAAGAGTGTCAGCGAGCTGTTGGCCTCGGACTGGCCGGTGCTGGCGGTCTATGCCAGCCATGAGGCTGCACCCGGTCTGCGGGATGCCACGGCGGCCCGCGGCCTGCGGCTGATCGAGGTCAGTGCCAGCCTGCTGACCAGTCTCGGCACCTATGAGCACAATGACTCCGCCATCGCCATTGCCGGTCGCCGTGACTGGCCGCTGAAGGCCGTGCGCGAGGGCGAGCTGACGCTGGCGCTGGATGACATCCGCGATCCCGGCAACCTCGGCACCATCCTGCGGCTGGCGGACTGGTACGGTGTGACCCAGGTCGTGTGTTCGCCGACGACGGCCGAGTTGCACAACCCCAAGGTGATCGCGGCCAGCATGGGCTCGTTCCTGCGCATGCCGGTGCATGAGGTATCGTTGCCCGAGTGGCTGGCGCAGCAGCGTGCGGCCGGGGTTGTGGTGACCGGAGCCGTGCTCGATGGCGAGAATACGCATCGTCTCCGCAAGCCATTGCTGGGCGGCGTGCTGGTGGTTGGCAATGAGTCCCATGGCTTGTCGGATGCCGTGGCGGCGCAGCTGAGCCGCCGTTTCACGATTCCTCGCTTCGGTCAGGCCGAGTCGCTCAATGCCGGTGTGGCGACGGCGGTGCTGCTTGACCAGTGGCGCCGGGGCCAGAACTGAGATAAATGCTTCATTCGCAGTCTGCGGCGCCATGGCGCCTTCCACCTGCTGCCGTTACAGGAGCTGCCGGCATGATTCTTCATCACTACGCAATGTCGCCATTCTCGGCCAAAGCGCGCGCCATGCTGGGCTATGCCGGACTGTCCTGGCAGTCGGTGATAGTGCGCGAGATGCCGCCGCGTCCGCATCTGGTCGCGCTGGCGGGGGGCTATCGCAAGATTCCGGTGGCGCAGATCGGCGCGGATGTCTTCTGCGATACCCGCATCATTGGCGCTGAGATCGCGCGTCTTTCAGGTCAGGTGTTGCTGGATCCGGCCGCCTGCAGCGAGGCGGCTCGGGATTTTTCCCGTGACACGGATTTGCAGGTGTTCATGGACTGCCTGCTGGCAGCGAGCACGCTGGCCATGGGCCGCAAGCTGCTGCATGCCCTGTCCCTGGTCGATATCGCACGTTTCTTTGCCGACCGTATTCAGATCGGCCGCAAGGCGCGTGTCCGCGCGGGGGATCCGCGTCGTGCCCGCGAGCGTGTGCGGGCGCATCTTGCCAGCATGAGCGAGCGCCTGCGCGGGCATGACTTTCTGTTCGGGCCGCAGCCTTGCCATGCCGATTTCTCCGCCTATCACAGCCTCTGGTTTGTGCGTGATCTGGGGGAGTCCGGACTGGTTGATGCGTATCCGCTGGTCATGGCCTGGATGGATCGCATCGCCGCCTTTGGCGAAGGTCAACGTCATGACATCGGCATCGAACAGGCGCTGGCACAGGCCGTTGCGGCGGTGCCGCGCGACGTGCCGGCTGCCTGGCTTGCGGATGCGCTGATCGGTCAGCGGGTGCAGGTGGCTCCTGCTGACTATGGTCGTGATCCCACGGTCGGGGTGCTGGCCGGTGCCGCCCCGGACCGCTGGATACTGGCTCGTGACGTCGAGGGGCTTGGCCTGATGCATGTGCATTTCCCGCGCGAGGGCTTTGTTCTCAAGCCGGCCTGAACGCGCCGGCATGGCTGGTTCCGCCTCAGGCCCCGGCGATATGTGCCTTGATGGCGGCCACCAGCTCCAGCGGCCGCTCCAGCGGCACCAGATGGCCACTGTCGATCTCGACGTGATCGGCGCCGGTGATCAATCCGGCCAGCGTGCGAACCAGATCCGGGGGCACCATCTGGTCCTGCGTGCAGCCGATCACGCGGGTCGGTGCGGTAATCCGCGTCACGGCCTCGCGGATGTCGATGCGCAGGTCCAGTTCGGTCTGACGCAGCATGCCCTCCCATTGTGTGAAGCGCAGCACGGCCGCGAGGCGCTTGGCCAGCTCACCGGCCGGTAGCGAGGCCAGGAAGGCCGGACTGAAGCCGGTGAGCAGGATCAGCCTGGCCATGGCCTCGCGATCGCGGGCGATGAGGTCGCGCCAGAGCCCGAACTGAAGCTGTGCGCGCGGCTCCGGGCCTCCGGCGAAACCGGCGACCAGCACCAGAGCCCTGACCCGCTGCGGATGTTCGGCGGCGATATGGGCGGCAACCACCGCGCCCAGCGAGAAGCCGACGAGGTCGAACTGTTCCTGGCCGGCCGCACTGGCCGCTGCCAGCACCTGCTCGGCAAGTTCCGCCAGCTGCAACGGGCCGCCCGGGTCGGTCGTGGCGCCTGATCCGGCATAGTCCGGGCAAATCACGGTGTAGTGATCCGAGAAGTGTCGTACCAGCGGGCCCCAGTTGGAGAAGCCATCGCCGCCGGTGCCATGCAGCAGCACGAGGCCGGGGCCGTTGCCTTCGGTGGTATAGCTGACGCGGGCGCTGGCAGTGGAGGTGATGGGCATACGGAATGATCTCGGGACATGAAGGGCGTGCCCGAAAGTATCAGCAGCGCTGTCGCTTGTCTTCCACGGCAGCCGCTGCCAGCAGTTCAGTGAGGCTGCTGAAGCAGGTGCAGCAGGGCCCACATCAGGATGAAAACCAGGCTCATCTTCATGCTGACAAGGAGCAGTCGACGAACATTTTTCGGGTTTTGTGTGGTCATGAGCGGCATCCGTGCGCTGTTTTGAGTGGCGTGCATCAGGCGAGTTGCCTGTCCGCGCCGGCCGCATATCCCCATCGCGGGTGAGGATGGTAGTCGTGCCAGACACAGAAATATGCCTATAAGGCAAATGAATGTAAATGGCATTGCCTTATGGGCTTTGCCTGTCAGGCAGGATGACGCCAAGAATTTGCCCATGCATATCGGGCAAGTATTGAAAGCGTTGCGTATTCGGCGGGGGCTGACTCAGGAGCAGCTCGCGCTCGATGTCGATGTGGCGACCAGCAATGTGTCGCGGGTTGAGCGTGGCCTGCGGCAGCCCACGGGTGAGCTGCTGGGACGATGGGTCGCTGCGCTGGGCACCAGCATCAGCGAGGTCTATGCGGTTGCCGAGGGCCGGCCAGCGGCCGCGCTGGGTGAGACCGTCGAGACTTACCTGCCGGATACCCAGGCCCTGCTGCGCGCTTATCGTGAACTGACGCCGGAAAATCAGGCCCAGGTTCTCGAGTATGTGAAAATGCTGAGGCGTCTGCAGAAGCGTAGCTGATGCTCAGCGGGCCTCATGCCAGAGCGGGATGCGACCGGGGACCGGCGCCATGCCGGCCTGCGCTTCGGCATCGGTCTCCACCCACAGCACCCTGCTGGCGCGCAGCGCGTTGATCGACTCGATGCCATCCACTTCGACATCGGCGAAACGGCCGATCAGCGAGGTATCGCCGGGGAAATGGATCCAGCGCAGGTTCTCGGCAATGCCGACCAGATGGCCCGGCATACGTTTCGACTCGCGGTCCACCAGCACGCGCTGCACGCTGCCCAGCATGGCATCGGTCTTGCGTCCGGTGTTTCGTGCGATCTGGGTCTGCAGGATGTTCAGGCGCGCTTTCTTGACGGCCTCCGGGGTGTCATCCGCCAGTTCAGCCGCCGGCGTCCCGGGACGCTTTGAATAGATAAAGCTGTAGGAGTGGTCATAGTCGACCTCCGCGATCAGGTCCATGGTGTCCTGGAAGTCCTGGTCGGTTTCGCCGGGGAAGCCGATGATGAAGTCTGACGCAACCTCGACACCCGGTCGTGCGGCCTTGAGCTGACGGATGGTCTCGATATAGACCGCAATCTCGTGGTTGCGTTTCATGGCGGCGAGGATGCGGTTGGAACCGCTCTGTACCGGCAGATGCACATGGCTCACCACTGCCGGCACGTCGCGGTAGACCTGGATCAGGTCGTCGTTGAATTCCAGCGGGTGTGACGTGGTGTAGCGGATGCGGCCGATGCCGGGAATGCGGGCGACCTGGCGCAGCAGCTCGGCAAAATTGCAGATCGTGCCGTCATGAAAGGTACCGTAGTAGCCGTTGACGTTCTGACCCAGCAGGGTGACTTCACGCACGCCTTGGCGCGCCACATGGGCCACTTCGGCAATGACGTCATCAAACGGGCGCGAGACCTCCTCGCCACGGGTATAGGGCACGACACAGAAAGTGCAGTACTTGGAGCAGCCTTCCATGATCGACACGAAGGCCTTGTGGCCTTCGACACGCGGCTCCGGCAGGAAGTCGAATTTCTCGATTTCGGGAAAGCTGACATCGACCTGTGACAGGCGTTTGCGGCCAGCGTCGTCGCTGTGCAGGGCGTTGAGCATCTGCGGCAGGCGGTGCAGGGTCTGCGGTCCGAACACGAGGTCGACATAGGGCGCGCGCTTGAGGATGCCTTCACCCTCCTGCGATGCCACGCAGCCGCCGACGCCAATCACCACGTCCGGGCGTGACTTCTTGAGCTTTTGCCAGCGTCCCAGCTCCGAAAAGACCTTTTCCTGGGCTTTTTCGCGAATTGAGCAGGTATTCAGCAGCAGCACATCCGCTTCATCCGGATTGTCGGTGCGTACAAAGCCATGAGAGTCGCCGAGCAGATCGCGCATACGCGACGAATCGTACTCGTTCATCTGGCAACCTTGCGTTTCGATGTATAGCTTCTTGGCCATGTCCAGCGTTACCGGTATTGCGTGAGGGCAACATTATACAGGTATGCTAGGTTCCGGCGCGGGCAGTCGCTGTCGCGCCCTGACGGTCAGGGAGTAGGGATGTTTTCAGTGCTGAAGCGCGCACCTGTGCGTAATTTCCTGGCGTGCATCGCCTGCGTGATGTTGCCTATGCCGGCGATGGCGGCCGACAGCGACTGGCTGATGGCCCGCGATGCCTTCCGGCGCGGCGATGATGCCGGCCTGCAGGCGGCCAGCCAGGCCATGGCGGGCTCGCCGCTGGCGGTCTATGGCGAATACTGGATGCTCTGGCGTCGCCTGAAGGATGCCCCGGCTGACGATGTGCGTGCTTTCCTGAAACGCGAGAAAGGCAGTTATCCGGCAGAAAAGCTGCGCGCCGAGTGGCTGCGCCAGCTCGCCAAGCGCGGTGACTGGGCGCTGTTCCGGCAGGAGTATCCCGGGCTGATCGACAGCAGCGATACCGAGCTGCTCTGCCTGCGTCTGCAGGCCGAGCTGAATAATAACGACGTCAGTGGCCTCAGTGCCGCCAAGAACACGTTGTGGATGACGGCCAAGGACCAGGTCGCGGCCTGCACCCCCGTGCTGGAGGCCATGCAGGCCCGTGGCGTGGTCACTGAAGAGGACCGCTGGCTGCGTCTGAGAATGGCGCTGGAAGCCAATGCCGGCGGCCTTGCGCGTCATTTGCTGATCGGGTTGGGCCGCGAGCTTTCCGCCGCCGAGCTGAAGCATGTGCAAGACATGCCGGACGCCTTCATCAGCGAGGCGGACCTGTCCTCGCGGGCGGACCGGGAACTCGCGGCTTATGCCTACGGGCGCTGGGCGCGCCTGGATTATCCGGCGGCCCGAAACCAGCTGGAGGCTCAAGACAAGGCGCTGGAAGCGCAAGCGGCCGTTGCCTGGCGTCAGATCGCCCTGGCGGCGGCGCGCAGCTTCGATCCCGAGGCCGAAAGCCTGTTCGCCCGCAGCGAGACCGCCTTCTGGCCGGATAATCATCGCGAGATCCGCCTTCGTCAGCTGGTGCGCTGGGGTAGCTGGCCGACCTATCTCAAACAGTATGCGCAGTTGCCGGTGTCGCTTCAGGACAGCCGCATCTGGCGTTACTGGCAGGCTCGCGCACTGCAGGCAGAGGGCAATGGCGCTGCCGCCCGCCGCATCATGACGCGGTTGAGCACGGAGGAGGATTATTACGGTCTGCTCGCGCTCGAGGGCATGGGCAGCCTCGTGGGTGCGCCGGCTCGCCCGGTGGCGCTGAGTGAGGTTGACCGCGAGCGTCTGGCGCAGCACGCCGGCTTCCGCCGCGCTTTCGCGCTCTATGGGTTGGGTCAGCGCTGGGAGTCTGCCAGCGAGTGGAACTGGGCCGTACGCACCGCGGATGACCGGCTGTTGCTGGCGGCAGCCGGGCAGGCGCGGGCGCTGGGCTGGTATGACCGTTCAATCTATGCCGCCGAGCGCACCGAGTCGCTGCGTGATCCGGGGCTGCTTTTTCAGACCCCTTATCTTGAGGCCACACGCAGCCGCGCCCGTGAAATGAATCTCGATGAGGCCTGGGTCTACGGTCTGATCCGTCAGGAGAGCCGCTTTGTCACCGGCGCCCGCTCCAGTGCCGGTGCCGGCGGGTTGATGCAGCTGATGCCGACCACCGCGCAGTGGGTGACCAGCCGTCTCGGCATTCCGTGGACGGCCGATATGGTCAACGATGTCGATCAGAATCTGCGCCTCGGGACTTACTACCTCAATCATGTCCTCACCGAGCTGGGTCACCCGGTGCTGGCCACGGCCGGTTATAACGCCGGGCCCCGGCGTGCGCTCGAGTGGCAGCCGGCGGAAGACATCGAGGCGACACGCTACATCGAAAGCATCCCGTTCAGCGAAACCCGCGACTATGTGAAGAAAGTCATGACCAATGCCGTGCAGTATGCCCGTGCCTTCGGCCAGGGCGAGACACGTCTGGCGGTGCGTCTGGGTACCATCCCGGCACGCGGCCTGACGCCGATCGAGGGGCCGTGACATGAGCGCTCTGCGTTATGTGGTCTGGGGCATGGTGCTCGGCTTTGCCCTGCTGGTGGGTGCTGTCGCCGCCTGGCAGACTTATTTGCCGCGAGCCAGCGAGCTGCCGGTACTGCGACTGGGCGGTGATTTCACGCTGACCAACAGCGACGGCAAGCCGTTTGCGCTGGCCTCCCGGCGCGGCAGCCTGGTCCTGCTGACCTTCGGCTTCACCAGTTGCCCGGATGTCTGTCCGCTCACCCTGGCGCGTTACCGTGCCGTGCTGGCGGCATTGCAGCAGGATGCCGCGCGCCTGCAGCCGATCATGATCAGTGTGGATCCCGCGCATGACACCCCCGCCCGTCTCGGTGCCTATGTCCGCTATTTCGATGCGCGCATCCTGGGCCTCACCGGGACGCGTGAGCAACTGGCCAAGGTCGCGCGACAGTACGGCGCCATCGTCAGTGTCCCGGCCGAGGGAGAGTCCGGAGAGGTCAGCCACAGCGATTATCTCTATCTGATAGATGACCTCGGGCGTGTGCGCAGGCTCTATGATCAGCAGGCGCCGGTGGAGGACATTGTGCGTGAGGCCCGCGGTCTGCTGCGCGAGGCACGTGGCCGCTGAATCCCTTTGTGTCAAAAGCATCATGGAGTTGTCATGAAAACCTGTTCTGATGCCCGCCGGTCAGCCACCATGCTGCGCCTGCTGCCCGCGCTGTCTCTGTTGTTCGTTCCGGCCGCCTGGGCTGCGGTCACGGTCGGCGACGCCTGGGTGCGGGAGGTGCCGCCATCCAGTCCGGTGGCAGCGGCCTTCCTGACGCTCGAAAACAGCGGGGCGAAGCCGGTCCGGCTGGTCGAGATCGAAAGCCCGCTGGCTGACAAGGTGCACTGGCATGACATGACCCTGGAGGGTGGGGTCATGCGCATGAAGGTGCGGCCCAAGGTCATTCTGCCGGCGCGCAGTCAGGTCAAGCTGGCGCCGGGTGGCAGTCATCTCATGCTGCTGGGCGTCAAGCAGCCCCTGGCGGTCGGCACCAGCGTCCCGCTGACGCTGCGCTTTGACAACCGACAGGTGGTCAGCGTGGTCGCTGTGGTGAAGCGTACCGAGGTGACCGCGCCAGCCGCGGCCGGCCACCAGGATCATCATTGAGCGGTCTGCCGGCACGCGCTGCGCCTTAAATCTGATGGGGATGCTGTGGATGACGACTGTCTTGTGCCCAAAGGCCTGGCCCCTCGCTGCAACCGTGCTGACCCTGATGCTGACGGCGTGCGGCGGCGATGAGGCCGCCGGGAAGAAAGGCGTCAGGCCGCCAGCGACGGTCGAGGTCCAGCCCGTGCGCGCCGCCATGCTGGCTTCTTCGTTGTCGGCGATCGGGACCCTGCGCGCCAATGAGTCGCTGTCGGTACGACCTGAAGTAGCCGGACGTGTCACCGCGATCGGTTTCCGCGAAGGGGCTCCGGTTACGGCGGGGCAACTGCTCATCCAGCTCGATGACGCCCAGGCACGTGCCGATCTGGCCCAGGCTGTCGCCAGTCGCGACCTGGCGGCTTCCGATCTGCGCCGGGCCGCCGAGCTGCTGCCGCAGTCGCTGATCGCGCGCAATGAATATGAACGCCTGCAAGCTCAGGCGGCTATCCAGCAGGCGGCCGTCGCGCGCGCCCAGGCGCTGCTGCGCAAGACCCGCATCCTGGCACCGTTCAGCGGTGTTGCCGGACTGCGTCAGTTCAGCCCTGGCGAACTGGTGCAGCCGGGCCAGGCGCTGGTGACGGTGGTTTCGCTCTCGCCGGTCAAGCTGGATGTGCCGGTGCCGGAAAGCCAGTCCAGCCAGATCCGTACCGGTCAGGCGGTTTCTGCGGTCATTCCGGCGCTCTCCGGTCTCGTCGCCGAGGGCAGGGTACTGGCCCTGGAGCCGGGGCTGGATGGCGATGCCCGTGCTCTGCGCGCCCGCATTACCCTCGATAACCCCGGCGGACGTCTGCAGCCCGGCATGACGGCACGTGTCAGCTTCGCCGTGGGCCGGCCCCGCTCGGCCTTGCTGGTCCCTGATCAGGCCGTCGTGCCTCAGGGCGGTCGCCAGGTTGTCTATGTCGTGCGTGATGACATGGCCACAGCGACGCCGGTCATCGTTGGGGAGCGTCAGGGCGGCAGTGCGGAGGTGCTGAGCGGACTCCAGGCGGGTGATGTGGTGGTGGTGTCGGGTCAGAACAAGCTGCCGAAACCGACCCAGAAAATCCGCCCTGTGCCCTATGACACGGTACCCGACGGTCTGCCGGGGCGAGCCCCCGGACCGCAGCCTGCCAGCCCGCCAGTCGCGGAGCGCTGAGCATGAGTCTGGCCGAGCTTTGCGTCCGCCGGCCGGTCCTGGCCACCGTCCTCAACTTGCTGGTGATGCTTGCGGGCGTCATGGCTTACGAGCGTCTGACCGTCCGCGAATATCCCAATATCGATACGCCGGTGGTGACCGTCCAGGTGGACTATCGTGGCGCCAGTGCCGCGATCATCGAGTCCACGGTGGTCAAGGTGCTGGAGGACTCACTGTCGGGCATTGAAGGTATCGACTTCATGACCTCGACCAGTCGCGCCGAGTCCGGTCAGATATCACTGACATTCAACGCCAGTCGCGACATCGACAGTGCCTCCAGCGATGTCCGCGACCGTGTCTCGCGGGTGCGCCAGCGCTTGCCGGATGAAGTCGACGAGCCGCGCATCAGCAAGGCCGAGGCCGATGCCCAGCCCATCATCTGGCTGGCCCTGTCATCTGACCGCCACACGTCGCTGCAGACCAGTCAGATCGCCGACCGCCAGATCAAGGACCGACTGCAGACCATTCCCGGTGTCTCCGATATTCGCATCAGCGGGGAGCGCCGGCCGGCCATGCGGGTCTGGCTGGATGCCTCGCGACTGGCAGCACAGGGCCTGACGCCGGCCGATGTCGAGGCGGCACTGCGTGCGCAGAATCTGGAGATCCCGTCCGGCCGCATCGAGGGCAGCCAGCGGGAGTTCTCGGTGCTGGCCGAGACGGACCTCAACACCCCCGTGCAGTTCGGCGACATCATCCTGCGTGATGCCGGCGGCCTGCTGGTGCGGCTGGGCGATGTCGCGCGCATCGAGATCGGTGCCGCCGACATCCGTCGCAACGCCCGCTATAACGGCCGGGATGGCGTCGGCATCGGCATCATCAAACTCTCTACCGCCAATCCGCTGGACGTCTCTAAGGGCGTCAGCCGGGTGCTGCCGGAGATTCTCTCGCAGTTGCCCGAAGGCATGACCCTGCAGCTGGCCTACGACTCTTCGGTGTTCATCGACGAGTCGATCAAGAGCGTCGTCAAGACCCTCATCGAGGCGACGCTGCTGGTGGTGCTGGTGATTTTCCTGTTCCTGCGCAGCGCACGGGCGACGCTGATTCCGCTGGTCACCATTCCGGTGTCACTGCTGGGTGCCATGGTGTTCATGCAGGTCTTCGGATTTTCGCTGAACACCCTGACGCTGCTGGCCTTCGTGCTGGCCATCGGCCTGGTGGTCGACGATGCCATCGTGGTGCTGGAGAACATCTACCGTCATATCGAAGCGGGGCTCACGCCTTTCGATGCGGCTATCAAGGGTATCCGCGAGATCGCTTTCGCGGTGATCGCGATGACCCTCACGCTGGTCGCGGTGTTCGCCCCGCTGGCCTTCACCACCGGCCGTACCGGCAAGCTCTTCACCGAGTTCGCGCTTACCCTGGCGGCGGCAGTGCTGGTCTCCGGCTTCTGCGCGCTGACGCTGTCACCCATGATGGCATCGCGGGTGCTCAAACCCGTGCACGCCCGTCCGCCGCGCTGGTCGCAAGCCATCGAAAACGGCCTTGAGGCGATGAGCCGTGGCTACCGCCACCAGCTTGAGCGGCTCCTGGTCTGGCGCAAAACGGTCGCGTTCGGCGCCGGCCTGCTGCTGTTGCTGGCGGCGGGGGTGTTCAGCCTGCTGCCCAGCGAGCTCTCGCCGGTCGAGGACCGCGGCATCATCATTGCGTCCGGCTCCGCGCCCGAGGGCTCGACACCTGCATATGTCGGCCGCTACACGCAGCAGGTCGAGCACATCATGGGCAGCGTGCCGGAGTGGGTGTCGACTTTCCTCGTCACCGGCACGCCCGACGAGTCGCGTTTCATGAGTTTCAACCGCTTCAAACCCTGGAGCGAGCGGGACCGCAAGACCCAGGAGATGGCGCCGTTGCTGGCGGCCAGCCTGAGCCAGGTGCCCGGGCTGCAGGTGGCACCGGTATTGCCGCCTTCGCTGGGGCAGAGCAACCGCAGCAGTCCTATCGAATTCGTGGTGCAGACCAGTGCAGGTTATGACGAGCTGAGCAAAGTCATGACTGAGCTGATATCACGGGCCAATGACAATCCGGGACTCACCAACATCAGCTCGGACCTCAAACTCAACAAGCCCCAGTTGTCGATCACGCTGGACCGTGACAAGGCGGCGCTGCTGGGTGTCGGGGTGGCCGAAGTCGGGCGTGCGATCGAGTCCTATCTGGGCGGACGTGCGGTCACCACCTTCAAGCTCGATGGCACCCAGTACGATGTCATCGTGCAGATCGAGGATGCCCAGCGCCGGCAGCCGGACCAGTTAGCGCAGATCTTCGTGCGCGCACGCAGCGGCGACATGATCCCGCTGGCCAATCTGGTCCGTCTCAGCGAGAGCATCAGCCCGTCGTCGCTGGGGCATTTCAACAAGCTGCGCAGTGCCACGCTGTCGGCCAACCTCTCGCCCGGCTATTCGCAGGGTGAGGGCGTGGCCTTCATGGAGCAGGCCGCGCGTGAACTGGCCGACCCGCTGGTGAGCACCGACTGGAGCGGGCCGACCCGCGAGTACCTGGCGGCCAGCGGTGCGCTGGCGCTGACCTTCCTGCTGGCGCTGATCTTCATCTATCTCCTGTTGTCGGCGCAGTTCGAGAGCTTCCGGCATCCATTGGTGATTCTCTTCACGGTGCCGCTGGCCATGCTGGGCGCGGTGCTGGCGCTGCGCCTCACGGGTGGCAGTATCAATGTCTACAGCCAGATCGGGCTGATCACGCTGGTGGGCCTGATCACCAAGCACGGCATTCTCATTGTCGAGTTCGCGAACCAGCTGCGCGACTACGGCGAGACCGCCCTGGATGCCGTGCGCGATGCTGCTGTGCAGCGTCTGCGTCCTATCCTCATGACGGCATCGACCATGGTGCTGGGTGCGCTGCCGCTGGCCCTGGCACAGGGTGCCGGTGCCGAGGCGCGCCAGCCGATCGGCTGGGTCATTGTCGGCGGCATGACCGTCGGTACCCTTTTTACTCTTTATGTGGTGCCCGCAGTCTATCTGCTGATCAGCGCGCGCCCCGGGACTCGCGAGGCCTCTGCCCATGAAGCGTGAACGCAACCCTGCCGAAGCCCTGCTGCGACTGATGCCGGCCCGCCTCGGACTGTTCGCGCAGCCGCAGATCCGGCTGGAACACAATGATCACTGGGATGGCCGCCGTTTTCACAACCCCGATCTGCACACCGGTCACGGCCTCAAGGCGGCGCTGCGCTGGATGCGGACGCGCAAGCCGGCAGCCTGGCCGCAATGGGTGCCGTCGGCGCCAGGCAAGAAGCCGGCGGAGAGCTTCAGCCCGCGCCTCGAGGACTGGCAGGTGACCTTCGTCAATCACGCCACCGTGCTGATCCAGATCGGCCCCTGGAACCTGCTCACCGATCCGGTCTGGTCCGACCGCTGCAGCCCGCTGCAGAACGTGGGCCCGCGCCGCGTCCGCAACCCCGGCATCACGCTGGATGATCTGCCGCCGATTCATGCCGTGCTGCTCAGCCATGACCACTATGACCACCTCGATCTGCGCACGCTGATGTGGCTGGCCCGTCGTGATGATCCGCTGGTGGTCACCGGGCTCGGCATCGCATCGCTGCTCAAGGGGCATGGCATCCAGCGCGTGGTCGAGCGCGACTGGTGGCAGAGTACCGAGCTGGGGCCGTTGCAGATCCACTATGTGCCGGCGCAGCACTTCTCCGGACGTGGCGCGCGCGACCGTAACCGCACGCTCTGGGGCGGACTCGTCGTGACGTCCGAGGCGGGCAGCTGCTTCTTTGCCGGCGACACCGGCTACGGTCCGCATTTCGCCGCTATCCGCGAGCGTCTCGGGGCGCCTCGTCTGGCGCTGCTGCCGATCGGTGCCTACGAGCCGCGCTGGTTCATGGGCCCTGTCCACATGAATCCGGATGATGCCGTGCGGGCCCATGTCGACCTTGGCGCCCGTCGCTCGCTGGCCATTCACTTCAACACCTTCCAGCTCACCGATGAAGCCGTCGACGAGCCGGTACAGGATCTGGCCGAGGCGCTGGTCGCGCATGAGGTGCCGGCAGTGCAGTTCGCGGTGCTCAGGGAAGGCGAGGCGCTGCGGGTCTGAGGTCGCTGATGCCGGGCTGATGGCGCAGGCGCGCCGCCGGTTTCAGTCCGCGTGCTCCGGATACCAGGCGTTGCAGGCGGCGCGCAGGCAGTCTGCGCGGTGAGCGCCCGCAGGCAGCCAGTTCTGGTGCGCCAGCGCGGCCTGCTGCAGAAAGTCGAAGAAGGTGACATGACGACGCAGCACGCGCTCGTGCCGGTGCGGCAGCAGGGGATTGAACATGCCCAGCGGATCGAACAGCTGCATCGGATTTTTCTTCATCCAGGCCCACGAACCCATCTCCAGCGTGAACGGCAGAAAGGTGCCGCCACCGGGTGTCATGCGCGCCTCATCATAGAGATAGTCCCAGATGTCACCGTGCGTGGTGTAGCTCAGGCACTGCGGCTCCATGAGATAGAAGCTGTGATTGGGATAGGTGCGCGTGAACAGTTCGCGCAGTGCCCAGGCATCGGCGAGATGCGGCATGGGGCGCTTGCTGCCGGCATAGGGAAACCAGATGCGGTCACGGAAGCCGAAGCCGGAATGGCAGTCGATCGCCAGCGAAAACCTGTGCGGCAGCAGGCGCTCGCGCACGACCTTGAACAGTGCGGCCGCCTCGGGCTGGATCTGGCCGTCATCGCGCCCGCGATACCAGGGCAGGCGCGGACTCAGGCGTTGCCCGCCGAGCGGCCAGGGCACCTGATGTTCGGCGTCGACCGGTGCATGGCGCATGAGGTCGACACCTGCCGGGTTGGCGCGGGTGCCACGCAGAAAGCCGCCAGGATTGACGATGGGGATGAAGACCAGACGCACATGGGTGAGCAGGTGGTGCAGGGTGACATCCCATTGCAGGCGTTCGATCAGATTGCCGAGGTAGGCGATCAGGACCTGACTGCCGATGCGCTCGACACCGTGCACGCCGCCGAAGAAGCCGATGGCCGGAACATTGGGGTTGCGGTTGCCGAGCGAGAGGCACCACAGCGGCAGGCTGTGACCGTCGACGTCGATCTTGGTGACGACCTCGCTGACCAGGCGCGAACCGGCGCGGTCGATGAGGGCATCCAGCGCCAACAACTCGGGGTTGTCGGCGAGGTGCTTCACAGCCAGTTGCGCCGCTTGAAGTAGAAGTAGGGAGCCACTGCCGACAAAGCCATGAGTGTGATGGCGAACGGGTAGCCGGCATGCCAGTCAAGCTCAGGCATGAAGCGGAAGTTCATGCCGTAGATGCTGGCGATCATGGTCGGCGGCAGGAACACCACGGAGGCCACCGAGAAGATCTTGATGATCTTGTTCTGGTTGACGTTGATGAAGCCGAGCGTGGTGTCGAGCAGGAACTTGATCTTGTCGAACAGGAACGAGGTATGCGCGATCAGGGACTCGGAGTCACGGATGATGTCGCGAAGACGTTCGCTGAGTTCGGCATTGAGCATGCCAGAGCGCAGCAGCAGGTAGAGCATGCGCTGCAAGTCGACCATGGAGATACGGACCTTGCCGATGATGTCTTCCTGCTGGGCGATTTCGGTCAGCAGAGACTCCATGTCATCGGTTTCGGCATTGCCCAGCACCTGGCTGCTGGTGATCTCGAGGTCGGCGGCGATGCGCTCGATCATGTCGGCAAGGTTTTCCACCTTGGTTTCGAACAGGCCGATCAGGATGGACTTCGGGTTGTTGACGTTGACCAGACCCTTGCGTGCGCGCAGACGGAACAGGCGGAACGCAGCCAGTTCCTCTTCGCGCAGGGTGAACAGGCGGTCGCCGTTGAACACGAAGGCGGCCGAGATGTTGGTCGAGGACTGATCGGCGTAGTTCAGGAAGTAGGAGCTGATGTGCAGGCCGTCATCATTTTCGTAGAAACGCGAGGTCGCCTCGATCTCGTAGAGATCGTCGATGCTCGGGAGTTCCTGCTGATAAGCCGTACGTACCCATTCCCGTTCCTCGTCGGACGGGTTGATGAGGTCGATCCAGAGGATGTCATCGATGAGATCCTCGGCGGCATTGATCGCCACCGGCTCGAGCAGGCCCTTGTTCAGGGTGAAGGCCATCAGCATGGCGTATGCATCTCCCGTAAGTTGCCGGCATTCTAGCAACGCTGCCGATCAACCAGCCAGCGACTATTCCGTAAAAGCCTGACAGATTGATGTCAGGGGGGCAGGGTGCGAGCCAGCAGGGCGACATCGATGGCTGCGGCGCCGGCATGAATCAGCGCGGGGCAGAGGGCCTGCAGGGTGGCTCCGGTGGTCATGACATCGTCAATCAGCATAACGCGCCGGCCCCGGAGGGACGGTCCTTGCCAGACGAAAGCATGATGCAGGTTGGCGAGCCGGGCTCCGGCATCCAGGGTTTTCTGCATGGCGGTGTCATGCACCCGGCGCAGGTGGCGGCTGTCGACCGGAATATCCAGCTGCGCGGCCATGGCGCGTGTCAGCAGGGCGGTCTGGTGATAGCCGCGCTGACGCAGGCGGCGGTCATGCAGAGGCACCGGCAGCAGCAGATCGGGTCGGCGCTCCGGCAGGCAGTTTTCCGCGAGCAGCATGCCGAAGGCATCGGCGAGGGCAAGCCTTCCATGGTATTTGAGTGCCGCTACCAGGCGGTCAACCGGAAACTCGTAACGGAACATCGCGCGCGCCTCCTGCCAGGGCGGCGGCGTCAGCCGGCAATCGGCGCAGTATGCGTCGGCGCTGCCCGGCGACAGGGGCAGGGCGCAGCTGCGACAGGCCTGATCCAGCCAGGGCAGGTCGCGCAGACAGTCAGGACAGAGGCAGCGGTTGCGTCCTGGGGCCAGGCAGAGCAGGCATTGATTGGCGCGCATATTGTCAACCAATGCGCCTGTAAAAAGTTGACGTTTGCGTGCCGCTGCGGCAAAAATGGCGTCAATCCGGGCCACTACCGGCCCTTTGTCGTGATGGAACATCCCATGTCCCCCCATTTGTCTGTCGTTCGCAATGACTGGACCCGTCAGGAAGTCCGTGACCTGTTCGAGCTCTCGTTCAATGACCTGCTGTTCCGGGCTCAGCAGGTGCATCGTGCCAATTTCGATGCCAATGCCGTCCAGGTCAGTACGCTGCTGTCAATCAAGACCGGCGCCTGTCCCGAAGACTGCAAGTACTGCTCGCAGTCCGGTCATTACGACACAGGGCTCGACAAGGAAAAATTGCTCGCCATACAAAAGGTAGTCGAGGAAGCGAAAAACGCCAGGGAAAAAGGCGCATCACGCTTCTGCATGGGGGCTGCCTGGCGCAGCCCGCGCGAGAAGGACATGCCCTATGTGCTGGAGATGGTGCGCCAGGTCAAGGCGCTCGGCCTTGAGACCTGCATGACCCTGGGCATGCTTGATGGCGATCAGGCGGGGCGTCTGGCCGAGGCCGGTCTCGACTATTACAACCACAACCTCGACACCAGCCCCGAGCACTACAACCAGATCATCACCACCCGCACCTACCAGGATCGCCTCGATACCCTGACGCACGTGCGTGATGCCGGCATGAAGGTCTGTGCCGGCGGCATTATCGGCCTCGGCGAAAGTCGTGAGGACCGTGTCGGTCTGCTGACGCAGCTGGCCAACCTGCCGGCGCATCCGGAGTCGGTGCCGATCAACCAGCTGGTCAAGATTCCCGGCACGCCGCTGGGCGATGTCGAAGACCTCGATCCGTTCGAATTCGTGCGCACCATCGCGGTCGCCCGCATTCTCATGCCACGCAGCATGGTGCGACTGTCCGCCGGCCGTGAGCAGATGCCGGAAGCTCAGCAGGCGTTGTGCTTCATGGCGGGCGCCAACTCGATCTTCTATGGCGAGAAGCTGCTGACCACATCCAACCCGGAAGCCGAGGCCGACCGCAAGCTGTTCCAGCGCCTGGGCCTGACACCCAAGGTCGAGGATGCGATGGCGCATCCTGATCGTGAGGGTGAGGCGCTCGTTGCCGCCGCCCGTGTCGAGGCCGCGGCCGGCTTCTTCGATCCGGCCGCGCGTCAGCCTGCTGCGCTCTGGCATGACGCCATGCGTACCTGAACCGCGGATATCCATTCATGACCTCGCTGTCTGCTCCTGTCGCCGGCGGTCTGCCGGGAGACTGGCAGACCTGGCTGGGCAGCATGCTTGCCGAGCGTGAGCAGGCCCAGCTGCTGCGGCGCTGTCGCACCATCGATTCTGCGCAGGGGCCACGGGTTCGGGTCGACGGGCGCTGGCTGCACAACTTCTGCAGCAACGATTATCTCGGGCTGGCGTCCGAGCCGGCACTGGGTGAGGCGCTGATCGCCGCCGTGCGGGAAACCGGCGTCGGTGCCGGCGCTGCCGGACTGGTCTGCGGGCATCACCGCGAGCACGAGGCGCTGGCCGAGGCGCTGGCGGACTGGCTGGGCGTCGAATCCGTGCTGCTGTTCGGCAATGGTTATCTTGCCAACGTCGGCATTCTGCAGGGGCTTGCGGGGGCCGGCGATGCGATCTACCAGGACCGTCTCAACCACGCTTCCCTGCTCGATGGCGGCCTCGCCTCCGGTGCTCGCCACCAGCGCTACGCCCATGCGGATACGGCCGATCTCGCCCGTCGTCTTGCCGGCGGCGAAGCGCGCCGCCGCCTCGTGGTCAGCGATGGTGTTTTCAGCATGGATGGCGATATCGCGCCAGTGCCCGGCCTGCTGGCCGTGACGCAGCCGCAGCAGGCGCTGCTGATGCTCGACGAGGCCCATGCCTTTGGTGTCATCGGCGACCAAGGCCGTGGCAGTGTCAGCCACTTTGGCCTGGCGGCGGACAGCGTGCCGCTGCGGATGGGCACACTCGGCAAGGCTTTCGGCGTCTATGGGGCTTTTGCGGCCGGTCCGCGCGTGCTCATGGATGCGCTGCAGCAGCTCGCACGCACCGCGATCTACACCACCGCGCTGCCGCCGGCGCTGGCGGCAGCAGCGCGTGCGGCCCTGACCCGGGTGCGTCAGGATGACTGGCGGCGTGAGCGGCTGCTGACGCATGTGGCGCGTCTGCGCACAGGCTTGCTGGCGCAGGGCTGGGACCTGATGGCGAGTGCCACGCCGATTCAACCCGTCGTCATCGGCAGTGCCGGGCGCGCCCTGGCGCTGAGCCAGACGCTGGCCGCCCGCGGCTTCTGGGTCGGCGCCATCCGCCCGCCGACGGTCCCCGCCGGGACCGCACGTCTGCGTCTGACACTGACGGCAGCCCATGACGAGACGGCCATTGACCAGTTGCTGGCGGTGATGGCTGACCTGGCGCCGGTTTACGCAAACTCCGTGGAAGAGAGATCCTGATGTCGGCGTTGATGCTGTACCACGATACGTATGCCTGTACCGGCGCCGCCGGTGCCGATGCCCCCGAACTGGTGCTGCTGCATGGCTGGGGCCTGCATTCGATCGCCTGGGATCCGGTGGTGCCGGCCCTGCTGATGCAGTTCCAGATTACCGTGATCGATTTGCCCGGTCTGGGCCGCAGCCCCATGCCGGCCGGCGACTATGATCTCGACTATGTCATGGCCCATCTGCTGCGCGTGGCCCCGCCGCGGGCGGTCTGGATGGCCTGGTCGCTGGGTGGCGAGATTGCCACGGCGATGGCGGCGCGTTATCCCGAGCGCATCAGCGGGCTCTGCCTGGTCGCCGGCAATCCCTGCTTCGTGCAGCGTCCGGATTGGCCCACGGCCATGCCCGAGTCGGTCTTCCGCCAGTTCCGCGATTTCTTCGAGGAAGACCGCGACGGCACCCTGATCCGCTTTCTGTCGCTGCAGTGCCGCGGCTCGGCGCGCATGAAGGAAGACATCCGCTTTCTGCAGGAGATCATGTATCTGCAGGGGTTGCCGGCGACCAAAGCGCTGCGTTCCGGTCTGCAGCTGCTCGGCGATCTCGACCTGCGGGAGGATTTCTCCCGTCTCACGCAGCCTGTGCAGGCCATCCTCGGGGCCTCGGATTATCTGGTGCCGGCTGCACTCGGTGATGCCCTCAAGCGCCTGTTGCCGGCGCTGGATCTGGCCGTCATTGAAGGCAGCGGTCACGCGCCTTTTCTGGCTCAGCCCGAGCTTTTCCTGCAGGCTTTCCAGGATTTTGTCCGTGAACATGCCCTGGCCTGATGCCGGTGAGCATGACCGCCGCTGGCAGGCTGTGCTGCGGCGTCGTTTCGATCGGGCTGCCGATGGCTACCAGCAACTCGCGCGGGCTCAGCAGGCGAGTGCGGATGATCTTCTGCAATCTCTGCGGGCGCTCACGTGGCAGGGGCTGGTGCTCGACCTCGGATGCGGGACCGGCCATCTGACGCGGGCGCTGGCGATGCAGCCGGCGGTCACCGGCGTACTGGCGCTGGATGTCAGCGAAGGCATGTTGCGTGTCCCCGAATGGCAAGTTGCTGCCGATGCCGTCACGGCCGGCAAGGCGCCCCTGCAGCGGCTTTGCGCCGATGCTGCCGGGCTGCCGTTGGCGACGGCGAGCATCGATGTGCTGACCAGCAACTTTGCCTTGCACTGGTGTCCGCAGCCGTTGCCGCTGCTGCGCGAGCTGCGTCGCGTCATCCGCGCTGATGGCCTGGCTCGCCTGGTCATTCCGGTCGCCGGCAGCCTCGACGGGCGCACCGAGCGCGCAGCGGCGGGTGCTTCCCTGCGTCCGGCAGCGGACTGGCAGCGGGCAGCTGATACCGCCGGCTGGCAGCGGGCGGACGATGATGTCGCTGTCTATGCCGAATACCATTCTGACCCCGACGCCTGGCTGCAGGCGCTGCGGGCCATGGGTGTCACCGCCCGGCGCGGGACAGGACAGGGGCTGAGTGGCAAGGCCGCGCTGGCCGCCCTCCGCGACCGTCTCGAGGCTACCCGTACCGCGCAGGGCATCCCCTTGCGCTATCAGGTCTGGCGCGCGACCCTGCGACCTGCCTGACCACCTCCCCCCGGCTCAACCGTGAGTTTGCGAGACAACCTGCCATGCCCGCCTATTTCGTTACCGGCACCGACACCGACATCGGCAAGACCTTCGTCGCCACCGCGCTGCTCGCGGCAGCCCGTCAGCAAGGGCTGTCAACGCTGGGCCTGAAGCCGATCGCCGCAGGTTGCCGGGAAACGCCGGATGGCCTGCGCAATGACGATGCCCTGGCATTGCTGGCGGTCAGCACCCTGAGTCCGTTGAGCTATCAGGAAGTCAACCCGGTCGCGCTGCCGGCGGCGTGCTCCCCGCACATTGCCGCCCGTGAAGCGGGGCGTCGCATCACCATCATGCAATTGGCCGGCTATTGTCGTGGCGGCCTGTCGCGCCGCGCGGATCTGACCCTGGTCGAGGGTGCCGGCGGCTGGCGGGTGCCGTTGAATGATCGTGAGCTCCTGTCGGCTTTGCCGAAGGAGCTGGGTCTGCCGGTGATTCTCGTGATCGGCATGCGCCTGGGGTGCATCAATGCGGCCCTGCTGACGGCAGAGGCCCTGATTCGGGATGGTCTGCGCCTGGCTGGCTGGGTGGCCAATGTGCTCGATCCGGAGATGGCGTATCTGGACGACAATCTGCAGTACCTTGCCCAGCGTCTGCCGGCGCCCTGCCTTGGACGGTTGCCCTGGGTGCCGGGGCAAAGCCCTGAAGCGGTGGCGGCCTGCCTTGATTTGCAGCCGCTGCGGGCCAGACAATCCAGCGCGTGAGCTGTCGCGTTCTGACCGGGTTTTGTATAGCTGTATAGGACAAAAACGCGGTCACAATGAGCTCGTGAATGTTACTGCCAACTCCGAAAGCGTGAACCATCGGTCACACTTTCGGCTGGGTTGACGGCAGGTTATTCACTACACTTCAGTGCTTTTATCCGAATCAGGTCTTGCTGCACGCATGGCCCAGGTTGATTCGGAAAGACATATATCCGTTGCCCGGGCACGATCCCGACAACCACATGAGGTCAATGATCATGGCATTTCAGTACAAAGCTCCCCAGCGCGACATGCAGTTCGTCATGCACGATGTGCTCGGCCTGGAAAATCTCTATGCCGGCCTGCCGAAGTTCGCCGACACCAACCGCGAGCTGATTGACAGCGTGGTCGAAGCCGCCGCCCAGTTCTGCGAAGGTGAACTGGCTCCGATCAACCGTTCGGGCGATGAAGAAGGTTGCAACTTCGACAATGGCGTCGTGACCACGCCCAAGGGCTTCAAGGAAGCCTATGCCAAGTTCGTCGAGCTGGGCTTTGGTTCGCTGTCGGCTGAAGTCGAGCATGGTGGCCAGGGCCTGCCGCCCACCGTCGGCATCGCACTCAGCGAAATGATGGGCACCGCCAACTGGTCCTTCGGCATGTACCCGGGCCTGTCGCACGGCGCCATCAACACCGTTGAAGCGCACGGGACTCCGGAACAGAAAGAGGTCTACCTGACCAAGCTGATCTCGGGCGAATGGACCGGCACCATGTGTCTGACCGAATCGCACGCCGGTTCCGACCTCGGTCTGATTCGCACCAAGGCCGAGCCGCAGGCTGATGGCTCCTACGCCATCACCGGCAACAAGATCTTCATCTCCGCCGGTGAGCATGATCTCGCCGGCAACATCGTCCACATCGTGCTCGCGCGTCTGCCGGATGCCCCCAAGGGCACCAAAGGCATTTCGCTGTTCATCGTGCCGAAGTTCCTGCCGAGCGGCGAGCGCAACGGCGTGTCCTGCGGCTCCATCGAACACAAGATGGGCATCAAGGCCTCGGCCACCTGTGTGATGAATTTCGATGCCGCCACCGGCTTCCTGATCGGCCCGCCGAACCGTGGCCTGAACTGCATGTTTACCTTCATGAACACCGCCCGCATCGGCACCGCCGTGCAGGGTCTGGCCGCTGCCGAAGGCTCCTTCCAGGGCGCCCTCGAATACGCCCGTGATCGTCTGGCCATGCGTGCCCTGACCGGCCCGGCGGCGCCTGAAAAGGAAGCCGATCCGATCATCGTGCATCCGGCCGTGCGTCAGATGCTGCTGACCCAGAAGGCCTTTGCCGAAGGCGGCCGTCTGCTCTGCTACTGGCTCTCGACCCAGAATGACGTGATTCAGGGTTCGACTGATGAAGACGCCAAGAAGAAGGCTGACGAACTGCTTTCCTTCCTGACGCCGATTGCCAAGGCCTTCCTGACCGAAGCCGGTTACGAAGCTGCCAACCACGGTGTGCAGGTTTATGGTGGCCACGGCTTCATCCGTGAATGGGGCATGGAACAGATCGTCCGTGATACCCGTATCGCCCTGCTGTACGAAGGCACCACCCAGATCCAGGCTCTCGACCTGCTGGGCCGCAAGGTGCTGCAGACTCAGGGCGCGATGCTGCGCAACTTCACCAAGCTGCTGCACAAGTTCTGTGAAGTCGAAGCCGGCAATGCGGCCATGGCCGAATTCACCGGCCCGCTCGCCAAGCTCAACAAGGAGTGGGGCGACCTGACCATGCAGATTGGCATGAAGGCCATGCAGAACCCGAACGAAGCCGGCGCTGCCGCTACCGATTACATGATGTATTCGGGCTACGTCACCCTCGGCTACCTCTGGGCCTGGATGGCCAAGGTTGCGCAGGACAAGATCGCTGCGGGCGAAGGCGACAACGCCTTCTACGAAGCCAAGATCAAGACGGCGCAGTTCTACTTCAAGAAAATCCTGCCGCGCACCCAGGCCCATGCGGATATCATTGCCGGTGGTGTCGATGTGCTCATGCAGATGGATGTCGAGTCCTTCGCGTTCTGAGGTCGAAGCTGACCTGTGACAGACGGAGGCCCGCTTTTGCGGGCCTCTGTTTGTCTGCCCCCTGATTGACTGACCGGCCAGGGCCGGTTGAACCGGCGGCTGTGCCGCCCTGAGAGAGCAAAATGCCGATCTACAAAGCCCCGCTGCGCGACATGCGCTTCATCCTCGACGAAGTCTTCCAGGCTCAGCAGTTCTGGGCATCGGTCCCGGCCCTTGCCGAGCATGTTGACCGTGATGTCGTTGATGCCATCCTCGAAGAGGCCGGCAAGTTCAACGAGAATGTGGTGTTTCCGCTCAACCGCAGCGGTGATGAAGAAGGTGCCCAGTTCAACAACGGCGTGGTGACGACTCCGGCCGGCTTCAAGGAGGCGTTTGCCCAGTATGGCGAAGGCGGCTGGATCGGTCTCGGCGCCGACCCGCGCTGGGGTGGCCAGGGCATGCCCAAAATGGTCACGGTGATGACCGAGGAGATCATCTTCGGTGCCAATCCGTCGTTCGCGCTGTATCCGCTGCTTGGTATCGGCGCCGCGCTGGCCATGTCGCAGCACGCCAGCGATGAGCTCAATGACCGCTACCTGCCGAAGATCTATTCGGGTGAATGGTCAGGCACCATGTGTTTGACCGAGCCGCATGCCGGCACCGACCTGGGCATCATCCGCACCAAGGCAGAGCCGCAGGCTGATGGTTCCTACAACGTCTCCGGTACCAAGATTTTCATCACCGGTGGTGAGCATGATCTGAGCACCAACATCATTCACCTTGTGCTGGCCAAGCTGCCGGATGCGCCGGCCGGCTCCAAGGGGATCTCGCTGTTCCTGGTGCCCAAGTTCCTCGTCAATGACGATGGTTCGCTGGGCGAGCGCAACACCGTGACCTGCGGCTCCATTGAGCACAAGATGGGCATCAAGGCGTCCGCTACCTGCGTGATGAACTTCGATAGCGCCAAGGGTTGGCTGGTCGGCGAGATCAATGAAGGTCTGGCCGCCATGTTCGTGATGATGAACTACGAGCGCCTGTCCATGGGTCTGCAGGGGATCGGTGCGTCGGAAGTGGCTTACCAGAACGCGGTCGCTTACGCCAAGGATCGCATCCAGGGCCGCTCGGGCACAGGCGCCAAGCAGCCCGAAAAGGCTGCCGACAGCATCCTGGTGCATCCGGATGTGCGTCGCATGCTGCTCTCCGTGCGCGCTCACAACGAAGCCGGCCGCTGCTTCGCGATGTATGTCTCCAAGTACCTTGACCTGGTCAAGTTCAGTGATGATGCCGGTCTCAAGGCTGCTGCCGCGGATCGTGTCGCCCTGATGACGCCGGTTGCCAAGGCCTTCCTGACGGATAAGGCGCTGGAGGCCTGCATCGACGCCCAGCAAGTCTTCGGCGGTCACGGTTTCATTCGTGAGTGGGGCATGGAGCAGCTGGTGCGCGATACCCGCATCTCGCAGATCTATGAAGGCACCAATGGCGTTCAGGCCATGGACCTGATCGGTCGCAAGCTGGTGCGCAACAAGGGCGCCTATGCGCAGAGCTATCTTGCCGAGGTGCGCGCCCTGGTGGCCGCCACACAGGGTCATGCGGCGCTGGCTGGTTATGCCGCGGCTACCGGCCAAGCAGCCGATAGCATTGAGTCGGCCATCCAGTGGGTGATCACGGCGGCTGCCACCAATGCCGATGAGGTCAATGCCGCCGCGGTCGACTTCCTGCACGCATTCGGTCTGTTCGCCTATGCCCATATGTGGCTGCTCATGGCTCAGGCCTCGGTCGATCAGCATGATGACTTCCACGCTGACAAGCTCAAGGTCGCCAGCTTCTTCTTCGCCCGTCTGCTGCCGCAGCTGGACAGTCGTCTGGCCTCGCTGCGTGCGGGTGCCGACACGCTGATGGCCATGGACTTCGCCAGCTTCTGAGTGACGTCTGCTCCTGCTGTACCGGACATGAAAAGGCCCCGCGAATGACGGGGCCTTTTCATGTCTGACCCTTCGTCGCCTGCTCCTCGACGTTCATCTGGTGCTATGCCAGTCTTGAATCAAGGAGGCGGCACACATGAGGCAGATGATCATCGTTCCGTTGCTCAGGCCGCTGTTCAGGGCATGCTCCGTGGGCTTGTTGCTCATGCTGTCTTCTGGTGCTGGCGCTGCCGAGCCGCCATTTTCTCCGGTCTCCGAATCCGTGCCGCCCTTGCCCGGGACGCCCCCACTCAAGCCTTGCATTGCGCGTGACAGCGAGGGCGACCTGTTGGGCTGGGCGGATTATCCGCATTGCCTCGTCGACTTCCGGACCCAGTCCACGGTGCGCTGGCTTGATGACTGGTTCGGTCATGCCAGCGTTGACGAGGCGGCCAGTGCCAGCATGCGGGCCATCACGGAAATGGTGATTGATGACCGTGGCCGGGTGACGCCGGCACTGCGCGTGCGGGCTCGTCTCAGTCTGCCGGGAATCAGCAAACGTCTGTCACTGGTGTTCGAGGACGAGAGCCAGGATGGCAATCGCCTGCAGAGTGTGCCCACGACCAACGAGGCGGCACTGGCATTGCGTCTGCTGGTGACCAATCTGGAGCGCCTGCAGATCGAAACCGATGCCGGCATACGATCGGGCCCGGATCTGTTTGTGCGCGGCCGGCTGCGCAAGTCCTGGTCGCTGACCCGCGATGACCAGTTCAGCCTGCGCCAGACGCTACGCTATGGCGTACGTGAGAAATTGCGCGCCATCAACGAGCTTGACCTCACCCACGCCTTCAGTGATGCCACCGTCGGCACGGTGTATCACAATCTGGATCACCAGCAGGAAGAGGATGCCCGCGGCATGTTCTGGTCGCGCGGCCTTCTGCTCTCCCATATGCTCAGGCCGGATGCCACGGTGGCCAGTGGTCTTGGCCAGGAGGGGGTGACGCGTCCTGCCTGGGAGGCCAATGCGCGCTTCGTCTGGCTGCGCTATCGTCAGCGTTTCCTGCGCGACTGGCTGTTCTATGAGGTCGAGCCCCGGCTGACGCAGACGCGCGATCGCGACTGGGATACATTAGCGTCGCTGGCGCTGCGTCTTGAAGTGCATTTCGGCAAGTATCCGTCGCGGCCAGACCGTGATCGTGCCGTGCCGGCAATACCTGAACAGAGCGAAGTCACCGCGCCAGCGCAAACCGTACCGCCCGAGCCATCCGAATTATCCATGCCATGACCATCAGTACGCCTTTTCCCGCCCGTGAGCCGACGCTGACCGGGGGCTATGACCAATTGTTGCGCTGGGGTGTCGACCCCATCAGTGGCCAGGCTTTCTGGTTGCGTCAGCAAACCTGCAGCCGCAGGCTGGGGCAGCCCCAGACCATGGAAGTGACCCTGGCCAGCTTTCAGCGCCAGACGCGCGAGGCTGCGCTGGTGCAGGATGGCGAACCTTTGCCGGCGCTGCTACGCAAGTCCTGGCGCAGTCGCGGCGAATGGCTGAATCTGCAGTACAACTGGAGCAGTGGCAGTTTCCTGAGTGCCGGCGAGCAGACGGTGCAGGGGCGTCTGTTCACGTCGCAGGGCTCCGCACATTGCCGTTTCGAGCTGCAGCGTCAGGGGCTGCCAGCCGGGCTTTCCTGGCCGCTCGGTGATGTCGGCTTGCAGGATGCGGTCTGGGACGGTGGGGCGACCGTGGCCGGACTGCCGGTCGAGGGCCGCTTCCGGGGAGGTCAGTGGCAATCCTGGGGACGCGTGGTGTCACCGGGTCAGGCCGTGGTTCATGGGGTTCATTTCGATGGGCAGCCCGATGTCAGTTTCTTCGGCCTCGGGCAGACCCTGGCACCGCAGTGGCAGACCCGCGAGCCTCTGGCCCTGAGTCTGGGGCGCCTGCGTCTGGGCGATGAGCTGATCTGCTTCGAGCGCTGGTGGCCGGCACCCACGGTGGATGCCCCGCGTCTCGACAATTACCGCTGGATCGCCACCCTGGTCAATGCCGACTATCGTCTGCAGGTGATGGTGGATGGCGGGAATGCCCGTCTCGTGCCCTGGCTGGCGCTCAATGAAACCTTGCCGGGCGGCCGTCGCCGCGTGCTCAGGGTTTCGCCCTATGCCACGCTCAAACTGCGTCTCTATCGCCGTGGCAGCCAGGATGTCCTGCGCGAAATGCGCAGCGATCACTGTCTGCTGATGACGGCAATTCCGGGCAATCAGGTGACATCGCGCGGACCGCTCTCAGTCGCCTGAGGGTTTGTGCGGTGTGTCCAGAAAATCATCGCATCCCGCAGCGTACGCATGTCGACGGGCTTGGCGAGGAAGTCATCCATGCCGGCATCCAGCGCCTGTTGCCGCTGCAGATCCGACACGTGAGCCGTCACCGCCAGAATGGGCAAGGGTCTGCGCTTGAGTTCACGTTCACGCTGACGCCAGACCTGGGTTGCCGAGAGGCCGTCGAGCTCCGGCAGATCGCAGTCCATCAGCACCAGATCGAGCGTTTCCTGCTCCAGCATCCGCAGCGCCTCCATGCCGGTGACAGCAGTCAGCGTCTCCACGCCCTGCTTGCGCAGCAGCCCGACGATGACCTGTTGCACCCAGGTATTGTCCTCGACGACCAGAACGCGCAACGGCAGTCGCAGCTCGCCCGGGCTGTTTCCCGGCGGTGAGGTCTGGCGCGCCGGCTGTGCAGGGCGCACTGGTTGCTGCGGCCCGGTCGGGCTGGTACGCGCATGCACGGGATGCGGGGGGCGCTGATAGATGGCGCGCAGCAGTACGGCACTGTGCAGGAGGTGAAGACCGAGCATCCATTGGTAGGGTTCCGCCGGGATCGGCAACAGGGGCGTCAGACTCAGGGCCAGCAGCATGCGGGAGAGCAGCAGCACCAGGCTTGCCCAGAACAGCAGTGCCGCTCCGGCCACCTGTTGGCGCATCGGCGCCACGCAGGCCACTGTGACCACCAGCGCGGACAGGACCGGCAGCAGCGCGAGCAGGGCAATGGCTTCCTGGCGATTGACCACGATGCTGAGCATCAGTGCGGTGGCCTGAATGCCCAGCAGGATCAGCAGCGTGGTATGCCAGAACTCGGTCAGCGACTTGCGTTCACGCAGGAAGACCAGCGTGAACCAGACATACGACATCTGCAGAAGCAGGATACTGAGCTGCAGCAAACCGTGCTGTACGCCGGGGAGGGCGATCCACCAGGAGCCCAGTACCCCGCGGTCAGCGAGCGCGTAAAGGGCCAGCGTGCACTGGATCAGCGCGAAGCTGTAAACCAGGCCGAGGCTGACATGGCGCGGCCGTACCAGGATCAGGGTCAGCATCATCCCGGTCAGCACCCCTAGGGCCCAGCCATACCAGCCGGCGCCGTTCTGGGACTGACGCAGCGTGGCGTTCTCGCGGCTGAGCAGAACGGGGGAGTTGATGGCGTAGGATGATTTGAGCCGGATCAGATGGTCCGATTCGCCGGCCGGGAGCCAGAGCTTGAAGGCATAGCCTGGCGTTTCGACATCTCCACGCGGCGTCTGCGCTTGTGCGCCGGTCTCGCGCCAGACCCAGCGGCCATGCGGGTTGCGGCTGTAGAGCCCAACGGCCCCCAGGGTCGCCCGGCTGAGTTCAAGTACGCGAAATTCGCCGGGGCCGGCATTGTCTACCTGCAGTCGCAGCCACCAGGTCTGGCTGGACAGGCCGATGGCAATCCCGGGCTGCGTATTGCGCTGCCAGTCCAGGTGCGGCTGGCCCATGGCTCCGTTGCTGCGGGCCAGCAGCTCGCCCGGCGACAGGCTGTCATCGGGTGCCGCCATGATATCCAGCCATGGGCCGATATCGGCGCGCTCGGGCAGCTCCGTCAGCTCAAGGCGTGTGCCGGCCTGGGCGGATGCCGTCCCGAGGATGCAGGCGAGCAGCAGCCAGCCGAGCAGACAGGTTGTCAGCCAGGTCGGGCGGAGCGCAAAGGCTGGGGCGGAGTGCCGGTTCATGCCGCGAGCCTACACCAGCTCCGCCGATGGCGTAATTGTCTGTTGTCAAAAAGCACAAAGCCCCGGCTGAGGGCCGGGGCTTTGTCGTGGCGCTGCCGGGCGGATCAGCCGCGCGCTGCCGCTTCAGCCACCGTCAGCGCCGTCATGTTGACGATGCGCCGCACGGTGCAGCTCGGGCTCATGATGTGCGCCGGCTTGTTGGCGCCGAGCAGGATCGGGCCGACCGTGACGCCGTTGCCGCTGGCGGTCTTGAGCAGGTTGAAGGAGATGTTGGCGGCATCAATGTTGGGCATGATCAGCAGGTTCGCCGAGCCCTTCAGACGCGAGTTCGGGAACACGCGGTGGCGGATGTGCTCGTCGAGCGCCGCATCGCCATGCATCTCGCCCTCGACTTCCAGCTCCGGCGCGCGATCCTGCAGCAGCTGGAACACGTCGCGCATCTTGCGGGCGCTCGGGGTGTCCTCGTTGCCGAAGTTGGAGTGCGAGAGCAGGGCCACCTTGGGCGTGATGCCGAAGTTGCGCACGGCCTCGGCGGCGAGCAGGGTCATGTCGGCCAGTTCTTCCGCGCTCGGGTCCGGGTTCACGTAGGTGTCGGCGATGAACAGGGTGCGGTCCTGCAGCATCAGCACGTTCATGGCGGCAAAGGCCTTGGCACCCGGACGCAGGCCGATGGTGCGACGGACGTAGCGCAGGTGCAGGCCGTAGTTGGCGAAGCTGCCGCAGATCATGCCGTCGGCATGGCCGAACTCGACCAGCAGGGCGCCGATCAGCGTGGTGCGGCGACGCGCTTCGCGCTTGGCCAGTTCCTCGCCGACGCCACGACGCTCCAGCGTGCGGTGGTAGTGCCGCCAGAACTGCTCGTACTGCGGGTAGTTGTCCTGATCGACAGTCTGGATGTCGATGCCCGGACGCACGCGCAAGCCCAGCTTCTCGATACGTTCGAGGATCACGCCCGGACGACCGACCAGAATCGGTTTGGCCAGACCTTCGTCGACCACGATCTGCACGGCACGCAGCACGCGATCGTCTTCGCCTTCGCAGAACACCACGCGCTTCGGCTCCTGCTTGGCCTTGGCGTACACCGGCTTCATGATGAAGGCGGAGTTGTAGACGAATTCTGACAGGCGCTGGCGATAGGCCGAGAAGTCCTGGATCGGGCGCGTGGCAATGCCGCTGTCCATGGCGGCCTGAGCCACGGCGGGGGCGATGGCCATGATCAGGCGCGGGTCCAGCGGTCGCGGAATCAGGTACTCACGCCCGAAGCGCAGGCTTTCGCCAAGCACCACGTCCGCCGACTCGGCATGGGCCATCTTGGCGATGGCCTGCACGCAGGCCACCTTCATGGCTTCGTTCACGGTGGTGGCACCGGAGTCCAGTGCGCCACGGAAGATGTACGGGAAGCACAGGGCGTTGTTGACCTGGTTCGGGTAGTCCGAGCGGCCGGTGGCGATGATGGCATCCGGGCGCACTTCCTTGATCAGCTCTGGCATGATTTCCGGGGTCGGATTGGCCAGCGCGAAGATGATCGGATTGGCCGCCATGGTCTTGACCATGTCCTGGCTGACAATGCCGGCCGTTGACAGGCCGAGGAACATGTCGGCGCCATGCATCAGGTCGGCCAGACTGCGGGCATCGGTAGCCTGTGCGTACTTGGCCTTGGACTCATCCATGCCGGCGCGGCCCTGGTAGCAGACACCCTTGGAGTCGGCGACGAACACGTTTTCCTTGCGGGCGCCCAGCGAGCACAGCAGGTCGAGACAGGAGATCGCCGCCGCGCCGGCGCCAGAGCAGACGATCCTGATGTCTTCGATCTTCTTGTTGACCAGCAGGAGGGCATTGAGCAGACCGGCGCCGACAATGATCGAGGTGCCGTGCTGGTCATCATGGAACACCGGAATATTGCAGCGCTCACGCAGCTTCTTCTCGATGTAGAAGCATTCCGGGGCCTTGATGTCCTCCAGGTTGATGCCGCCGAAGGTCGGCTCCAGCGAGGCGATGATATCGACCAGCTTGTCGGGATCGTTTTCGTTGATCTCGATGTCGAACACATCAATGCCGGCGAACTTCTTGAACAGCACGCCCTTGCCTTCCATCACCGGCTTGGAGGCCAGCGGACCGATATTGCCCAGACCGAGTACGGCGGTGCCGTTGGTGATCACGGCAACCAGGTTGCCCCGAGCGGTATAGCGGGAGACGGTGGAGGGATCACGCTCGATCTCTTCACATGGGGCGGCGACACCCGGCGAGTAGGCCAGGGCCAGGTCGCGCTGGTTGCTCAGCTGCTTGCTGGGCGTGACGCTGATTTTGCCGGGCTGAGGGAATTCGTGGTAATCCAGAGCGGCTTTACGCAGTGCCTCATCCATAGTCTCTCTCGCTTGTACGGGGTGCTGTTGTCAAGCGCGGGAGTATAACACCCGCGCTTGTCACGCGGGCTATACAGCCTGGCTGGCGTCCGACTGACGAGTCGGTCAGCGGGGCCGGTTCGGAGAGAGGCTGCCTCGCGACGTTCAGATATGAAAAAGCCCTCCGGAGAGGGCTGATCACGAGGGCAAAGGCCGCGCCTCAGCAGGCTTTTTCGCGGGCCACGGCGCGATAGCCGATGTCAGTACGGTGGTATTCGCCTTCCCAGCGCACTTTGGCGACTTCAGCGTAGGCCGCTGCCTGCGCCTCGGAGACTGTGACGCCGAGGCCGGTAGCGCAGAGCACGCGCCCGCCGCTGGTGATGACCTGGCCATCCCGGAGCGCGGTGCCGGCGTGGAATACCTTGGCATCCGCCGCTTCCTGGCCCAGGCCGCTGATCACGTCCGCTTTGCGGATGTCGCCCGGATAGCCGCCGGCTGCCATCACCACGCCAAGCGCGGCGCGGGGATCCCAGTCGGCCTCGGTCTGATCGAGCTGACCGGCGATGCCGGCCTCCACCAGCGCCACCAGCGAGCTGCGCAGACGCATCATCACCGGCTGGGTTTCCGGGTCGCCGAAGCGGCAGTTGAACTCGATCACGCGCGGCGCGCCGCTGTCATCGATCATCAGACCGGCATACAGGAAGCCGGTGTAGGGGTGGCCTTCGCTGATCATGCCGTTGACGGTCGGCATGATGACTTCGCGCATGACCCGCGCATGCACTTCCGGGGTCACCACCGGAGCCGGCGAGTAGGCACCCATGCCGCCGGTGTTGGGGCCGGTGTCGGCGTCACCGATGCGCTTGTGATCCTGGCTGGTGGCCATGGCGAGGGCACTCTTGCCATCCACCATGACGATGAACGAAGCTTCCTCGCCTTCGAGGAACTGCTCGACCACCACGCGCGCGCCGGCCGAGCCGAACTTGTTGCCGGCCAGCATGTCGATGATGGCTTCCTCGGCTTCGGCGAGCGTCATGGCGACGATGACGCCCTTGCCGGCGGCGAGGCCGTCAGCCTTGATCACGATCGGCGCGCCCTTCTCGCGGACATAGGCGAGGGCGGCATCGGTGTCGGTGAAGACCTGATAGAAGGCGGTAGGAATATCGTGACGTGCCAGGAAGTCCTTGGCGAAGGCTTTGGAGCCTTCGAGCTGGGCGGCGTGCTGGGTCGGGCCCCAGATCTTCAGGCCGGCGGCGCGGAAGGCATTGACCACGCCATTGACCAGCGGCGCCTCCGGGCCGACCACGGTCAGCGCGATGCCCTCAGCCTGAGCGAATGCCACCAGCGCGGCATTGTCGAGGATGTCCAGCGCCACATTGCGGCACTTGGGTTCGGTTGCCGAGCCGGCATTGCCGGGTGCGACGAACACGGTCTCGACGCGGGCATCCTGGGCCAGCTTCCAGGCCAGCGCATGTTCACGGCCGCCCGAGCCCAGCAGAAGAATTTTCATGAGGTGCGATCTCCAAGATCACCGATCTGTCATGGCCCCGCCCGCAACGCCGCCCTGCGGCGCGCAGCGCGGTCGATTAATGTCTGAAATGGCGCATGCCGGTGAACACCATCGCGATACCTGCCTCATCGGCAGCAGCGATCACCTCTGCATCACGCATGGAGCCGCCCGGCTGGATGATGGCAGCGATGCCGGCCTTGGCGGCATTGTCGATGCCGTCGCGGAACGGGAAAAAGGCATCCGATGCCATCACCGCGCCCTGCACCTGCAGGCCGGCATGTTCGGCCTTGATGGCGGCGATGCGCGCGGAGTTGACGCGGCTCATCTGGCCGGCGCCGACGCCGATCGTCTGGCGGCCCTTGGCGTAGACAATCGCGTTCGACTTCACGTATTTGGCAACCTTCCAGGCGAAGATCAGGTCGTGGATTTCAGCTTCAGTCGGGGCGCGACGGGTAACGATCTTGAGGTCGCTGTCCTTGATCATGCCCAGGTCCTGATCCTGCACGAGCAGGCCGCCGGTGACACGCTTGAAGTCCCACTGCGAGCTGCGGGCATTGATGTCCGGCAGCGCGCCGCAGGTCAGCACGCGCACGTTCTGCTTGGCGGCGGTCACGGCCAGTGCTTCCGCTGTCACGCTGGGGGCGATGATGACTTCCACGAACTGGCGGTCGACGATGGCCTTGGCGGTGTCGGCGTCAAGCTCGCGGTTGAAGGCGATGATGCCGCCAAACGCGGATTCGGGATCGGTCGCGTAGGCCAGGTCATAGGCCTTGCGGATGCCGCCTTCGGCATCGAGCACCACCGACACGCCGCAGGGGTTGGCATGCTTGACGATGACGCAGGCCGGCTTGGCGAAGCTCTTCACGCATTCCAGGGCGGCATCGGTGTCGGCGATGTTGTTGTACGACAGCTCCTTGCCCTGCAGCTGCTTCGAGGTGGCGACCGAGGCTTCTTTCGGCGCAGCTTCGGTGTAGAAAGCAGCACGCTGGTGCGGATTCTCGCCGTAGCGCAGTTCCTGGGCCTTGAAGAACTGGGTGTTGAACGTGCGCGGGAAGGTGTCGCGGGTGGCGAGGTCACCCTTCTTGGCGCCGGCTTTCTCAGAAACGAGACCGCCGAGATAGTTGGCGATCATGCCGTCGTAGCCGGCGGTGTGCTCGAAGGCTTTGACGGCCAGGTCGAAACGGGTTTCGTACGAGAGGCCACCGCTGGCCTTCACTTCGGCCAGCACGCGGTCATAGTCGCCGGCGCTGACCACAATGCCCACGTGGGCGTGGTTCTTGGCCGCCGAGCGCACCATGGTCGGGCCGCCGATGTCGATGTTCTCGATGGCATCCGGCAGCGTGCAGTCCGCTTTCGCGACCGTGGCGGCGAACGGGTAAAGGTTGACTACCACCAGGTCGATGCCGCCAATGTCATGCGCGGCCATGACCGCGTCATCCTGGCCGCGACGGCCGAGAATGCCGCCGTGAATCTTCGGGTGCAGCGTCTTGACGCGGC
>CAZEEQ010000021.1:0-42135 GCA_964511255.1 uncultured Paraperlucidibaca sp.
GAGGGCAATATCTGCTCGCTGTTCGGTGGTCGCATCGCCGAAGAGCTGACGCTGGGATTCGATGGCGTCACCACCGGCGCCAGCAATGACATCCAGCGTGCCACCGAGCTGGCCCGCAATATGGTCACCAAGTGGGGCCTGTCCGAGAAGCTCGGGCCGCTGCTGTACGAAGAAGATGAGGGCGAGGTCTTCCTGGGGCGTTCGGTGACCCAGCGCAAGAATGTGTCGTCGCAGACAGCCATTGATATCGACAACGAAATTCGTTCCGTGATCGACCGCTGCTATGCCCAGGCCCGCCAGATTCTGGAGGACAATCGCGATATTCTCGACACCATGGCCGACGCGCTGATGAAGTACGAGACCATTGATGTCGATCAGATCGATGACTTGATGGCGCGTCGTGCGGTGCGTCCGCCGCGCGGCTGGAGTGACAGTGACAAGTCGGGCGGCACGCCGGCGGCTGTTGCGCAGCCCGAAGCGAGTGAAAAGCCGGTTGCTGGTACCCCGGCTGTCGACCCTGTCTGAGTCCTGCCATTCGTCACTCTGACCGGGGCCGCATATGCGGCCCCGCGTCTTTCCGGCATCATTCCCGCATTAACTGACGGATCCTGTATCGCATGACGTTGCTTGCCTGCGGCTCCCGCTCCCTTGATCTGGCCGCACCAGTGGTCATGGGTATCCTCAATGTCACCCCGGACTCCTTCTCGGATGGCGGCCGCTATATCACGCTGGATGCGGCCCTGCGTCAGGCCGGTCAGATGCTGGCGGATGGCGCGCGCCTGATCGATATCGGCGCCGAAAGTACGCGGCCGGGAGCGGCTCCGGTCAGCGAGCAGGAAGAGCTGGACCGGCTGCTGCCGGTCGTGGAGGCTGTCGCGGCACGCTTCGATACGGTGATTTCTGTCGACTCATCCACGCCCGCGGCATTCCGCGAAGCGGCCCGGCTGGGGGCTGGCATGATCAATGATGTCCGCGCGCTGCGTCGTCCGGGCGCACTGGCCGCGGCAGCTGCCACCGGCCTGCCGGTATGCCTCATGCACATGCGGGGTGAGCCGGGCAGTATGCAGCAGGCCCCGGATTATGAGGATGTCGTGGCGGGTGTCGCGGCTTTTCTCCAGGAGCGTGCGGCGGCTTGCGTCGGAGCGGGTATGGCAATCGAACAAATTCTGTTCGATCCGGGCTTCGGTTTCGGCAAAACCCTGGCGCACAATCTGCAGCTGCTGAAGGGGCTTGATAAAATACAACAATTGGGCCGGCCCTTGCTGGTTGGTCTTTCTCGCAAATCCATGCTGGGTGCTGTTCTTGATGGCGCTCCGGTGGAGCAGCGTTTGCATGCCGGCATCGCGGCTGCCGTATTGTCGGTCGAGCGGGGCGCGCGCATTGTGCGTAGCCACGATGTCAAGGCGACGGTGGATGCATTGAGGCTTTGGCAGGCGCAACAGCAGGCATGACAGGAGTGGTGACATGAGCAGAAAGTATTTCGGGACCGATGGTGTGCGCGGCCTCGTCGGGCAGTACCCCATTACCCCTGACTTCGCCCTCAAGCTGGGCTGGGCTGCGGGCCGTGCCATGGCGTCGCAGGGGCGCGCCTCGGTCGTGGTCGGCAAGGATACCCGCCTTTCCGGTTACCTCTTCGAGTCAGCGCTGGAGGCTGGTTTGTCTGCGGCCGGTGTCAGCGTGCGTCTGCTGGGGCCGATTCCCACGCCGGCGGTGGCGCATCTGACGCGCGCCTTTCATGCCAGTGCCGGCATTGTCATTTCCGCCTCGCACAACCCGTATTACGACAACGGCATCAAGTTCTTCGGATCGGATGGCAAGAAGCTGCCGGATGCTGTCGAGCTGGAGATCGAAGCCTGGCTGGATCGCGAGATGACCATCGATAATCCCGATCGTTTGGGCAAAGTCACGCGTCAGGAAGATGGGCGCGGTCGCTACATTGAGTTCTGCAAATCGAGCTTCCCGTTCAATTTGTCTCTGCATGGCCTCAAGATCGTTGTCGATGCGGCCCATGGGGCGACCTATCAGGTCGGACCGGCGGTATTCAGCGAGCTGGGCGCGGATGTCATCCGCTACGCCTGCGAACCGAATGGCCAGAACATCAATCATGAAGTCGGCTCTACGCATCCGGAAGGGCTCCAGCAGCGTGTGCTGGCTGAGAAGGCGGATATCGGGATTGCCTTTGATGGCGATGGTGATCGTGTGGTCATGGTCGATCACCAGGGAGAGGTGGTCGATGGCGATGAGCTGGTTTATCTGATTGCGCGCGAGAGGCAGCGGGTCGGGCAGGCTGTGGGTGGCGTGGTCGGCACGCTGATGAGCAATTTCGGGCTGGAGAAAGCTATCCAGGAGCTGGGCCTCGGCTTCGTGCGTGCCAATGTCGGTGATCGCCATGTCATGGCGGCGCTGGAAGAGCGCGGATGGACTTTGGGTGGTGAGGCATCGGGTCACATCGTCTGTCTCGACAAGGCCACCACCGGCGATGCGATTGTGGCGGCGCTGCAGGTGCTGGCGGCCATGGTCGGCTCCGGTCGTTCGCTGGCGGAACTCAAAGCCGGCATGAGCAAGTATCCGCAAGTGCTGATCAATGTTCGTCTGGCGCAGAAAGTGGATCTCAAGTCCCAACCGTCCGTGCAGCAGGCGGTGGCTGCCGCGGAGGCCGAGCTGGCCGATCAGGGGCGTGTCCTGCTGCGAGCCTCGGGAACCGAGCCGGTCATTCGTGTCATGGTCGAGGGGCGCGATGGTCTGCTCGTGCAGCGAATTGCCGAAGAGTTGGCTGAAGCCGTGCGCAACTGCTTGTAAGCCGGCAGCGGCTTCGCTAGTATTGCCGGCCTCGCGAGGCTGGCCCGCCATGGAGAGTTTGCATGCGTCGCCCCTGGGTAGCCGGCAATTGGAAAATGAATGGTCTGCATCAGACCAATGACGAGTTGCTGAAAGGCATTTCTTCGTTGGCGGCAGAGCGTGAGGTCGACATCTGTCTGGCGCCTCCGGCGCCGTACTGGATGCAGGTTGTCAGTGCGCTCGAAGGGCAGGCCGTCAAGGTGCTGGCCCAGACGGTGTCCGAGCATGCGCCGGGCGCTTACACCGGCGAGTGGTCTGTCGGCATGCTGCAGGATTGCGGCTTGTCGGGTGCCCTGGTGGGGCATTCGGAGCGGCGACAGCTGTTCGGTGAGACCGATCTCGTGGTGGCAGCCAAATTCGCGGCCATCCGCCAGGCAGGGCTGCAGCCGGTGCTTTGTGTGGGTGAGACGCTGGCTGAGCGTCAGGCTGGCGATACGCTGGCCGTGGTGTCGCGACAGTTGCTTGCGGTGCTGGAGAGTCAGGGGGCGGAAGCCTTTGATGGTGCTGTCCTGGCGTATGAGCCGGTGTGGGCCATTGGAACCGGACTGACGGCAACGCCTGAGCAGGCGCAGGCCGTTCATGCGTCGCTGCGTGCGGTGGTGGCGGCCTTTGATGCCGTGCGAGCCGAACAGCTTCGCATTGTTTACGGCGGTAGCGTGAAGGCGGGCAATGTGGCCGGGCTGTTTGCCATGCCCGATATCGATGGGGCATTGGTTGGGGGCGCATCCCTGGTTGCGCAGGAATTTCTGGCCATCTGTCAGGCGGCACGACAGAGGCTCTAAACGAGTAGGTAGTCATGGAAACGCTGGTTCTCGTGGTTCACGTCCTGGTGGCGGTGGTCATGATCGTGCTGATCCTGCTGCAGCAAGGCAAGGGTGCCGAAATGGGCGCGTCCTTCGGCTCCGGTGCCTCCGGCACGGTGTTCGGCAGTGCCGGTTCGGCAGGCTTTCTGACCAAGTTGACGGCCGTTCTGGCGCTGGTGTTTTTCCTCACCAGTCTCGGTCTGGCTGTTTATGCAAAAAATGCTTCGCGTGCTGTCAATGGCACTGAAGAAGCGGTTCCCGTGGTTCCGGCGACGTCGACGTTGCCGGTCTTCCCGGGTTCAGCGACGGCTCCGGTAAATTCTGCTCAAACAGGGCTTCCCGTAGCGCCCGCAGGCCAGTAATATTCGGCACCCGGTGGCGGGTCTAAACACCAGATATGCGGAAGTGGTGAAATTGGTATACACGCAGCCTTGAGGTGGCTGTGCCTAACGGCGTGGGGGTTCAAGTCCCCCCTTCCGCACCAATTTAAGCTCGTTTTAGTGTCATGCTGAAATGAGTTGTAAATACCGGCGTCGCCGGTGGCGAAAGGGTTTGACAAGTTCGAGTCAGATCCGTACAGTTCGCAACCTCTGATGCGGGGTGGAGCAGTCAGGTAGCTCGTCGGGCTCATAACCCGAAGGTCGTTGGTTCAAATCCAGCCCCCGCTACCACATTCGGACTTGTAAAAAAGCCCACCAATGCGTGGGCTTTTTTACAAGTCTCGCGGCAGGTAATTCCACGGAATTGCCGGGCTGCCGACACAGTGGGCGATTCGCCCACTTTTTGTTTCTGGCGTTTGCATTATGGGGTCCGCGCTGCGGGCAACAGGAGTGAAAGCGATCATGGCGATCTCGCAAAAAGTCGAAAAACTGACTGAGATGCTGGAGCCTGCAGTGACTGCTTGCGGCTTCGAGCTATGGGGTATTGAATTCTTCCAGCAGGGCCGTCATTCGGTGCTGCGGTTGTTCATCGATACCGAGCGTGAAGAAGGGGTGGGTGTGGATGATTGCTCAGCGGTCAGCCACCAGGTCAGCGGCGTCCTTGATGTCGAAGATCCGATATCCGGTGAATACACCCTTGAGGTGTCATCCCCGGGCTGGGACCGTGGTCTGTTCAAGCCTTCCCACTTCCAGCGCTTTGTCGGTGACGAAGCGAGTGTGCGATTGAATGCCCCGCTGCAAGGGCGTCGTCGCTTCAAGGGCATCATCCAGGCGGCCGATGACGCGCAGGTGTCATTGCAGGTGGATGGAGAAGTGGTACAAATTCCGTTTGCCAGCATAGACAAGGCAAACATCGTTCCGAATATCTGATTGAACGAGTGATCACGCAGGTCGAATCATGAGCAAAGAAATCCTGTTGGTAGTGGACTCCGTCAGCAACGAAAAGGGTGTTGCGCGCGAGGTCATCTTCCAGGCGCTGGAGCAGGCGCTGGTGGCGGCGACCAAAAAGCGTTTCGATACGGACGAGATCAATATTCGCGTCAACATCGACCGCAAGACCGGCGAGTACGAAACCTTCCGCTTCTGGGAAGTCGTGGCTGATGAAGACCACGAAATTCCGGCCATGCAGCTCGCCATCAGTGATGTCGAGGAGAAGGGTCTGAAGCTCGGCGATATCGTTGAGGAGCAGGTGCCCTCGATCGAGTTCGGACGTATTGCCGCCCAGACCGCCAAGCAGGTCATCGTGCAGAAAGTGCGTGAGGCCGAGCGTGCGCTTGTGGTGGATGCTTACCGTCACCGTGTCGGTGAAATTCTCTCCGGCACGGTCAAGAAGACCACGCGTGACGGCCTCATCGTCGACCTCGGTGGCAATGCTGAAGCCTACCTGGCGCGCGAAGAAATGCTGCCGCGAGAGAACTTCCGTATCGGGGATCGCCTGCGTGCCGTGCTGTTCGCCGTCAACAGCGAAGGCCGTGGTGCCCAGCTGCTGATGTCGCGTTCGCGCGCCGAAATGCTGATCGAGCTGTTTCGCATCGAAGTGCCTGAAATTGGTGAAGAAATTATTGCCATCCGTGCCGCTGCGCGCGACCCGGGTGTGCGTGCCAAGCTGGCGGTGAAGAGCAACGATCACCGTATTGATCCGCAGGGCGCTTGCATCGGCATGCGCGGTTCGCGTGTCCAGGCGGTATCCGGTGAGCTGGGTGGTGAGCGTGTCGATATCGTGCTCTGGGATGACAATCCTGCCCAGTTCGTCATCAACGCCCTGCAGCCGGCTGAAGTCGCCTCCATCATCGTCGATGAAGACACCCACACCATGGATGTCGCGGTTGAGGAAGACCAGCTGGCCATGGCCATCGGTCGTGGCGGCCAGAACGTGCGACTGGCGTCCGAGCTGACCGGCTGGCGTCTGAATGTCATGACGGTGGCCGATGCGCAGGCCAAGCAGGAAAACGAAGCTCACAAGTTCGTTGACGGTTTTGTCGCTGACCTCGGCATCGATGAAGACATCGCGATTGTTCTGGTCAACGAAGGCTTCACGACACTTGAAGAAGTGGCGTACGTGCCGCTCGAAGAGCTGCTGGCCATTGAAGACTTTGACGAAGAGCTGGTTGAGGCTCTGCGTCAGCGCGCCAAGGATGCCCTGCTGACCAAGGCACTGGTGTCGGAAGAAGGCGCCGCAGAACCGGCTGAAGACCTGCTCGGCCTCGAAGGCATGGACCGCAAGGTCGCCTTTGCTCTGGCAGCCCGTGGTGTTGTCACCATGGAAGATCTGGCTGAACAGGCCATCGACGATATCGTCGACATCGAAGGCCTGGATGCTGAACTCGCCGCCCAATTGATCATGAAGGCACGTGAGCCCTGGTTCAACTGAACCCGGATCACGTCCCTGGATAAACGGAGTACCACGCCACATGGCTGAAGTCACCGTCAAGCAACTGGCCGACACTGTCGGCCGACCTGTCGATACCCTCCTGGCGCAGATGCGCGAGGCCGGTCTGTCGCACCAGAAGGCTGATGACGCAGTATCCGACAGTGAAAAGCAGCAGCTGCTCACGCACCTCAAGCGTGCTCATGGCGAGCAGGCTGGCGAGCCCAAGAAGATCACCTTGCAGCGCAAGACGGTCAGCACCCTGAAAACGGGTGCGGCGGTCGGCGGCAAGGCCAAGACCGTGAATGTCGAGGTGCGGAAGACGCGTACCTACGTCAAGCGCTCGCTGCTCGAAGAGCAGGAAGAGCAGGCGCGCGAGGCTGAAGAAGCGGCGCGTCTGGCTGCTGAAGAAGCCGCCCGCAAGGTCGAGGAAGAGCGCAAGGCAGCTGAAGAAGCTGTTCGTCGCGCCGCTGAAGAAGCCCGTATCGCCGCCGCTGAGGAAGAGGCCCGCAAGGCCGCCGAGGAAGCGCGACGTCAGCTGGGTGGTGATCATAAGGATACGCGCAAGCTCAGCGTGCCCAAGGTTGACATCAAGAAGCTGGAGACGCCGGAAGAGCGTGCCCGTCGCGAGGAGGAAACTGCCCGCGAACGTGCCGCTGATGAAGCCCGACGCCGCCAGGAAGAGGTCGCACGCAAAGAAGCCGAAGAAAAGGCTCGCGTGCAGACGCTTGAGCAGGCTCGTCGCATTGCCGAAGATCTTGCCGGCCGCAAGGATGTCGTCGCGACGCCGATTGATACGCCGCTGGCACGTGGCCTGGTCGGTGTGGCTTACGAAGATTCTTTCGCCCGTGAAGATCGTGAAATCAAACGTGGTGGCAGCACGCCTTCCCGTGGCGCCAAGAAGGGCCCGAAGAAGCGCGAAGAGCAGAGTTTCCGTCCGGTCGCACGCACGCTGACCAGCGCATTGTCCAAGAAGCACGGATTCGAGAAGCCGGTGGAAAAGCAGGTGTACGAAGTCGCCATTGGCGAAAACATTGTGGTCAGCGACCTTGCGCAGAAAATGGCCAAGAAGTCGCGTGAAGTCATCCGTGTGCTCATGAAGATGGGCGAAGTGGTCACGGCTGATCAGGCCATTGATCAGGCCACGGCTGCGCTGGTGGTCGAAGAAATGGGTCATACCCCCAAGTTCGTCAGCGAAACCGCGCTGGAAGATTCGCTGATGGATTCGATCGTCCGCAATGGCGATGCCAAGACGCGAGCACCGGTCGTGACCATCATGGGCCATGTCGACCACGGCAAGACCTCGCTGCTCGACTACATCCGTCGTGCCAAGGTCGCTGCCGGTGAAGCCGGCGGCATTACCCAGCACATCGGCGCCTACCACGTGGAAACGCCGCGCGGCATGATCACCTTCCTCGACACGCCGGGCCACGCTGCCTTTACGGCCATGCGTGCCCGTGGCGCCAAGGCGACGGACATTGTCATCCTGGTGGTGGCGGCTGATGACGGCGTGATGCCGCAGACAGCGGAAGCCATTGATCATGCCCGCGCCTCCGGCGTGCCGCTGATCGTGGCCATGAACAAGATTGACAAGGAATCGGTCGATGTCGACCGCGTGCTCAGCGAGCTTTCGGCCAAGCAGGTCGTGTGCGAGGAGTGGGGTGGTGATGTCCAGGTCGTCAAGGTCTCGGCCAAGACGGGTCAGGGCATCGACGAGCTGCTCGAAGCCATCCTGATCCAGGCTGAGTTGCTGGAGCTGACCGCCGTTTCCGAAGGCCCGGCCCAGGGCGTCGTGATTGAATCGCGCATCGACAAGGGTCGCGGTGCTGTCGCCACGCTGCTGGTTCAGAAAGGTACCCTCAAGCAGGGTGACCTGGTGCTGGCCGGCACGCTCTATGGCCGTGCCCGTGCGCTGGTCGACGAGAACGGCAAGCCGGTGAAGTCGGTCGGCCCCTCCATGCCGGTCGAGATACTGGGTCTGCCGGATGCCCCGGGCGCCGGTGACGAGTTCCTTGTTGTCGCCGATGACCGCAAGGCGCGTGAAGTCGCCGAGTTCCGCACGGCCCGCGACCGCCAGGTGCGCATGGATCTGCAGCAGAGCATGAAGCTGGAGAACCTGTTCGCCAACATGGGCAAGGCTGAAGCGGCTTCGGTCAACATCATCATGAAGACCGATGTGCGCGGTTCCCTGGAAGCCCTGACGGCGGCGCTGAATGACCTCAGCACGGATGAAGTCCGTGTCAAGATCGTCAGCTCCGGCGTCGGTGCCATCACCGAATCGGATGTCACTCTGGCTGAATCGACCAGCTCTGTCGTGCTCGGCTTCAATGTGCGCGCCGACAATGCTGCGCGTGCCAAGTGCCAGAACGACGGTATCGACCTGCGTTACTACAGCATCATCTATGAACTGATCGATGATGTGCGTGATGCCATGTCGGGCCTGCTGACGCCGGAGCGCCGCGAGAACATCGTCGGTATCGCGGAAGTCCGCGAAGTGTTCCACTCCTCCAAGTTCGGTGCCGCTGCCGGCTGTATGGTGCTGGAAGGCAGTCTGTTCCGTAACAAGCCGATCCGCGTGCTGCGCGAAGATGTCGTGGTGTTCCAGGGTGAACTGGAATCGCTGCGCCGCTTCAAGGATGACGTCGCGGAAGTGCGTCATGGCATGGAGTGCGGTCTGGCGGTCAAGGGCTACAAGGACATCAAGTCGGGTGACAAGATTGAAGTCTTTGAAGTCCAGATCATCAAGCGTTCGCTGTAACCCGGAGTCGATGTGAGCCAACGCACGCAACGCATGGGCGACCAGATCCAGCGCGACATCTCGGGGCTGATTCGTCAGCGCCTGAGAGACCCGCGCCTGGGCATGGTCACCATCTCGGCGGTCAAGGTCAGCTCGGACATGGGCTATGCCGACATCTACGTCACCATCCTGGGCAAGACCCTCGATGAGGCGCCGGATGAAGGCATTGCCATCCTCAACGCGGCCTCAGGCATCCTGCGCGGCGAACTCGGTCGCGGTCTGCGCACGCGTATCGTCCCGCATCTGCGCTTCCATCACGACCAGGTCACCAGTCGCGGCAACCGCATGGCCGCGCTGATCAACCAGGCCGTGCAGGAAGATGCCGAGCATGCTGCTCCCGGCGAGTCCGATGCTTCGGATGCCAACGAGCCGCGCTGAGGTTTCCGAGTGAGCAAACCGCGTCGTCCCAAGCGCCCTGTTGACGGTATTCTGCTGCTCGACAAACCGGCGGGCATGACCTCCAATCACATCCTGCAGTGGGTCAAGCACCGTTATCAGGCCGAGAAGGCTGGTCATACCGGCAGTCTCGATCCGCTTGCCACCGGTGTGCTCCCGATCTGTCTCGGCGAAGCCACCAAGTTCTCGCATTACCTGCTCGAGGCCGACAAGGTCTATCGCACCCGCCTGCGTTTCGGGCAGCGCACCAACACCTCCGATGCCGAGGGTGATGTGGTCGAGGAGCGCCCGGTGCCGGCGCTGACCTGCGAGGGTCTTGAGCGCGTGCTGGAAGGCTTTCGTGGTGACATCCTGCAGGTGCCGTCCATGTTCTCCGCGCTCAAGCAGGATGGTCGTCCGCTCTACGAACTGGCGCGCGCCGGCATCGAGGTCGAGCGCGCCGCGCGGCCGGTGACCATCCATGCCCTCACGCTGGAGTTGCTGGAGCCGCCGTTCGCCGAGCTCACGGTGTCCTGCTCCAAGGGCACCTATATCCGTAATCTGGTGGAGGACATCGGCGAAGCGATCGGATGCGGGGCGCATGTTGTCGAGTTGCGGCGTCTCGCGGCCGGACCGTTTCGGATCGAGCAGACCAGCACGCGTGAGCAGATTGCCGCTGCCGAAGAGCAGGGTTTTCCGGCGCTGGATGCCTTGCTGCAGCCATCCTGGGCGGGGCTTGAGGGCTGGCCGCGGGTGGAGTTGAGCGAAAATTCAGCGTATTATCTGCGCCACGGTAATCCGGTGCGGGCCTCCGGGCTGCCGCGCGAAGGCTCGGTTCTGATCTTTCAGCTGCCGGACAATGAATTTCTTGGTGTCGGTGCCGTCGATGATGACGGTCTGCTGGCCCCCAAGCGTTTGCTCAAGGCGCCGCAAGGCAAGGCCTGAGACATAACGCAAGCACAAGCCCTTTGGGCGTGTCGACGCGGACTGCAGAGAGGCGCGGTCTGTCGTTGTTTATTGGCCTCTCGTGAAGGAGTAACACCATGGCCCTTACGGTCCAGGACAAAGCCGCCATTGTGGCAAAGTTTGCACGTGCTGCCGGTGACACCGGTTCCCCTGAAGTTCAGGTCGCTCTGCTGAGCGCCCAGATTGATGACCTGCAGGGTCACTTCAAGGCGCACAAGCATGACCACCACTCGCGCCGCGGTCTCATCCGCATGGTCAACCAGCGTCGTACGCTGCTCGACTATCTGAAGCGCAAAGATGGCAGCCGTTACAGTGCCCTGATCCAGACTCTGGGTCTGCGTCGCTAAGCAGAACGAAGACAGGGAGCGGCTAGCCGCTCCCTGTTCTTTTCAGCCTCCTTGATGCTGCGGCGCGTGCCGCGAATCGGGGGAGGCTGGTCACAGGATGTGACATGTCAGCCGTCATGGGAGAGGCTTCTAACAGCTGCCCTGCCTGCTGTGCAGGATGGGTGCAGGTCAGCTGTTAGGGGCCTCCGATGACAATGAAAACAACAGGTCGGATAGCCACGATGCGCCATGGGGCGTGTCATTGAGGAAAGCATGTTCAATATCGTTCGCAAGGAATTTCAATTCGGTCAGCAGACCGTCACCCTGGAAACCGGTCGTATCGCGCGTCAGGCCAGCGGTGCAGTGGTCGTCACCATGGGCGGCCTGTCGGTACTGGTCGCTGTCGTGGGTGCCAAAAAGGCCAAGCCGGGACAGGACTTCTTCCCGCTGACCGTCAATTACCAGGAAAAGACCTACGCAGCCGGCCGCATCCCGGGTGGCTACTTCAAGCGTGAAGGCCGTCCGTCCGAGAAGGAAACGCTGACCTCGCGCCTGATCGACCGCCCGATCCGCCCGCTGTTTCCGGAAGGCTTCGTCAATGAAGTCCAGGTCACCGCCACTGTGATCTCGACCGACAAGCTGCAGGATCCGGACATCGCCGCCCTCATCGGCACCTCGGCTGCGCTGGCCATCTCCGGCCTGCCGTTCAACGGCCCGATCGGCGCCGCCCGCGTTGCCTACATCAACGACGAATACATCCTGAACCCGACCTACGAGCAGCTCAAGACCTCGGATCTCGACCTGGTTGTCGCGGGTACCCAGGCTGCCGTGCTCATGGTGGAGTCGGAAGCCAAGGAACTCAGCGAAGACCAGATGCTGGGTGCCGTGCTCTTCGGCCACGATGAAATGCAGGTCGCGATTGCTGCTATCAAGGACTTCGCTGCCGAAGTCGGCACCCCGCGCTGGGAAATCGCCGCGCCGGTCGTGAATAGCGAACTCAAGACTGCCCTCAAGGCCGCCTTCGAAGCCCAGATCTCCGAAGCCTACACGATCAGCGTCAAGCAGGATCGTTACAGCCGTCTTGGTGAAATCAAGGCCGCAGCCCTGGCTCAGTTCGCGCCGGAAGGCAGCGCTGTCGATGCCGACGAGCTGGAAACCTTGTTCGAAGACCTGAAGTACCGCACGGTCCGCGACAACATCCTGTCCGGCAAGCCGCGTATCGACGGTCGTGACACCCGCACGGTGCGCGCCCTCGACATCCAGACCGGTGTGCTCGGCAAGGCCCATGGCTCGGCCCTGTTCACCCGTGGTGAGACCCAGGCCCTGGTCACCGCCACCCTCGGCGGCAGCCGTGATGCCATGATGATCGATGCCCTTGAAGGCAGCTACACCGATCATTTCATGCTGCACTACAACTTCCCGGCCTACTCGGTCGGCGAAACCGGTCGCGAATCCGGTCCGAAGCGTCGTGAAATCGGTCACGGCCGCCTCGCCCGTCGTGGCGTCCACCCGATGCTGCCGGGTGCTGACAAGTTCCCCTACGCCATCCGCGTGGTGTCCGACATCACCGAATCCAACGGCTCCTCCTCGATGGCTTCGATCTGCGGTGCTTCGCTGGCCCTGATGGATGCCGGCGTGCCGCTGAAGGCGCCGGTGGCCGGTATTGCCATGGGTCTGGTCAAGGAAGGCGAGCGTTTCGCCGTGCTGACCGACATCCTGGGTGATGAAGATCACCTCGGCGACATGGACTTCAAGGTCGCCGGTTCCGCCAATGGCGTGACGGCGCTGCAGATGGACATCAAGATCGAAGGCATCACCGAAGAGATCATGGAAGTGGCGCTGGGCCAGGCTCGCGAAGCCCGTCTCAACATCCTCGGCCAGATGAACCAGGTACTTGCCCAGTCGCGTCCGGAAGTGAATGCCAACGCCCCGACCTACGCCACCATCCAGATCAGCACCGACAAGATCCGTGATGTCATCGGCAAGGGCGGTTCGATGATTCGCAGCATCTGCGAAGAGACCAAGGCCAGCATCGATATTGATGACTCCGGTCTGGTGCGCATTTACGGCGAAACCAAGGGCGCGACCCAGGCTGCGCTGGCCAAGGTTCAGGCCATCACTGCAGAAGTGGAAGTCGGTACGATCTACGAAGGCACAGTGGCCCGCATCGTCGATTTCGGCGCCTTCGTGAACATCCTGCCGGGTACTGATGGTCTGGTGCACATTTCGCAGATCGCCAATGAGCGCGTCGAGAATGTGGCCGACTATCTGAAGGAAGGACAGGTTGTGAAGGTCAAGGTGCTGGATGTTGATCAGCGCGGCCGTATCAAGCTGTCGATGAAGGAGCTGATCGAGGCCTGACCTCGGCAGCTTTCCTACATCTGTCCGATTGGGGCGGCCATTGGCCGCCCCAGTTGTTTGTGGGTTACAAAAAAACAAAAAAACGTTATTCCGGGAGTCAAAGCGACTTTAACCATGTCAGAGCTTGATGGTATCTTTCGCGGGTAACTATGGCCTCCATGCCAGCATTTCCACTTGCCACTACTGATAAAAGCAACGCAAGTGGGCGTGACAACAAAAATCAACAACGAGGAGAAAGACATGAGGGGCTCCCGCCTGCTCCGTCGCGGTTTCGCCAGTGCCATCATCGGTGCATCCGTGCTGCTCTCTGCCTGCGATCCGGTAGCGTTCATCAGCAATCAATCCCTGCGCTTTGTCGAAAAGAAGCTGGTTCCGCCCATGCTCAAGGACAATGACGTCATCATGGCCTGCAACTCCGGTGTCGCCACGGCGCCGCTGATCATGGCCACCGAAAACCTCGGCGCCAATGCCGACCAGCTCGGCACCCTGCTCTACACCACGGCGGCGCTCTGTGCCGAAATGGACGCCAATGAGCATGAACTGCGCTATCTGCGCGCAGCCAAGGCCGGCAATGTCGATGAAGCCCAGGATGCCCGCATCGCGCAGAAGCGCTTTGCCGAGCTGGCTTCGCGTCGTCAGCTGATCGCGTATGAGCGATTCGTGCGTTATTACGAGAAGCGCTACGACATCAAGATTGGTGAGGAATGCACCGACTTCTATCGTGACTTCGATGAATTCGTCTACATGCTGGGCCTGATCACCGGCCTGCAGGCGCTGCTCAACGACATCGTCGCGCAGCAGGCTGTCGGCGTGCCGATGGATATCGCTGCCAAGGCCGAGCGCGCCTTCACCTGCCTGGACAACAAGAAGTGGTGGGGAGTGCCGACGGCTGCCCGTGCCGTGATCTGGAACGTTCTGCCGGGCGGTGCTGATGGCAAGGATGTCTGGGCTACCTTCAATGCCTCCATGCAGATGGGTGAAGAGGCGGGTATCCGCCTGCCGCACGCCATGTACGCCCTGTCGGCCGTCGGTAAGGACGACCAGCCGCGCGTTCGCGATGCCATTCGTCGCTTTGCCAATGTTAAGGAAGACTTCAAGCCGAACCCGCAGTACCGTCTCGCTGACAGCATGGCCGGCATGATCATTACCGTTCTTTCTGACCGCCTCTGGACCGAAGGTGCAGGCACCCGTACCCCGCCGGGTAGCCTGGGCAAGTTCTGGGACGAGAAGGCAGAAAAGACCGAGTCCGCAGTCGATATCGGCGACCTGCTGTGATCGCGGCAGGCTCCGGGGCGTTATCCGCTCTGGAGCCTGCGAAAAGCAGCTCAGTACAGCAGTAAACATCAAGTAAAAGAGGGAACTACCCATGCGTAAATTTAATCAACTGGCAGCGGCTCTGGTCGCTGTCACGGCGGCGACCGTTTCGGCTCAGGCCTCTGCCGGCAACAAGATCTGCGTGTTCGACATCCTGGGTGCCCAGGGTGATGTGTCGGGCATGATGAAGGACTATGCCCTGGCTGCTACCAAGATGGGTGCTGCGCTGGAGCTGAAGTCCTACACCGATGAGCGTACGGCTGCTGAAGACTTCAAGGCCGGCCAGTGCGACGGTGTGATGCTCACCGGTATGCGCGGTCGTCAGTTCAATTCGTTCTCGGGTTCGCTCGATTCGATCGGCGCCATTCCCAGCTATCCCGTGATGGAAAAGACGCTGGCCACCATGGCCAACCCGGCACTGGCCGGCAAAATGGTTCAGGGCAAGTATGAAGTCGCCGGTATCGCTCCGGCCGGCGCGGCTTACCTGTTCGTGAAGAGCCGTTCGATCAACCACGTGGACAAGCTGGCCGGCAAAAAGATCGCGATTTTTGACTACGACAAGTCGCAGGCCAAGATGGTTCAGAAGGTCGGCGCGCAGCCGGTGTCTTCCGACATCACCAACTTTGCTGCCAAGTTCAACAACAATGCCGTTGACATCATCGCGTCTCCGGCACTGGCCTACAAGCCGCTCGAACTTTACAAGGGCCTGGGCAAGGACGGCGCCATTGTGCGTTTCCCGATCGCTCAGCTGACGTTCCAGATGATCATCAACAAGGACAAGTTCCCGGCAGGCTACGGTCAGAAGTCGCGTGTGTACTGGGATGGCCAGTATGACCGTGCCATGGGCCTGATCAAGAAAGCCGAGAAGGATGTGCCGGCTGGTGTCTGGATGGACCTCCCGGCCAAGGACAGGGATGGTTATGTCGTCATGCTGCGTGATGCACGCATCTCCCTGACCAAGGAAGGCATCTACGATCCGACCATGATGAAGCTGCTGAAGAAAACCCGTTGCTCGGTCGACAGCGGCGATGCGGAATGCACCCAGAACCTCGAGTGATCAGGGTCTGAGCTGAGTGAGTTGAAACGGCAGGACCTGGCGTCCTGCCGTTTTCTTAATTTCAAGGAAGTCAAAAATGAACAATAAGCCGGTCTTCCTGAACCGCAGTCTTTCGGAGTGGCTTTCCAGTCTGCCGGTTCTCATCCTGCTGCTGCTGACCCTGGTCATCGGCACGGGCGAAATGTTCCATGGCCAGTTGCTGCGCATGGGCGAACGCATGTTTGGCGACCCGGCCAACAACGTGCAGTATTTCATGTTGCGCGCCGACCCGACCAAGCCGGAGTGCGACCCCAATCAGGACATCGATGCGGCTGTTGCCGCTCAGGCGGCCGCACCGGCCGTGGTCTCCGATGATCCGCTGGATGCGCTTTTCGCCGACGAGCCGCAGGACCCGGCGGCAGTGCGTGCCTCGCTGGAAAAGGCGAAGTCACTCTGCGTCGAAAAGTTCCAGATGTATGAAAACATCAACAAGAACCTGAATCCGCAGGTCAAGGCGTTCCGTACCCTGGAGACCGGCTTCTTCGGTATCTTCAAATTTGGTACTGAAAATCGTCCGCTGATTCTGTTGCTGATGTTCGCCATCGCCGCGGTCACCACGACGCTGGGTGTGCACCATATCGGTCTGCGTCCGCCGCGCTACAAGATCGACTACAAGGTCTATGGCGTTTCCATGGTGGTCGCCAATGCCCTGGCCGCGTTCTCCTGCTGGTTCTATTACAACAATGTGTTGATGAACTCAGGTATCGCGATCGAAAAGCCGCTGCTGAACTACCTGACCATCGCCTTGTTCGGCGGTCTCACGGTGATCAGCGTCATCAAGCTGATCAAGCCGCCTGCAGAGGCTGAAAATGGCGGCAGCTTTGGTCTCGCGCTGCTGTCGATCCCGCTTTATGCTTTCATGGCCATCACGTCGTCGATCACCTTTTTCGGCGAGAAGCACTTTGCCGGCCTGGCGATCTACCTTGGCCAGCTGTTCGAGTTCTCGGGCATCTTCCTCAATCTCGCGCTCTACATCTGGGCCGGTATGCTGCTCAAGCAGACGCGCGTGGTGCACCTGTTCCTCGACATCGTGCGTCCGTGGAAGTTTTCACCTGAGGTACTGACCTGGGTCATTCTGCTGGCTGCCGCCATTCCGACTGCCTACACCGGTGCTTCCGGCATCTTCGTGATCGCTGCCGGCGCTATCGTGTACAAGGAAGTGTTCGCTGCCGGTGGTCGTCGCCACATGGCACTGGCCGCTGCCGCCATGTCGGGCTCGCTGGGTGTGGTGCTGCGTCCTTGCCTGCTGATCGTGCTGATTGCCGCGCTCAACAAGCAGGTCACCACCAATGAGCTGTACGGCTGGGGTGTGGGTGTCTTCCTGCTGACCTCGACCATCTTCCTGCTGGTGGCGCTGGCCACCCGTGATGGCAGTGGTCCGGCCAAGGAAAGCGTGGTGTTTGGTGATGCCCTGCGTCAGTCGGTGCGGGCTCTGGTGCCGGTGTCGCCGTATATCGTCATCATGCTGGCTGTGGTCTATGCCTACCAGTACTTCCTGGATACCAAGCTTGACGAGTTCACCGCGCCGGTGATGCTGCCGATCATCATGCTGTTCATCGTGATCTTCGACAAGTTCCGTCGCGAGCCGAAGGCTGTCGCGGTTCAGCACAACCCGGAAGCCGAGCGCCGCCTCAACCTTGAGCAGGCTGTGCGTTTCGCCACCAACGAAACCATCAGTCACATCGGTGCACTGATCATGCTGATGGCGCTGTCGGTGTCCGTCGGTGGTGTGATCGAGCGTTCCGGCATGATGGAAGCTGTCCCGTCCGACTTCGGCAACATCTGGCTGGCGCTGACCATTCTGATGGGCATCCTGGTTTTCATCGGCATGATCATGGATCCCTTTGGTGCGGTCATTCTGGTGTCGGCGACGATCGCTCCGATTGCCTACAGCAACGGCATCCATCCAGTGCACTTCTGGATGATCGTGCTGACGGCCTTCGAGCTCGGTTATTTGTCACCACCTGTGGCGCTCAACCAGTTGCTGACGCGAATGGTCGTGGGTGAGAAGGAGATGGACGATGCCGATGCGGAAGTCCGTCACAAGTCCTTCTACTACCGCTTCGAACGCTGGATCCTTCCAGTGATCGTGCTGGCTGTGGGCTTGCTGATCGTTGTCTATGGCGGCCAGTTCCTGGTCGAGCATGGCAGCGCGTGGCAGCAGTCTTACAACGACATGCTGAAGGGCCTGTTCGGCTGATTGTTGTTGCCTTTAACGGAAAGGCCGGCTTTATGCCGGCCTTTCTGTTTCTGGTGCCTTCAACGGCGAGGTGGCATGCGGCCAAATTGGCGACATGAAAAAGCCGGCCCTGGGCCGGCTTTTTCATGTGCTAGCGAAACCGATCAGGCGACTTGCACCGGAATGGCGTTGGCGCTGTGGCTGACACTGTTGTCGGCATTGCAGTAGACCAGGCGAGGCTCGAAGTCAGCGAGCTCTTCGGCCTCGAACTGGGCATAGGTGCAGATGATGACGCGATCACCCGGCTGCGCCTTGTGGGCGGCGGCGCCGTTGACAGAAATCATGCGGGAACCGGACTCGGCACGAATGGCATAAGTCGTGAAGCGTTCGCCGTTGGCAACGTTGTAGATCTGGATTTGCTCGTATTCACGAATGCCAGCCAGGTCCAGCAGGTCGCCATCAATAGCGCAGGAACCTTCATAGTCGAGCTCGGCATGGGTCACAGAGGCCCGGTGCAGCTTGGCTTTGAGCATGATGCATTGCATGAGCGTTTACCTCCGCACAGCAGCGAACGAATGCGGACCAGGTGACTATTCAGTCTGGTCTGGCCGCGGGCGCGTCATTTTGCCGTAAGACGCGTGTGGGTTCAACACACTCTTAGATCGAATTGTCACTATCTGCGCCGGCCTTAAGCCAGGGTAAATATAACGTTATCGATCAGTCGGGTACTGCCCAAGCGGGCAGCCACCAGTATGACCAGGTCCTTGTCGGCGCTGCCTGCCGGCCGCAGGTCCTGTGTCATGACCTCCAGGTAGTCAGGCGCGAAGCCACACTTGTCGAGGTGTGCCCTGGCCGCCGACGTCAGCATGGCGTAGTCACGCTCACCCTGAATGATGGCATCCCGCAGGTTGCTCAGTGTCTGATGCAAAATCGGGGCCTGGGCGCGTTCAGCTTCGCTGAGAAAGCCATTGCGTGAGCTCAGCGCCAGGCCGTCATGGGCGCGGATCGTGGGGATGCCGATGATGGCGATCGGGAAGCAGAGCTCGCTGACCAGACGACGGATCACGGCCAGTTGCTGGAAGTCCTTTTCACCGAACAGGGCCATGTCCGGTTGGATGATATTGAACAGTTTGCTGACAACGGTCGCTACCCCGGTGAAGTGTCCCGGGCGGGCCGCGCCGCAGAGGACCTCCGTGATGCCGCTGACCTGGACGCTGGTGGACTGGCTGCGGCCATCCGGATACATCTCCGAGGCGGCTGGGGCGAACAGCAGGTCGCAATGCGCCTCGGCGAGTTGCGTGGCATCAGCCTCCAGCGTGCGCGGGTAGGCGTCGAAGTCCTCATTGACGCCAAACTGCGTCGGGTTGACGAAGATGCTGGTCACGACAAAGTCGGCGCGCCGACGCGCTTCACTGACCAGCTCGATATGACCCGAGTGCAGGTTGCCCATGGTGGGGACGAAAGCGACGGATTTTCCCGCCTGCCGGGCCTGGCGCAAGGCGCCGCGCAGGCCCTGGATGGTTGTTTCAATCTTCATGGTGCGTCTTTCCTTGTTTCAGTCGCGCCCGCAGGCTTATTCGAACGCATGTTCCGGTGCCGGATAGCGACCATCCTTCACCTCGGCGACGAATTGGCGGAAGGCGCCTTCAACGCTGCCGTCACCAGCCTGCAGGAAGTTTTTGACAAAGCGTGCTGTCTTGCCGGCATGGACGCCGAGCATGTCGTGCAATACCAGAACCTGACCATCGCAATGAGGGCCGGCGCCAATACCGATGACCGGAATGGTGATTTCTTCCTGCACACGTCGTGCGAGCGCAGTCGGTACGCACTCCAGCAGCAGCAGGGCGGCGCCGGCTGCGGCGACGGCGCGGGCATCGGCGAGCAGTTGTTCCGCAGCAGCGTCACTACGGCCCTGTACCCGGTAACCACCGAAGACATTGACCGACTGCGGTGTCAGGCCCAGGTGGATGCATGCCGGGATGCCGCCGCGGCTGAGCTGGGTGACCGTGTCGGCCAGCCAGGCGCCGCCTTCAAGCTTGACCAGATGAGCGCCTGCCCGCATCAGCGCGGCAGCATTCGCCAGGGCATCAGGCAGCGTGGCATAAGTCATGAAGGGCATGTCGGCCATGATCAGCGCCGCCTGGTTGGCGCGCGCCACGGCCGCGGTGTGGTAGGCGATATCCTGATGGGTTACCGGGAGCGTAGAGCTATGGCCCTGAACCACCATGCCCAGGGAGTCGCCGATCAGAATCACCTCGACCTCCGCGCGTGCCATGGCTGAGGCGAAAGCGGCGTCATAGCAGGTCAGGCAGCTGAAGCGCTCGCCGCGTTGCTTGAGATCGCGCAGGGTTTGCAGGGTGACAGGCTTCATGGGGGCTCCTGTGACTCGGCCGGGGCCGGGGGATCATCGTGGGCCAGCATGGTGGTGGCTGGCAAGTCTCAGGTCAAGACGTTCGGCGGAAAGCCCCAGCGCGGATCGGGCCAGCGCTGCAGGCCATCGGACGAAATCCGCCGACTCAGGGTCAGAACGGTTTCACCCTCGGGGAGTGACCACGCCGGTGCGATGTCGGCGAGCGGACAGAGGACGAAGTTGCGATGTCGCATTTCGGCGTGCGGGACCGTCAGTCGTTCATCATGGATTTGCTGGTCTGCATACAGCAGCAGATCGAGATCCAGCGTGCGCGCCCCCCAACGGAGGGCACGCACGCGCCCCTCGGATTGCTCGATATGTTGCAGGGTATCGAGCAGCTCATGGGGTGAAAGGGTGGTTTCGAGCAGCGCGGCGGCATTGGCGTAATCGGGCTGTCCGACCGGACCAATGGCGAGGCTGCGATAGAGCGGCGAGCAGGCTACGACATGAATGGCAGGGTGGCTGGCGAGAGCGGCCAGCGCGCGCAGCAATGTCGTGGGCGCATCGCCGAGATTGCCGCCAAGACCAATGGCGGCAGTGACCGGAGGGCGGGGCGCTGTCATGGCGTGGCGATCAGCTCGCGGCTTTCGGCCGCGGTTTGCGCCGACGGCGCGGTTTGCGCGCAGCGGGACCGCCGGTTTCGCGCTCACGCGATTCTAGCGCGCGCTGCATTTCGGCCTGAAGGCCGGGGTCTGCCGATTGCCAGCGTGTCCACCAGGCACCCATGTCAGCGGTGTCTTCGCCGGCTGCTTCGCGTAGCACCAGGAAGTCATACGCCGCACGGAAGCGTTCGCTTTGCACCATGGCGTCGACCTGGCGCGGACGCGGATTTTCCAGGCGTGGCTGCATCTCCCAGATATCGCGGATGACCTGGCCGATGTGGCGCGGAATGGCGGTGCGCATGTGCTGGATGGACAGGGTCTGTTGCGCCGCCTGTTGCCAGGCCGGCACGGCAGGCGTGCCTTCATCACAGAGCGTCTGCTGACGCATTTGCGCCGGACCCCAGAGCAGTGCGGCAAAGAAGAAGGCCGGATTGATGCTTTTGCCGATCGCGAGACGGTCGTCTGTGCTCTCGGCGGTCAGCATCCACAGCTCTTCGCAGGGGTGCAGTACGGCCTCCGGGAACAGCGGCTCGAACAGGCCGTAGTCCTGCAGCAGCGGCAGCAGCGGGGCGGCATGGCCGGCGCCGAAGAGCTTCTGGCATTCGTCATAGAGGCGATGCGACGACATGTCTTCGAGCAGATGTGCCAGCTCGGGAATGATGTCGCCGGTTTCGGGAGCGATGGTGAAGTCGAGTTTGGCGGCGAAACGCGCGGCGCGCAGCATGCGTACCGGGTCTTCGCGATAGCGTGTCTCGGGATCGCCGATCATGCGCAGCACGCGCTTGTCGAGGTCGGCCCGGCCCTTGGCGAAATCCCAGAGGCTGAAGTCGGCGATGTTGTAATAGATGGCATTGATCGTGAAGTCGCGGCGCGCGGCATCTTCTTCGATGCTGCCCCAGACGTTGTCGCGCACGATCAAGCCATCGGCATTGGTGTGCGCGGTGCTGGCGTCGCCTTCGGCATGGTTGGCGCGGAAGGTGGCGACCTCAATGACCTCACGACCCCAGCGCACATGCGCGAGGCGGAAGCGGCGGCCGATGATCTGGCACTGGCCGCCGAAAATCTGCTTGACCTGCTCCGGTGTGGCGCTGGTGGCGATATCGAAGTCTTTCGGCGTGAGGCCGAGCAGGAGGTCGCGCACCCCTCCGCCGATCAGGAAGGCATCGTGGCCGGCATCGTGCAGGCGATACAGCGTCTTCACGGCGACACTGCTGATGGCGCGACGCGAGATCGGGTGCTGATCACGAGGAATGATGACGGGCTTCAGGCGTGACGGCGTTTTGCCGCGTCCGCGCCAACGATCAAGCCAACCCTTCAACATACGCAAATCTCGTGAGTAACAAATGAGCGCGAATCATACCAATTTTGATCGACAGGCGGGCAGAAGACATTGAGGGTGTTTAGAGGGGCTTTGGTGAATGCAAAGCGGGAGGGGTTACCTCCCGCGTACGCTGAACGGTGTGTGCGGTTTATGACCGTCTTCTTATTCGAGGCATTGGTTTTTATTGTTGCCCGAGCATCCTGGCAATTGCTATCTCGCATCCTGGCGAGTGCTTTTTTTGTTGGCCAGCATTCTCATGCAGGCATCGCGGCTGGTTATTGTTGTGTCCGCAACTTCATGTAGCATTTGCTGTGCCAAGTTTTGAAATGTATTTTTTCTGATGAAAAACAATGATTTGAGATTTTACGCTGAGGCTAAGTGCGCGTTGCGGCACTGTGTGTGCGTTACCCGGGTAACAGTTTTGTGTAGATGGGTAACGCGCGTCACAGACTTTCGGAGGATTGACGGCGGCGGGGAATGCCCAATCGCTGACGTCGTTCCCACAGTGTTTTGCGGCTGATGCCGAGCTTCTGCGCCAGCTCGGTCTCAGACATCTGGTCCTGATGCTCAAGCACGAAATGCTGGAAATAGTCTTCCAGTGACAGCCCGGCCGGCGGGTCCATGGCCTCACGAATGTCGTTGCTGGGGAAGTCGATTGCCAGCAGCTCGGGGGTGATGACATCGCTTTCACACAGGATGACCGCGCGCTCGATGGCGTTTTCCAGCTCACGGATATTGCCCGGCCAGTGATAGCTGTTCATGGCTTCGAGGGCGCAGGTGCTGAAGTTCAGCGGCTGGCTGCCCAGGCGCTCGATGGTGCGTTTGAGCATGCAGTGGGCGATCTCGAGGATATCGGCGCCACGTTCGCGCAGCGGCGGCAGTGACAGCTCGACGACATTGAGACGGAAGAACAGGTCTTCACGGAACAGGCCGACGCTGGCGAGCTGTTTCAGGTTGCGGTGCGTGGCGGCGATCAGGCGCACGTCGACTTTTCGCGATTGGGTCGCGCCCAGACGCCGGACCTCTTTTTCCTGCAGCAGACGCAGCAAGCGGGCTTGGGCTTCCAGCGGCAGCTCGCCGATCTCATCGAGAAACAACGAGCCGCCATCCGCCGCCTCGACCAGCCCCTTGCGCTGTCCCTGCGCGCCGGTAAACGCGCCTTTTTCGTGACCAAACAGCTCGGACTCGATCAGCGACTCGGGGATGGCCGCGCAGTTGACGGAAATCAGGGGCGCGTTCGAGCGCGGTCCTTGCTCGTGCAGCGCACGGGCGACCAGCTCCTTCCCGGTGCCGGACTCGCCGAGGATGAGTACCGTGGTATTGAGGGGCGCGACACGGGAAATGCGACGATGCAGCTCCTGCATGGCGGCACAGCTGCCGATGATGCCGCTGTCCGGACGGACTTTGGCCATGTCCTGGCGCAAGGCGGCATTCTGACGCTGCAGCAGGCGCTCGCGCAGGATGCGGTCGACGGTGAGCAGCATGTCATCGTGATCGAAAGGCTTGGCGATATAGTCGGCTGCGCCGGCACGCACGGCATCAACGGCGGAACGAATGCTGGCAAAGCTGGTCATGATCAGCACGGGGGTGTCACCGGCACGACTGATTAGCGCCGTGCCGGGCTGGCCCGGCAGGCGCAGGTCGGAGATCACGAGATCAAAGGCATCGAGCTGATACTGGGTCAGGGCTTCATCAACGCTGCCGGCTTCGGCGACTTCGTAGCCGTTGCGCTCAAGCAGACGCTTCAGGCCTGCCCGAATGACGGCTTCGTCATCCACCACCAGAATGTAGCTCACGTCTCTTGCTCCTCAGTTCGGATGGCGCGGGATGCCTGGCCGGCTGGCAAGGTGATCTGCACGATGACGCCGGTGCCCTGATCGTAATCGCGTTTGTCGATGAGCTGAATGCGCCCTTGGTGTGCCTCTATGATGCCATGAACCAGGGCCAGACCGAGCCCGGTGCCCTTGCCGGCTGGCTTGGTGGTCACGAAAGGTTCGAACAGCGTGTCGCGAATCTCGCCATCAGGCAGGCCGTGACCGAAGTCTTCGACCTCGATGCGGACCTTGGGTCCGTGGCGGTCGGCGCGGATCAGAATTTCCCCGCTTTGGGTGCTGGCATCCCGCGCGTTGCTGAGCAGGTTGATGAAGACCTGACAGAGGCGCTGGGCATCGCCGTGGACCAGCAGGTTGTCGGCAATGCTGATGCGGAAGTCGGTAAAGCGCGCCTCGGGTGCCAGCTTCAGGAGCTGGATGGCCTCCTGCACGACCTCGGCCAGCGGTACGGTCTCGAACTCGCCGCCGACATGGTGCTCGCTGCGGGCGAAGCCGACCAGAGACTGGACAATGCGGGTCACGCGCTGGGTCTGTTCGAGAATGTCGGCCGCGGTCTCATGGGTGTCGTGTCCCGGCGGATGTTCGGCCCGCAGGTTCTGCGCCAGACAGGCGATGCCGGTGACCGGATTGCCGATTTCATGGGCCACGCCGGCGGCGAGGCGGCCGACCGCAGCAAGGCGCTCGGCATGATGCAGTCGTGACTCCAGTTGCTGCAGTGGCGTGACATCTTCCATCACCAGCACCTGATTGCCGGCGGCGTCACCGATCACGGCGCGGTGCAGGTTGAGCCAGCGTGTGATGCCATCGACTTCGATGCGGCTGCGCAGCTGCTGCGCCTGCGGGTTGTGCAGGAAATCCATCAGGACTGTGTTCCAGGGCGGCGGCAGGCTGTCCAGGCGCGAGCCGATCACCATCTCATCCGAGCAGTGCGTGATATCCATGATGGCGCGATTCCAGCTCAGGACTTCAAGGTCGCCGGCCAGTGTGCAGACGCCCAGCGGCAGGTCATGCAGGGTCTGGCGGTGGAAGCGGCGGAGGATGTCGAGCTCTGCGGCGAGGCCGGAGAGCTTGTCGCGGTACTCTTCCAGGCGGGACTCGATGAAGTGGATGTCGTCGCCGGGGCTGTGCGGGAGGATGGTCTGCGGCAGCTGGGCATCGAGCAGATCCTGCGCGACGCTGGGGCCCAGCAAGCCCGAGAGGTTGGCGTTGAGCTGGTCTCGCAGGCGGCGCAAAGCGTAGGGGCGGCGCTCATCCGGCTTGAGGCCGATGTCGGCGAGCGCCATGCGCACTTCACGCTCGGCGGTGATCGGGCCCAGCACCGGGGCGAGCGCGGCGACAAAAGCATCCACTGATTCGGCGGCCAGGCTCCAGCGCACCGGACTGCGCAGATTGTCGACCGAGCAGGCCTCGGCGATTTCGCGGTCGGCGTCGCTCTGCCGGCCCATCAGCGAGACCATCAGCATGATGCCGGCGTTGCTGATGGTGGCGATCAGGCCCATGGCCTGCCAGTGATCCAGGCGGTTGCGGGTGAGCAGGCCGAGCAGGTGGTCGCTGTTGAATTCGGGCAGAAACAGTGACGGCGTCGCCAGCGTGATAAACCAGAGCAGCATGCCGATGCTGAGACCGGCCGTGACACCCGTGCGTGTGGCGCGGGGCCAGAACAGGAGCGCCAGCAGACCCGGCGCCAATTGCAGGATAGCTACGAAGGACAGCATGGACATTTCGGTGCTGTCGGGGCGCAGCTCGGGCAGCCAGGAAAGCAGGAAGGCGGCCATCGGAATGCAGGCGATGAGCAGGCGACGCTGGCGCAGCGTGTTCTGGTAAAGCGCGTCATCGGCCGGCCAGCCGCGCAGTGGCAGAACGACATGGTTCATCGTCATGCTGGCCAGTGCCAGGGTGGTCACGATGAGGATGCCGCTGGCACTGGAAATGGCGCCAATGAAGAGCAGCAGGGCCAGTGCCGGGCTGCCGGCCTGAAGCGCGATCCCCAGGCTGTAGAACTCAGGCAGGTCGGGCAGGCCGAGGGCCTGACCGGCCCACAGAATGATGGGCACGCCCAGCGCCATGAGCATCAGATACAGCGGGAAAGCCCAGCTTGCCATCAGCAGGTTGCGCGGCTCCCGGTTCTCGGTAAAGGCCATCTGGTACATGCAGGGCATGACCACGGCGGCAAAGAAGAACACCAGCAGCAGGCTGTGCCAGTAGCCCTGCTTGAGCGGCTGGAAAAGATGCTCAAGCGCCTCGGGGTTGCGAGCGAGCCACTGCGACAGGCCGGATGGACCACCGAGGATGGCAAAATAGGCGTAGAGGGCAACCGCAGCAATGGCGATGAGCTTGAACAGCGACTCCAATGCGATGGCGGTGACCAGACCCGCGTTCTGCTGGTGTCGCGATGTGCGCGAGCGGGCGCCGAAAAGCAGGGTGAAACCGATCAGCATGGCGCAGAAAATCAGGCCAAGCAGGCGCGTGCTGGTGCCGCCGGTGAGCATGCGGGCCAGCTCGGCGATGGTCTGCATCTGTGCCGTGAGCAGCGGCATGATGCCGACCAGAATGGCCAGGGTCGATATGGTGCCGACAGTCTGGCTGCGGTAGCGAAATGCCAGCAGGTCAGGTAGCGAACTGAGCTGATGGGTTCGCGCCAGACGCAGGAGGGGCTGCAGGAACATCGGCGCGAGCAGGAAGGCGCCGGAGAGGCCGACATAGAAAGCCAGAAAATTGAAGCCGCTCTCGGCAGCGAACTGGACAACCCCAAAGAGTCCCCAGCTGCTGACAAACACCCCCAGCGAAAGCACATGCACGGCAGGGTGACGGACCCAGCGCAAGGGCAGCCAGCCATTTTCGCTGGCATAGGCCACCAGAAAAAGCACGCCGAGATAAAGCATGCCCAGCGTGAACAGCAGGCCCGGACTAAAGATCATTCAGGTCACGACTCCTGGCAACCCAGAAACCGAGTGCAATCAGCAGGGCCCAGATGGTGTAGGGGCGATACCAGGCACTGCCGTCCTCGCTCCACCAGTCGATGATGACGGGGGAGAGCAGATAGGCACCGGCAACGAAAAGCAGAATCAGCCGATCGATGTACAAAGCCTGGCTCCGGGAAGGGTGTCACGCAAGGTAGCAGCTTTGCCGGCGGGCGAAAAGTTGGTGCTTAGCGTTGGCAGGGCCGTGTCGGCAGGACCTCGGCGCGCCAGTTTTCGACAGCCCAGCACAGGATGTCTGTCGGCGTCGCTGTTCGCAGTGCGACCGGGGGCTGCTGCTGCAGGCAGTGCAGTGCCTGCCAGAGATTGGCGCCCGCTTGTGCCGCGGCCAGCGGCGGTGCATGGTTCTGCTTGGATAGCTTCTGACCATCACTGGAAACCGCCAGTGGCAGATGGAGATAGGCGGGCCGCGGGAGTGCCAGGCGCTGCATCAGCCAGCATTGGCGGGCAGTATTGTCGAGCAGGTCGGCACCGCGTACGACCTCGGTGACATGGCTGGCAGCATCATCGACGACCACGGCGAGCTGATAGGCATACAGGCCATCACGTCGTTTCAGCACGAAGTCGCCGCAGACCGAGCGTATGTCCTCACGGCATTCGCCGCGTAGCTGATCCTGATAATGAAGGATGCCGGCATCCGCTGTGCGCAGGCGCCAGGCGCCTTCCGTGTGCCCGGCGCTGCGGCAGGGGCCGAGGCAGTCGATAACGCCGGCGCGGGCCAGTTCGCTGCGTGAGCACTGACAGGCATACAGATCTCCCTGTGCGCGCAAGGTCGCCAGGGCCGCCTCATAGTATGCGTGACGTCGGCTTTGCCAGAGCACCTCGCCATCCCAGTGCAGGCCATGGGCTTCGAGGCTGCGCAGGATGCTGTCAGCGGCACCGGGTTGTTCGCGTGGCGGATCCAGGTCCTCGATGCGCAGCAGCCAGCGCCCACCCTGACTGCGGGCCTGGGCGTAGCTGCCGACGGCCGCCAACAGTGAGCCGAAATGCAGAGGACCGCTCGGTGTGGGGGCAAAGCGCCCGATGACGGGCCCGGCCGGCCTTCGCGGTCGCCCCGTGGCCGTCGGCAAGGCGCTGCCGCTCAAGCGTTACTGCCGGAATCAGCCGCCGAGCAGCTGCTTTTCCTTGATTTCCTGCAGGCTCTTGCAGTCGATGCACAGTGTGGCGGTCGGGCGGGCTTCGAGGCGACGAATGCCGATCTCGACGCCGCAATCATCGCAGTAGCCATAGTCGTCCTTCTCGATGCGCTCCAGCATCTGATCGATTTTCTTGATCAGCTTGCGTTCGCGGTCGCGGGTGCGCAACTCGAGCGAGAACTCTTCTTCCTGCGTGGCGCGGTCATTCGGGTCGGGCAGGCTGCCGGACTCGTCCTGCATGTGATGCACGGTACGGTCCACTTCCTCCATCAGCTCGCGCTTCCAGGCATGCAGGATTTCGCGGAAATGATTGCGCTGAGGCTCGCCCATGTAGTCCTCGCCTTTGACTTCCTTATAGGGAGCCAAGCCGTGGATCAGTCCGCCGGCGACCAGTTTCTTTTTGGTCTTGTCGGCAGTTGCGGCCGGTTTTTCAGTAGTACGGGTAGCCATGACGGTCTCTCAAACAATCAATCTTGAATCTATAGCAGAGCAGCAACGGTGGCGCAAACCGCTTGTTGCCGCTGTTGCTGCCGCTCAGCTTTCAGCCAGCAGGATTTCACCATTTTCATTGCGGATGGCAACGGACAACAGTGATTCACCCTGACAAGGCCCGCCAACGCAGTAACCATCTTCCACGCGGAACAAGGCACCATGATTACTGCACAGCAAATAATGGTTCTCGCAATCCATGAACTCGTCCGGATTGAATTCGAGGTTGATGCCCAGGTGCGGACAGGCATTCTGCCAGGCATGCACTTGGCCATCGCGCAGGACGAGGATGACTTCGCCCACGGGTGAGCGAAAGCTGCGACCCCGGTTTTCCTCGAGGTCGGCGAGTGCGCAGAGCCGGAAGCTCACGCCCGCACTTCCGCCAGCAGTTCGCGGTAACGTGCCAGGCTCAGGCGCGGGCCGAACTGGCTGACCACTTCCGAAGCCACGCGGAGAGCCAGGCGGGCGCTGTCCTCCAGGCTCCAGCCCTGGCTCAGGCCGAAGAGCACGGCGCCAGCAAAGCTGTCACCGGCGCCCAGGGTGTCGACTGCCACGACCGGAAAGGCTGGCAGCTCGATCACGGCATGGCGGGTCCAGGCCCAGGCGCCTTGTTTGCCGCGCGTGATCATGCCCTGGCCGGCGACCTCACGCAGCGCCTGCAGCGCCAGCTCGAGATCCTCTGTGCCGGCAAAGCCGAGGGCTTCCTCTTCATTGCAGAACAGCAGATCAACACCGTCGTCGAGCAGCTCGCGTAACTGCGGCTGGAAATAGTGCACCATGGCCGGGTCGGAGAATGTCAGCGCCAGCTTGACGCCGGCAGCGCGGGCTTCGGCGCGGGCAAGGGCGACGGCGGCACGGGCGGTCGGCGAGGTGCAGAGATAGCCTTCGATGTACAGCCACTGGCTGGCGCGCAGAGCGTCCAGGTCCAGCTCATGCTGCGACAGGTCGGAGGTGATGCCGAGATAGGTGCTCATGGTGCGTTCGGTGTCCGGCGTGACCATGACCACGCAAGTGCCGGAAACGCCGTGCGGGCGCTGCTCGCCGAGGTTGGTGGCGACACCGGCGGCAATCAGGTCGCGTCGGTAGAAGCTGCCGAGCTCATCGCCGGCGACCTTGCAGTTGTAGTAACAGCGGGCGCCAAACGCACTGGTGGCGATAATGCTGTTGGCCGCCGACCCCCCCGAGGCCTGTTTCAGTCGCTGATGGTCGACATCCAACGCCGCCAGCAGGCGGGCCTGGACATCGGCTTCGGCCAGGGTCATCACGCCTTTCTCGATGCCATGACGCTGAAGGAAGTCATCTTCGACGCGGTATTCGAGGTCAATCAGGGCGTTGCCTATGGCATACACATCAAAACGGGTGGTCATGGCAAGCTCTCTGATAGGGCCGGACGCTGAAAATCGAGAGGCATTATAGGGATGCTGCGCCGGAACGCCATCCTTGCGTTTCCGCAGCCTTCCGGCGTGAGTACAATGCCGGCATTGCCCGTGTTCCCGGATACCGCCTGTGTCAAATGCTCCGACCGTCATGCAACGCTTGAAAACACTGTCCGTACTGGTACTGATGGTGTTCATCCTGGTCGTCGCCGTGGCCGGTGGTGCTTATGTCATTCATCTCGATGGCATTGTGCGTGACAAGTTCGAGGGCAAGCGCTGGGCCATCCCGGCCAAGGTCTATGCCCGTCCGCTGGCACTGCAGGTAGGCGTGCCGGTGTCCTTGAGCGACATGCGCGAAGAACTGCGTCTTCTGAATTACCGCCAGCTCGCCGGTGCGCCGACGCCGGGAACCTATGATTTGCAGGACAGTACCTTGTATCTGCACACCCGCGGTTTCGTCTTCAGTGATCGCCGCGAGCCGGCCCAGCTGCTGCGGGTGCGCTTCCAGGGCGACCATGTTGCCGAGCTGGCGAGTACCCAGCAGGCCGCCAGCGGCGGCGTACGCCTGGAGCCCATGGTGATCGGCGGCATCTACCCCAGTCACAATGAGGACCGTCTGCTGATCCAGCTCAAGGAGGCGCCGCCGCATCTGATTGATGCCCTGCTGGCGACCGAGGATCAGCGTTTCTACAGCCATATCGGCATTTCCCTGCGCGGCATTCTGCGTGCGGTCTGGGTCAACGCCAGCAGCGGCTCGGTGCGTCAGGGCGGCAGCACGCTGACTCAGCAGCTGGTGAAGAACTTCTACCTCACGGATGAACGCTCGCTTCGCCGCAAGGCCAACGAAGCCATCATGGCGCTGCTGCTCGAGTGGCACTACAGCAAGTCAGAGATTCTTGAGACCTATCTCAACGAGGTCAATCTCGGGCAGCAGGGCAATCGCTCGGTCAACGGCTTCGGACTGGCTGCCCAGTATTATTTCGGTGTGCCGCTGTCCGAGCTGTCGCTGCCGCAAGTGGCCCTTCTGGTCGGCCTGGTCAAGGGGCCGTCCTATTACAACCCGCGACGCCAGCCTGAGCGGGCCCTCGAGCGCCGCAACATCGTGCTCGACAATCTCTATCGTGAAGGGCTGATCAGTGCGCCCGAGCGCGACATGTCCATGCAGAAGCCGCTGGCGGTGGTCGAGCGCCCGACGGCGGCCACCAATCTTTACCCGGATTTCCTCGATCTGGTGCGTCGCCAGCTACGGGACAGCTATCAGCCCGAGGACCTCACCAGCCAGGGGCTGAAGGTCTTCACCACGCTGGATCCGCGGATCCAGAACGCTGCCGAGCAGGCGCTTGATACGACCGTCGCGCGTCTGCGTCTGCAGGGCCGCAGCCTCGGCAAGCTTGAAGGGGTGGTGCTGGCGGCCGATCTGGCGACGGGTGAGCTGCGTGCTTTGCTGGGTGGGACCGGCACCTTCACTGGCTACAACCGTGCCGTCGACGCCTCGCGTCAGGTCGGCTCTCTGCTCAAGCCGGCGATCTACCTGACCGCGATTGCCTCGGGGCAATACACCTGGGCATCCCCGCTGGATGACGGGCCGGTGGAAATCGTCAGCGACACCGGCAAAGTCTGGCAGCCGCAGAACTATGATCAGCAGAGTCATGGTGTGGTGTCGCTGCAGACCGCGCTGGCGCATTCCTACAATCAGGCCTCGGTGCGGCTGGGCATGACGGTGGGCCTGCCGTCAGTCATCAACACCTTGCGTCAGCTGGGTGTCAGCGCGGACCTCAAGCCCTATCCTTCGCTGCTGCTGGGCGCGCTCAATCAAACCCCGATGGATGTGCTGCAGTTGTACCAGGTCATGCTCTCCGGCGGCGTGCGGGCACCGCTGCAAAGCATCCGCGAAGTGGTGGATGCCAAAGGTCGCGCGCTGCAGCAGTTCGCTGGTGAGCGCAAGCAGGTGGTGGATGCAGCAGATGCCTATCTCCTTCATTACGGTCTGCAGCAGGTGGTGAGGCAGGGCACGGCAGCCTCTGCCTACCAGCGCTTGCCCAGTACCATGGTGCTGGCGGGCAAGACAGGGACCACCAATGACTTGCGCGACAGCTGGTTTGCCGGGTCTGCCGGCCGTTTGCTGGCGGTGGTCTGGCTGGGGCGCGATGATAATCAGCCGGTTGGTCTTTCCGGTGGCAGTGGCGCTCTGCCGGTCTGGACGGATTTCATGGTGCGTGTGCAGCCCAGCGCACAGCCCCCTGCCATGCCTCCGGCGGTCAGCTGGGAGTGGCTGGATGCCGGGACCGGCCGCCTCAGTGCCGAGTCGTGTGCGGGGGCCGTGCGTGTGCCGGTCAGTGCCAAGAGCCGTCCGCAGGACATGACGCCCTGCGCCGGTGGTGGCGTGCCGGCATTCATCGATTCCATGGTCAACGGCGTGATGAACATCTTCCGCCGTTAAGGGGTGGCTGTCTCGTCCGGTACTGGCGCTGGGGCAGGCAGGGTCGCCGGTTGCGGCGCAGCGTCCGCCGGCAGGATCCGGATGTCGTGCTGGTCGCGCAGGCTGTCCGGCAGCGCATCGGCGTCGTCGGGCAGCTCTGGTGCTACCCCTTCTTTGCCGAACACGCGCTGGCCATCGAAGGCGAGTGACAACACGGCCATTTCCAGCAGATTCCCTTTACTGTCGGGGCCGCGGAACTTCACCGGATAGTTGCTCAGACCCGGTGCCAGCCAGATGTCGTAGCCGACTTGCTGCGTGCCATCCTGCCGCGTCCGGCTGCCGGTCAGGTGCAGCGTGCGCAGCGTGCCGCCGGGAAGTTTCAGGGTCTCCTCGGCCTCCAGTCGGAGCACGACATCGTAGACCGAGTTACCGGTGGTGACCTTGATGACTCTTTCGCTTTCGCCTTCGTAACTGACCGCCACGTGATAAGGCAGGCTGGCCATGTCCTGGAAGTCACTGGTGATCGGCACGCTGTGACGGGTGCCTGCCTTGCCGTGGATGACGACGCCATTGGTGCGGTCGAAGTCGGCATATTGCTTGAGCTGGCCATTCAGCAGGAGACGATAGTGCTCGGGCTGCAGGCCATCCGGTGTGACCTTGCCCTCACTGGTGAGCAGGGCGGTGAAGCCGAATTTGCGGGCGTCATTGCGGATCAGATAGCGGTAGCCTTCGAGCAGCCACTGCTGCTGAAGGTCCATGCGGAAGCCGTAATAGCTGGCGCGATGGGTTGCCTGTACCGATACCGGGAAGCTGGGCGCGGGCTCGTCCTCTGCTGCCGGCGGCGGGCTGACCGGTTCGGGGGGAGCCCCTGCGCCGAGGCCGGCGCCCGCGACAACGGATGTGGCCGCGGTGGCGGCCGGCTGGGTTACAGGGGCTGCCGGTCCGGGACCCGGCGGGGGGCTGGCGGCTTCGCTACCTGCCCGGTCGGCATCACGGGCATTGAGGTCGCCCAGCAACGTCACCACTGGAATCACCGGATCTGCTGCCGGCCCGCTGAGCGCGAGCCGGACGCGTTTGACCTTCTCGGCCTTTTTCTTGGCCAGCACTTCGTCCTGCGGGGCTTCGGCAAAAGGCCACGCCCAATCCATGTCAACCAGCCAGGCAGCGTGAATGCCGCCGGATATCACCAGCGCCCAGACCAGCGGCCGGGATCGGGTCATGGCTCAGCGGGTCGCGCGCAAAGCGCGTTCGGCCGCTGCCACGGTGTTGTCGATGTCGGCGGCGGTGTGGGCGATGGAGACAAAGCCGGCCTCGAAAGCCGACGGCGCCATGTAGATGCCCTCTTCGAGCATGGCGTGGAAGAAGCGCTTGAAGTGCTCGCTGTCGCAGCGCAGGGCATCCTCGTAGGACCACACGGGTTCAGCGCTGAAGAAAAGGCCGAACATGCCGCCAACCTGGTGCGTGCTGATCGGCACGCCGGCCGCGCGGCCGGCTGCTTCGAAACCGTCGCAGAGCGCACGGGTGCGGGCTGAAAGCTGGTCATGGAAGCCCGGCTGGCTGATCAGTGACAGCGTCTTGAGTCCGGCGCGCATGGCGATCGGATTGCCTGAGAGCGTCCCGGCCTGATAGACCGGACCCAGCGGTGCGATGCACTCCATGATGTCGCGCTTGCCGCCGAAGGCGCCGACCGGCATGCCGCCACCGATGATCTTGCCCAGGGTGGTGATGTCCGGCTTGACGCCGTAGAGCGCCTGGGCGCCGCCCAGCGCGACACGGAAGCCGGTCATGACTTCATCGAAAATCAGCACGGCACCGTGCTGATCGCAAATCTGGCGCAGGCCCTGCAGAAAGCCCGGCGCTGGCGGAATCAGGTTCATGTTGCCGGCGACCGGCTCTACGATGATGCAGGCGACTTCGCTGCCGCGCTCGCCGAAGAAGGCCTCGAGCGCGTCCAGGTCATTGTAGGGGAGAGTGATGGTGTGGGCCGCGACACTGGCCGGTACACCCGCCGAACTGGGTACGCCCAGGGTCAGCGCGCCCGAGCCGGCCTTGACCAGCAGCGAGTCGGAGTGGCCGTGGTAGCAGCCCTCGAACTTCACCAGCAGGTCACGCCCGGTGTAGCCGCGGGCCAGGCGGATGGCGCTCATGGTGGCTTCGGTGCCGGAGCTCACCATGCGCACCAGATCCATCGACGGCAGCAATTCGCAGACCTTGGCGGCCATGGCGACCTCGACTTCGGTCGGTGCGCCGAAAGAAAGCCCTAGCGTGGCGGCTTCCTGGACTTCGCGAATCACATCAGGCTGGGCATGACCCAGGATGGCCGGTCCCCAGGAACCGACATAGTCGATATAGCAGCGGTCATCGGCATCAAAAAGATAGGCGCCCTGGGCGCGCGAAAAGAAGACTGGCGTACCGCCGACACCACGAAAGGCGCGCACAGGCGAATTGACGCCACCGGGGATGTGCTCGCAGGCGGATTCGAAAAGGGCGGCGGAACGGTTGCTGCTCATGCTGTCGGAAACTCCTGGGAAAACTGGTACGCACGACGCGTGATCTCAGTGGATTGCCAGAGACTGGCGATGACGGCCAGCGCATCTGCGCCTGAGGCGATGACTTCCTTGGCATTATCCGGGGTTATGCCGCCTATCGCCACCAAGGGCAGATTGAAGCGACGCGCCTCGGCCAGAACCGACAGCGGACAGTGCTGTGCGCCCGGTTTGCTGGTTGAGGCGAACATGGCGCCGAAAGCCAGATAGTCGGCGCCGTCGGCCGCAGCGGCCCGGGCCAGATCAAGGCGATCATGGCAGGTCACACCGATGATGGCGCCCGGACCGAGCTGTTGCCGGGCCTCGCCCAGGGACTCGTCGCCCTGACCAAGATGCACGCCATCGGCGCCGATCGCCAGCGCCAGCGCCACATCATCATTGATCAGCAGCGGCACCTGATGCTGGCGGCACAGCAGAAGCAAGGCGGCGGCCTCCTGCCGGCGGCGGGTCGTATCGGCCGACTTGTCACGGTATTGCACGACGCGCACACCGCCGGCGAGCGCTTCCGCCACCGCCGTGATCAGCCTGCCCTGCAGCAGCGTGCTGTCGGTAATGGCATAGAGTCCCGAGACACTGGAGCGGGGGGTGGTCATGTTGCCCCGTCTTTCAGCCCGACGCGGCGCGGCAGGCGCTGGCCGCCAAGATGCGGCATGTCAGCAGCAAGCAGCGCAGCGCGCACATAGGCCTCTGTGCGCGTGATCGCCGAATGCAGGTCAGGGTCGGCGGCAAGATGCGCAGCGAGTGCGGCGGCCAGTGTGCAGCCGGAGCCATGATACTCGCCTGGCAGCCTGGACTGGCGTGTTTCAAGGGTCAGGCAGCCGTGTTCATACAGACGGTTGATCAGGATGTCGCCAGGCTCGTGGCCGCCTTTCAGCCAGATCGCGCGAGCCCCCGCCACTGTCAGGCGGCGGATGGCCTCATCGAGGTCTTGGCAGTCGGCGAGCAGGCGCGCCTCCAGGGTGTTCGGGGTCAGCACCGCGACATCGGGCAGTGCCGCCAGGATGGCTTGTCGCAGGTCTTCACGGGCCAGTGATCCTCCCGAGTTGGCCGCCAGGACCGGATCCATGATCACGGGTAACTGGCGCCACGACGCCAGACTGGCGAATACCGTGCGCACGGCATCGGCCGATCCCAGCATGCCCAGCTTCACGGTGGCCACCGGCAGGTCGGCGAGAATGCAGGCCGCCTGCTCCTGCATCAGGGCAGGCGGCGTGAGCTGAAATCCGTGTACGCGCTGGCTATCCTGGATGGTCAAGGCCGTCGCGATCACGGCGGCGTGACCGCCTAGCGCAGCAATGGCTTCGATGTCAGCCTGCAAGCCCGCGCCCCCTGAGGGGTCCAGGCCGGAAAAACAGAGTGTGACCGGACGCATCAGAAGGGCTTCACGACAACAAGAATGACGATGCCGATCAGTGCCAGCACCGGCAACTCATTGAAGAAGCGAAAGAAACGCGAGCTGCGCCGGCAACGGCGCTCGGCCAGTTGCACGCGATAAACGCCACAGGCATGGTGATAGGCCACCAGCAGGACCACCAGGGCGAGCTTGGCGTGCAGCCAACCCTGTCCTCGCCAGGCCGGCCAGGTCTCGACCAGCAGCCAGATGCCCAGCGCCAGTGTCGCGATCATCGACGGTGTCATGATGCCGCGATAAAGCTTGCGTGCCATGATGACGAAACGTTCGTGCCCGGCGTCATCCGTGCTGTCAACGTGATAGACGAACAAGCGTGGCAGGTAAAACAGTCCGGCAAACCAGCAAACTACCGCGATGACATGAAAGGCCTTGAGCCAGAGCATGAGGGTCTCCTTGCAATGCCGGCAGTCTGCCAAGAAGGACGCCGTGCCGCCACTGTCCGGCGCATGCTTTGCACGGAATGGTTTGCCCCATCGGAGCGCTTTCCGGATAATCCGTGGCAAGCTGCCCCAGTTTTCGGATAGGCGGTTTCTCTTATTTGTGCGCGGCTTCAGGAGTCTTTCGTGATCAAGGTCGGAATTGTGGGAGGCACCGGATATACCGGCGTCGAGCTGCTGCGTCTGCTGGCGCAACATCCGGAAGTCGAGATCGCCGCGATCACCTCGCGTGGCGAAGCCGGGCAGCCGGTCTCCCAGATGTTTCCGAACCTGCGCGGCCGTGTGAATCTGACGTTCAGCGAGCCGCGCGTCGAGGCGCTCTCCGCCTGCGACGTGGTTTTCTATGCCACGCCCAATGGTATTGCCATGCAGCAGGTTCCTGAGCTGCTCGCCGCCGACGTCAAGGTCATTGATCTCGCCGCTGACTTCCGTCTCAGGGATCCGGCAGAGTGGGCCAAATGGTACGGCATGCCGCATGCCTGTCCGGACCTGCTCAGCGAGGCCGTCTACGGTCTGCCTGAAGTCAATCGCGACGCCATCCGCAAGGCGCGACTGGTGGCCAACCCCGGCTGTTATCCGACAGCCGTTCAGCTTGGTTTCCTGCCGCTGCTCAGGGCGGGGCTGGTAGATGCCGGGCATCTCATCGCGGATGCCAAATCCGGCGTTTCCGGTGCCGGCCGCAAGGCCGAGGTGCACAGCCTGATGTGCGAGGCCAGCGAGAGCTTCAAGGCTTATGGTGTGGGCGGCCATCGTCACTTGCCGGAAATTCGCCAGGGTCTGCGCGGCATGACGCCCGACGCTGTCGGCCTGACCTTTGTGCCGCACCTGACGCCGATGATTCGCGGTATCCATGCCACGCTCTACGCGCGCCTGAATGGTCCGGTTGAATCGCTGCAGGCACTATATGAAGAAACCTATGCCAGCGAGCCCTTTGTGGATGTCATGCCGGCCGGCAGCCACCCGGAGACGCGCAGCGTGAAGGGGGCCAATACCTGTCGCCTGTCGATCTTCCAGCCTCAAGGGGAAGATACCGTGGTGGTACTCTCTGTCATCGACAACCTGGTCAAGGGCGCTGCCGGTCAGGCCGTGCAGAACATGAATCTGATGTTCGGCTTTGACGAGCAGGCCGGCCTGTCCCAGATCGCCCTGTTGCCCTGATTGCGGAGATCACGCGTGCGCCGTCGCCACCATTTGCAGCGATTCTTTCCTCGCCCCACCAGTCCGGTGGGGCGTGGCGCGTCGAGTCCGGTCGTCATGGCAGTGATTGTGGCGCTGGCGCTGGGGTTGGGATTCGGGCTGGGTCACTGGCTGCTGCCGGGGGGCGGCCAGGGTGCTGCCGAGCTGGCCAGAGCCGAAGCTGACTTCAACCGCCGGCTTCAGGCGCAGCAGGAGCAGGCGGCCATCAAGGCGCGTGAGTACGCCATCATTGAGGATGGCTCGGCGCGTTTGCAGGTGGATAATCAGGAGTTGCTGGCCAGCATGGCAGCGCTTGAAAGCCGCGTGGCTTTCTTCAAGCGCATGGCAGCGCCGCAAGCCGCCAGAAGTCCGGTCGAAATCGACCTCTTCGAACTGCTGCCGGCGAGCACGCCCGACAAAATACGTTATCGTCTGCTGATCACGCGCAGCAACCCGACCGGTGCGGTTTCCCAGGCCACCGTCCGGGTTCGTATTTCGGGAGGCGGCAGGCAGCAGGAGCAGAATCTGGATGCGCCGCGCTTCCAGTTCCGGTATTACCAGCAGTTCAGCGGTGAATGGAAGGTCCCTGCCGGCTTCACGCCCGAGCGTGTCGATGTCCAGGTGAGCAGCAACGGTGTTTCAGTCGAGCGCCGTTACAAGTGGGAAATCAAAAGTCGTTAAGGTGTCGACATGTTCAATGGCAAGAAAAAGAAGAACGACCCTTCTGCATGGAAGGATCACAGCTTCATCTGCAGCCAGACTCAGATCATCGGAGACATCGTCTTCAATGGCGGGCTGCATGTGGAAGGTCGTGTTCAAGGCAATATTCGCGCCGATGACGGTTGCCTCAACCTGCATGGCGAGGTGGTAGGCGATATCGAAGTCCCCAATGCCATCATCAATGGCGTGGTGCGAGGTAACCTGACCTGTCTGCAGCATCTCGAGCTGGCTGCTGGTGCCCGCGTGCAGGGCGTTGTGGTCTATCAGCACATGGAAATGTTGCTGGGCGCCCAGGTGACCGGGCAAATGAAGCCGGTTGCGACGGCTCAGGATCAGGATCTGGCCCAGGTTCAGGCTTCCTGAGCTAAAGTTGACTATAATACTGGGATATCCGTCATAATATGCCGGTAGCCCAGACAACGAGAGTCGAAATGAGTGACATGACTGCCGCGCTGGTATTGACGGACAAGGCTGCCGGCAAGGTGCGCAAGCTGCGCGAGGGCGAGGCCAACGATGCCCTCAAGCTGCGCGTATACATCACCGGTGGTGGTTGCGCCGGCTTTTCCTATGGCTTTACCTTCGATGAAGAAGAGAAGGAAGGTGACTCCGTTTTCGCCAACGGTGACGTCACCATGCTTGTTGATCCCATGAGCTATCAGTATCTGGTCGGCTCGGAAGTCGACTATGTCGAAGGCCTCAATGGTTCCCAGTTCGTCGTGCGCAACCCCAATGCCTCGTCGACCTGCGGTTGCGGTTCTTCTTTCTCGATCTGATCCGCGAGTTCCGGGACATCAGCTCCTGGCCCTTGTCGAGCCTGCTGCTCAAGGCAGCAGCAGGCCTTCTTCCGCGGGAAAATACGCACCCAGTACCCTGCGTCCGCGCGCGCCGGTAACGGCAGGCAGGTTGCCAGCCAGTCCCTCCACGGTCTGGCGTGCCAGCCAGGCAAAAGCGCAGGCCTCGACCCAGAGCGGATCCAGGCCTTGACGCAGACTGCTGAGCACCTGCCAGGAGGGCAGGGCTGCGCCCAGTTGCCGCATCAGATGGGCGTTGCGGGCACCCCCACCACAGACCAGTATCCGGCCGCTTTCGCCCCAGCGGGAGATTTCGCGCGCCACGCTGACGACGGTCAGCTGTGCCAGGGTTGCCTGGATGTCGGCTGCCACGGGCGGTTGTGACCCGTTGGCCAGCAGCCCATCCAGCCAGGCCATGCCGAACTCCTCGCGGCCGGTACTCTTTGGGGGTGTGCGTTGCAGATAGGGATGAGCCAGCAGGGTATCGAGCAGTTCGCGGTTCACCGTTCCGCTGGCGGCCCAGGCCCCGTCAGCATCGTAGGGCTTTCCGGTTTGTCGCAGGCACCAGCCGTCCAGCAGCATGTTCGCCGGCCCGGTGTCATAGCCCAGGGTATCCTGACCTGGGCGAAGCACCGTGATGTTGGCGATGCCGCCGAGGTTAAGGGCGACCACCGTGGCGGACGGATCAGAAAACAGGGCCTGGTGAAATGCCGGCACCAGTGGTGCGCCCTGACCGCCGGCTGCCATGTCGCGGCGCCGAAAGTCGGCCACCACGGAGATGCCGGTCAGCTCGGCCAGTCGGTTGGGGTCACCCAGTTGCAGCGTGAAGGGATGGTCGGCATTGGGACGATGCCGGACGGTCTGGCCATGGCTGCCAATGGCGCGGATGTTTTTGGCGGTGACACCAGCCTGCTGCAGTGCCAGCGCGATGGCATCGGCAAAGTGTTCGGCGATGCGGCGATCGGCCTCGCCGGCGCGGTCCAGCTCGTTGTCGCAGCCGGCGCCCAGGGAGAGCACTTCATGGCGCAGCTCATCCGGCCAGGGCAGACTGGCGCTGCCAAGCAGTCTGAGTGGTGCGTCGCCATCAAAGTCGACCACCACCGCATCGACGGCATCAACACTGGTCCCCGACATGACACCCACAAAATATCTGCCCACGACTCATTCTCCCTGATCGAGGCTCAAGCTTAGCGGAAGCCATCTGCCTCCGGCACGCTGAAGCGTTGCGATGGTGGTGATAGAATCGCCGGCTTGCAAATGAGGTGAATAGCCGTATGACCCCCGAAGAGCAATTGGCGCGCATTCAGCGCGGCACTGAAGAAATCATCCAGGTGGAAGAGCTGCTGGAAAAGCTGCGCAGCGGACGCCCTCTGCGCGTCAAGGCCGGCTTTGATCCGACCGCGCCTGACCTGCATCTGGGCCACACGGTTCTGATCAACAAGCTCAAGGTCTTCCAGGATCTGGGGCACGAGGTCATTTTTCTGATTGGCGACTTCACCGGCATGATCGGTGACCCGACCGGAAAAAATGTCACACGCAAGCCGCTCACCCCCGAGCAGGTTGCCGAGAACGCCAAATCCTATGCTGATCAGGTATTCAAGATCCTCGATCCCTTGAGCACCCGTGTCGTCTTCAACTCCGAGTGGATGGGCAAGAAATCGGCGGCTGACATGATTCAGCTGGCTGCCCAGTACACCGTGACGCGGATGATGGAGCGTGACGATTTCAGCAAGCGTTTTGCTGCGCAGCAGTCGATCTCCATTCACGAGTTCCTTTATCCGCTGTTGCAGGGGCAGGATTCGGTCGAGCTGGAGGCGGATGTCGAGCTGGGCGGTACCGATCAGAAGTTCAACCTGCTGATGGGGCGGACGCTCCAGGGGCGCGCCGGCCAGAAGCCGCAGACCTGCATCACGCTGCCCATCCTGGAAGGTCTGGATGGTGTGCAGAAGATGTCGAAGTCGCTGGGTAACTATGTCGGCGTTGCCGATGCCCCGGGAGAGATGTACCAGAAGCTGCTGTCGATTCCGGACGCCGTGCTGTGGCGCTACTTCGAGCTGCTGAGCTTCCGCTCCGCGGAGGAGGTCGATGGCTTTCAGCAGGAAGTGGCCGGTGGCCGCAACCCGCAGGAGATCAAGCGCCTCCTCGCCGAAGAGATCATCGCTCGCTTCCACGGCTCGGAGGCGGCTGCCGGTGCCCATAAGGGCGCGGGCAACATTCTGCAGAAGGGCGAGATCCCGGATGATGTCCCTGAGGTCGAGATTGTGCTCGAAGCGGGGCAGGAGATGCTGCATCTGGTGGCATTGCTCAATCGTGCGGGGCTGACCAAAAACTCGGCCGCCGCCAAGGATGTCATCCAGCGCGGTGCGGTTTATGTGGATGGTGTCGTTGCCGAGGCCGGCTTCAGCATGTCTTCCGGTGCCACGCATGTCATCCAGGCGGGGAAGAAGGCGATCGCGCGCGTCACGGTGCGCTGACCGTTGGTCGGGAATCGGCCGGAATCGTGCAAGTTCTGTGCGATCTGGTCGAGTAGTGAGCGGCAGCGTTGGAAAAATGAGCGGTCAGAAGCAAATTTGTGGAAACCTGTTGACGCCTGAACTGGGGTCCCTATAATGCGCCCCACACCGACGC
>CAZEEQ010000022.1:0-18594 GCA_964511255.1 uncultured Paraperlucidibaca sp.
CAGCTGCTTGCCGAGGTGGCCGCGGCAGCCTTCGGCGAACAGGGTGTACTTGGCGTGCAGTTCGTAGCCCGGGGTGTAGGAGTGCTTGTGCTCGCCGGTGCGCGAGACGCCCATGTCGCCGGTGGCGACGCCCTTCACGGAGCCCTCTTCATTGAAGAGGATCTCGGAGGCGGCGAAACCCGGGAACAGCATGACTTCCAGCTCTTCGGCCTTGGTCGCCAGCCAGCGCACGATGTTGCCCAGGCTGACCACATAGTTGCCGTCGTTGTGCATCGGCTTCGGAATGGCCCAGTGCGGGGTCAGTACCGACTTTTCCTGGCTCAGCAGGAAGTAGACTTCATCGCTGACCACCGGGACGTTGAGCGGAGCGCCTTCTTCCTTCCAGTTCGGGAACAGCTCTTCCATCGCACGGGCTTCGAAGACGGCGCCGGAGAGAATGTGGGCACCGAATTCGGAGCCTTTCTCGACCACGCAGACAGAGATCTCATGACCGCTTTCGATGCTCAGCTGACGGAGACGGATGGCAGCGGACAAGCCGGCCGGACCACCGCCGACGATAACAACATCAAACTCCATCGCTTCTCTTTCCACGATGATCTCCTTGCAGATACCCGAATGGCGGGAAAATGACCGGCGAGCCGCATGCAGACTCGCTTTCGTAAACCCGCGTAGTATAAAAGGGTGTTTTGAGGCAGGCCAATGATTTGCCGCACGAATTGTCCGGTTTTGTCATATTTCTGATGAATCCCTGCACCCTGACGCTGCAGGCAGGCCATCACCGGCAACAGGAGCATTATGAACGATCAAGACAGCAAGTCACCGGCACGGCGTGACCGCGACGCTGCACAACCTTCCCTGCGCAGCGACCCCCTGCAGATTGCCCGCCTCATCCAGTCCGAAGCCGGTGCGTCGGGGGTCGAGAGCAAACTGCCGCCAGTGCACCGCTGGAATCCCGATTTCTGCGGCGATATCGACATGGAGATCAAGCGCAACGGGCAGTGGTTCTATCTCGGGACGCCCATCAACCGCGCGCCGCTGGTCAAGCTGTTCAGCTCGGTATTGCGCCGCGATGAGGACGATTGCTATTACCTCATCACGCCGGTCGAGAAAGTGCGTATCCGCGTCGAAGATGCCCCGTTCCTGATTACCACGGTCGAGCGCCTGGAGCGGGAAGGGCAGTACTATCTCCAGATGACCACGCAGACCGGCGATATCGTCGTCGCCGGCAGCGAGCATCCCGTCTGGCTGGAATATCGCGGTGACGAACCCAGCCCCTACATCCATGTCCGCGACCGCCTGCATGCCCTGATCGGGCGCAATGCCTATTACCAGATGATTGACTGGGGGTTGAGCCGTGCCGGGGCGGATGGCCGCGAAGAGATGGTGGTCGAGAGTGCCGGCGAACAGTTCGTCATCGGTCACTACTGAATCCCGCTACGGCCCACTCAGCGCAGCGCCGGCCCAGAGTGCGGCCAGCACGACGCCGAGACCGGGCATGACACGCCAGAAGTAGGCCGGACCACCGCTGGTCCACGCTACCATGGCCTTGGAGAGCGTATTGGTGCTGAGGGCCGCGAGCAACGGCCAGACGGCCTGTGCGCTGTGCAAATGGCCGGTGCGGGTCAGCGTCGCCACGGAAACGGCCGGCGAGTGGGCATCGGCCAGCCCGGCCAGTGCGGTTGCCAGGGTCACGCCGCCTTCGCCCAGCCAGTTCAGCAGCGCCGCCGAGAGCAGCGAAATCAGGGCGATTGCCAGTCCGAGCATCAGCACCAGGCGCAGGTTGAAGACACTGCCGGCCGCGGCGGTGGTGTCGGGTGCGCCGGCGTTGCCGGACGTGGCCTGGCGTGTGGCAACGGCAGCAAACAAGAGCGCCGCCGCGATGCCACCGAGCAGAGGCCAGCGCATGGTCATCAGCAGGGGCGGATCGGCGGCCAGCAGAATCAGCGCCATCTGCGCCAGTGTTGCCACTGTCGAGAGCACGGCTGCCGCTGCGCAGGGCAGCAACAGATCCGGTCGCGCGCGCGCCTTCGCGCCCATGGTGGCAATGGTCGCCGTGCTGGAGGCGAAACCGGAGATAAAGCCGGCCAGGGCCAGTCCGTGGCGTGACCCCAGCAGCCGCACGGCGAGATGACCGAGGGCACTGATGGCCATGAGCAGGACGGTAAACCGCCAGACTTCATACGGGTTGATGGCCTCATAAGGGCCCATGAAGCGATTCGGCAGCAACGGCAATATCACCAACGCGGCCGTGGCGAGGATCAGGCCATCGCGCACCTCGCGTTCGCTGATCCAGCGCCTGGCGAAGTGGTGCAGTGGTTCGCGCAATGCCAGCAGGGCCGTCAGTACCACTGCCAGCGCCACGGCGGTAGCCGGCTCGCGGACACAGAGTCCGCCCAGGCAGGCGGTGAGCAGCAGAGCCACTTCGGTGGTCAGGCCGGGATCATCGCGCCGAGCGCGCAGATAACTGGCCGCCAGCAAGACGCCCAGTGCCAGCAGGACAACGGCCAGCAAGGTGATGCCGCCGAGCGTGATGGCCACATATCCGAGCACCGCGGTGACCGCGCAGGTGCGCAGTCCGATGGCGGCGCGCTGCTCTCCCTCACCCTTTTTGCGCTCGCGCTCAAGGCCGATCATGAGGCCGACGCCCAGCGCCGAGGCTGCCGGCATGAGGTCCGTGAGGCTATCCATCCCAGTCTCCAGCCAGAAACCGCTCAGCGTCCCGGTCGTTCATCCAGAGCCTTCAGAATGAGGGCATCCTGGCCATAGACATCGGGTTTGAAGGAGACATAGCCATCGTTGCCAATGTCCACGGTCCAGTAGGCCAGCAGGATAGGTACCCGGCGACTCAGGTTGACCTGACGGGTCTTGTTGTCCTCGAGCGCCTTGTCGAGCCCTGCCGGACTCCATTTCTCGCCGTCATTGAGCAGCAGCACGGCCAGCTCCTTGATGTTTTCGACGCGGATGCAGCCAGAGCTGAAGGCGCGCTGGCTGGCGCTGAAATGATGCTTGTGCGGCGTATCATGCAGATAGATGGCGTAGTCGTTGGGGAAGCGGATGACCAACTGGCCCAGCGAATTGCCGGGGCCGGCATCCTGGCGCAGCAGGATGTTGCCGGGGCGGGCCCAATTTACCGCGGATGGCGCCAGCACCTTGCCGCTGGCATCGAGCACCTTGATGCGGTTCCGCGTCAGATAACTGAGATCACGGCGTATCGCCGGCAACGAGTCCTCGCGCAAGATGGTCGGTGGCACGGTCCAGGTCGGGTTGAGCGTGAGATGCGTGACCTCGGACTGGAAAATGGGGGTCTGGCGCACCGCTTTGCCGATCTGCACACGAGACTTCCAGACCACTTTGTCACCCTCCTGATAGAGGATGCGGTAGCCGGCGAGGTCGATGATCACCGCGCGTTCGCGCTGCTTGCGCAGGAACCAGCGCATGCGCTCGAGGTTCGCGCGCAACTGCCCGATACGATCTTCGACACGGATATTCAGCTCACGCACCGTGCTGCCGCCCACCACGCCATCGGCATCAAGGTAGGACTCGCGCTGGAAGCGCTGCACAGCCGCTTTCAGCGTCGGGTCATAGCGGTCGGAGGGCGGCAGGCCAGTGGCGGCGAGCAGGCCGGCCATCTGCAGACGCTGACGTAGCAGAGCGACACGCGGGTCGGTCATGCCGGGCTTGAGCGGGCTGCCTTCGGGGATCTGCGGCCAGCCCTGGTACTCGTGAATGATGCCGCGATAACGGGCGAGGGCGGCGCGGGTGATGTTGTACTGCGGCAGGGTCGGCCGCGCGAGCCGGAAGAAGTCGGCGATCCGGTTATCCTCCACGGCTTCGCGCGCCAGCTGCAAGCCGCGTTCCGGGGCGATCTGGCGGCTGTCGAAATTCCAGTGCGGATCCAGCTTCACCGGATCAACCTTGCCGCGGTAGAGGTCAATCAGGGCTTGCAGATAGGCGCGGGTGGCCAGTATTTCGCGCTCGGCGAGCTGTGCCGGATCATGGCCGGCGGTGCTCAGGGCCTGCAGGCGTGACAGGCTGTAATCTTCCGGATCAAGACCATCGGCCTGGAGGCCTTCAATCTGCTCCAGCAGGGCGCGGTAACGCGCGTCACTCCAGATGGCGTGCCACTGACGATCCTCATAGAAGCGCGCGACGGCTTGCGGCAGCGCCGAGTCTGCGACCTGCAGCGGCTGCCGGGCAGCAAGCTGAGGGCTGAGCGTCTGTTCCAGCAAGGCATCCGCAGGCGTGGCGGCAGCGCCCCAGGTCAGCAGTGACAGACAGGTCGCCAGCAGAACCTGACGGGTACGTTTTTGCCATGGCAGCATGAAGTCCTCCTTGAACGGGCTGAAATGAGCCCCATGCTATACTGGATACCTCAATCCGGGGGCATCGTGGTCAACAGGGCGGGAAATCACATGCGCATCTTGTTATCTGCGCTATTACTGCTGCCGTTGTCGGTCACGGCGCTGCACGCCACCGAGCGGTTTGCCGGTGGCACTCACCTCGTTGCCTCTCCCCTGACGGCGCTTTCGTCAGCCGCGCCGGATCTCGACCCGACGGTGCTGAGGCTGGCCCTGCAGGCCATGACCTGTGCCACCAGCCAGGGCATGCCGGCATCGTCCCGTCTGGCGGTGATCGACTACTCCAGACCCTCCATTGAGCCACGGCTTTGGGTGTTCGACCTCAAACGGCGCCAGTTGCTCTTTCACGAACTGGTCGCGCATGGCCGCAATTCCGGCGATAACCTGACCCGGCACTTTTCCAACGAGAACGGGAGTCTCGCGACCAGTCTCGGTCTATTCCGGACCCAGGAGAGCTATGACGGCAGCAACGGCTATTCCCTGCGCATGGATGGCCTTGATCCCGGTTTCAATGACCGTGCCCGCGAGCGCGCCATCGTCATGCACGGCGCCCCTTATGTGAATGCGGAAGTGGCTCAGGCGCTGGGTCGTCTGGGGCGCAGCTGGGGTTGCCCGGCGGTGCGCAGCGGCATTGCCAAACGCATGATCGACGCCCTCAAAGGCGGACAATTCGTGTTTTCCTACTATCCCGATCCGCACTGGCTGTCGGCATCCCGCATGCTTAATTGTCCGCAACGGACGGCGCAGCTGAATTGAGTGTGTTGCCATTTTAGTAGTTTTTGGCTATCAATTTATAATAAACAATTAATTTCAGAATTCTTCGGCAAGTCGCGATGATGGCCTGGTTCCCTTTGAACCTGCCTCAATCCCTGACCGGAGATAAACATGACTGTTCTCGTCAACAAGACCGCACCTGATTTCACCTCGGCCGCCGTGCTCCCCAACGGCAGCATCCAGCCCGACTTCAAGCTGTCCGACTATCGTGGCCAGTATGTTGCGCTGTTCTTCTGGCCCAAGGATTTCACCTTTGTGTGCCCGTCGGAAATCATCGCCCACGATCATCGCATCGCTGAGTTCAAGGCACTGGGTGTCCAGGTCATCGGCGTCTCCATCGACTCCGAGGATGTCCACTACGCCTGGCGCAGCACGCCGGTGGAGAAGGGTGGCATCGGCGAAGTGCAGTTCCCCATCGTCGCCGACATCAAGCATGAGATCGTGCGCGCCTATGGCATTGAGCATGATGCGGGCGTCGCGCTGCGGGCCACTTTCCTGATCGACAAGAACGGTGTCGTGCAGCACCAGGTCGTCAACAACCTCCCGCTGGGACGAGATGTCGATGAGCTGATCCGTGTCATCGAAGCCCTGCAGTTCACCGAAGAGAACGGTGAAGTCTGTCCGGCCGGCTGGCGCAAGGGCGACAAGGGCATGAAACCGACGGCTGCCGGTGTCGCCGAATACCTGAGCGAAAACGCCGCCAAGCTCTGAAGGCGCTGCTACACAGGCTCGGCGGACAGCCTCCGCCGATGCCTCGACAGCGCCTCATGCAACCTGACATTAATGATGTAAATCGCTGTTCTCATTGAAATAATGGAGAGGACATCATGTCTGCCACCCAGCACGCACGCGTCATCATCCTGGGCTCCGGCCCGGCCGGCTACACGGCCGCCGTTTATGCCGCGCGCGCCAACCTCAAGCCGCTGCTGATCACCGGCCTGCAAGCCGGCGGCCAGCTCACCACCACGACCGAAGTCGACAACTGGCCGGGCGACCCGCACGACCTGACCGGCCCGGCGCTGATGGACCGCATGCGCGAGCATGCCGAGCGCTTCGAGACGGAAATCGTCTATGACCACATCCATACCGCCGATGTGCGCAGCAAGCCCATCCGTCTGGTGGGTGACAGCGGTGAGTACACGGCTGATGCGCTGATTATCGCGACTGGCGCCAGCGCACGTTATCTCGGCCTGCCGTCGGAAGCCGCGTTTCAGGGCCGGGGCGTGTCGGCCTGCGCCACGTGTGATGGTTTTTTCTACCGCAACAAGCCGGTCGCCGTTGTCGGCGGCGGCAATACCGCGGTGGAAGAGGCGCTGTACCTGGCCAATCTGGCCAGCAAGGTGACGCTGATTCATCGCCGCGACACGTTCCGCGCCGAGAAAATCCTGCAGGATCGCCTGAGGGCCCGGGTCGCCGAAGGCAAGATCGAGCTCCGGCTCAATGCCGAGGTGGATGAAGTGCTGGGCGATGACAGCGGCGTCACCGGAGTGCGTCTGCGGCACCACGATGGCAGCCCGTCCGAGGTGACCGTGGAGGGCTTCTTTGTGGCCATCGGCCACACGCCTAACACCGGCTTGTTCAGTGATCAGCTGGCGCTGCACAACGGCGGCTATCTCAAGGTGCAAGGCGGCAGCGAGGGTTACGCCACCGCGACCAGCATTCCGGGCGTGTTTGCGGCCGGCGATGTCGCCGATCACGTTTACCGCCAGGCCATTACCTCGGCCGGTGCCGGTTGCCAGGCCGCGCTCGATGTCGAGCGCTACCTGGATGAGTGAGGGCTGTCACGCGGGCCATCGGGGTGGGTGACCGACGGCAGTATCAAGCCGCGATAATCAACCGCACCGCATACAGCGACATCTGTAGCCGCTCCAACGCTGCCAGGCCATCGGCGACACGTTGCGCCTGCGCAGCAACCTCACTGTCACGCACCGACGGATTGACCGCTTTCAGCGCCTGCAGGCGCTGCAGTTCGCCGCCTTCGAGCGTTTCCCAGGCCGCGCGTGCCGTGGCCAGCCATTGCTTGCCCTGGTTGCCGGCTTCGGTTTCCGCGAAATTGATCAGCGCTTCGGCGTCATCACGGTGCGCCTTGATGACGCTCCGCGCAAGCTTGGTTTCCGGCACATCGAGCTGGCGTGCCAGGGCGGCCGCTGCGACCTGAGGCGCGAGATTGCGGCCCTTGGCATCCATCAGCAGGCGCAGCGGTTCGGCCGGCAGCACGCGATCCAGCGCCAGCCCGGCCGGCGCCTGTGTCGTGGCCTGATACCAGGCTTCCAGCAGGAAGGTGCCCGGCTTCACCGATTTGTTGCGCAGCACGGCAACCTGCACACTGCCCTGTGGCGCCTGCGCCAGCCATTCCAGCGTGCCCTGGACCATGGGGTGCTCCCAGGTCAGGAAATGCCAGTCTTCGTGGGCGAGGGCGGTGGCCCGGTCGGCACAGACCGTCATGCCATCCGGGTCAAGACCCGGGAAGGCGTCGATCAGCTGGTGTTCGCCCGGCTGCAAAATCCAGGTGCGGTGGGCACCGTGATCCTCGACATGAACACCGAACGCCTCCCAGGCAGCGAGCATGAAGTCGTCCAGGCGGCTGTCCTCATCCTGACCAGCCAGTGCCGCCGCCAGGGGGTCCGCCAGGTCGCGACGGCAGGACTGCAGCTCCAGCAGACGATCACGGCCTTCGGCCATTTCTTCTTCCAGGGTTTCGCGCAGCGCCACGGCCTTGACGATCAGCGCATCGAGTTCGGCTTCATCGGCGGCCGGACGCAGCAGTGGCTTGAGTTCGCCGAGATAGTGCTCATGCACGGTCGGTGCCGTCGGCGAGCAGCGCGCGAATACCGACAGCGCTTCGTCATACCAGCGGAACAAACGCGCCTGTGCCGAGCCCTCGAGCATGGGCACATGCAGCTGGATGGTTTCGGTTTGGCCGATGCGGTCGAGACGACCAATGCGCTGTTCGAGCTGATCGGGGTTATCCGGCAGGTCGAAGAGCACGAGATGATGGGCAAACTGGAAATTGCGCCCTTCCGAGCCGATCTCGGAGCAGAGCAGGATCTGCGCGCCCATATCCGGGTCGGCGAAGTAAGCTGCGGCGCGGTCGCGCTCGAGCAGGCTCATGCCTTCATGGAAGACCGCGGTGCGGATGCCTTCCCGCAGGCGCAGCCAGGTTTCCAGGGCCTCGGCAACCGGCGCGGTGCGGGTAATCAGCAGGCACTTGTCGCGCTTGTGCTTCTTCAGCCAGGCGGCCAGCCAGGGCAGGCGCGGGTCATCGGCGAGCCAGGTATCCTCTTCGACACGCGTTTCGGGCCAGATGGCACCTTTGGCGATCCAGGCCGCATAGCTTTCCGGCACCGGCAGCGGCACGGCATGGCTGGCACGTGCCGGGAAGCCGCCGACAGCGGCGCGGGTATTGCGGAACAGCACGCGGCCGAGCCCATGGCGGTCGAGCAGCGACTTCAGTGCCGCCTCGCGGCCCTCGGCGGTATCCAGCGTCAGGTCCGGCAGCAACTGCTGCAGACGCTTGCCGGCGGCGGCCGGAACCTGGTCACCGAGCAGGGCATCCGCCAGATCGCGGGTATCGCGCCAGCTGTCATGCTCGTCCAGGAAGGCGTCCAGCGACGGATAGCGGGCCGGATCCAGCAGGTGCAGACGGGCATAGTGACTCTCGACGCCCAGCTGCTCCGGCGTGGCGGTGAGCAGCAGCAAGCCCGGGATCTGTTCCGACAGCGCGGCCACCACGTCATATTCAATGCTGGCCTCTTCCGGCGACCAGGCGAGATGATGGGCCTCGTCGACCACCAGCACATCCCAGGGCGCTTCGGCGGCCGAGGTCAGCAGGTTCGGGTGATCGGTCAGCAGCGACAGCGGCGCCAGCACCAGCTGCTCGCTCAGGAACGGGTTGTCACCCGCCTCGGCCAGGGCCGCGCAGCGCTCCAGGTCGAACAGGCTGAACGCGAGATTGAAGCGGCGGCGCATTTCCACCAGCCACTGATGCACCAGGCTGTCCGGCACCAGGATGAGTACGCGCGAAGCGCGCCCCTGCTGGACCTGGGCATGCAGGATGAGGCCGGCTTCGATGGTCTTGCCGAGGCCGACTTCATCGGCCAGCAGCACGCGCGGGTTGAGGCGCTGAGACACCGTATGAGCGACTGACAGCTGGTGCGGAATCAGTCCGACACGGGCACCGAGCAGGCCACGCACCGGGCTCTGCGCCAGCTGCTGTTGCTCACGGGCGGCATTGAGGCGGAGCTGGAACCATTGCTTGCCATCGATCTGGGCGGCGAGCAGGCGTTCGCGCGGTCGTGACAGGCGCAGATCGGCCGACAGGCGCGTTTCCATCAGCTCCTTTTCTTCACCCGCCTCGTCGCGGGCGGCGTAACGGAAAAGGCCGTGACGCTCCTGCACTTCGGTGACTACCCAGGCCTTGCCATCGACATCCTCGATGCGATCGCCGATGCCAAACTGGATGCGCGTCAGTGGCGCGTTGGCGCGGGCATAGACTCGAGTCTCTTCGCTGCGCGGGAAAAGGACGGTCATGGCGCGCGGATCGACCTCGATGACCACACCGAGGCCGAGCTCGGGCTCGGCATCGGATATCCAGCGTTGACCCAAAGCAGGTGCGTTGTTTTTCATATAGTTACGTAATAATCAAAAGAAAATGGATGAGAATTCTTCCGGCACATTGAAGTGCAGGCGTTCGCCACTGGCGGGATGGTCAAAAGCCAGTTCGGCCGCATGCAGACACAGACGCGGGCTGGCCTGCTGCAAGGCCGGCGGGGCATACAGGCTGTCACCCGCGATGGGATGGCCCAGCGCCTGCAAATGAACACGCAATTGATGCGTGCGTCCGGTGATCGGCGTCAGCGCCACCAGGGTGCCGCCGGGGCGGCGTTCCAGCACCTGCCAAAGCGTCTGCGCCGGCTTTCCGTTAACCGGATCGACCACCTGGCGCGGCTTGATTTCCGGGGCGTAGCGGATCGGCAGATCGACCTCGCCGGCATCCGGCTGGAGGTCGCCGCCGACCAGCGCGACATAGCGCTTGTCGACGGTGCGTGCCTGGAATTGTTTGCCGAGATGACTGATGGCGCCCTTGTGGCGCCCGTAGACCATGACGCCGGAGGTGTCACGATCGAGACGATGCACCGCGTGGATGGCGGGATCATGGGCCTGGAGACGCGTCAGGATGCTGTCCTGCTTGTCGTCACCGAGTCCGGGCACACTGTGCAGCCCGGAGGGTTTCACCAGCACCACGCAATCGGCATCGACATGCAAAAGGTCGAGGCCCGGGCAGGGGCAGGGGAATGCGGAGGCGGCGGGCGAGTTCATGGCGCGGATTGTACTGAAAACACCCGTACATGCGTATGCCATTTCATATGTTGGCCGCGCGCCTTATCCGTTTTCTATGGCGAGGCGGCCGGCAGCGAGGCAAGTCCGGCCTGACGGCGGAAATGCCAGCGCGCCAGCAGCAGCGCCGTGATCTGGAGGCTGGCGCTGGCAAAGAACGTCGCGCCCAGACGCCAGTCGTGCGCCGGCAGGTCCGCCACGGCGCCTAGCAACGGCGTGCCGATCAGCGGCGCCACCACCGTGGTCAGGCTGGCGATGGCATTCAGCGCCCCCTGCGTCAGACCCTGCTCGGTCTCATGCGCTGCCTTGGAAATGATGCCCTGCAAGGCCGGCGAGGTGGTGAATGACAGCATATTGGCCACGATCAGCACATAGAGCATCCAGCTCTGGTCAGCGAGTCCATACCCTATGGATGCGAGCATGGCCGACGTCATGCCGATCAGTGCCAGTCGTGTCTCGCCGAAGTGCTTGAGCAGCTTGGAGAGCAACACGCCCTGGGCCAGTACCGCGGTAAGACCGACCAGGCAGAGGGCGATGCCGTTGTCCGCCGGCGTCCAGTTGAAGCGGAAGCTGGTATAGAGCACCCAGGTCGTCTGCAGAATCCATTGCGCCAGCAGAACCAGGGTATAGACCAGGATCAGCAAACCGATGCCGTGCAGGCTGGTCAGATGCCTGAGCGCACCGAAAGGGTTGGCGCGCTTGAGCTCGACCGGACGGCGGCGCTCGACCGGGAGTGATTCAGGCAGCACGAAATAGCCGTACAGCCAGTTCAGCAGCGCCATGCCGGCGGCGATCCAGAACGGCAGGCGCAGATCGCCGGCGGCCAGCAGACCGCCCAGCATGGGCCCGACAATGAAGCCGAGGCCGAAGGCCGCACCGATGGCGCCGAAACCTTTGCTGCGGTTTTCCGGGGTCGTGATATCGGCGACATAGGCATTGGCCACTGTGAAACTGGCGCTGGTGGCGCCACTGACCACACGCGACAGCAACAGAATGGTCAGTGACTGCGTGGTGGCCGTGACCAGATAGCTGACACCCAGCCCGAAAATGGACAACAGCAGCACCGGACGGCGGCCGAAACGGTCGCTCAGGGCGCCGAGCAGCGGCATGCAGAGAAACTGCACGAGCCCGAAAGTCACCATCAGCGCGCCATACCAATAGGCCTGCACATCCGGCGAGCCGGCCAGTTCGCCGACCACGGCCGGCAGCACCGGCAGCATGAGGCCGATACCCAGCACGTCGACAAACACCGTGATCAGAATGAAAGGCAGACTGGCGCGTTGCTGGCGCATGAGGCGCTCCTTAAGGCGGCAAGCCTGACTCAAGGCGGGTCAGACTCAGGATGTTCTCGGGCAGCGGGGCAGGGGAGTCCTGCTCAGCCGGCATTTAACCAGATTGTTCCCGTTGGTTGCGCGTGACTGCAGAGTCAAACTATGATCCGAAGTGAAACAATGAAACGCTTTAAGTTTTTTGTATTCTCAAGGTGCTTTATCATGAACAGGCCTGCAGCCATCACGTCGCAGAAAAAACAGGAACCGGACACGGGTTCATCATTACCTCCCGAAGCGGTGCTCGATATGCGCAGCATCGATGCCCGTTTTCCCGGCATTCTCGATGGTCTCGGCATTCTCGGCGGAGCCGCCAATGTCATCATGCAGCTCAGTCATGCCCCGGTCGCTTATGGCGTGATGCTCAGCAAAGTCGACAGCGGCTCGCTGTTCAAGCATCCGCTCAAGCGTACCCGGACCACCATCACCTATCTGGCCGTGGCACTGGTGGGTTCACGGGAAGAGAAGCTGGCGTATCGCAAGGCCGTCAACGGTCAGCATGCGCGGGTGCGCTCGACCAGCGATTCTCCGGTCCAATACAACGCCTTTGATCCCGAGCTGCAGTTGTGGGTAGCTGCCTGCATTTACTGGGGCTACAAAGACACCCGCGCCAAACTGCGTGGCAGTCAGATGACGCCTGAGCGCAATCAGGCGTTTTATCAACTGGCCCACAGCCTGGGCACAACCTTGCAGGTGCGTCAGGACATGTGGCCGGTCAGCCAGGCTGATTTCGAGGCCTATTTCGAGCAAAGGCTGGCCAGTGCCCATATTGACGACGCCATGCGCTCGTATCTGACGGCGCTGACGGATCTCAAGTTCCTGTCACCGGTGTTACGCGTGTTGTTTGCACGGTTCAACCGTTTCGTGACCATCGGTTTCCTGCCGGCGCCGTTGCGTACGCAAATGCATTTTTCCTGGAGCGATGCCCAGCAGCGTCGTTTTAACCGGCTCATGGCCGTGATCGGCGGTATCAACCGGTGCTTGCCGCGCTTCATCCGCCAGTTGCCGTTCACGCTGGTGCTGCGTGATTTCCGCTGGCGACTGCGGACAGGACGCCCGTTGGTGTGAACCCGGCAGACCCGGTGACGGGTTCCAGATTGCAGGGCCAGTTCGGACGGATTAGCCCTTTTTTCGCACCCCTATTTCTATGCGTATAATTTATATTATGTTAAATAATAAATTATTCAGGATCGCCTAGCGGCCTCAAAAGCTGCTTTCGGGCGTCCCTCTGCGCTACTCTGCCGATATCTGGTCAGCCACGACTGGCGCATGCACGTTATTGTGCCGTTGGGGAAATCACTTCCTGCACCCGTCAACTCAAGGACGCCCGATGTCTTGCCTGATGATCTGCCGAGTCCGTTTGTCCGTGTCTTTGTCCACATGGCTGCTCGCCTTGGGCACGCTCGTGCTGCCGGCTGCGCTCTGCGCCAAGACGATCGATGCCGCGACTTACGGCTATCCGCTGGTCAATCCTTTCATTGCAACCATCGCCTCGACACCGGCGCCGTTTCAGCCGGAAGGCCTCCCGGCCGACCGCAATATCGACCAGGATGACTATGCGCTCACGCTGCGGCCCGAGCGCGAGTTCACGCTGCCGGACAACCTCTGGGCGGTCAAGAAGCTCAAATACCGCATTGCCCGTCAGCCCGTCGCTGCACCGCTGGTTTTCCTGATCGCCGGCACCGGCTCAAACTACGCCAGCAGCACCATGGAGTCGCTCAAGAAGGCTTTCTACAAGCATGGCTACCATGTCGTGCAGTTGTCCTCGCCGACCAGCTACGACTTCATGGCGGCGGCCTCCCGTTTCGCGACACCGGGATTCAGCAAGGAAGATGCCCGCGACCTCTACAATGTCATGAAGGCTGTGCGCGAGCAGCAAGCGGACCTGCCAGTGACCGAGTTCTTTCTCGCCGGCTATTCGCTGGGCGCTCTCAATGCCGCTTTTGTCAGCCATCTCGATGAAACCGAACAGGCCTTCAGTTTCAAGCGCGTGCTGATGCTCAATCCGCCGGTCAACCTGTTCACCTCGACCAGCAATCTCGATCGGCTGGTCATGACGGATGTCAAAGGCATCACCAACACCCAGTCTTTTTATGATGTGATCTTCAACAAGCTGGCGACTTATTTCCATGCCAAAGGCCATATCCAGATCGATGCCGCGATGCTGTATGACTTTCAGCAGTCCTCCCAGGGGCTGAGCAACGAAGAGCTTGCCATGCTGATCGGCACCGTTTTCCGTTTTGCCGCGGCAGACATCGTCTTCACCTCCGATCTGGTCAACAAGCGCGGCGAAATCGTTCCGGCCGATGCCGTGATCACCGAGGGCAGCAGCCTCACGCCTTATCTGCGGACCGCGCTGCTGTGCAACTTCGACTGCTACATCCGGGAGCAATTGCTGCCGTTCTGGCGCAAGCGCTTCGGTGGTACGGACATGAGTCACCTGATTCGCGAGGTCAGTCTGTATGCCATCGAGGACTATCTCCGCAGCAGCCCCAAGATCGCTGTCATGACCAATGCCGACGACCTCATCCTCGGACGCGGCGACCTCGCTTTCCTGCACGAGACACTGGGTGACCGTCTGACCGTGTACCCGCATGGCGGTCATCTCGGCAACCTGAACTATCGCGTCAATGTCGATGACATGATGGAGTTCTTCCGTGAATAAGTCCCTGCGCTACGCCCTGCTGGCCGCCCTGCTCTGCCCGCTGCCGGCCTGGGCCTCTGAAACAGCACAGGACGATGAAGGCTTCACCCGCCCCCTGGAGTCACTGAAGTACCTGAAAAGTGACGATGATGCCGTCACGTTCGAACAGGCCACGCTGGAAGCACTGGTGGTGCCGGACCCCTGGGAGTCGGCAAACCGCCGCCTTTACCACTTCAACCAGCGCGTGGATGAAAAGGTGCTGCTGCCGATCGTTCGCAGCTACCGCTTCTTCGTGCCCGATGTGCTGCGCAGTGGTGTCAGCAATTTCTTCAGCAACCTGGGGGATGTCAGCAACCTGGTCAACAGCATGCTGCAGCTCAAGGGCAAGCGGTCACTGAACACGAGCGGCCGCCTGTTGCTGAATACCACGGTGGGTCTGGCAGGCATTTGGGATCCGGCCAGCCGCATCGGGCTCGACAGGCAGCCTGAGGATTTTGGCCAGACCCTCGGATTTTACGGCGTCAAACAAGGCCCGTACGTCATGCTGCCGATACTGGGCCCCTCCAATGTGCGTGATGCCAGCGGCCGGGCGGCCGATTTTGGCATTGGCGAGGGCATCAACTTCCTGAATGTGGCGGCGACCAGCACCGATCATCCCGAGATCAGTGTCGTGAAAGTGGTCAACGAACGCGAAACGACCGAGTTCCGTTACGGTCAGCTCAATTCGCCGTTCGAGTATGAAAAGCTGCGTTATGTCTTCAGTCGCGCGCGCGAGCTGCAAGTTCAGGACTGAGCTTGCCGCCCGGCGGTTAGCGGCCTGCCAGCCGCCGGGGGCGGCGCGTCAGACGCCATCCTGTGAAAACCAGTTCAGCTGTTCACGCAGCTTCACGACTTCACCCACGATGATCAATGTCGGCGCCGGCAGCGGATGATCCGCGAGTTTTTCCACGATATTCGACAGCGTGCCGGTAATCACCTGCTGCTGCGCCGTCGTGCCCTTGGAGATCATCGCCACCGGGGTGTCGGAACCCAGACCATGCGCCAGCAACTGCTCGCGGATGGGGCCGAGGCTGACCAGCCCCATGTAGAGCACCAGCGTCTGGTGGGGATGCACCAGCTCTGCCCAGGGCAGGTCCGGCGTGCCGTCCTTAAGGTGGCCGGTGACGAAACGCACCGACTGCGCGTGATTGCGGTGCGTCAGCGGGATGCCGGCATAGGCCGCACAACCGCTGGCCGCCGTGATGCCGGGCACAACCTGGAACGGGATGCGGGCCTCGGCCAGTTCCTCGATTTCCTCGCCGCCGCGCCCGAAAATGAACGGGTCACCGCCCTTGAGACGGCAGACGCGCTTGCCCTCCTGTGCCAGGCGCACCAGCAAGGCATTGATGCCCTCTTGCGGCACCGCGTGGTCCGCCCTCGCCTTGCCGACATAGATGCGATCGGCATCACGGCGGCAGAGGTCGAGAATGGGCTCGGAGACAAGACGGTCATAGACGATGACATCGGCCTGCTGCATGAGACGCAGGGCCTTGAAGGTCAGCAGGTCGGGGTCGCCGGGGCCGGCACCAACGAGATAGACCTCGCCGGAGGGCGCCCGCCCGGGGTTGTCCAGGGCCTGCTGCAGATGCTGGCGCGCATCCTGCTCGCGTCCGCTGAACACCAGGTCCGGCATCGGCCCCTGCAACTGGGCTTCCCAGAAGGCGCGCCGTGCCGAGGTGTCGGGAAACGTCTGCTTGGCCTGACTGCGGAACTCGCCGAGCAGGCTGGCGAGGCGACCGTAGGCTGCCGGAATCATGGACTCGATCTTGCCGCGCAGCATCCGCGCCAGCACCGGCGACACGCCATTGCTGGAGATGCCGATGAGGATCGGCGAGCGGTCGACGATGGCGGGAAAGATGATGGTGCACAGCGTCGGGGCATCCACCACGTTGACCGGGATGCGACGCTGCTGACAGGCGTGCGAGACCTCGGCGTTGAGGGGCTCGTCATCGGTGGCGGCAATCACCAGGGTCTGGTGGTCCAGGTCCTCTGACAGGTAGCGGCGCGCCTGCACGTTGCCGCCGGCCGCCTCGATCTGGCTGCGCAGCGAAGGCAGAACCTCCGGTGCCACCAGGGTAACCCGGGCACCGGCACGCAGCAGCAGCGAGACCTTGCGCGCGGCGATGTCGCCACCGCCCACGACCAGGCAGGGCTGATCCTTCAGACGAAAGCCGAGCGGCAGCGTTTCCATGCGGATCGCCCTCAGTTGGCCACGGGCACGAGCGCGGTCTGACCACCGAGGTAAGGCTGCAGCACGGCCGGGATGCGCACACTGCCGTCAGCTTGCTGGTAATTCTCGAGGATGGCCACCAGCGTGCGACCGACGGCAAGGCCGGAACCGTTGAGCGTGTGCAGCAGGTCGGGCTTGCCGGTGTCCGGGTGACGGTAGCGCGCCTGCAGGCGACGCGCCTGGAAGCTGCCGAAGCTGGAGCAGGACGAGATTTCGCGGTACTTGCCCTGCCCCGGCAGCCAGACTTCGAGGTCATAGGTCTTGCAGGCCGAAAAGCCCATGTCGCCGCCGCAGAGCAGCATGGTGCGGTACGGCAGCTCCAGCTTCTGCAGGATGGCCTCGGCATGGCCGGTCAGGGTTTCCAGCGCGGCATCGGATTCTTCCGGGCGCACGAACTGGACCAGCTCGACCTTCTCGAACTGATGCTGGCGGATCATGCCGCGGGTGTCGCGGCCATAGGAGCCGGCCTCGCTGCGGAAGCACGGCGTGTGCGCGGTGTAACGCTTCGGCAGCTCGCTGACCGCGAGAATTTCATCGCGATGCAGGTTGGTCACCGGCACTTCCGCGGTCGGGATGAGATAGAGGTCGCGCTCGCCCGGCACCTTGAACAGGTCCTCGGCGAACTTGGGCAGCTGGCCGGTGCCCTGCAGGCTCTCGGCATTGACCAGGTAAGGCACGTAAAGCTCTTCATAGCCATGCTGTTGGGTGTGCACATCGAGCATGAACTGGGTCAGGGCGCGATGCAGACGCGCCAGCGGGCCCTTGAGCACGGTGAAACGAGCGCCGCTGAGCTTGCTGGCGCGCTCGAAATCCATGCCCAGCTTCTCGCCAAGGGCGACGTGATCCTGCGCCTCGAAGGCCAGCACGGGCGGCGTGCCCCAGCGCCGCACTTCGACATTGTCTTCTTCGCCCTTCCCGGCCGGCACGCTGTCGTGCGGCAGGTTGGGCACGGCCAGCGCCAGCGCCTGCCATTCCGCCTGCACCGCCTGCGAGGCCTGTTCGACCTCGGCCAGACGCGCATTCAGCGCCGTCATCTCGGCCTGCAGCGCATCGGTGTTCTCGCCCGCCTTCTTCGCCATGCCGAAGCGCTTGGAGCCGGCATTGCGCTCGCCCTGCAGCCGCTCGGTTTCCAGTTGCAGCTCACGGCGGCGGCTTTCCAGCGCGCTCCAGGCCTCGCTGTCGAGGCTGACATGGCGCTTGGCCAGCGCGGCGGCAACGGTGGCGAGGTCCTGGCGCAGCAGTTTCGGGTCCAGCATGGAGATGTCCTTGACGCGGTGTGTGGTGATGATGCGGCAATGATAATCGAGATGCGCTCTGGATGGGTGCCGGCGTGAGCGGGTTGCGGGGCGAATGATCGTTGGTCGGCGGGGGCTGTTCCCGGCAGGATGGAGGTGGCATGCTCGGTGACAGAGGATTTGCGGTGTTTGTCGGCAGGGAGTGCTGCGTGTGGTTTTCCAAGGGTTTGAATGCCTTGGATATCTTGCTCCCTCCCCCATCTTATGCAGCAGATCGAAATTATTACACGGCAGGGTTGCTGTATAAACCAAGTTAGGGCAGCACGAACATCGTAGCGGTGAATGGAATGATTGACATAGGAAACTCGGAATTCCTGATTGCTGTTCGAAGTCTTTCTAAAGACGACTTCGAACTCTACTCGTCAAGTGTCTTTGATGCTTGGGACGAGTACATCGAAAAGTCTCTTAAGGTTCCTGACTATTCGATCTCACTAGAGATTGAAGAGGGATCAATCAAAGGGAAGGGCAGAATCGCTGTCGCACTAGGCGCCCTATACATTGGAATAGGCAACTACGGAGATTTCATGTCCGGCCTTCAAACAATAAGAGAGCAGGTGTCCTACCTTGGCAATAAGCTAGTTGAAAGTGC